>NZ_CP187186.1:3785000-4230000 GCF_049665575.1 Aeromonas oralensis
GGCATTGGGGTTGGTCACGGTGAAGCGGGAGCCTTCCAGACCTTCGGTGTAATCCACGCTGCCGCCAACCAGATACTGCAGGCTCATGGGATCGATCACCATGGTGACCCCGCTCTTCTCGACCACGGTATCCCCTTCGTTGATCTTCTCATCGAAGGTGAAACCATACTGGAAACCGGAGCAGCCACCGCCCGTGATGTACACCCGCAGCTTGAGCTCGGGATTTTCTTCTTCGGTGATCAGGGTCTTCACCTTGTTGGCTGCCGCATCCGTCATCTGGATAGGCAACGGGGCTTCTGCTACTGCACTCATTACTGACCTCACAACCGTTAAATCCACAAACATGGAAACCGCGAAATTATCCAATACCCGACCATTCAGTTCAAGTATTCACCAAGCTTCTTACTGTGCAGCCGGCACGGGTGCCGGTGGAGCGACCACCAGCGGCTTGATTACCTCGCCCCATTCAGCCAGCAGCTCCTGAGCCGGTTGCCGGCCATCCTTGCTGATGGTGACCCGTACCCGATCCGGTACAAAGCCTTCCGGCAACTGCCAGTTGCCTTCCAGCAGCTGGAAGTAACGCAACGCATAGCGCCCCTCCCCCACCTTCATACCCAGCTCGCGGCTGCCGAGTGTTCTGGGCTTGTCGCCTTGACTGCCTTCCACCTTTATCTGTACCTGACCGCGAAACAGTTCGCGCTTCTTGGCAGGCTGAGTCAACGCCAGCCGATAGTGATAACGGCCGGGGATACTGGTCTCCTGCAGGGTGAGGTTGTCGATCACTACCCCCACCTGCTCGCCGGTGGGGCGCATGATCCGCTCGAAGAAGGCCAGCTGGCGCTTCTGTTCCTGTACCTGGGCTTCCTGATCCCTGAGCGTCTGCTGCAACTGCTCGAACGCCGCCTTTTGGGTAGCCAGCAGCGTCTCCTTGATGCCAAGCTCGCTCTTGAGCTGGCCGATGGCCTTGCCTTGACGCTCCAGCGTCTCCTGCTGCACCGTCAGCAGGCTGCTCTGGGCCAGCTCCTGGCGATTACCGACGAAATAGCCGATGAGCGCCCCCACCATTAGCACCGCCAACCACTTCACTATCTGGGACATAAGGCCTCTTTTGTTACTACGCATACTGCGGCCACGCTCCCTTCACTATACGCGACTCAAGCAGATTCAGGCCGGCAGACAAAGGGTTAACCGGCGGTGATGCCGCTTTCTCCCCGCTTTTGACGCGCAGCAAGCCGTAAAGTTCGCTCGAGGATCTGGGAATAAATCGGGCGGCCCCCCAACCACTGAGCCACCAGGGTCGCACCGACCGTGGTGATCATCATGGGCAGGATCAGCTGATAGTTATCGGTCATCTCGGTCACCAGCACGATCCCCGTGATGGGAGCACGCACGGTGGCGGCAAACAGCGCGCCCATACCGGCAATGGCAAAGGCGCCAGGCTCGATGCCCAGCTCCGGGAAGGCCGCATGAAACAGGTGGCCGAACACCACCCCGAACAGGGTGCCCAGCGCCAGGGTCGGGGCAAACACCCCACCCGGTGCGCCGGAGCAGAAACAGACCAGGGTAGCCACCAGCCGGATGGAGAAGATGAGGAACAGGGTGGCCATCGCATACTCCCCGCCCATCAGATGGGGGATGAGCTCGGTACCGCCACCGGTCACCGCCGGGGCAACCAGCGACAGCACGCCGAAAGTCCCCGCCACCAGCGTCCCGATGGCCACAAAACGATGGCGCTTGTTTTGATGCAGCGCCAGATAACCATCCTGACAGGCCAGCACCAGCTTGTTGAAGACAAAACCCAGCACGCCGAAAGCGGCCCCCATGAAGAGGAACAACCAGAGCGCCCTCAGGGCCGGCGCGTCATAGTGAGGCAAGCTGATCACCGCCCCCTGCCCCTTCATGTTCTGCAGCATCAAGGTCGCCATGATGGCGGAGATGCCCACCGCCTTGATGGCCAGAAAGGAGTAGCGAAACTGCGGGCGCATCTCCTCCATCACAAACAGGATCCCCGCCAGCGGCGCATTGAAGGCTGCGGCCAGACCGCCGGCCGCCCCAGCTGCCAGCAGGGCGTGGCCATGCTCCTTCGGCAGCCGGAAGAGATCCGCCACCATCTTGCCGAGGTTGCCGCCGATCTGCACCGAAGGTCCTTCCCGCCCCAGCACCATGCCGGAGCTCAGGGTGCAGATGCCACCGAAGAACTTGACCGGCAACACCCGCCACCAGCGTACCGGGCGCAGCTCGTCCATGGCCCCCTCAATCTCGGGAATGCCCGAACCACCCGCCTCGGGTGCAAAAGTATGGGTCAGGAAATAGCCAATGCAACCCAGCAAGGCGCTGAAGCCAAAGCCGAGCAGGCCGAGCTGCCACCAAGGGCGATCGGCCAGCAGGTCGACACGCTGCTGTGCCAGCCAGTGCACGCCGGACTCGAACAGTCCGCAGACCAACCCGGCCAGGGTGCCGACCAGTGCCGCCAACAGCAGCACCAGCAGGGGCATCTTGTCTTGATGAATGATCCGCCGCAGGACGGGGCCGCGGGGAGGCGAGAGCGGTTCTGAGGAGGAGAGAGCTTGTTGCGACATGAAAAAACCACATTCGTTTGCTGACGGAGGTGACGATCATCCGGCCTGCTGTCCGGCTGCCCAGCACCGGGCCTTTCTGCTATAGTCGGCCCGTTTCATTTAACACGGGGCAGTCCTTGGCCGGGGTCAAGAGCGCAAGCATACTCCAGCGTCCCCTGACTGCCGAGCCGCAATCGGCCACCTGCGCCTGTGTGACGACCAAAATCCCATTAAGGATGATCCATGTCAAAATCAGATCAGCTGTTTGAACAGGCCCGCCAGACCATTCCGGGCGGCGTCAACTCACCGGTCCGCGCCTTCAATGGGGTCGGCGGCACACCCCGCTTCATCGATCACGCCGATGGCGCCTACCTCTATGACGTGGATGGCCAGGCCTATGTGGATTACATCGGTTCCTGGGGCCCCATGCTGCTGGGTCACAACCACCCGGCCATCAAGGCCGCCGTCATCAAGGCGGTGGAGAAAGGGCTGAGCTACGGCGCCCCGACCGAGATCGAAGTGCTGATGGCCGAGAAGGTGCGCCAGATCGTGCCCTCCATGGAACAGGTGCGGATGGTCAACTCCGGCACCGAGGCGACCATGAGCGCCATCCGGCTGGCCCGCGGCTACACCGGTCGCGACAAGATTGTCAAGTTCGAAGGCTGCTACCACGGCCACGCCGACTCCCTGCTGGTCAAGGCCGGCTCCGGCGCCCTGACCCTGGGTCAGCCCAACAGCCCGGGCGTCCCGGCCGACTTTGCCAAGCACACTCTCACCTGTGTCTTTAACGATCTGGACTCGGTGCGCGAAGCCTTTACCCAGTACGGCAGCGAGATCGCCTGTATCATCGTCGAGCCGGTGGCCGGCAACATGAACTGCATCCCGCCGGTACCCGGCTTCCTGGAAGGGCTGCGCACCATCTGTGACGAGTTCGGCGCCCTGCTGATCCTGGATGAGGTGATGACCGGCTTTCGTGTCTCCCTGCGCGGTGCCCAGGGCCACTATAACATCGACCCGGATCTCACCACCCTCGGCAAGATCATCGGTGCCGGCATGCCGGTCGGCGCCTTCGGCGGCAAGAAGAAGGTGATGCAGCACATCGCCCCGACCGGCCCCGTCTATCAGGCAGGCACTCTCTCCGGCAACCCGGTGGCCATGGCCGCCGGCCTAACCATGCTGGATCTGCTGCTGGAGCCGGGCCTCTATGAGCAGCTGAGCGCCAAGACCGCCCGGGTTGCCGAGGGGCTCAAAGCGGCCGCCGCCAGGCACGGTATCCCGCTTGCCATCAACTACGTGGGTGGCATGTTCGGCTTCTTCTTCACCGACGAGTCCGAGATCACCCGCTACGAGCAGGTCACTCGCTGTGACATGGAACGCTTCAAGCGCTTCTATCACCTGATGCTGGAAGAGGGCGTCTATCTGGCGCCGAGCGCCTACGAGGCGGGCTTCCTGTCGCTGGCACACGGCGACAAGGAGATTGAACACACTCTGGCCGCCGCCGAGCGCAGCTTCGCCAAGCTGGCCGGCTAAGCCGCCGCTTGTCGCAAAAGGGCCCTTCACGGGCCCTTTTTCATTGCCGCTTCGGCGCCCTTCGGCCTCCCCCGGTACGCCCGATGTTGGTGCAGCATTTGTGCAAATGACACGGCGCTGTCACCAAATGGTGCATATCCCGCCCCTCTATCCGTCATAAAACGGGCCCACAATTTGCACCCTGCAAGTTGGATGCAAGCCCGTTTGAGCGAGGTGTATATGGCGGAAATGAGCCCCATCGATGTGCTGCGACGCTATCAGGAGTACGAAGCCGAACTGGCCCCCCTGCTGCTGGGGCTGCTCACGGCATCACCCGATTCACTCAGCAGTTATCCCTTCATCCTGAACCAGGCTCCCAGCCGGGAACCGCTCGAGATCCTGCCACCGGTGCCGGCGCCGCAAGCCCGTTTGCATCTAATCGTGAGAGGCCAAGGCCGTGAGCTGACTCTCTGCCTGAACCAACTCATCGCCTGGCTGATGGGGGACAGGGAGCGACGCCGGGCCATGCCCTGGTTCAAGGGGGTTTATGTGGTGCTGAGTCTGGCGCTGTTTCTGATCGTCGCGACGCTCATCTGGCACGGGCTGGAGCAACTCTATCTGCTGCTGTGCGGGGCGCAGCAGAACCGATTGGGGGCCTTCAGCGCCATCATCTTCCTGACCCTGGCGCTGGCGGTATTCGACTTGGGCAAGACCATTCTGGAAGAGGAGGTGCTGCTGCATAAGGACATCTTTCGCCACAGCGCCATTCGCCGCACCATTACCCGCTTCATCGCCGCCATCTTGATCGCGGTCTCCATCGAGGGGCTGCTGTTGCTGTTCAAGGGCTCGCTCGGTCAGAGCGAACTGCTCTGGCCGGCGGTGGGTGTGATGGGGTGCGCCGTGGGGCTGCTGCTAGCCCTCGGGCTCTATGTGTTTCTGGGGGCCAGGGCCGAAGCGGCACTGGTGCAGGCTAGCCTGCGACCTCTGCCAGCCGGGGTTGTGGCGCCCTCCGCGCCGCCCGCCAGGAGGCGTACATGGTCCAGGAGGTATAGATGACGATGAAGGCCACCAGCCATTTGAGCATCGCCATGTCCATGGATTTGACCAGTATGGCCGCCAGCACCACGCCGACAGGGCCGAAGATGGCCACCGCCAGCACCGCCTTGGCGTCGAAGGCTCCTTTGCGGATGAAGGTGCCTGCCGAGAAGACGCTGAGCACGGCGGTGGAGCCCATCATGATGGGAAACGCCGCCAGCGGATTCATGCCGAGCAGATAGACCAGGGTCATGCAGGGGGCGAACAGGCCGATGCCCACGTTCATCAGCACGCCGAAGATGAAGTTGCCGAGCAGCGCGATCCCGAGCTTGTAACCGGTCAGCCCCATGGCGTCGCCACCGAGGGGGAACAGCCCAAGCAGACCCGCGAAGATGAGGCCGGCCACCACCAGCAGGGAGACCGCCATCACCAGCCGGATGGTCTGGCGATCGAACGAGGCGACGTGGCGCGCCCCCCAGGCAGCCCCGGCGGCCGCGGCCACCATCATGCCGATGAGGGTGAGCGGATCCACCTGCACGGCGCCGATGAAAATCAGCGACTGGGTGACCGTCGGCAACACGCACTGGCCGTTGAGGGTGCCCGGCAGCAGCCGATCGTCGATCAGCTTGAACTGCTTGTAGCAAGCAGTCTTCACCGCGAAGCTACCAACCCCCAGGGTATCGAGAAAATTGGCGACAAAACCGATGGCCGCCACCGGCCAGAAGGGGGTCGACTCCAGCCTCCCCTGTTGCCGTTTGTGCCACCAGGCCCGTACCAGCATGAAGATGAACACCAGAGCGCAGATGATGAATATCAGGCGCAAAAGATTAATTAACATACAGAATTCTCCAGCAACGGGCGGCGATTCTAAGGCAGCAAAAATAAAAAATCTTGGTCAGGATCAAGCATTCAGCCCATGCAAACGATTATCTGGAGAAAGTCATGACGAGCACGCCCGAACGAATCTGCTAATACTTGTCTATGAGGGCCAGCAGGCCTGGGGCCACCGGTGGTAGTCATGGTCATTTCGCGACGACCACAGTCACCGGCGGGAAGTAGCCAAAAAGAAGGCCGGTATGCACCGACCTTCTTTTTTATTGCTGACTCGCCGGCGTTTTGCCCGCCAGCCACTGCCAACCCGGCAGGCGTGGCAGTCGCTGGGCAATCCAGCCGATCAGCGCATCCGACAGCCCGGTCAACAACAACAGCGGCAGGCAGAGCAGGGTCAGCGACAGGGCCCCCACATAGACATCCGTCAGCCAGTGAGCACCGGAGAGGATGCGGGGCGCCGAGAACAGCGGCACCATCAGCAGCGCGGTCACCCCGGCCCAGCGCGGCAGATGGCGCAGGGCAAAGCCGGCGAAGATCATCAGGAACAGGGCGTGATCGCCGGGGAAGCTGTCGCTGGAGGAGTCCTTGGTCGGGATCCCGCTGAGCTGGGTCACCCGCAGCGCGTCCGCCACCGTCAGGGTCGGGCTGGGCCGACTGACCGGCAGCAGATGACCGAACTGGTTGATCACCAGGGCCCCCAGCAGCATGACGATCCCCATGGCCACCAGCCGGCGGCGTCCCTGCTCGTCCGCACGCCAGAAGCAGCGAGAGAGGATCAGCCCCATGCAGGAGAGCACCGCCAGATCGAACAGCCGGTTGTTGGTCACGGCCACCAGATTTGCCCACCACTGGGCCTGACCCAGCCAGCCATTGACCAGATGGAAGACGGCGAGATCCCACTGATCCCAGGGACCGTGCTCGGGCAGAGCAGCCCAACTGATGGCGATGAGACCACCCAACAGATAACAGGGTATAAATTTGCGCATACGAACTCTCCTCCCCGAAAAATGGGCCCGTATTTTAAAGCATAAAAATAGTGACGTGAATCACACAAACGGGGGAGGAAGGCGTCATGCCTCCTATCCGGAAAGTCGGCGCGTCCCCTGCCGGCTTGGCCTGTTGCAGCCTTGCGGCTAGTATGGAGTCCCTCTATTTCGCGAGATGACGAGAGCTATGCGCAGCTACCTTCGGATGATGTTGTTTGCCCTGGGCCTGCTGGCCGGCGTGCAGATCCCGGGTCTGATCGACCTCTACTACCAGCGGCTGGATGCCCGCCTGCAGCAGGCCAGTCTCAGCTTGGCCCCTTTTCAGGAGACGGCGGATCAGCACTTCGACGGCGATCTGACGGCCCTGGTCAACCACTACCGCATCAACCCGGATCCGGTATTCGCCAAGGATGCAGCCAGCCTGCAGTTGCTGGTCAGCCAGCGCCAGACCCTGCAGCAGGAGAACATCTACAAGCACCATCCCTGGTACCGGCAACTTTCCCACCTGCTGCTGCGCGCCGAGCCCCAGCTCTGGCAGGATACCCTGCAAAACTACAGCTACATGGTGCCGCTCAAGCAGGCCGCCATCGTCTGCGGCATGGCGGCAGGCCTGCTGGCAGCCCTGCTTGGCGATCTGCTGCTTAGCTTGGTGTTGTTGCCGTTTCACCGGCAGCAGCCCCGAACACGCTACGCGCCGCGCTGACGAAACCGACGCGGTGGCTCAGGCAGACGGAAACAACAAAGGGGCCAATGGCCCCTTTGTTGTTTCCGGCCAGTGTCACAGCTCGTATGGCAGCCGCGACTGGCTCACCAAACGCTGGAGCGCCAGCACCACCTGGGGATCGAACTGGCTGCCGGAGCGTGACTGGATATATTCCATGGTCTGGGCCAGCGACCAGGGCTCCTTGTAGGGACGCTTGCTGAGCAGGGCATCGAACACGTCGACCACGGCCACGATACGGGCCGACAGCGGGATCTGCTGGCCGGCCAGCTGCTCCGGATAACCCTTGCCATCAAAGTGTTCATGGTGACCACGAGCAATCTCGGCCCCCAGCGACAGATAGCTGGTCCCCTCCACCATCTCCCCCGCCTTGTGCAATATGCTGGCGCCGATGTCCGCGTGCTGCTCCATGATGGCTCGCTCATCCGGTTCGAACCGGCCCGGCTTGTGCAGGATGTGGTCCGGCGTGCCCACCTTGCCCACGTCGTGCAGTATGCTGGCCATGCCGATCATGTCGACAAAGCCCGGCGTCAGTTCATCGGGATAGACCCCCGCCTGCTGCAGCTCGGCCACGATGGCATCGGAGAGCTTCTGCACCCTCAGCACGTGATCGCCGGTATCCGAATCGCGGAACTCCGCCAGCGCCGCCAGTGCCACCACGGTCGCTTCCTGGGCCCGCAGCAGCTGGTTGTAGAGATAGAGGTTGTCGTACGCCGCCGAAATGCGCTGACAGAACACGTCCAGCAGGTCGCACTCGAGCGGGTCGAGCGGCTGGGTGGGGGTGAAATTGAGCACGAACTCGCGCCCGTTCTGGGCCGCAATATAAAGCGCATCCTGGGGATGCTCGAAGCGGTTGCAGCGGTTGGTGAGCGCACTCATCACCGAGTCGTGCAGGGCCGGGAAGGTACTGAGCGGCACATCGCTCAGCAGGGATTCATAGTCGCCGGTGGCAGCCAGTATCTCCAGCTCCTGCGAGCCGGGCCGGCGCTCGGCGCAGATGGCGCCTTCGGTGCCCACGTCGAGAATGGCGCTGATCTGCTTGAGCACGCCGGATGCAAATTCCCGCAGCGAATGCAGATGATAGAGATCCCCCGCCCCCTCCAGTATCTTGCCGAGCCCCTGCCGGCTCTTGTCGATGGCGCAGAGGGTCTCGTAGGAGCGCAGGGAGGCGATGACGGTGGTATAGAGCTTCTGCACCGTCAGCTCGGTCTTGGTCTTGTAGTCGTTGATGTCGTAATCGAGGATCACCCGCTGCTCCGGGGCCTGCCCCGGCTGGCCGGTACGCAGCACGATGCGCACCAGGCTGTTATGCATCTCGTTGCGGATCTGGTGCACCAGCCGCAGGCCGGCATCCTCGGTCTCCATCACCACGTCAAGCAGGATCAAGGCGATGCGCGGGTTGGCCAGCAGCATGCGGGCCGCTTCGGCGCCGCTGTAGGCGTTGAGCAGTTCAAGCGGGCGGGATTTGTACTGAATGTTGGAAAGTGCCAGCCGGGTGGCATGATGAATGTCCGGCTCATCATCGACGATCAACACCTGCCAGGGGTTGATCGCTTTGGTTACCACGGCCTCATCGTCATCCAGCTCGATGATGTCGTCATCCAGCCAGAGCTCGTCCTTGTCTTGGGCACTGCTCATATCGTTCACGCCTCCAGGCGCTGCATGAGGGTACTGACAGTATGTACCATCAGGGAGCGATGGATCACAAGCCCCTGCACTTGCCCCCTCGTGCCCGCCCAGTGCCGGCCGGCTTATTCGAACGGTTCGAGATAGGCCTGGATTGCCTTCCTCAGCCAGGCCAACACCTTGCCGTGATAGGCATTTTCCGACAGATAGACGCCGTAGTCACGCCACTGCAGCCTGAACTTGTGCTTCAAGGTCAGCAGCTCCCCTTGCCGCAGCTGGCTCTGGATCAGCGGCGACGGCAGCACGGCCCAGCCGAGGCCGTCGAGCACCGCATCGCGCATCAGCTCGAAGCTCGACAGCCCGATGTGGTGCCCGCCGATGGGCAACAGGCTCTTGACCGAAAATTCGTCCACATAGGAGAGGGTGACCTGGGTATGACCGGTTAGATCCTGCTGCAATACCCGCTTCAGGCTGGCCAGCGGGTGGCTCGGGGCCACCACCATCAGGGTGCGGATCGGGTTGAGCACCTCGATGTTGAGACCGCTGCGCTCCTGCTCCTCGGTGATGAGGCCGAAGGCGGCGTCGACAAACCCCTCCTCCACCAGCGCGGGCAGCTCCGGTGGCGAGGCCAGCACCAGCGAGATGCTGGTGCCGGGAAACTGGTGGCGCAGCGCCCCCAGCATCTCCCGCCACACCGCCTCGGGAATGGCGTCATCCCGCGCCACCCGCAGCGCCACCTCGGCACCGGAGGCGTAGTGTTCGCACTTGAGTTTGAGGCTGTTGGCGGCCTGCAGCAGCCGCTTGCAGTCATCCAGCACCTGCTCGCCAATCTCGGTCAATCGGCTCTGGTTGGCGCCTCGTTCAAAAAGTTCGACGCCAAGCTCAACCTCAAGCGCCGCTATCGCCGTGCTGACTGCGCTGCGACTCTTGCCAAGCCGGCGCGCCGTATTGGCAATGGAGCCACTGCTGGCTGATTCCACAAAGAGTTGTATCTGGTAGAGCTTCATGATCTGGGTCGTGAGCTGGGTATCCGATATTCACCTTACCTTGCCCTCTTCTAGCAAGGCAAACCGTCAGCGTCTGAATTGTCGACGCTCAGCGATTCTGCCGCCTGAGCAAGCTGCGGCTATCATGGCCCCGTCGCAGCAACAAAAGGACATTTTATGTTATTCAATCGCATGCTTCTGGCCCGCATCTTCCTGACGGGCGCCATCCTGACCGAGGTCGCCGGGACCTCCAGCATGGCCATGATCCCGGAGAACGAGGCCGGCTGGCTCAACTATCTGCCGATGTGGCTGCTCATCTCCTTCTCTTATCTGTTGTTGGCCAAAGCCGCCAAAACAATCTCCATTGGTATTGCCTTCGCGCTCTGGGAGGGGCTGGGGATCGCGCTGATCACCGTCGTCTCCGTACTCTTCCTCGACTACCACCTGAATGCTCAGGAGTTGATCGGACTGGCGCTGGCCATAGTGGGTATTGTTCTGGTGACAATGGGTGAAACCCATGATGAACCGACTGCGGACACCGGCAGCATCCGCCGCCTTGGTACTGCCCATGACGAACCGACCGCAGGCACCAGCAGCACCCGCCGTCTTGGCGCTGCCCATGACAAACCGGCCGCAGGTACTGGCAGTACTCGCTGCCTTGGCGCTGCCAAGGAGGCCGTATGCACCCGTTGATCATCGTACTGGGGGCGGCACTGCTGGATATCGGCGCAAACATGGCGATCAACCGCTCGGTTGGTTTTCGTCACAAAGGCTGGGGATTTCTCGGCATCCTGCTGGTGCTGTGTGCCTTCACCCTGCTGTCGGAAGCGGTGAGCACCGGCAAGATCGATCTGGCCGTGGCCTACGCCACCTGGGGTGCCATCGGCATTCTGGGCACCGCCCTCGGTGGCTTGCTGCTGTTTGGCGAGCGGCTCAAGCCCATCGGCTGGGTCGGCATGCTGGTGATGGCCGTCGCGGTCACCCTGCTCACCACCGCCTGATCACCCCCTCACGCACTGCACACCATGAAAAGAAGCCGCCCGGCTAACCGGGCGGCTTCTGCTCTTTATGGGGGCAATGCAGGCTTGCGGCAGGTCTGCCTCAGCGGCCCGCTTCGTAGAGCTCCAGCGGCAAGCCGTCGGGGTCGGCGAAGAAGGTAAAGCGCTTGCCGGTCAGCTCATCCACCCGCACCGGCTCCACCTCGACACCATGACCCTGCAGATGGGCGATGACCCGGTCGAGCTCAGCGACCCGAAAGGCCAGGTGGCGCAAGCCGCACGCCTCCGGCCGGAAGGGGCGCGGCGGCGGCGCCGGGAAGCTGAACAGCTCCAGCTGGCTGCCGTCCGGCAGCGCCAGATCCAGCTTCCACGACTGGCGCTCCTCGCGCAGCGTCTCGGCAATGATGGGCAGCCCCAGCACCTGGTGGTAGAAGTGGCGCGAGCGCGCATAATCGCTGGCAATGATGGCCACGTGGTGAATGGCATCGAACAGGGGATGTGACATAAGCACTCCGGGCAAGCGGGCAGCCTGAGCTGCCCGCTGCGGTCAGTTGAAGAAACCGTTGAACCAGTTGTCCAGCGCATTGGCCGGGCTGGACACCGGGCTGGCGCAGCCCATGGGCTCGGCCAGCCCGGCCAGCTTGGCCGGCACCTGCAGACTGCCCGGGCAGTCGCTGGTGACCCGGGTGCCGCTGGCGCGGGAGAAGCTGGCCCAGCTCACCCCTTGCGGCATGTTCATGGCCAGGCTGTTGACCCCACGCTGACTCATGTAGCCGCTGAACAGCTGCAGAGCACCGCTGGCACCGGTCAGGCCGGCCGGGGTGTTGTCGTCGCGACCGACCCAGATGCTGACCAGCTCGTTGTTGTCGAGCCCGGTGAACCAGGAGTCGCGCAGCTCGTTGGTGGTGCCCGTCTTGGCCGCCATGGTGGTGCCGGGGAACTTGGCACCGAGCGCGCGCGCCGTGCCCTGGCTCACCGTCTTGGTCATGGCGAACAGGGTCAGCCAGCTGGCCTGCTCATCGGTCACCCGCTTGGCTGCTTCGTCATGCTGATAGAGCTTGCTGCCGTCGCTGTTGACCACCGCCCGGATCGCCGACAGCGGCTGGGTCAGCCCCTGGTTGGCGATGGGCAGGTACATCTGGTTCACCTCCATCGGCGAGAGCGCCACCGCCCCCAGCACCAATGAGGGATAGGGCTGGATTTCCTGCTCCACCCCCAGCTTGTGCAGGGTGTCCACCACCTTGTCCAGCCCCACCTGCAGCCCCAGATTGACGGTCGGCACGTTGAGAGAGCTGGCCAGCGCATCCATCAGCGGCACGCTCTGGCGGAACTTGCGATCGTAGTTTTGCGGGGTCCAGATCTGGCCATCCTTGCCGCGAATGCGGATCGGCTGGTCCTTGAGCGGCGTGCCCAGGGTCAGGCCGTTGGAGAGGCCGGTCAGGTAGACCGCGGGCTTGACCAGGGAGCCTATCTGGCGACGGGCATCCAGCGCCCGGTTGAAGCCGGCGTAGCGCGGATCCCGGCCGCCCACCATGGCCACCACCTCGCCCTTGTGCCAGTCGGAGACCACCATGGCCGCTTCCAGCTTCTTCTTGCCGCGCAGCTTCTCGATCTGGGCCAGACCCGACTCCACCGCCTGCTCGGCGGCGTGCTGGGCGATGGGATCCAGACTGGTGAAGATCTTGAGGCCGGACTGCTTGAGCAGATCCGGACCGAAGCGGCTCTGGATCTCCCGCTTGAGCAGGCCCATGAAGGCCGGAGTGCGGCCATAGCTCATCTGGCCGCGGGTAATGATGCCAAGGGGCTGCTTGCTGGCGAGCTCATACTCGGCCGGTTGCAGGCTGCCGTGATCCATCAGCAGCTTGAGCACCAGATCACGACGCGCCTTGGCCCGCTCCGGGAAGCGCCAGGGATCGTAATAGGAGGGGCCCTTCACCATGCCCACCAGCAGGGCCACCTGATCGATGTCCAGCTCGTTGACCGGAATGCCGAAGTAGAAGTAGGAGGCGAGCCCGAAGCCATAGACCCCCTGGGAGAAGTTCTGCCCCAGATAGACCTCGTTGAGGTAGGCCTCCAGGATCTCGTCCTTGCTGTAGCGATAGTCGATCAGCACCGCCATGTAGGCTTCCTGCGCCTTGCGCCACAGGCTCCGCTCCCGGGTCAGGAAGAAGTTCTTGGCCAGCTGCTGGGTCAGGGTACTCCCCCTGCACAGTGCGACCCGCCAGCAGGTTGGCCGCCATGGCGCGCATGATGGCCACCGGCGAGACGCCGCCGTGCTGGTAGAAGTCGCGATCTTCGGTGGTGAGCAGAGTGATCAGCAGGCTGTCCGGCACCTCGGCGATGCGCACCAGCAGGCGGTCCTCCCGATCCTCGGTGTTGAGGCGATCGAGCAGCACCGGGTCCATCTGGGCGTAGCCGAGCTGACGCTGGTTCTCCAGCGACTGGATCCCCTCCAGCCGCGCGCCGTTGAAGGTGAGGCGCAGGCCACGGGCGGCATCGGCTCCGTCATGGAATTCGAACGGCCGGCGGATAAGCTCGATGCGGTTGCCGCTCACTGCATACTCGCCCGGGGTGTGGGGCTGGCGCACCTGCTTGTAGCTCAGCATGTTGAGCTCGCGCAGCATCTGGGCCTGGGAGAGGCGCTGGCTGGGATAGAGTTCCAGCGGCCGGCTGTAGACCATCACCGGCAACTGCCACTTCTCGCCGTCGAAGCGTTCACGCACCTTGGTATCGAGGTAGATGCCAAACACCACCATGAAGGCCGCCCCCACCAGGGAGAGCTTGAAGCCCAGCCAGAACAGCGTGCGCCAGATGGTGCGTTTGGGCGCCGCCTTCTTGGGGGTGCGCTTGCGTCGTTGCGTTGCCATAAATCCTCTTTGCTTTCCTTTCTACTTGTTATGTCGCGTTCGCGAACGTCCGATCAGACTTGGCCAATCGAACCTACATCCCCATCTTCTTCTTGGTGACCCTGGTCGGCATCGCCTCCAGCGGATTGTCCGGCCAGTAGTGGCGGGGATAGCGTCCCTTCATCTCTTTTTTCACCAGCTCGTAGGAACCGGCCCAGAAAGCAGCCAGATCGGCGGTGATCTGCAGCGGCCGCTGGGCCGGGGAGAGCAGCTCCACCACCAGCGCCACCCGGCCATCGGCCACGCACGGGGTCGCAGCCTGGCCGAACATCTCCTGAATGCGCACCGGGATCACCGGCGCCTGACCCGGCTGATAGCGGATCCGCACCCGGCTGCCGGTCGGCGCGGTAAAGTGGCCGGGCAGCGCCTCATCCAGCCGCTTGGGGAATGGCCAGGGTAGCGACTGGCGCAGGATGTCGCTCATATCGAGTTTTTTCAACTGCTCCAGCCGGGTCATGCCGCTCACCGCTGGCAGCAGCCACTGCTCGAGGTCGGCCAGCAGGCTCGCCTCGTCCATGGCTGGCCACCCTTCGTCGGGCAACCAGTCGCGGGCACAGCGCAATCGGGCCAGCAACCCCTCGCTGGCGTCATCCCAGGGCAGCACATGCAGCCCCTTGCGCCGGATGCCCTGCAGCAGGCAACGCCCCTTCTGTTCATCGGAGAGATCCGTCAGCGGCCGCTGGCTCAGCACCAGCTCGCCGAGCACCTGCTGGCGTTCGGCCCGCACCCGCTCCTCGCGCTCGTCCCAGTCGAACCACTGGCGCTCGCTCACCAGCTCAGGCAACTGGCGTACCAGTTCATCCAGCTCTATCGGTTCGGCGATGAAGATGCGGCTGCCGCGCTCGTTCTGGCCCATCTCGATGGCAATGAGCGCCCCCTGCCCCTGACAGGGGTGACCTTCTACCAGATCGCAGCTCACCCCGCCACTGAGCTGATAGCGGCTGCCGCTGCGCAGCTTGCCGATGCGATCGGGCCAGGCGAGGGCGCACAGCAGCCCCAGCCATTGCCCCTGAGCACTGGCGGCACGGGCGCCGAGCCGCTCGAACCAGCGGGCCGCACTCTGGCGCAAGGCCCCCTGGCGGCGGTGAAACAGCACGGAGAGGCGCTCCGATCCTCGCAGATCTTCTTCCAGCAGCGCCACCAGGAAAGCCGCATCGGCGACAATCCCTGTCAGACCCTCGGCCTCCAGCTCGCGCGCGCGCAGCAGCATCCGGGCCAGCCGGGGATGGGTACCGAAGGCCGCCATGGCGCGGCCGGCCGGGGTAAGTTGTTGCTCACCCTCCGGCTTCATGGCCCCGAGGCTCACTAGCAGCCGCTGGGCGCTGGCGACGGCGGCGGCCGGCGGCATGTCCAGCAGTGGCAGCTCTTCGACCTTGGCCCCCCACTGGGCGGCGTCCAGCAGCAGGCCGGTCAGCTCCTGGGTGAGGATGTCGGGTGGGCTCTGCTCGGCGAGGCGCTCCTGCACCTCGCTGCTCCAGAGCCGGTAACAGACACCGGGGCCGAGACGACCGGCACGACCCGCCCGCTGGGTGGCGGAAGCTTTGGCGATGGGGCGGGTCTCCAGCCGGGTGACGCCGCTCTTGATGTCGAAGGAGGCACGCCGCTCCAACCCGCTGTCGACGACGACGGAGATCCCCTCGATGGTGAGCGAGGTCTCCGCCACATTGGTGGTGAGCACCAGCTTACGGCGCCCCGCAGGTGCCGGCTCGATGGCCGCCTGCTGGGCCGCCATGTCGAGGCGACCGTAGAGGGGGGCGAGGGTCACCTCGTCCGGCAGCCGCCCTTCCAACCACTGCGCCAGCCGCTCGATCTCCCCCTGGCCCGGCAGGAACACCAGCAGGCTGCCGGCGTGGGCGGCCAACGCCTCCAGCACCACGGCGCCGACCTGGGGTTCCAGCCACTGCTGGCGATTGGCGGGACGATAGTGGTAGTCGATGGGAAAACCGCGCCCCTCCGATCGAACCACTGGGGCCTCCGGCAGCAGGGTCTCCAGCGCCATGCCATCCAGGGTGGCGGACATCACCAGCAGCTTGAGGTCATCGCGTAGCCCTTGCTGGCTCTCGATGGCGAAGGCCAGCGCGGTATCGGCATGCAGGCTGCGCTCGTGGAACTCATCGAAGATGACTAGGGAGACGCCGGTGAGCTCAGGATCCTGCTGCAGCATCCGGGTCAGCACCCCTTCGGTGACGATCTCGAGCCGGGTGGCGGCACTGGTGCGGCTCTCGCCACGCACCCGCAGGCCGATGCGCTCGCCCACCTTCTCCCCGAGCTGACGCGCCAGAAAACCCGCGATGTTGCGCGCTGCGAGGCGTCTGGGCTCCAGCATGATGATGCGACCGGGCAGCCGATGCTGGCGCACCAGCTCCAGCGGCAACAGGGTCGATTTGCCCGCGCCGGGCGGCGCCTGCAGGATCACGCTGGCATGGTTGTCGATGGCGGCAAAGAGTGCGGGCAGCACCGACACTATGGGGAGGGAAGACAAAGGGATCTGCACCTTCTTGTTGCAAGTCGTAAAACGGCGCCTATTCTGCCACAGCCTGCCCGGCCACCGTGAGCGGATGTCGGGCCGGCGAGACAGGATGCAGTGGCTGCCATAGAATGGGCCACCCTGTCTGCGTGAAAGAGGCATGCTCACCCGAATGGCCAAACTCTTCTTTGCCCTGCCCGCCGAGGCGCTGGCACCCGATCTCGTCGCCTGGCGCGACCAGCTGCCCTGGCCGGGTCAACCGGTGCCCGCCGCCAATCTCCACCTGACGCTGGCCTTTCTCGGCGAAGCGGATCAGCTCACCACCACCCGCCTGATGGCCGCCGTCGAACGCCAGCACTGCCCGCCGCTCACCATAGCGCTCAATGAAACCGGCTGGTTCGGCCGCGCCAAGGCCGCCTGGGTTGGCCCGACGGAGTGGCCCAACGAGCTCACCGTGCTGGCCAGGGCGCTGCGTCGCCACGGCGAGAAGCTGGGGCTTGGTAACGGCGAGCAGGGCTATCGCCCCCACGTCACCCTGTCGCGCAAGGCGAGCGAACCGCCGGCACTGCTGCCCGCCCCCGATTTCGTGCTGCAGGCCGACCGCTTCTGCCTCTATCAATCCCTCTCCACCCCGGACGGGGTACGCTACGAGCCCCTCGCCTGCTGGCCGCTGCGGGCCAGAGAGAAAATGGCATCCTGACCGGCGGCCATGCCCAGACTCATCGATTAAGAGAGCCATACCATGATCTTCGATCCCCCCTGCAATCCGGGCAGCTGGTCTCCCGTTACAAGCGCTTCCTGACCGACGTGCAGCTCGACAACGGCGAGGTGATCACCATCCACTGCGCCAACACCGGCGCCATGACCGGCTGCGCCGAGCCGGGCACCCGGGTCTGGTACTCCACATCAAGCAACCCCAAGCGCAAGCTACCCCACAGCTGGGAGATCGCCGAGAGCCCGGCCGGTCACTTCATCTGCGTCAACACTGCCCGCGCCAACCAGCTGGCTCGCGAGCTGATCGAGCAGGATGCTCTCGCCCCGCTGCGCGGCTATGCCAGGCTGCGCACCGAGGTGAAATACGGCGAAGAGAACAGTCGCATCGATCTGCTGCTGGAAGATGACCACCGGCCTGCCTGTTATATCGAGGTGAAATCGGTGACCCTGCTCGACGAGCGGGAGCAACCCGGCATGGGCTACTTCCCCGATGCGGTCACCACCCGTGGCGCCAAGCACTTGCGTGAATTAATGGCCATGAAGGCGGCAGGCCACAGAGCCGTGCTGTTATTTATGGTTTTGCACTCCGGAATCGTGAGAATGCGCTCGGCAGCGCATATAGATCCGCACTATAGTCTGCTTATTGAGCAAGCAATTACGGCAGGGGTTGAAATTTTATGCTATCGACCCCATGTTGGGGTGCAGAGCATGGTGGCCCAAGATTTTATCCCGTTTGAATCTTGTCACCTGCTACCCGAGGGCAGCGAATAAATGTTGGAGTGGGTAACATTATTGGTACGGCTTGTTTGCCTCCACGTTACCCTTCTGCTATAGATGTCGCCCTCAATTTATGGATGGCACGGGTAGCGTGCTGAATTAGGAGACAGGGCATGCCAACAGGCGAAAACAGGAAATCTCTGGGCCCCCTGGCCATTGCGGGTGTGGCGCCTTACCAGGAAAAACCGGGTGAGGAGTACATGAATGACCAACAAAAGGCACATTTTCGCAAGATCCTGGGAGCCTGGCGCAACCAACTGATGCAGGAAGTTGACCGCACCGTTGACCATATGAAAGATGAGGCTGCCAACTTTCCGGATCCCGTGGATCGCGCCGCGCAAGAAGAAGAGTTCGCTCTTGAACTGCGTACCCGCGACCGTGAGCGCAAGCTGATCAAGAAGATCGAGAAAACCTTGCTGCTGCTCGAAGACGATGACTTCGGTTACTGCGAACACTGCGGTATCGAGATCGGTATCCGACGTCTGGAAGCCAGACCCACCGCCGACCTCTGTGTCGACTGCAAGACCCTGGCTGAAATCAAGGAAAAACAGATGGCCGGTTGATACCGACCTCTGGCATAACAGAAAAAAGGGAGCTCGCGGGCTCCCTTTTTTATTGAGCTTTTGGCCGGGCCGTCCCAGAATGCAGCCTCAATGTCCCGTTTGCCCAAATCCGCATGCCCGTGAATACCATCCCCTCGTCCCAGGCCCGCCCTTATATCGGCCGCTTTGCCCCCTCCCCCTCAGGTCCGCTTCACTTCGGCTCCCTGATCGCGGCGCTCGGCAGTTTCCTGCAGGCCAGGGCACGACAGGGGCGCTGGCTGGTGCGCATCGAAGATATCGATCCGCCGCGGGAGATGGCGGGAGCCGCCCCGCTCATTTTGCAGACCCTGGAGGCCCATGGTCTGCAGTGGGATGGCGAGGTGATGTACCAGAGCCGGCGCCACGGCCGCTATGACGAGATCATCGACCAGCTCTACCGGGCCGGCGATCTCTACTGGTGTCGCTGTACCCGGCGCGAAATCATGGCGAGCGGTGGCTTTTACAACGGTCACTGTCGCACCCTTGGTCTCACGGCAGAGGGTTGCGCCGCCCGCGTGCGCCAGCACCACCCGGTGTACGATTTCGAGGATGGGCTGCAGGGCCGCATTGCGGTGCCGGCGGCGCTGGCCGAGGAAGATTTCATCGTGCGCCGGCGCGATGGCCTCTATGCCTACAACCTGGCGGTAGTGGTAGACGACATGGATTGCGGCATCACCGAGATAGTGCGCGGCGCCGATCTGCTGGAGCCGACGGTGCGCCAGATTGCCCTCTACCAGACGCTGGACGCCCCCGTGCCCGCCTGGGTGCATCTGCCGCTGGCGGTGCAGGCCGACGGCAACAAGCTCTCCAAGCAGAATCACGCGCCGGCGCTGGCACAGGACGAGGTGCGCCCGGCCCTGTGGCAGGCGCTGCACTTTCTCGGCCAGTGCCCGCCTCCCGAACTGATGGCGAGCCGGGTGGACGAGATCATCGACTGGGGCATCGCCCACTGGCAGCTGGCCCGGGTGCCTGCCAGCGAGAAGATTGCGCTGACAGCAGGCGTAAACGAATGGACAGTTCAGGGATGATTTGGGTGTGAATCAGCGCGGTTTGCGGTGATTTAGCCGGGATAATCCGAGTCAAACGAGATCAATTGCCAGCACGGTTTTTCATTTGGTTAGGCGTGAGCTATGCGCAGGTAGACCGCTATTTTTTGGCTCGGTTTGATTCAAATGAGCTGAAGTAGCCACATGGTTTTTCATTTGTGCAGGCGTGAGCTATGATAGGCCGCTATTTTTTTGGCCTCCCGTCAATTTGAAGTCATAACGAGGTGTACCATTTTTTCCCAGATCGCAAACTTTTGCCGCAAAGTGCTCGGCAAGGAAGACGGCGAGCAGTCGGCGGAGTCCCCCATTCCGGCCCGTGTCGCCGGACAACGTCGTACCTTGAGCCGTGACCAGCACCCGATTTCGCGCAAAGAGATCAGCGAGAATGCACTCAAGGTGCTCTATCGCCTGAACAAGGGCGGCTACGAAGCCTACCTGGTCGGCGGCGGAGTCCGGGATCTGCTGCTCGGGAAGACGCCCAAGGATTTCGACATCGCTACCGATGCGACGCCGGAGCAGATCAAGTCACTGTTCAGCAACTGCCGCCTGATCGGTCGCCGTTTCCGGCTGGCCCACATCGTCTTTGGTCGTGACGTGATCGAAGTGGCCACCTTCCGCGGTCACCACCATCAGGTCAATACCAGCAAACATGTGTCGGCCCAATCCGATGAAGGCATGCTGCTGCGCGACAACGTCTACGGCACCATCGAAGAGGATGCCGAGCGTCGCGACTTTACCGTCAACGCCCTCTACTACAGTGCCAAGGATTTCACCCTGCACGATTTCGAGGGCGGGCTGGAAGACTTGGCCGAGCGCAAGCTGGAGCTCATTGGCGATCCCGAGACCCGCTACCGCGAAGATCCGGTGCGGATGCTGCGCGCCGTGCGCTTCGCCGCCAAGCTGGACATGACCATCAGCCCGCGTACCGCCGCCCCCATCAAGGAGCTGGCGCCGCTGCTGCAGGATATTCCGGCGGCCCGCCTGTTCGAGGAAACCCTCAAGCTGTTCCTGGCTGGCGATGGCCTGGCCACCTACAAGCTGCTGCGCGAATACGGCCTGTTCCAGCAGCTGTTCCCGCAGGTGGCAGCCCTGTTCACTCCGCACGGCAACTCGCCCTACGAGCAGTTCATCGAGCTGGCGCTGATCGATACCGACACCCGGGTCCGGGAAGACAAGCGCGTCACCCCCGCCTTCCTCTACGCCACCCTGCTGTGGGGCTGTGTCGAGGCCCGCGGCCGGGTGCTGGAGAACGAGAGCGGCCTGCCCTGGTATGACGCCTTCATGCTGGCGATCAACGAGGTGCTGGACAACCAGGTGCGGATCATCGCCGTCCCGCGCCGTTTCACCACCGATGTGCGCGACATCTGGGCCCTGCAGCAGCGGCTGACCCGCCGTCAGGGCCGCCACCCCGAGCGGGCCATGGAGCATCCCAAGTTCCGCGCGGCGTTTGACTTCCTGTTGCTGCGTAACCGGGTCGAGCGCGGTCTGGGCGAGCTGGCCAGCTGGTGGGAGCGCTACGTGGAATCCAATCCGGACGTGCGCCCGCAGCTGCAACGGGAAGCGACCCGCCGCCCGGCAAGCGGTGAGCGCGGTCAGGCCGGTGAGGCCCGCAGCAACGATGGCGAGAAGCGCAGCAGCAACAGCAGCAACCGTCGTCGCCCCCGTCGCCGCAAACCGAAAGCGGCCGAGTGACAACTGACGTGATGACAGAGGTCTTCATCGCCATTGGTTCCAACCTGTCTGACCCGCTCGGTCAGGCTCGTCGCGCCGTCGCCGCCCTGGCAAGGTTGCCGGAATCCGTGCTGGTGCAGGCCTCGTCGTTTTACAGCAGCCGCCCCATGGGCCCTGCTGATCAGCCGGACTACGTCAATGCCGTGGCCCGGCTCAACACCCGGCTGACGCCGCTGGCGCTGCTGGATGAACTACAAAGCATCGAGCTGGAACAAGGACGTGTGCGCAAGGATGAGCGATGGGGGCCGCGGACCCTGGATCTCGATCTGCTGCTGTTTGGCGATCAGGTCATCAGGCATGAACGCCTCATCGTTCCCCATTACGGCATGAAGGAGCGGGAGTTCGTGCTGCTGCCCCTGGCCGAGATTGCACCCGCTCTGGTACTGCCTTGCGGCACCCCACTCGCAGAACTGGTTGCCCGCTGCCCGCACAATGATCTCGCCATCATTGCCACCGGAGCAGACGAACAGGAGCCTCTATGAGCAAGATCACCACCACCAACCTGCTGAAGATGAAGCAGGAAGGCCAACGAATCACCGCCATCACCGCCTATGATGCCACCTTTGCCAAGCTGTTCGACGACGAGGGCGCCCACGTGCTGCTCATCGGCGACTCGCTGGGCATGGTGTTGCAGGGGGGTCAGGATACCCTGGGCGTCAGCATGGATGAGATGGTCTATCACACCCGTTGCGTGGTGCGCGGCACCACCAATGCTCTGGTGGTGACCGACATGCCGTTCATGAGCTATGCCACCCCGGAGCAGACCTATCAGAACGCTGCCCGGCTGATGGCAGCCGGAGCCCGCATGGTGAAGATGGAAGGGGGCGACTGGCTGTGCGACTCCATCCGCCACCTGACCCGCAACGGCGTGCCGGTGTGTGGCCACCTCGGCCTCACTCCGCAATCCGTGCACGTATTCGGCGGCTTCAAGGTGCAGGGGCGCGACGAGTTCCAGGCCCAGGAGATCTACCGTCAGGCCCTCGAACTGCAGGCTGCCGGTATCCAGTTGCTGGTGCTCGAGTGCGTGCCCACTTCGCTGGCCGAGCGCATCAGCAAGGCGCTGCGCATTCCGGTGATCGGCATCGGTGCCGGCCCCGTTACCGACGGCCAGATCCTGGTGATGCACGATGCCTTCGGCATCACCTCCGGCTATGTGCCCAAGTTCACCAAGAACTTCCTGGCCGAGACCGGCGACATGCGTGCCGCCATCCGGCTCTATGTGAAGCAGGTGAGCGAAGGGACCTTCCCCGGCCCGGAGCACTGCTTCAACTGATCCGATAGCGTGACGAGAGCGGGGGCCTGCGCCCCCGCTTCGCCCTCTGGTACTGACTGAGCAACCCGTCTCTTGATGATTCATCCCAAGGTGACCTGTCGATGATACTGACCGTTGCCACTCCTCTCTTACCCATGCGGGCCCATACCGCCCGTCTCTCTTTGATCTTTTCGAAGGTGAACTGCTGATGTTGGTCGTTAACAATCCCGCCGCTCTGCGTGAACAGATCGGCCAATGGCGCCGTGACGGGCTCACAATCGCATTCGTGCCCACCATGGGCAATCTGCATCAGGGCCACCTGACCCTGGTGAAGGAGGCGCACAGCCACGCCGAGAAGGTGGTGGTCAGCATCTTCGTCAACCCGATGCAGTTCGACAAGGCCGAGGATCTCGCCAACTACCCGCGCACCTTGGAACAGGACTGCGCCGCGCTGGAAACGGCCGGGGTAGACATGGTATTCACGCCGACGCCGGAGATCATGTATCCGCAGGGGCTGGCCAGCCACACCTTCGTCGAGGTGCCGGGCCTCTCCGGTCTGCTGGAAGGGGCGCTGCGCCCGGGTCATTTCCGCGGCGTCAGCACCGTGGTCACCAAGCTGTTCAATCTGGTACAGCCGGATGTGGCCTGCTTCGGCCAGAAGGATTTCCAGCAGCTGGCGCTCATTCGCAAGATGGTGACCGACATGGCAATGCCCATCCAGATCGTCGGCGTGCCCACCGTGCGAGCCGAGGACGGGCTGGCGCTCTCCTCGCGCAACGGCTACCTGACCGCCGCAGAGCGGGCCTTGGCCCCCGAGCTGGCGCACACCATGAACTGGATCGCCGAGCAGATCGAAGCGGGTGATCACCACCTGCCCTCCCTGGTGGCCCAGGCCAGCCAGCGCCTCGACAACGCCGGTTTTCGGACCGACGCCATCGACATCGTCGATGCCGCCAACCTCGAGGCTGCTACCGACGAGAGCGAGCAGCTGGTGATCCTGATGGCGGCGTATCTCGGCAAGGCCCGTCTTATCGACAACCGCGTCGTCACCGTAAAGAAGTAATTCCCCCGATTGTCAGCGGACGCCTTCCCGGGCGTCCGCTGCTTTTTCACGCCTGCACTCTCCTGCATCCCGGCGTTTTGTTCTGCGGCCCTGCCCGCATTCCCCTTCGTCTCAATCCACTTTCGGCCTGATGGCCGCTACAGGTATTCATGATGTTTGTCCTGATTGCATCGCTTGTTTTCTGTCTGCTCTGCTTTGCTCTCACCCGGTTGCCCACCGGGTTGCCGCTCTCGCGCAAGGTGCTTGCGGGCCTGCTGTTTGGCACCCTGTTCGGGCTGGCTCTGCAACTGGGCTGGGGCGCCGATGATGCTGGCGTCCAGCAGACCCTGGAGTGGGTCAATATCGTCGGCGGCGGCTATGTCAGCCTGCTCAAGGTGGTGATGATGCCGCTGGTGTTCACCTCGATCCTCTCCGCCATCAACAAGCTGGAGCAGGCCCAGTCCCTCGGCAAGATCAGCACAGTGCTGATCGGCTCCATGCTGACCCTGGTGATGATTGCCGGTATGGTGGGGATGACGGTGACCCATCTGAGTGGCCTCACTGCCGAGGGGCTGCTGAGCCACGGCAGCGACACGGCTGCGCTGCAACAGAGCATGAGCACCATCGACAGTGCCCAGACCCTGCCGGCCCTGCTGCTCTCGCTGGTGCCCACCAACTTTGCCGCCGACATGGCGGGTAGCCGCGGCCTCTCGGTGATCGGCGTGGTTATCTTCACCGTGCTGGCCGGGGTTGCCCTGTTGCAGCTCAAGGCGGAGCATCCGGAGGCTGGTGCTCGCGCTGCCGTGGCCATCGACACCCTGCAACTGTGGGTGATGAAGATGGTGCGGGTGGTGATTGCACTCACCCCCTATGGCGTAATGGCGCTGATTGCCCGGGTGGTGGCTCACTATCCGTTGAGCGAGATCCTCAGCCTGCTCGGCTTTATTCTGGTCTGCTACGTCGCCATTCTGGCGATGTTTGCGGTACACATGGTGATCCTGCTGCTGATCGGCCAGAACCCGCTGCACTACCTGCGGGAAGTGTGGGGCGTGCTCACCTTCGCCTTTATCTCCCGCAGCAGCGCGGCTTCCATCCCGCTCAGCATCGAGACCCAGCAGCGTCTTGGCGTGCCCTCCAGCATCGCCAACTTTGCCGCCTCGTTCGGTGCTAATCTGGGTCAGAACGGCTGCGCCGGCATCTATCCGGCCATGATGGTGGCGATGATTGCCCCCATGCTCGGCATCAACCCGTTTGACCCCCTGTTCCTGCTCACCCTGCTGCCGGTGATTGCGCTGGGCTCCATCGGGGTGGCAGGCGTAGGCGGTGGCGGTACCTTCGCCGCGCTGATCGTGCTCTCCACCCTCAACTTCCCCATCGCACTGGTGGGGGTGATGATCGCCATCGAACCGCTGGTGGACATGGGCCGTACCGCTCTCAACGTCAACGGCTCCATCATGGCGGCCATGATCACCAAGCGCCTGCTTGGCCAACAGGCGCAGAGCGATGTCGCGGAAGGTGAAGCGTCCCGAGTAGCCAGCTGACAGCAAGCATTGAAATGAGAGAAGCCCGCAGTTGCGGGCTTCTTTTTGGGGCGAAAGGTCGGATTACTCGGCCGTGATGGGGTAACCGGCCCCTTTCCAGGCGAAGATGCCGCCCGGCACCCGATAGACCTGCTGATAGCCCTGAGTGACTGCCCAGGCGGCTCCGTTGTGACTGCGACCGCACTTGACGAAGCCGCAATAGAACACCACCGGGCGGGTCTTGTCGTCCCCCAGCAGGGCCAGCAGCTGTTCGGGCGTGCCGCTCCCCTCGATGATCTGGCTCCAGTCATCGCCGGACTTGGCCTCCTTCACGAAGGCAAAATTCTTGGCCCCCTGGATGTGCTCCTTCTTGTAGGAGTCCTCGAACGGCATGGTGTCGATGATCACCAGCGCCTCGCCTTTATCCATCCGGGTTTTCAGCTCGGCCACGGTCAGCAGCTGATAGCCCCCCTGCTGGGTCTCCTGCGAAAGCTGTACCGCCGCCTGCTCCAGCTTGGTCTCCTGCTCGAACTGGTTGTCGCCACAGCCACCGAGGGCAAAGCTGGCCGCAATCAACGAGGCCATCAGGGTGCGGGATTGCAATCTCATCATGTCACTGCTCCTTTGAAACGGTCAAAACGGGGCGGGAGTGGCGCAGCAAGGCGCCCGCAAGCGTCAACAGCAGCAGATCCCGCAAGAGCGCCTGTGGCAGCAAGCTGAGATCAGCCCTGCCAAGACAGCCGCAAGAGATGTCGAGCCCGATGGCGATGCCATAGCCCAACACCGGAATAAACAGGGCCAAGAGGGCCACCACCAACCAGAGCCCCCAGCGCCGGTTGGCGATCACCGCAAGCCCGGCACAGAACTCCAGCCCGATAAGCCCCCAGACGGCAAGAGGAATGAACGGCGACCAGAGCAGGCCGAAGGCGCTGATCTGCTCGGCGAACAGCTCCGGCGCCACCAGCTTGAACCCGGCGGAAGCGACGAAGAATCCCCCCAGCGCCAACCTGGCCAACACCCGCAGATAAACGGCCATGGGATAGCTCTTTATCATCCATGCCCCCCACTGCCAACTCCCCGAGCAGGCGTCACCATGCCCTAGCCGGCGGCTGGGTAACGGGCCAGTTCGCAATACTCACCGTCTTCGTCACAACGAAAGACGGCGGCGGTTTCGCCGCGCTGGCACCACTGCTGCCACTCCTCGGACGGGCAGTGCAGGCGGATGGCGAGGCCGCAGCCGGCGCTGAGCCGGCGCGGTACGTCGCAGACCCGAAAGGCGTGGGGCTGCTGCTCCAGCCGCTTGCGCAGCCTGACCGTGCCGAGGGTGGAGTGGAACAGATAGAGGAACTCTGCGTTCATGACTTGCCTCCCGTGCGGGCACGCGCACCGAACAGGGCCGCCCCCAGCGCACCGGCAAACTGGGCGTCCGGGTGGGTGGCCACTTCGCAGCCCAATCCTTGCGCCAGATAGTGGCGGAAGGTGGCGCAGTGGCTGACGCCACCGGTAAAGAGCACTGTCGGTCTGGCACCGAGGCGGCCGATGAAGTTGGCACTGCGCCGGGCCATGGCGCGGACGATGCCGGCCAGGATCGACTCGGCGGGAATGCCCGCCGAGCGCAGGCTGATCGCCTCCGACTCGGCAAACACGGTGCACATGCTGCTGATGTCGTGGGGCTCGGCCCCTTGCAGCAGCTCGTCGAGCTGTTCGACCCGCGCCCCCAGGGTGCGGGTGATCACCTCGAGAAAGCGGCCGGTGCCGGCGGCGCACTTGTCGTTCATCAAAAAGTCGGTGAGGTTGCCCTCGCCATCGAGCTGGATCACCTTGCTGTCCTGGCCACCGATGTCGATGACGGTGTGCACCGACGGGCAGAGCAGACGCGCCCCCAGCCCGTGGCAAGAGATCTCGGTGACCCGCCGATCGGCGAACGACGCCAGATCCCGGCCATAACCGGTCAGGGTCAGATGGGGGCGCTCTGGCAAATTGGCCGAGAGCGTCTCCCAGCCTTGCTCGATGGCGGCCAGCGGACGAAAGGGGGTCGGCACCAGAAAGCGGCGGACGATGCGCCCGCTGTCCCTGTGGTCGAACAGGATCCCCTTGGTCGCGGTGGAGCCCGAGTCAATCCCGATGGTGAGTGACACGGCGCCTCCTCACAGCATTTCGATAAAGGCGGCCAGCCGGGTGGCCAGTTGTCCCTTGTCGGCGCTGGAGTAGTCGGTCTCCACCGCCATGTAGGGGATGCCGTGGCGCTCGCGCACGTGGCGCTTGATGGCGAGCGACTCCACCGCATAGGTGTGACAGGCCTGCAGGATCACGTCGATCACCCCGTCCGCCTGATACTCCTCCACCATCTGGCTCAGCAGATTCATGCGCTGGTGGTTGGGGGAGATGCAGGAGCAGCCGATGGCCAGATACTTGTCGGTCAGCGCATCGAACAGGTCGCCCTCCTCGCTGACGCACTGCTCGGTCGCCTTGGCGCCCGTGCAGTTCTCGTAACCCACCACCCAACCGCCGTGCTCCTCGATAAGGCGCACCACCTTGTCAGCGGCGCCGCCGATGGGGCAGCCGGTGATGAGGATGCGCGGGCGGGCATCGAGCCGCTTGCCGTCGGCGTACTCGGCCTTGATGCGGCGGGTCATCTCCTGCAGCTCGCCGATGAGCTGCTCCTTGTCGAAGCGGAAGGTGGCACCATAAACCACCTTGAGCAGATCGGTGCCGCTCAGCGCCGGCGGATTGAGCTGGCCCAGCCGGTAGAAGTCGGCCAGCGCGCGGCGCTCGCGGTTTTTCAGCACGATGGCGTCGCGCAGCGCCTGCTCGCTGATGGGGTTGCCGAACTGCTGCTCCAGCAACGCCTTGAAGCGGACGATTTCGCTGCGCCACAGGGTGCGGGAGGCCTCGTCATCGGCGCGGTTGGGCAGCTGCATCACGTGCACCGGTTTAAACTCGGCCATGTACTCGTACATCTTCTTCTTGCCGTCGCAGGTGGTTTCCCCCACCACCAGATCGGAGAAGTAGAAGTAGGGGCACTTGTCGGTCTTGCCGAAACCGTAGCTGCTCTTGATCAGCGGGCAGAGGTTGCGGGGCAAGTCTTTCTCGGCCTCCTCGATGGTCTCGTCGCTGGTGGAGCAGAGCGATACCACCACGGCGCCGGCGGCCATCGCCACCTCGTGCGGCATGAAAGTGCAGTAGGTGCCGACCAGGGGGATCTGTCGCTCCTTGAGTGCCATCACGGCCAGAAAACCCTGACGGCGGGCATCTGAAAAACTGTCGAAAATGGCTGGCAACTCGGTGATCAGTGACATAGGCGATCCTGCCCTGGTGAGAAAAAGAAGAGACGGAGGGCCTCCATTGTGCAGACCTTCCAACCGCGGGAATTATACCTTTGGGGGTAATCTGAAAATTGCGGTGGATCACAAGGTGCCGGATAAAACCTTGATAAGAAGGCGGTTATTGACCCTGTTCGAGAAGGAGCCAGCGCAGGAGAGGTAAAAGCGGCGACAAAGAAACGGACACCCTAGGGTGCCCGTTGCATTCAATCAGTGGCGCAGCCCGGTGCCGCGCGAGATGAGCCACCAGGCCAGGCCGTAGAGGGCTACGATGAAGCCGATGATGATGAGGTAGGCGGTGCCGAGCGGCACGTCGGAGATACCGAGGAAGCCGTAACGGAACGCGTTCACCATGTAGATGATCGGGTTCACCTGGGAGACTCCCTGCCAGAAGGGTGGCAACAGGCTGATGGAGTAGAACACCCCGCCCAGGTAGGTGAGCGGCGTCAGCACGAAGGTGGGGATGATGCTTATATCGTCGAAGGTCTTGGCAAACACCGCGTTGATGAGGCCGCCCAGCGAGAAGAGGATGGCGGTCAGCAGCACGGTGAAGCAGACGCTGAACAGGTGGTGGATCTGCAGCGGCACAAAGAACAGCGACACCAGGGTGACGATGAGACCGACGCAGAGTCCACGCGCCACGCCACCGCCCACGTAGCCGGCGATGATGACGTAGTTGGGCACAGGCGCCACCAGCAGCTCCTCGACGTTGCGCTGGAACTTGGCGCTGAAGAAGGAGGAGGCGACGTTAGAGTAGGAGTTGGTGATCACCGACATCATGATGAGGCCGGGCACGATGAACTCCATGTAGGTGAAGCCGCCCATATCACCGATACGCGAACCGATCAGGTTGCCGAAGATGACGAAGTAGAGGCTCATGGTGATGGCGGGCGGCACCAGGGTCTGGATCCAGATCCGGGTGAAGCGGCTGATCTCCTTGGCCAGAATGCTCTTGAAGGCGATGTAGTAAGTGGTCAGGTTCATGCTTTTCTCCCCTCCTCGACCAGGGTGACGAACAGCTCTTCCAGCCGGTTGGCCTTGTTGCGCATGCTCAGTACCTGCACCTGCTGGTGTGACAGCTGCTCGAACAGGCTGTTGAGCGACTGGCTCTTGTCCAGATCCACCTCCAGGGTGCGTTCGTCCTGCATCCGGCCGTTGAACTCGGGCACGTTCGGCACGGCGGAGCCCGGCGCCAGATCCAGCATGAAGGTCTCGCGGCCCAGCTTGCCCAGCAGATTCTTCATGCTGGTGTTCTCGATCAGGCGGCCCTTGTCGATGATGCCGATGTTGCGGCACAGCATCTCGGCCTCTTCCAGATAGTGGGTGGTGAGGATGATGGTGACACCCTGCTCGTTGAGATCCTTGAGGAAACTCCACATGGAACGGCGGATCTCGATATCCACCCCGGCGGTCGGCTCATCGAGGATCAACAGCCTGGGCTCGTGCATCAGGGCGCGAGCGATCATCAGCCGGCGCTTCATGCCGCCGGAGAGAGTGCGGGCCGGCATGTCGCGCTTGTCCCACAGGTCGAGCTGGCGCAGGTACTTCTCGGCACGGATCTTGGCCTCGGCACGCGGCACGCCATAGAAGCCGGCCTGATGGGTGACTATCTGGATCACCTTCTCGAACTGGCTGAAGTTGAACTCCTGCGGCACCAGCCCGAGCTGGGCCTTGGCCTCTTCCAGGTGAGTGTCGATGTCGTAACCGAACACCTTCACCTTGCCGGCGCTCTTGTTCACCAGCGAGCTGATGATGCCGATGGTGGTGGACTTGCCCGCCCCGTTGGGGCCGAGCAGCGCGAAGAAATCCCCCTGCTTGACGGTGAGATCGATGCCTTTAAGGGCTTCGACGCCCCCCTGATAGGTCTTTTTCAGGCCGCTGATTTCCAGTGCGTTCATTGCAACCCCTGTGATGGCGCATCCCATCTCGAGACAGAAAAGGCGGCCAAGGCCGCCTGCAGACAGAAAATGGCGCTCTGCCACCTCGCCCGTAATATTCCTGAACCTTGCTTACTCTTGCGGTACTACCTTGCCGATGAACTTCAGATTGCGGTACTTCTGGGCATAGTCGATGCCGCAGCCCACCACGAATTCATCGGGAATGGAGAAACCGATCCAGTCTACCGGCACCTGCACTTCGCGGCGGGACGGCTTGTCCAGCAGGGTGCAAATGGCCAGGGATTTCGGCTCGCGCAGAGAGAGGATCTCGCGCACCTTGTTGAGGGTGTAGCCGGTATCGATGATGTCTTCGACGATCACCACGTCCTTCCCTTTGATGTCGTCATCCAGATCCTTGAGGATGCGCACGTCACGGGTGCTGTGCATGCCGGAGCCATAGCTGGAGGCGGTCATAAAATCCAGGGTGATGGGCAGCTGGGTCTGGCGGCACAGGTCGGCCAGGAAGATGCAGGAACCACGCAGCAGGCCGATCATGACCACTTCGTCAGAGCCCTGATAACGGGCGGTGATCTCTTCACCCAATTTGGCGATCCGGGCGGCGACTTCAGCCTCGGAGATCATCACCTCGACAGTGTGTTTCATCACTTACTCCATAATGGCCAAAGCGAATTTGGCCGTTCATTAACGTCAAAACCGATGATTCTACCATTCAAGCCGAAGGGCGTCAGGCATACGTGATGCTTTTATCGGCTTATTTTAATTGATAGAGTTAGCAGGCCCTCGGGCATTATCGGTGACAATACTATAAACACCATAATCAATAACTATTAGATGAAAAAACTATGGAACCACGCGCAGAAATAAGACGTCGAACCCGGCTTTCTCCGGAGGCCCGACGCAATCAATTGATGGAATGTGCCATCGAGGTGTTCTCCCGTCGCGGCATTGGCCGTGCGGGTCACGCCGAAATCGCAGAACAGGCCAAGGTCTCGGTTGCTACCGTGTTCAACTATTTCAACACCCGTGAAGAGCTGGTGGATGAAGTGTTGGCCGAGATCGAACGTTTCGTGCATCAGATGCTGGAACAGGCCTACACCGGCCAGGGCCCGGTCAGCGACAGTATTCGCCGCCACGTGAAGCTGTTTGTCGACGCCGCCTACGATCAGCCTGACCACGCCAGCATCTGGCTGGAGTGGAGCTCATCGGTGCGGGAAGAGGTCTGGCCCCGTTACGCCAAGCTGCTGGACAAGGCACTGGAGCGCATTGCACCCCACCTGCAACGCGCCATGGATGCCGGCGAGATCCAGAGCGTGCTGTCCGCCCAGGACTTGGCCCGCTCCCTGACCGGTTTTGGTTACGTCATGATGCAGATGATCAATCAGCCACAACGCCCTGACCGGGAAGAAGTGACCGATTTTCTGTTCAAGTACGTGACGGCCCCGATCCAGGCAGCCTAACCCGCTCCGTCAAAATAAAGCGGCGCCGAACTGTTCAGGTCGGCGCCGCTTTTGTTTGTCCGCTATCTCTCGTCTCACCCTTTGGCATAGCCCCAGCGGCGAGTCAGATCGTGCTCGATCCCCAGATGGTCGAGGATCCTCGCCACCATGAAGTCCACCAGATCCGCGATACTTTTTGGCTCATGATAGAAGCCCGGTGCCGCCGGCATGATGGTCACCCCGAGCCGCGCCAGTTTCAGCATGTTCTCCAAGTGGATCGCCGAAAAGGGGCTCTCGCGGGGCACCAGGATCAGCTGGCCGCGCTCCTTGATCACCACGTCCGCCGCCCGCTCCAGCAGGTTGTCGGAGGTGCCGTTGGCAATGGCCGAGACGGTACCCATGGAGCAGGGACAGACCACCATCTGTTTGGGCGCCGCCGAACCGGAAGCCACCGGCGAGAACCACTCCTCCTTGCCGCAGGCCACTATCTGCCCCTCGCTGGCGCCATATTGACGACAGAGAAAGGCAGAGAGCTCTTTGGGCGAGCCGGGCCACTCCTGCTGCTGCTCGGTCTTGAGTACCACACGAGCCGCCGAGGAGGCGAGCAGGTAGACCCGATAATCCGCCTGCACCAGGCATTCCAGCAGGCGCAGGGCATAAGGGGCGCCGGAGGCGCCGGTCAGCGCCAGGGTGATCGCTTTGTTCATAGCTGGCCGTGATAGTCCTTGAGGCGGACGATCAGCTTGTCATGAATGCCGCCGAAGCCGCCGTTGCTCATGATCAGAATATGATCGCCATCGCGGCACTCGGCCACCAACCGGTTGATCAGGGTCTCCAGATCGTTGAACACCTTGGCCGGTCGGGTCATGTGGGCGGTCACCTCGCCAAGATCCCAGCCGATGTTGGGCGGCTGGAAGAAGAACACCTCGTCGGCGCCGTCGAAGCAGCCGGCCAGCTCTTCCTTGTGCACTCCCAGCTTCATGGTGTTGGAGCGGGGTTCCAGCACCGCCAGAATGCGGGCCTTGCCCACCTTGGCGCGCAGCCCGCCGAGGGTGGTCTCGATGGCGGTGGGGTGGTGGGCGAAATCGTCATAGACGCTGATGCCGGCTACCTCGCCTTTGAGCTCCATCCGCCGCTTGGGGGATTTGAACTGGCAGAGGGCCGCAATGCCGTGTTCCACCATGACACCAGCATGGCGGGCGGCAGCGATGGCCATCAGGCCATTGTTGACGTTGTGTTCGCCGATGCACTCCCAGTGCACCTCGCCCTGTTTCTCGCCATCCAGCCACACCTCGAAGGCGGAGCCGTCATCGGCCAGCTTGACCGCCTTCCACTTGGCGTCGTCCTGACCCACCAGCTCCACTTCGCTCCAGCAGCCCATCTTGCGCACAGCAGCCAGGTTCTCATCCCCCTTGGGGAAGAGCACCCGGCCATTGCTCGGTACGGTGCGCATCAGGTGGTGGAACTGGCGCTGGATGGCGGCGAGATCCGGGAAGATATCCGCGTGGTCGAACTCCAGGTTGTTCATCACCAGGGTGCGCGGGTGGTAGTGAACGAACTTGGAGCGCTTGTCGAAGAAGGCGCAGTCATACTCGTCCGCTTCGATGACGAAGAAGGGGGCAGAGCCCAAGCGGGCCGAGACCGGGAAGTTGCCCGGCACGCCGCCAATGAGGAAACCGGGCTCCAGCTTGGCGTACTCCAACACCCAGGCCAGCATGCTGGCGGTGGTGGTCTTGCCGTGAGTGCCGGCGACGGCCAGCACCCAGCGATCCTGCAGCACGTGCTCCAGCAGCCACTGGGGGCCGGAGATGTAGGGCAGATTGCGGTCCAGCACATACTCCACACAGGGGTTGCCGCGGCTCATGGCATTGCCGACCACCACCAGATCCGGCGCCGGATCGAGCTGGGAAGGGTCATAGCCTTCGGTCAGTTCGATGCCCTGTTGCTCGAGCTGAGTACTCATGGGGGGATAGACGTTGGCATCCGAACCGGTCACCCGGTAACCAAGCTGTTTTGCCAACACCGCCAGACCACCCATGAAGGTGCCGCAGATCCCGAGGATGTGAATATGCATACCGCTTCCTTTCGCAGTAAAGGGAAGTGCGCATTCTAGCAAGGTGACGGCAATTTGGCAGACCCAAGCTGTGCGGTATCCACCAACTCTGTCGCAGTGGCCCTGAAATATGGTCATTTGACGCGACATCGCTATAATATCGGCCTGCAAACTTGACTCCAACACTCAAAGGAAACGTCATGAGCCTGAACCTGGTCCCGGCTGGCAAGAGCCTGCCCGACGACATCTACGTCATCATCGAAATCCCGCAGAATGCCGACCCGATCAAATACGAAGTCGACAAGGACAGCGGTGCCATCTTCGTTGATCGCTTCATGTCTACCCCGATGTTCTACCCGTGCAACTACGGCTACGTGAATGCCACCCTGTCTCTGGATGGTGATCCGGTCGACGTGCTGGTGCCGACTCCTTACCCGCTGCTGGCCGGCTCCGTCATTCGCTGCCGCCCGGTTGGCGTGCTGAAGATGACCGACGAATCCGGTGAAGATGCCAAGATCGTGGCCGTTCCGCACTCCAAGCTGACCAAGCAGTACGATCACATCAAGGATGTGAACGACCTGCCCGAGCTGCTGCGCGCCCAGATCCAGCACTTCTTCGAGCGCTACAAAGAGCTGGAAGCAGGCAAGTGGGTCAAGGTTGAAGGCTGGGGCGACAAGGCCGCCGCCGAAGCCGAGATCATTAGCTCTGCCGAGCGTTACGCTGCCAAATAAGCGCATCTCCCGTGAAAAAGGCGCCTCAGGGCGCCTTTTTTATGGGCTGTTGCGGGCGCTGACCCGGCGTCACACCGGCAGGATTCCCCTGGATATAGATGTCGCGCCCATCCTGCCGATAGGACCGATAGTAGTCTCCCCCGCAGCGATAGCTGCCATCCTGATCGCTCATCAGCTCGCAGTTCACCGGCAGCACCTCCAGCCACTTGATGGCCTGCTGGAAACGCAGCCACTCCTGCCACTCATGCTCTCGCGCCAGCTTGTCCCGCAGGGCAAAGGTATCGGCGCTGGACATCCCCTGGTTGACGATGACCGGCCCCGCCGCGGCCGGCAAGGTGGCCAACAGCAGCAACAACGGTGTGATTCGCTTCATGACGGTTTCCTGCATGACTTATTTCCAGAATTAAATTAAAAGCCCGATCAATCTGTTATCAAAATCACAGATGCCAGACTCATCCAAAATCGGCCAGCTCACCTAGTTGTTTATTATCACCCCGAGCAGGATGCACATCATGAAACTGGCACAAGGTCTGTTGTTGAGTCTAGTGTTCGCGTCCATGGCCGGGGCCAACGAGGTCACCCTGAGCTGGCAGTGGCAATCGGCCGACGGCCAGCAGAAGCATCTGCTGCTGAACACGGATGAGCGGGTCCTCTCCGCCAGCCGCCACGAGATGAGCCTGCTCGATGCCTCCCTCAACTATCCGCTGGAGACCCTCTACTCCTACATCAGTCCGCGGCTCTACAACAGCATCAATCTGATCAATCAGACCAGCCCCGAGACCGCCACCAAGTTTCGCAATCTGGAGCAGGCCTTCACCCTGCACGACGACAGCATGGAGTCGACCCTGTTCTGGCAGGCCTACCAGCAATATCAGGACGATGCCTTCTATCAGATGCGGGTGGTGCCCTGCGTCCATCCCGCCAATCGCAAGCTGCCATGCGTGCGTCCCAACTATTCGCAGCTGTTCTACCAGTTCAAGGGCGACCTGAGGCCCCTGGCAAAACAGTTCCTGGCCAAGGATCTGGCCACCAGCGTCGGCCTGCTGCAGGAGTGGCTGAGCGGCATTCCTACCCCGCCCGAGCAGATGGACCACTTCGCGCCGCCGCTGCAAGCCTTGCAGAGCAACAAGGCTGACAGCGACGAGAAGGCGCTGCTGATGGCCAGCCTGCTGGCCGAGCTGGCCCCCCAGTACATGCTCAGCATCATCTACCCGAACATCAGCATTGGCAGCGTCTCGCCGGCCTGGCTGGCCATCACCGCCGACAGCGGCCTGAAAGGGGATACCGTGGTGATCGGCAACCAGCGCCACATTCTGCTGACCGGCTCTCCCTTGCTGGCCCAGCAGATGACCATGGCCAAGATCCCGCTGGTGAGCGAACCGCTCTACTGAGCCCTCCCCCTCCAGTCTGGCTGCAGGCCGCAGTCAGACTCCTCAAACCAGTTGATAAGCAATTGATTTTTATCGACTGCGTGCCATCCTAGCCGCCTTTGCCAGCTAGGCCCCGTGCTGACGGGCAGGCAAGCGGGCCAAGCACACGTTTATTTAACACTTCTTAAACAGATCCGATCAGTTTAGGATGAGTACTGCCCCATTCCCTCAATGCAAAAATCGTTATAACATAACAAAAGGAGTGTCATCAGGATGAAACATCTCGTACTTACTCTGGCGCTGCTGCCAACCCTGGCCCTGGCTCACAACATCAAGGAGTCGGCCCAGGTGCCGCTGGTCAACATCAGCGACAAGGGTGAGCTGGTTCTGAAAGAGAAAGAGATCAGCTATCAGCCCTGGCAAAGCAAGGTGCTGGCCGGCAAGGTCTTTCTGATCCAGCACATCGCCGGTCGTTCCAGCGCCAAGGAGCTCAACGCCCCCATGATCGAAGCGATCAAGGCGGCCAAGCTGCCCCACGACAAGTACCAGACCGTCACCATCATCAACAGCAATGACGCTATCTGGGGCACCTCCGGCTTTGTGAAGAGCAGTGCCGAGGACAGCAAGAAGGAATTCCCCTGGTCCGCCATGGTGCTGGATGCCAAGGGCATGGCCCGCAACGCCTGGGATCTGGCGCCGGAAAGCTCGGCCATCATCCTGCTGGACAAAGAGGGCAAGGTGCTGTTTGCCAAAGATGGCCAGCTCGATGCCAACAATATCGCTACCGTGATGGGGCTCATCAAGTCCCATCTCTAAGTCAGAGAGAAGGGGCGCTGATGGCGCCCCTTTGATAGGGGTCTATGGGTCGTACCAAGCTGAAAATCTGGTTGCTGCTGCTGGGCTGGTTGTGGTTGCAACCGGTGCTGGCACAACACCCGCTGGAAGCCGACCTGCCCGGCCACAACCACGCCTGCGTCCTCTGCGCCCTGCATCTGGATGGCAAGCTGGCACTCACCCCAACCCTGGTCATCCCGTCTTCACAAGTGGTCATCGGCACGCTCGTTGATGCCACCTTGCCCACAACTCATGCCACCCCGTCAGGCCAGTGCCGCATTCGCGCGCCGCCACTGCTTCATCGCTTATCCGGCTAAATCCATTTTTCAATAAATTTTTCAAAGGATTAACGATGAAAGCAGTCACCCTGTTACTGGCGGCCGCCGCATTTGGCGTGCAGGCAAACCACGATGAACACGACAGTCACGGCCACGGCGCCCACGAGCACGGCCACGGTCACCTCAATCTGGTGCTCGATGGCAACCAGCTGATGATCGAGTTGCAGGCCCCCGCCGCCGATCTGGTGGGCTTCGAACACGCCGCCAAGAGCGACGAAGAGAAGGCGCAATACGCCAAGGCAGTCGCTCAACTCAAGCAACCCGATGCCCTGTTTCGCTTCGACCCGGCCGCCGGCTGCAAGCTGACCCAGCAGGAGCTGCAGGCCGCCAAGGAAGATCACGACCACGATCATGACCATGACCATGACCATGACCATGACCATGACCATGACCATGACCACCAGAAGTCTGACGGCAAGCACGACGAACACCAGCACGACGATGCCGGTCACGCCGACATGGGCGCCATGTACACCTACACCTGCGCTACCCCGGCCAAGCTGACCGGGCTGGAGGCCACCCTGTTCAGCGTCTATCCGAGCCTGGAGAAGCTGAGCGTGCAGGGTATCCTGCCCAGCGGCCAGACGGCAGCCGAGCTGACCCCCTCCGCCAACAAACTGAACTGGTAACGCCATGAAAAATGCCGTGGTTGAGATCCGCGATCTGGCCTTTGCCTGGCCGGGTCACGAGGTTGTACTCGATCTGCCCGCCCTCACCATCAGCGAGGGGGAGCGGGTGTTCATCAAGGGACCGTCGGGCTCCGGCAAGTCGACCCTGCTCGGCCTGCTGGCCGGGATCCAGACCGCCAACCACGGCACCCTGGAGGTGCTGGGCCAGCCGCTGGCCCGGCTCTCTGGCCGTGCCCGCGACCACTTCCGGGCGGCCAATCTGGGTTACATCTTCCAGCAGTTCAACCTGCTGCCGTTTTTATCCGTGCAGGACAACGTCACCAGCGCCCTCACCTTCTCCCCCGAGAAGCGGGCCCGGCTGCAGGGCAGCCCGGCCGAGGAGGCACGCCGCCTGCTGCGGGAGTTGCAGCTGCCCGAGGAGGCGCTGCACAGGCCCGTCCATGCCCTCAGCATCGGCCAGCAGCAACGGGTGGCCGCCGCCCGCGCGCTGATCGGCTCACCACCACTGGTGATCGCCGACGAACCCACCTCGGCCCTCGATACCGACAACCGGGCCGCCTTCATCAAGCTGTTGTTCGAGGAGTGCGACAAGCAGGGCTCGACCCTGGTCTTCGTCAGCCACGACCCCTACCTCGAACCGCTCTTTCCGCGGGTGGAGAACCTGCAACAACTCAACCGGAGGGCATCATGCTGAAACTCGCCCTGCAAAGCCTCTGGGCCCGCCGCCTCACCGCCGGGCTAACCCTGCTTGCCGTCGCCATCAGCGTCACCCTGCTGCTCGGGGTGGAGCGGGTGCGCAACCAGGCCCGCGAGAGTTTCGCCAATACGGTGTCGGGCACGGATCTCATCGTCGGCGCCCGCTCCGGCCAGGTGAACCTGCTGCTCTACTCGGTGTTTCGCATCGGCAATCCCACCAACAACGTGGGCTGGGATGCCTATCAGGCCATCAAGAACCAGCGCGGCATCGCCTGGACCATCCCGCTTTCACTTGGCGACTCCCACAAGGGGTTTCGCGTGCTTGGCACCAATGGCGACTACTTCACCCACCTGAAGTACGGCCAGCAGCAGGCGCTGGAGTTGCGTGAAGGACGAGCGTTCGACACGCCGTTCGAGGCGGTGCTCGGCGCCCAGGTGGCAGAGAAGCTCGGTTATCATCTGGGGCAGTCCATCGTCATCGCCCACGGTGCCGGCAACACCTCGTTCAGCCAGCACGACAACCTGCCGTTCAAGGTGGTGGGGATCCTGGCACCGACCGGTACCCCCATCGATCGCACCATCCATGTGCCGCTGGCCGGCATTGAGGCGATCCACCTGGGCTGGGACACCGGCCGCCACAGCAAGAACGTGACTGCCGAACAGGCGCTGGCCCAGGATCTCACCCCCAAGACCATCACCGCCTTCATGGTAGGGCTCAGCAACCGGATATTGGCGTTCCAGCTACAGCGCAGCGTCAACACCTACCGGGGCGAGCCGCTGATGGCGATCCTGCCGGGGGCCGCCCTGCAGGAGCTATGGAGCCTGATGAGCGTGGCGGAGACGGCACTGTCGGTGATCGCCGGCTTCGTGGTGGTGGCGGGCCTCATCGGCATGCTGACCACCCTGCTGGCCGGTCTCAACGAGCGGCGCCGGGAGCTCGCCATCTTGCGCTCTCTCGGCGCCGGCCCCGCCCATCTGTTCCTGCTGCTGGCACTGGAGGCGATGGCCCTCACCACCGCCGGCATCGCGCTCGGGGTGGCGGTGCTCTACCTGGGGCAGGGGCTTGCCACCCCCTGGCTGCTCAGCCACTATGGCCTGCAATTGAGCCTGGGGCTGCCAAGCGCCCACGAGTGGCTGCTGCTGGGGCTGGTCTGGCTGGCCGGCATGGTGATCGGCCTGTTGCCCGCGGCCCGCGCTTATCGCTACAGCCTGAGCGATGGCATGAGCATTCGCGTCTAGCCAGGCGCCCATAAAACGAGAAGGACAGATGATGAAGTGGAAAATTGTGGCGCTGCTGGCCGCCCTGCTGACGCTGCCGGCCATGGCCGCCGATTACAAGACCATCGACTGGGATGTGCTCATTCCGGAAGGTGAAAAACTGCTGCCGCCCCCCAAGTGAGCCACGACGGCAATCTTGCCTCGGTGCCGCAACCGGTGGGCGGGGTGAACAAGAAGCTGGACAACCAGGATGTGCGCATTCCGGGCTTTGTAGTGCCGCTGGAAGGGGATGCCAAGAAGATCACCGCCTTCCTGCTGGTGCCCTACTTCGGCGCCTGCATCCATGTGCCGCCCCCGCCCACCAACCAGGTGGTCTACGTGAGCTACCCCAAGGGAGCACCGGTGGACGACCTGTGGGATGCCATCTGGGTGAAGGGCAAGATGCGCACGGTCAGCTCCAGCCACGAGATGGCCACCGCCTCCTACTCCATGGAGGCGGTCGAGGTCAGCGTCTACGAAGAGCAGTAACCAGGCACACACGGCCTCCCTCGGGAGGCCGTTTCGTTATCCGCGACGACCGGATCCCCGCCGGCCCCTGCCTGAGGGATTGCCCGCCATCCCGGTTGGAGTAACATTTAAGGCTAGACCTTGCGATCACGGAGCCAGCATGGCTGACCTGCCCCCGCCCAAGAAAGAGAGTTCCATCCTAAGCAGCCAGGAGCAGACCCTGCGCCTGGCCCGCAGCCGCGGTATCGACGGCATGCTCACCCGCAACAGCGACAGCACCTTCGAGCAGCGCGCCACCTTTCGCCAGCTGGCGGATCAGGCTGCCCGCCAACGCAACCTGGAAGCCATCATGGTGATGGCCTCTCGCCACTGCGAGGAGACGGCCGCCGGCGGCGAGATGGACAGCGACTGGCTGACCCGCTTCCTGCAACTGGCGGAAGACATCAGCATGGTGCCCATGCAGCAGCTGTGGGGCCGCATCTTCGCCATCGAGGTCGCCACCCCGGGCCGCTTCTCCATCCGGGCGCTCTCCACCCTCAAGGAGATGACCCAGCGCGAGGCCCAGCTGTTCCAGCGCATCTGCTCCCTCTCCTGCCACTACGTGGGCAGCGACGAGCAACGGCTGCTGCTGGGGTTGCACAAGGGGGCCAGCCTGCTCAGCCGCGCCCGGGTGACCCGGCTCGGCCTTGGCAAGTACCGCATCCCCTACAACGCCCTGCTGCAGTTGTTCGAACTCGGCCTGCTGCACCGGGGCGAGCTGGAATCCGGCCCGCTGCCCGCCGACGGAGTGGAGCTGGAGTTCGGCGATCAGCGCTGGCGCCTGCAGCGCAAGCAGGCCAACATCACACTGCTCTACTACCGGCTGACCCCGGTCGGCAACGAGCTCGCCCAGCTGCTGCAGGAGCCGCCGCTGGAAGAGTACCTGCAGGATCTGAAAACCGTGCTGGTGCAGGGGCTGCAGATCGAGACCATGATGCTGACCCCGCCCGCCGGGCCTGAATCTGCTCCGGCCGACCCAGCCCCCTGATCTCCCCTGGAGCCCGCCCTCGGGCTCCGTGGTTTCGCGCATCAGCGCAGCATCTTGCGAAATAGTGGCCTGCCGTTGCCAAAACAGTTCCTGAAATGCAAATACCGTCAGCCCTGGCACCTCATGCCACAGGCTACCCCAGCTCAATGCCGTGACAAGAGGCGTGTGACAAGCTCACCGAGGATCTGGCCCGCCCCTTGCTACCGTCCATTTGCAGGCAGGCAATGAGCGGCAATGGTCAACCAAGCTCCCCCGCTAGCCCGCCGGATCCAGTCACCGGACGGTGCCTGCCAGCTGGACTTGCAGAACGTGCGCTAACAACAAAAAAGATGGGCCCGCCGTCGTCACCGACAGCGGGCCCATTTATCTCCGGTGGGACATGCAGAGTTGACCGGATGGAGACGCCCATACCATCACGGCCCCAACCTTGATGCCCTCGCCCTGCTATCTGTGCTGCGCCTCACTCAACAGCGTGACTGCCCCGCAGTTCATTCCCCGTCCAAATGCGCAGCGAGCATTGAGAAAGTACGGACGCAGGGATCCCCCATCGCCCGACCATCACCCCATGGCAGCTCAATTTATTGATCTTGCCCGAGAAATCACTCACTCCCCCTTCCCTAACCAGCTCCGTTCGGTAACATGGCCATCAGGATCACCTCTTGTCGGAGTCCGCCATGTACCAGACCGGAGCTATATCGCAGGGAAAGCGCAGCAGGCTGGAGGCTGAAATTCAGGGGCGGTAGCCTTGCCTGAATGTTGGGAAGATCACGACCAAAGAGGTAAAAGTTTGAAAAGAAAACCAATAATAAAGCTTTCTCATATTCAAGAAGTTATCAAGTTATTTAATTCAATAAGCCAAGACGCGAGCTTACCTGATTCATATTACGAGATGTCTCGTTATATAAGCTCAACCGAATATGATGAAATGAATTTGTATGAACTTTCTTTTGAGCCATATTTATCTATAGCTAAGCAATGTGACATGAGCTTTTTCGCCCTGTATCGGAGCAAACAACGAATATATCTTGCTCATTGTAACGATGCCGGTCACCCCCCACCTCGATGGGAAGCCCATCCTATCAAATTATCCCAACTTAAGGATATTGAGTTGATGATGTTTTTATTGCGAGATCACGCCTATCAGCTAGTGCTCAGAAACAAGCAAGGTTTAGCCTATGAAATTTAAATAATTCAATATTTCCAAATAGATAAACCGATAAGATTGATAGCATGTGATTACCACATTCTTCTTAGTATCAATCATTAAAAAAACACAACCATCATATTCAACATGAAAGTTCTATTAATATTTTTTGGTTTTCTCTTTTTGACGAGTTCGGTGAACTCTCAGGAGATCATGACTCGCACAGCCAGCAGGGATGATGGTTCGTTTATCTCCTATTATCTTGTCCAACATCTCCATGACACAGATACACTGCTGTTGATCCTGCAAGGCTCTGATTGCAATAGTGTCTTGAAAATAGAGTCCATACTCACCGAGTATAAAAATGTCTGGCCAGAAGCTGATGTGTTGCTAATCGAAAAGTACGGCATTAATCGCAAATTAAAATACAGTAAAGATGCCGAACGCAAGGATTGCCCTGCCCAGTACCTTGAAAAGGACAATCCTGCGCAGCGGGTCGCGGATATCAAAACAGTGCTCGATATCGTTAGAAAAGATGGGCAATACAAGACATTTATCCTCTTGGGCGGCAGTGAAGGTGCCGTTATCGCCAACCGGGTGAGCGCAGATATTGACTCTATCGATGCCACCATCGCATTTAATGGCGGTGGCCGCTGGTTTATCGATGACGTCTCATACAGCATCGCTGCAGAGCATAAAAATCCCGCAGCTGCGAGAAAAGAGATCGACGGTTTTAAAGGGTTTGCCGAACATGTTCTTAACAGCAAGCCCTTTGAACTTGATGTGAGCGGACATGGCTATCATTGGTGGCAGCAGATGCTCTCCATCGATCAGCTTGATACCCTGAAAAACGTAAAATCTCCTTTGCTGGTCATTCAGGGAGGGAGAGACACTTCGGTATCACCTCAAAAAACAGATGAGTTGATGCAGCGTCTTAAAGTCCTCGGGAAAAGCAATATTGAGTATCGGCGTTACAAAACACTGGATCATGGATTGAAAAACAGTGACGGGAAAAGCCAGCGCAAAGAAGTCGTGAGCGATATAAGTATGTGGTTAAGGTCGAAGCTAGGTAACCCAGCCAATACGTCCAGCGGCAACTGATTGAAGTGGGGATAAGCATGCTAGTAAATTGCCTCCTTATACATTGATAAACAGTTTATTAATTTATCTCTCGTCGGAGTCTGCCATAAGCCAGACCAGAGCAACACTCCAGGTAAAAAGCAACATGCTGGAGACTGAAATTCAGAGGCGGTAGCTTCGTCTGATGGGATAGATAAGCAGGTGGTGAGATGCTATGCTTCATTCAATATGGTGACGGTACTGATTTCATTCACTTTTCTGCACTGCGGAAATGGCAGAGCAGAAGATGAATCTCAAACGAGCACGTTAAGATACCAGATATGGAGTCGCAATATCATGATTTAAGATGAATTTATCCGTGGCGGTTACAAGGGAGACTGAGTTATACGGAAGACTCGATTATCTGATTAGCACCACCCTCTATCTAATCACTGTTATGAAAAAAACATGAGAGCACATAGATGAATCTTCACGATTATAAAATTCCAAATGCGGACGGGCCGGACGAAAGCCTTTCCGACTACAGTGGTATTTCCTCAAGCGGAGATGCACATGTCTATTTCAGAAATTTAGAAAAAGAGCTTATTAAACGGATTGATTCCGCAGATGTGGTTCTCGGTTGCATAGCATGGCTTACAAGCGAAAAAATTATTTCAGCCCTATCTAAAAAACAGGCGATTAGTATAATCGTACAAAAAGAGGATTTCTTGAGGCCAGATATTGATGGTAGATCACAATGGAAAAGTTATTTAGCTGGATTGTATTCTAAATTGAAGAATGGGTTAATTCGATACGACGAGGGTCTTCAAGGGACAGCTATCCATATGATGTCTTATTGCGCGGATCCTACTTTAGAATCCGTGCGCTGCGTCGGTAATCATAATAAAGAAAAGAAACCAGCATTTCCTAGAATGCATAACAAATTCCTAATCTTTTGCAAGGTTCCCGATGACGGCCATGAAAATGGGGGTTTCAAGCCTTATGAAGTCTGGACTGGGTCATTCAACTTCACGAAGAATGCTACATGTTCATTTGAAAACGCTGTTGTATTAACAGACCCAAAAATTGTTGATGCTTTTTTCAAAGAGTATGGCCAGATAGCAGCTCTAAGCGAACCGTTGAATTGGTCTAGTGATTGGGTGGAACCGGAGTTTAGAATTGGCTCTTAAAATATCAGCCAGGTAATATCATAACAAGGCCCGCCAAAGGGGCAGCCAAACAGCCCGTCGGTTCTAATAGCGCAGCGTATTCGGACAATCGCGAATAACCCCGCCACGGCATCTGCAAGGATCGGGAAATCCCCTTGTGAGGCTGATATCGGCAGCCTTGAGGTGGCTCTTAGCTCACCGGTGCCACTATAAGCTGGATTTATGGGGTTTCCACTGATAACCCAACTTCTGCTTATAGTGGCTGCTGCCAGCTCATAAGCGCCTGTGGTAGCCAACTGAACGGCCGCCAGGCACTTGTTTTAGGTTCTTCCGATCCAGTGACTGGCAGGCGAGGCGAGCAAAGATGGCCTGAGCTCTTGCGACCCGCGCCTGCTCTCTATTTGCTGCTGGCGGCTTGCTGCCCGAGTGATTACCCAGTTATCGGGATAACAACCCAGCTCCTAAGACGGCGCCACTCAACAACTACAGGTAGTTCCGCTGCCGCAGGGCGGTCAGCAGCTCATCCACCAGCGCTTCCACCGGCTTGCCGGCATTCAGCAGATGGATCTCCGGTTGCTCGGGGGCCTCATAGGCAGAGTCGATACCGGTGAAGTTACGAATCTCACCTGCCCGCGCCTTCTTGTAGAGCCCCTTGGGGTCACGCTCTTCGCACACGCTAAGGGGCGCATCCACAAACACCTCGACGAACTCCCCTTCACCCACGAGATTGCGCACCAGTTGTCGCTCGGCACGGAACGGCGAGATAAAGGCGGTGAGCACGATAAGGCCCGCATCCACCATGAGTTTTGCCACCTCGCCGACCCGGCGGATATTCTCCTGGCGGGCGGCGTCATCGAAGCCGAGATCGCCGCACAGGCCGTGGCGCACATTGTCCCCATCCAGCAGGTAGGTGTGCTTGCCCGAGGCGGCCAGCGCCTGCTCCAGCGCCCCCGCCAGGGTGGACTTGCCCGCCCCGGAGAGTCCGGTGAACCAGATCACCAGGGGTTTTTGCCCCTTCTGCTCGGCCCGGCTCTGTTTGTCGACGGCATGGGCATGCCACACGATATTGCTCATCCAACACTCCTTGATTGGCGCTCACGCCTCAAAACTTAAACTGTCCGGCACCACAGGGAGCCGCCTCGCGATGAGGCGGCAAGGTGCTGATGCCCTGAGATTGCGCATGCAACCCCCCTGATTGGCGCTCACGCCTGGATGCCAGTGCCCTGGCACTCCCCTGCATCATAAGCAGCCTTGATAAAAGCTGCGTTAACATAAGCAGCCCTTAACACATTCCCCGGTATCAGACCTTAAAACGGAAACAGCAGGGGCACCATGACGATCACCCCGATGCTGTAGGCCAGCGAGACCGGCAGGGCTAATTTAAGGTAATCCGGCATCTTGTAGTTGCCCGCCGCATAAACCATCAGATTGGTCTGGTAGCCGTAGGGCAGGATAAAGCTGGAACTCGCTCCGAACAGCACCGCCAGAATGAACGGCATGGTGGAGACGTCCATGCTAAGCGCCAGCTGGAATCCCATGGGGAAGGCCAGGGCCGCGGCGGCGTTGTTGCTCATCAGCTCGGTCAACACCAGAGTAAACAGGTAGATGCCGATAAAGGCGATGATGGGGCTGGCGCCGTTGAACTCCCCCATCAGCCAGTCGGCGATGAGCTTGGCCAGGCCGCTCTTCTCCAGCTGATCGGCGATGGCCAGCGCCCCGCCCACCACCAGCCAGATATCCAGCGGAAAGCGGCGACGGATCTCGTCCAGGGTCAGGATGCGGGAGAGCAGCAGCACCACCAGCATCACCAGCAGCCCCTTGAACAGCGGCACCAGATCGAACACCGACAGCGCCAGCACTCCGAGAAAGCCGCCCACCACGGCGGCGCTGCGCGTGGCATCGAGCCGAGTGGAGGCTTCCAGCCCGCTCACCACCACGAACTCGCGGGAGAGAGACTTGTTGCCCGCAAACTTGGGGCCGGGGGCCAGCAGCAGAGTGTCCCCTGCGTGCAGTTCAATCTGGCCGAGGCCACCGGTGAGCTGGGTCTCGCCGCGGCGCACCGCCAGCACCACCGCATCGAAGTGGGTGCGAAACTCCGCATCCTTGATGGTCTGGCCCACCAGCCGCGAACTGTGGCTGACGATCACCTCCACCAGGTGCTGGCCGTTGAGCCTGTGCTGGCCGTAGAGATCCAGCCCCTTGAGCTCCTGCAGCACGCCGACGCTCTCCACGTCGCCGCAAAACAGCAGCATGTCCCCCTCGTGCAGCTCGTGTTCCGGCTGCACCGGGCAGATCACCTGGTTGCCACGGATGATCTCGGCGAGATAGAGGCTTTTCAGGCTGCGCAGGCCGTTCTCCTTGACGCTGCGCCCGGCCATGGGCGAGCCGGGGCCCACCTTGGCCTCGAGAAAGTAGCCGGATTCGCGGCTCATCTCGGTGTCCTGCTCCGGCAGGTGGCGGGCAAACAGCAGCACGGCGATGAGGCCAGTCAGCAGGGTCCCCGCCCCCACCATAAAGAAGTCGAACATGCCGAGCGGCTTGGCCCCCATCTTGATGAGGAAGCTGTTGACGATGAGGTTGGTGGAGGTGCCGATCAGGGTCAGCACACCGCCAAAGGTCGCCGCGAAGCACATGGGCAACAGCAGCCGTGAGGGCGCATGGTTGGGGTTGCGTTTGACCGCCCCCAGCATGGACGCCACCACGGCGGTGTTGTTGACGAAGGCCGACAGGAAGGCGGTGGAGAACCACACCTTCACCAGCACCTTGTTGAAGGAGCCGGTGCCCACCAGATTCGCGAACCAGCTCATGACCCGGGTCTTTTCCACCGCCAAGGAGACCAGCAGCAACAGCACCAGGGTCAGCAGGGCACTGTTGGTGTAGCCCGCCACCACGGCGTTGATGTCCGCCAGGCCGCTCAGATAGGTGATGAGCACGGCGCCCGAGAAGAGCAGCGCCGGCCGGAGTTTGCCCTGGATCAGCAGGGCGACGAGGGCAGCCAGCAGACCCAGCACCAGGGATTGTTGCCAGGTCATGGGCTTATTCCTTGCTTGCGTCGTTGCTGATGGTCAGCGCCTGCCAGTGGGGGAAGTGCTTGCGCACCAGGGCGTTGAGCTCCACTTCGAACTCGCTGTAGTGCCCTGTTGCCACTGTCGCGGCCAAGCCCTCCACTATCATGCCGGCACCGACGGTGACGTTGGTCAGCCGGTCGATCAGGATGAAGCTGCCGGTATCGCGGATCTCCTGATACGGGTCGAACGCCACCGGGTCGGTCAGGCTCAGCTCGCACAGACCGATCTCGTTGAGCTTGAGTTCGCTCGCATCCAGCTCATCGAGCTTGTTGATCTCGATGCGGTGGCGGATGGCCTCCACCTGGCCACGGCTCTTCTTGGTGGCCAGCTTGACGTCGTAGACCCGGCCCGGTTGCAGGGACTCCTCCCCCATCCAGACGATGTGAGCCAGCACATTCTGGGTCACCAGCGGCTTTCTGGCGGCATCCACCAGCAGGTCGCCCCGGCTGATGTCGATCTCGTCCGCGAAGGTGACCGTGATGGCCTGACCCGGCAGGGCGTAGTCCAGATCGCCGTCGAAGGTGACGATGCGAGTCACCGTGCTCTCTTTGCCGGACGGCAGCACCGCCAGCTTGTCGCCGACCCGCAGGATGCCGGAGGCCAAGGTGCCTGCGAAGCCGCGAAAATCGAGGTTGGGGCGATTCACATACTGCACCGGCAGGCGCACTGGGTGACGCTCCAGCTCGCGCTCTGCATTTTGTATCACATCGGCAGACTCCAGCAATGAGAGCAGGGCTTCACCCTGATACCAGGCCAGCTTGTCGCTTGGGTTGACCACGTTGTCACCGTCCAGCGCCGAGACCGGCACGATATGGATGGTGTCGACGCTGAGCTTCTTGGCGAATTCGCGATACTCCAAGCTGATGCGCTCGAACACCTCCTGACTGAACTCCACCAGATCCATCTTGTTGACCGCTACCACGAACTGCTTGATGCCAAGCAGGCTCGCGATAAAGCTGTGGCGTCGGGTCTGATCCAGCACCCCCTTGCGGGCGTCGATCAGGATGATGGCCAGATCGCAGGTGGAGGCGCCGGTGGCCATGTTGCGGGTGTACTGCTCGTGGCCCGGGGTGTCCGAGATGATAAATTTGCGCTTGGCGGTGGAGAAATAGCGGTAGGCCACGTCGATGGTGATGCCCTGCTCGCGCTCCGCCTGCAGGCCGTCCACCAGCAGGGCCAGGTCCAGCTTCTCGCCGGTGGTGCCGAGCTTCTGGCTGTCGGACTCCAGCGCTTTGAGCTGATCTTCATAAATCTGCTGGGAGTCGTGCAGCAGGCGGCCGATGAGGGTGCTCTTGCCGTCGTCCACGCTGCCGCAGGTGAGAAAGCGCAGCAGGCTCTTGTGTTGCTGGGCGTGCAGGTAGGCTTCAATGCCCTGTTCGCTGATGGCGGTCTGAATGTGGTTGTTCATGTTGCGATTCCTTAGAACATTTTTTTAGAAATAGCCCTGACGCTTCTTCTGCTCCATGGAGCCGGCCTGATCGTGGTCGATGAGCCGCCCTTGCCGCTCGCTCGAGGTGGTGAGCAGCATCTCTTCGATGATCTCCGGCAGGGTGGTGGCAGCGGATTCGATGGCACCGGTCAGCGGGTAGCAGCCGAGGGTACGGAAGCGCACCAGCTCCTGCTTCACCTCATCTTCCGGGCCGATGGGCATGCGCTCGTCATCCACCATGATCTTGATGCCGTTGCGCTCCACCACCGGGCGATGGGCCGCAAAGTAGAGCGGCACTATGTCGATGTTCTCGAGGTAGATGTATTGCCAGATGTCCAGCTCGGTCCAGTTGGAGAGCGGGAACACCCGGATGCTCTCCCCCTTGTTGACCTGGCTGTTGTAGACGCGCCACAGCTCCGGACGCTGGTTTTTCGGATCCCAGCGGTGGGACTTGTCGCGGAAGGAGTAGACCCGCTCCTTGGCGCGGGATTTCTCCTCGTCGCGGCGGGCACCACCGAAGGCGGCGTCGAAGCCGTATTTGTTGAGCGCCTGCTTGAGCCCCTCGGTCTTCATGATGTCGGTGTGCTTGCCGCTGCCGTGCACGAAGGGGTTGATGCCCATGGCAAGGCCATCCGGGTTCTTGTGGACGATCAGATCCAGCCCGTACTTCCTGGCGGTCTCATCGCGAAACTTGATCATCTCCTTGAACTTCCAGTCGGTGTCGACGTGCAGCAAGGGGAACGGGATCTTGCCCGGATAGAAGGCCTTGCGGGCCAGGTGCAGCATGACGGAGGAGTCCTTGCCGATGGAGTACATCATCACCGGGTTTTCAAATTCGGCAGCCACCTCGCGGATGATGTGGATGCTCTCGGCTTCCAGCTGCTGCAAGTGGGTCAGTCTTTCACGGTCCATGTCTGGGTCCTCGGTTCATTGCTAACGCGCCAGGTCAGGGCGCGGTGTTGGTTCAGGTCGGTGCCGCCATGGCCGCACCGTCAAATCGATGGATGTCGCCGCCGGCGCTCAGGCCAGGTTCACCAGCTTGAGGTCGCAGGCGCCCTGCTGTTGCCCCTCGCCAAACCAGGCGAGCCGCTCGCGCAGGGCCACCACTTCGCCGATGACGATAAGTGACGGGCTCACCGCCTGCTGGGCCAGTTCGGCCAGCTCCGCCAAGGTGCCGGTCAGCACCCGCTGGCGGGCGGTGGTGCCGCGCTCGATGATGGCGATGGGAGTAGCGCTGCTGCGGCCATGGCTCACCAGCTGCTGGCGGATATGCTCGGAGCGCATCAGCCCCATGTAGATAACCAGGGTCTGGCTGGTAGCGGCGAGCTGCTGCCAGTCGGGCTCCTTGCCATCGTTCTGACAGTGGCCAGTGATAAAGACGGCGCTCTGGGCATGGTCGCGGTGAGTGAGCGGAATACCGGCATAGGCGGTGGCACCGGCGGCGGCCGTGATGCCGGGCACCACCGAGAAGGGGATGCCCTCCTCGGCCAGCACTTCCAGCTCCTCGCCGCCACGGCCGAACATAAAGGGGTCGCCCCCTTGAGCCGCACCACCCGGTTGCCCGCCCTGGCGTATTCCACCAGCAGGCGATTGGTCTCCTCCTGCGGCACGCTGTGGGCGCCGGCCTTCTTGCCGACCGACACCAGGGTGGCATCGCGGCGCACCAGGTCGAGGATCTCGGCAGAGACCAGCTGGTCGTAGAGCACCACTTCGGCCTGCTGAATTTGTTGCAGCGCCTTGAGGGTCAATAGACCCGGATCACCGGGGCCCGCGCCGACCAGCACCACCTCGCCCACTTCGCTTGTCGCCTGGTCGAGGCCATCGTTCAGCCACTGCTCGGCCCCCTGCCAATCCTCTTTCTCAATCAGACCGGCCAGGGTGTTGGAGGCAAAGGCGCGCTCCCAGAAGCGGCGACGGTCGGAGATCGAAGAGAGCACCCGCTTGGCCTGGTCGCGCACCCGGCCGGAGAGCTCGGCCAGCCCACCGAGATGGCGCGGCAGCAGGCTCTCCAGACGCTCGCGCAACAGGCGCACCAGCACCGGCGCCTTGCCGCCGCTGGAGACGGCCACCATGATGGGGCTGCGATCGATGATGGAAGGGAAGATGAAGCTGGAGCGCTTGGGGTCGTCCACCACGTTGACGAACAGACCGAGCTGGTTGGCGCTCTGATAGACTAGGGCGTTGACCTCGAGATCGTCGGTCGCAGCCACCACCAGGATCTGGCCGGCCAAGTGGGCCGGGGTGAAGCGCTCCGCCAGATGGGTGAAGCGATCGGTAAATTGATGGAAGTCGGGTTCCAGCTCGGGGGAGACGATGGTCAGCCTGGCACCGGCCGCCAGCAGCAGGCGCGCCTTGCGCAGGGCCACTTCGCCCCCTCCCACCAGCAGCACCGGGCGACCGTCCAATTTGGCAAACATCGGCAAATAATCCATTTCGGCCCATCCCTCGGAACACGACTAATATGGGGCGACTATAGGCAGGGCTGCTTATCCCTCAAAATAATAAAAAATGCTTTTTAATGCATTTTAGTAATTAACAAAGCCGTATGATGACAAAGGCGAAGCAAGGCGCTTGTGGTGCCAGGCGCAAGGCCATAGGCTAGTGAAAGTGTTTCATAAGGAGCTTAATAATGAATGAGTCATTGATTGTGCTGGGGATCTTCGTGTTTCTGGTGCTCGCGACCCTGAGCGCCGGCATCAAGATAGTGCCGCAGGGCTACAACTGGACCGTGGAGCGCTTCGGCCGCTACACCCGCACCCTGGTGCCGGGCCTCAACCTGCTGATCCCCTATGTGGACAGGGTCGGCCACAAGATCATCATGATGGAACAGGTGCTGGACATCCCGGCGCAGGAGGTGATCTCCCGTGACAACGCCAACGTCACCATCGATGCCATCAGCTTCGTGCAGGTGGTGGACGCCCGCAAAGCCGGCTATGAAGTCAACGATCTCACCAGCGCCATCCGCAATCTCACCATGACCAACATGCGCACCGTGCTCGGCGCCATGGAGCTGGACGAGATGCTCTCCCAGCGCGACACCATCAACGAGAAGCTGCTGCGCACCATGGATGCCGCCACCGCCCCCTGGGGCATCAAGGTGACCCGCATCGAGATCAAAGATGTACGTCCGCCGCTGGCACTGGTTGAAGCCATGAACGCCCAGATGAAGGCCGAGCGCCAGAAACGGGCCGAGGTACTGGAAGCCGAAGGGGTGCGCCAGTCCAAGATCCTGAAAGCGGAAGGGGAGAAGCAGTCCCAGATCCTCAAGGCCGAAGGTGAACGTCAAGCCGCCTTCCTCGCCGCCGAAGCGCGCGAGCGGGCCGCCGAAGCGGAAGCCAAGGCGACCCACATGGTCTCCAAGGCCATCGCCGAAGGGGATCTGCAGGCCATCAACTACTTCGTGGCCCAGAAATACACCGAGGCACTGGCCCGCATCGGCGAAGGCCCCAACAGCAAGGTGGTGATGATGCCGCTGGAGGCGGGCAGCCTGATCGGCGCAGTGGCCGGCATGGCCGAGCTGTTCAAGGATGGTAAGGGCGGCAAATCATGACAGCCCTGTTCGAGGGGCTGACCCACTGGCACTGGCTGGGGCTCGGCTTCGCGCTGCTGGCCATCGAGGTGCTGGGCTCGGTGGGCTTTCTGCTCTGGACCGGCATCGCCGCGCTGGAAGTGGGCCTGCTGCTGCTGGTCTGGCCCTTCGGCTGGCAGGCGCAACTGCTGCTGTTTGGCCTGCAATCCCTGCTCACCACTTGGGCCTGGTGGCGCTGGCAGCATCGCCGGGATCGCTCCAGCCGGGATGCCGCCGCCCCCATCAACGAGCGGATGCAGGGCTATCTTGGCCGCGAGCTGGTGCTGCTGGATGACGTGACTCAGGGGATGAGCCGGGTACACCTGGACGACACCGCCTGGACGGTGCGCTGCAACCAGCCACTGAGCGCCGGCAGCAAGGTGCGGGTGACGGGGCATGACTCCCATATCCTGCTGGTGGAACCGCTGCCCTGACACAGGGGCAAGGCGCCATGACCGCCAACGACAAAGGGCTCCTCGGAGCCCTTTTCGCTGTCTTGTAAGCTGTGCTGGCGGGCTAAAAAGCGTCGCTGTCGAGGGCGGCGCGCAGCAGATCCTTCCAGCTGATGATGCCGACCAGGGCGCCGTTTTCCAGCACCGGCAGGCAGGAGACGTTCTTCTCCAGCATCATCTTGACCCCGTCCCGCACCGTGAGCTGGGGGGCGATGGTGATGGGGTGGCGGCTCATGATCTGGTGGGCGCGCCGGTTGAGGGTCTCGGTGTCGCGGCTCATCTCGGCCTCGGAGTCCAGATAGGGGCTGATGGCGCGGAACAGATCCCGATCCGAAATGACCCCTACCAGCTCCTCCTCTTCCAGCACCAGCAGGTGGCGAAAGTGAGCCTGCTCGAAGATCTCCTTGATGACATTGAGCCTGTCATCCATGGAAACGGTGGCGACCCGGGTCGTCATGATGTCCCTGATAAGCATGCTAACCTCCCCAACCCTGACTGATTGCTCTGTTATGGCATGTTTTTGCCCCCCAGCCAGTGGTTGCCCCCCGCCTCAAGTGCAAATCTGCGCCGTTTCACGTAAGATCCGCGCCAGTTTTTCTCCTCCATTTGAGCCAAGCAGACCAATCCATGATAGTTGCCAGTCAAATCGAACTGATCCGCGGCGGCCGCAAGCTGCTGGACAACGCATCCGCCACCATTCATCCCGGCCACAAGGTGGGTCTGGTGGGCAAGAACGGCTGTGGCAAGTCCACCTTTTTTGCACTGGTACGGGGCGAGCTGGCCATCGACAGCGGCACCTTCAGCCTGCCCGCCGGCTGGCAGATTGCGGGCGTGGCGCAGGAGACCCCGGCGCTGGACTGCTCCGCCCTCGACTACGTGATCGACGGCGACAAGGAGTTCCGCGCGCTGGAGGCCCAGCTGGCCCAGGCCGAGCAGGATGACAACGGGCTGCTGGTGGCCGAGCTGCATGGCAAGCTCGACACCATAGGCGCCTACAGCATTCGTGCCCGCGCCGCCGAACTGCTGCACGGCCTCGGTTTCAGCGACGAGCAGCTGAGTTCGCCGGTGCGCAGCTTCTCCGGTGGCTGGCGCATGCGCCTGAACCTCGCCCAGGCGCTGCTCTGCCGCTCCGATCTGCTGTTGCTCGATGAACCGACCAACCACCTGGATCTAGATGCCGTCATCTGGCTGGAGAAGTGGCTCAAGGCCTATCAGGGCACGCTGGTGCTGATCTCCCATGACCGCGACTTCCTCGATTCGGTCATCAGCCGCATCATCCATATCGAGAACGGCAAGCTCAACGAATACACCGGCGGCTACTCCGACTTCGAACTGCAGCGCGCCGAACACCTGGCCCAGCAGCAATCCATGTACGAGAAGCAGCAGCGCGAGATGTCCCACATGCAGGCGTATGTGGACCGCTTCCGCTACAAGGCTTCCAAGGCCCGCCAGGCCCAGAGCCGGCTCAAAGCGATGGAGCGGATGGAGAAGATCCTGCCCGCCCACGCCGACTCCGAGTTCAGCTTCGAGTTTCGCGAGCCGTCGGCCCTGCCGACTCCGCTGATTGCCATGGAGAACCTCAGCGCCGGTTATGGCGACAAGGTGATCCTGGAGAAGATCAAACTCAACCTGGTGCCGGGTTCGCGCATCGGCCTGCTCGGTCGCAACGGCGCCGGCAAATCCACCTTCATCAAGATGCTCTCGGGCTCCAACCCGCCGCTCTCCGGCAAGCTCGAGGTGAGCGCCGGGGTCAGCATCGGCTACTTCGCCCAGCATCAGCTGGAGACCCTGCGCCTGGACGACTCGCCCCTCGATCACCTGGTGCGCCTCGCGCCGGACAAGACCGAGCAGGAGCTGCGCAACTATCTGGGCAGCTTCGGCTTTCACGGTGACAAGGCGCTCGACAAGGTGGCCCCCTTCTCCGGCGGCGAGAAGGCGCGGCTGGTGCTGGCCCTCATCACCTGGCAAAAGCCCAACCTCTTGCTGTTGGATGAACCGACCAACCACCTGGATCTGGAGATGCGCCACGCCCTGACCATGGCGCTGCAAGGCTTCGAGGGCGCCATGGTGGTGGTCTCCCACGACCGGCACCTGCTGCGTACCACCACAGATGACTTCTATCTGGTGCACGGTGGCCGGGTCGAGCCGTTCGACGGCGATCTGGACGACTACCACAAGTGGCTCGGCGAGCAGGAGAAAGAGGCCAACGCCAAACCGGACGATGGCCCGGTCTCCGCCAACTCGGCGGTGGCGCGCAAGGATCAGAAGCGGCGCGAGGCGGAGTTCCGGCAAGCGACACGGCCGCTGCGCCAGAAGCTGGAAAAGCTCGAAACCAGCATGGAGAAACTGCAGGCCAAGCTGGCCGCGGTGGAAGATCAGCTGGCCGATCCCGCCATCTACGAAGAGAGCGCCAAGCAGAAGCTCTCCGAGCTGCTCAAGTCCCAGGGCCCCATCAAGGAGGAGCTGGAAGGGGTGGAGCTGGAGTGGATGAGCCTCAGTGAGGAGCTGGAAACCATGGAGCAGGCCTTCCTTGCGTGACGAACAGCTGATGGCGAGCGAGCGGATCGCCGCCCACGAACTGCCGGGCCCGCTCGACTTCTGGCAGTGGAGCGGCGAGGTGTACGGTGCGCGCAGCCAGGACTGGCTCAGCGTGCAGGCGCAGGGGGGCAACGTCAATCTGGCCCTGTTGCTGCACCGGCTGGATCAGTGCGGGATCCCGGTCGATCTGACCGACCTGCAACCGGCGCTGGTGCAGACCGAAGCGGTGCTCGGCCCCTGGCGCACCCTGCGTTCGAGCGCCAAGGCGCGGCTCGGCGAGCAGGAGTATCAGGCCATGCTGGCCCATGAGCTAGAGCTGGAGCGGCTGCAACAAGGGGTCCTGCTGCAGACTCTGCGCAGCCTCACCCTGTTTCGCGGCAACAGCCGCAACCTGTTGAACTATCTATTGTTACTGGGGGCCCAGCAGGGCCCCCTCAGAGACCTAATATGCTGAGTTATCGCCACGCCTTTCACGCCGGCAACCATGCCGACGTGCTGAAACACGCCGTTCAGGCCCTGATCATCGAGTCCCTCAAGAAGAAGGAGAAACCCTTCATCGTGCTGGACACCCATGCCGGTGGCGGTCTCTACGACCTGCGCGGCGACTGGTCCCAGAAGAAGGCGGAATACGCCGACGGCATCGACCGGCTGTGGGACGAGCGGGCCCAGTGGTCCACCATGGCCCCCTATCTCGGCGTCATCGAGGAGATGAACCAGAACGGTGAGCTGCACTACTACCCCGGCTCGCCGGAGCTGTCGCGTCGCCTCGCCCGCGAGCAGGACAAGCTGGCGCTGATGGAGCTGCATAACAACGAGGTGGAAGACCTGCGCGCCAACATGGGTTACGACCCTCGCGTCGCCGTGCACCATAGGGACGGCTTCGAGGGACTGGTGGCCCTGCTGCCGCCCACGCCGCGCCGCGGCCTGGTATTGATCGACCCGCCCTATGAGCTGAAGGAAGATTACTTCGCGGTAGTCGATACCCTGAAAAAGGCGCAAAAACGCTGGGCCACCGGCATCTATGCCCTCTGGTATCCCATTCTGGGGGAAGAGGCGGACAAGTCCCGCGACATGCTGCGCGCCATCAAGCGCGAGAACTTCGGCAACGTCCTGGTGGCCGAGCTGGAAGTGGCCGGCCAGACCAAAGATTGGGGCATGAACGGATCAGGCATGCTGATAGTGAGCCCCCCTGGCTGCTGGACGAGCAGATTGAAGCCTTCCTCAAACCGTTGTGTGCCAAGCTGGCCCAGGGCGCCGGCGCCCAGTACAAGGTCGAGTGGCTCAACAAGGTTGAAGCGTAAGCTCGTATCAACCCGCTCTGGCGCCCGGTCAACGCGCCAGCAAGTCGCTCACCCAAGCCGTTCACCGTGGCGGCATGGCCAGCAAAGAGAAGCCCCGTTCAGGGGCTTTTTGTTTTTTACCCGCTACCGCTTTACCCACTAACTGTTTTCCTCACCAATGGCAGCACCCGCTCCATCTGCACACCAGATCAGTCGTTATTGACTAATTAGTCGATCCAGATCAGAAATCGGCCATCTGGTCCTTTCCCTCCGCCTACCCGCCGCTAATATACCCGATTGGCAACAAAGCCTCGTAGGAGTCACCCCATGAGCCATGCCAACCCCATCCCGTTGGTTAAACGCAGCAGACTGGAGGCTGAAATTCAGGGGCGGTAGCCATACCGGATGGAATGGGTAAGCGAACGTTGCCTACGACCCACTCAACATAGTGACAGCCTTATGCTGATTTCTGACCTGTTCATGCAGGCGTGCTTTGACGGCGCTTTCCACGACTGCGCTGAGCACTGATTTTTCATACAGTAGTAACGGTGGCGCAAAAAGAGGAAGTCAAGCGAATACGCCCAGCACGAGAAGCAAGCTGGTAATGTGTTGATTTAATGATAATTTTTACTTGGCGGCAGTGAGAATGTTACGGAGTTATATGGAATCCTCTGCTAACGGATTAGTGCCGCCTTCTATCTAATCACTGTTAGACCCTCACCAAAGGAGATACCAATGTCACTCGATGTAATCCGTTCAGCAATTGAACAAAAGAAGCCAATTGCGTTTGAATATAACAAGCCGGGAAAGACCCCTGGCAGACGAATTGGGAATCCTCATGCAGTTTGGGTCATGCGGAAAAAGGATGGAACGGAGAGCACAAAGGTGCACATTGTTCAGGTAGGTGGCGTCACTGATAGCGGCCAAGAATTTCCCAGTTTCAGAATGTTTGATTTAGGTGAGATATCACACGCTACGGTAGAGGTCGATTCCCCTACTTTTGAGGTTGACGAAAATTATAACCCTGAATGGGATGGCTACACATTCATAATCGCGAAAGTGTAGTCATGTCTGTTGATCATTCCTATGTCATTGCAAACGATGGCACTAGCGATGTGCGCGTCAACATTTCAGGGCTAGATGCAGATGAACGCAATAAGGAAGAGCTTGCTGCCCATCTGTATGCGACATGCTCCAAAACTGGAACCTCGAAATTTACGTGCTCACTGTCTATTGACCAGTTGTCTGGGCTGTACGCCTTTCTAGGTCAGTACGAAATGATCAAGGAGCAGTCAAAGAGAAAATCCGGTACTTTCGTTCAAGTTGCGAAGGGTAACGAAGAGTTGATTGCTATCCTGCAAGCATCGAATCACGAACAGGTTATCCCGGCATTACGTGCAGTAGTGAAGGAGAACCTGTCCGATGATGACTTAAATACTATTTTGGGGCGACGAGAAGCGTGGGATAAATTCAATCAAATGCTGAACGATGATCCACCGCATACAGAACCAGAATATCAGCAGTTTTTGGAACAGAATGACTGGATACTTGGATATGGCTTACGCTATTGCTACCTGTCCATCCTTCAAAGGGAATGCCGTGTTTCAGGTACCGATCTTGACGGGGGCAATTCCGTCATCTCTGACTTCTTGCTTTCAGACACGCGGTTCACAAAACTAGTTGAACTGAAACGACCCGACACCCCGTTATTCAAGAATAAACAAAATCGCTCAGAATCATGGCAGCTTAGTGACGACTTAACCCATGCGGTTAGCCAAATTCTAAGCCAGAAGGCTCAATGGCAAATTGAATCCACAGGCAACTGCTTCACGGGAGATGGGAAAAGGATAACTGAAAAAACTCATGATGTAGACTGCATACTTGTCATTGGCACTAGTGGGCAATTTGCTGGCGATAATAAGGAGGCCGAAATCAAAACATCAACCTTTGAATTGTACAGGCGCAATATGCGCAATATTGAAATAATCCTCTATGATGAATTACGAGAAAGGGCCAAGTTTATCGTGGATGGGTCTAACAAGGCGATTCAGGCGGACGCCTCCGGCGCCGCTGATCTTTGACGTTACAATTTTTGAGGAAGTCATGATCAAAATAACAGATGAGTTAAATTCAGTCTTAGAGGCACAAATCTGGGACACCCACCTTTTTGAGCAAGGCGTAGCATAGCCCGAACCCAAAAGATGGGTGTCCAAGGTCTTCTGTACAGGGTCGAGTGGCTCAACAAGGTCGCAGAGTAATAGCGGCCCTGTGCCAGGGTAGACAGAAAAGCGAAGCCCCGTCACGGGGCTTCCTGTTTTTATCCGGCCTGCCCGAAATGCTGGCACACCGCGAGCCTGCTTCACGACAGTGCGGAGGCACTTTTCCTTTGATAGGTTTTCCCTATCCGGGCAATAGATGAGAATGGTTTTCATTTAGTCTCATTTTGGCGGATACTCTCATCATCAACAGAGGGAGCCGCCATCATGAAAAAGACCATCAGCTTTGCCATCCTGCACTTCGGTGTCGCCTTTACCGTGGCCTACCTGCTGACCGGTGAGCTTCTGACCGCCAGCCTGATCGCCCTGATCGAGCCCGCCGTCAACACGGTCGCCTTCTACTTTCATGACCTTGGCTGGCACAAGCTCAAACCAAATCACAGCCTGCAGGCCAAGACCAGCAGCTTCGCGGTGGTCCACTTCTCGGTGGCCTTCGGTGTGGCCTTCCTGCTGAGCGGCGAGCTGCTCACCGGCGGCGTGATGGCGATGATCGAGCCTGCCATCAACACTGTGGTGTTCTTCTTCCACGAGCGGCTGTGGCGCGCCCGCCAGCCACTGGCACTGGCCTGAGGGAGGGGCAACTGCCCTTCCCCACACCTGAACAAGCCTCTCTCCCCCGGCAAGGGCCCCCCCTGCCGTACTGACCAATTTGTTGATCCCGCCCCAACATTTATCACCTCGCCCTTCCCCTGCGCCTCTCTCTCGCTACCATACCCGAATGGCAACCCAAGCCTCGTCGGAGTCACCCATGAGCCCTCTCCGCCATCCCCGTTGGTTACAAAGCAGCAGACTGGAGGCTGAAATTCAGGGGCGGTAGCCATGCCATCGGCTTGCCAACTCCTGCCGATCACAGCGAGGGGTGGCCGGCGACTCATCCACAACATGCAAAGCAAGGTGGTGTATGGAAACACAAACATTGCATCGCGGTCGGCTGATCGACCATCTCCAGCTGGTGGTGAAAGACCTGGCCGCCAGCCAGCGCTTTTATACGGCCGCACTGGCCGCACTCGACATTCCCATAGGCGGCACCGGTGAGGGCTACTTCTGGGCAGACGAACTGTTTGTCACCGCCATCGACAGCCCGGCGGCGCTGGGGGCATTGACCGGCCGCCACCACCTCGCCTTTCAGGCACAAGACAGGGCCATGGTGGATCGCTTCTATCAGGCAGCGCTGGCCCACGGCGGCCAGGACAACGGCGCCCCCGGCGAGCGGATCTATCACCCCGGCTATTACGCCGCCTTTGTGCTCGACCCGGACGGCAATAATATCGAAGCGGTTTATCACGGCGAGGCAAGGCGCAGCGAAAAATCGGTGGAAATTCGATTTGATAAATAGAATGGGATACCAGTAATTTAAAAGATCCAATATTTTCCATACACAATAAACATGTTCTACCTAAACTTAAAAGAGAACTCTAACCTTCATTATTCACTAGTATCTATGAATATTATTTAAGTGACAGGGTGGTTTGTTCTTAAATAATAAAGCTCTGCATCATGATGCATTATCAATGTATATTTTCAAAACCTAATAAATTTGCTTTCCATAAGAATTTATTTACATCCACCATCACAGGAGCACAACAACCTTTTTCTCTTATATAAAATAATCAATATGGCACGAATGAATAACAGAACCTCGCTACATAAATATCCTTTAAATTTAAAAACCTAACAAAAATATAGCGCCATCCACTAACTTATAATATCAGGATGAAAAATTGAGACCAATAGCACAAATTAAGAAGAGTCGAAATGAACTTTCACTTCTATTAGTTACAGCGATTATATTTTCGCTTGGGATAAACTTATTATCCACATCTATTTATGAATTAATAGGGTACATGCCTATTTCTTTTTTTTCGGCTACAGTTGTATTAATCATTGCCTTCTACTTAGCAGACAAGCTTTTGGGAGCTGGCCAGTATAGGAAAATAAATTTACCAGGAGCTGTCGCATTCATCATCAAGGACGATGAAATCATAAAAAAACCCATCTACAGCTATGAATTCAATGATGATTTCATAGAGTATCTTGTTGGCTTTCTAAATGAAAACATGGCCTACAAAAAAGCATTCATAAAAACAAATAGCGATGAAATAAAAAAAGCAAACACATTAAACTTAGATCAAGTAGATTACTACAGCATAATGAACAGCGTTTGTGAATTAATGTTTCTAAAACAACTAGACTACCATTTAAACTCATACTTTGTAGAAAATGAAATAGAAAGTAACAAAATCAAATGCCTTGAACGAAGTGATCTAGGAAGTAATATTTTAAAAAATAGAGTGATCGATTTAATCACAAAAGATATGTGTGAGCGAGAAGCATTTATTAATGATGGGGATGACCCTGATGAAGGGGTCGTATACTCTCATTCCGGTGGAAAAAATGGAGCTATTTATGAGCGAATCAGCTTAGAACTCCCTCCTGGATGTTCGTTAGATAGAAATGAAAAAGGGTACTTGGTAATAAATAGCAAAATATTTAAAATGACCTTTCGCCCTAAATTTGAGGGATTCGCAACATTCATTTCCCCTGAACTAACGAAGTATGATGATGAATATTACAGCCCCCTTTTTATGAGTGCGTACCTAGATTTAGAAGTAAAAAATAGAATGTGGGTGTCTCATGACGAGATAGAACTTTATGAATGGCTTGATTCATTTTTGATAAAAATCGAGGAATATTTCTCAAGCGTACAACTGGAACAACGAGTAAACTTGACTTTGCTTAGGGCTCTTCGCTCATAAAAATTATTTATAGCTCACAGGTTCGAATAGTACAGCATATTCTGACAATTATAAATAACTCGACCCAAAAAATCCGTGCTACCCACCATCTCGATAGCAGATTTTCCTGATATGGTGGGAGTCTTCTGTCAGTCACTGGTTAATCTTTCGTAATATTTCCATCCAACTGGAATAAGTAATGAAATACCTATTAAATTGGAAGCACCCATTGCTATCAATGAGCAAGCGGTTCTTTATATTTATCACATTGATGTTTGCAGGGGGTGTTGTACTCTCCACATACAAAACGCAACTCAACATGGAGTTGGGCGTCTGGCTCTTTTACCAATATCTGGAAATACTGCTGGCAGCCTTCGCTGTATTGTTCATGATGGCGCAAGCCTCCAGATTGTTTTCCGTCGAATTGAGATCTGAGGATGTAATAGGTAGAAACCGATTTTTCCGAAAAGTATCCATACCATATACCGAGATGGTGGGGGTCAGCATGGGAAAAGTGCTTATAGTCGATTGCATGGTCATTCGAACCAACAGCCTCAAACGTATTTACGCCCCTTTTGATCTGGACGGTTTCCAAGATCTTTCGGATAAAATCGACGCCAGATTAAAGCATCGCAAAGCATCAAGGAGTGATTCGTAACCTCTGGAATTTTGCTCGGTACCGATGTTGGTGTTCAGTTCACAGGTGCGAATAGCTCAGCGTATTCAAACTATCGTCTATAACCCAGCCACGACATAAACAAGGGTCGGGAAATCCCCTTGGGGAGCCCATTTCGGCCACCAGGTGGTCCTGCCTGGCTCGCCAGAGTCACTATAAATGGAATTTATGGGTTCTCCGTGGATGACCACATTTTCTCTTATAGTGGCGATCACCAATCCACCAGCGCCTGTTGCGGCCCCATCACGGGTCAGCTCGGCCATATCCCGCCCCTACGACACACCTCACTGCGCCGCAGACAGGCAGGGTATTGTTTCCCCCTGAAAGCCGCCGAGCCGAGTTCAACGGGTCAGGAGCGCCGTCATGGACGACGGCGCAGCCGCAGGCGGCGCAGGGATGTGCCGTGTGCGGCGATCCGTCCGACCCGATGAAGGAGGCTAGGGAATCCGCGAAGCGGACGGCTTGCCGGGGGAAAAGACCTGTGGTGACTTTGGGTCTTTCCAAAGTCACTCGCCCCGGCCCTCGCATTCTATGGGGCAAAGCCACATCCAGAGCGCTGCTGTGCAATGCACTGCGCCGACAGCTCCTCCATGGGGATTCTCTCCCGCCAGCCACTGACCTATAGTGGGCACCTCTCAAACCACCTTTGCGAGCAGCACCATGTTTATCGGCGAATTTGCCCGGCTGGCGGGCACCACCCCAAAGGCTGTCCGCCTCTATGAGCAGCTCGGGCTGCTGCCCGAGCCCAGGCGGAGCGGCAGTTATCGCGTCTACCGGGCCGAGGATCTGGAGTGGGTCGGTTTTATCCGCGAGGCCCAGCGGCTTGGCTGCAAGCTCGGGGAGCTGGTTCCCTTGCTCGCGGGCGTCACCAGCCTCGACCACTTCCCCTGGCAAAAGGTGGAGCAGCTTATCGCGGACAAGCTGGCACAGATCGAGGCGGAGGTCGCCAAGCTGCAACGCCAGCATCAAGGGCTGAGCCAGTGCGCCATGCTGCTCGCGCAGCACACCTGCCGCTATGGCGCTCCGGTCCAGCACGACCCCGACGAGCAGGGTCATCCCGCAACAACGGATCGGGGGCACAAGGTGGCTTGACTCTGTCCCATGGGACAAGGGGTGTAATGGGGGCTCACTTCAAGGAGCCATACCATGACCCCCAACCTGCTTGTTCTCAACGGCAATCCCAAACCCGACAGTTTCTGCCATGCCCTGGCCCGCGAGTATGCTCGCAGCGCCGAGGAGGCTGGCGCAGAGGTCACTCTGCTGCACGTGGGTGAGCTCGCTTTCGAGCCGGACTTGCGCCATGGCTATGACCTTATGCCACCGCTGGAGCCGGATCTGCTGGCGTTGCAGCAGAGCCTGACTGCCGCTCATCATCTGGTGATAGTCTCACCCCTCTGGTGGGGTGGCATGCCGGCCCGTCTCAAGGGCCTGCTGGATCGCACCCTGCTCTCCGGCTTCGCCTTTCAATATGTCAAGGGCAAGGCCCAGCCACTGCGCCTGCTCGCAGGCAAAACGGCGCGGCTGCTGCTCACCATGGACAGCCCAGTCTGGTACTACCGCTGGTGGCTGGGGGAGCCCGCCTCGCGGATCCTCGACAAGCAGGTACTGGGGTTGTGCGGCATCCAGCTGACCCACCGCCAGCATCTGGGGCCCATGCATACAGCCAACAATCAGGACAGGGCCCGCTGGCTGACACGCACCGGTGCGGCGGCCCGCGCCGATGTACACCGGCTAAATCGTCGTCCATAAAAAAGCCCCGCGATGCGGGGCTTTTTGTTATCGGCAGTAGCCAACTCAGTTGACTGCAACCGGCTGACCCAGCGCATCCGGCGGGGTCTGGAACTCGCGCTCGGCGTCGTCGAAGCGCTCCAGCATGGCCTTGGAGGGGGCCTTGTCCAGCAGGCTGAACACCACGATGGAGAGTCCGGAGAAGAGGAAGCCAGGGATGATTTCATAGAGCCCCAGCCAGCCGAACTGCTTCCAGACGATGACGGTCAGGGCGCCCATCAGCATGCCCGCCAGGGCGCCGTTGCGGGTCATCCGCGACCAGAGCACGGAGAGCAGCACCACGGGGCCGAAGGCGGCACCAAAGCCGGCCCAGGCGTAGCTCACCAGCCCCAGCACCCGGTTCTCCGGGTTCATGGCAACGGCGATGGCGATGAGCGCGATCACCAGCACCATGGCACGACCGACCCACACCAGCTCCTGCTGGGAGGCGTTCTTGCGCAGGAACGGCTTGTAGAGATCCTCGGTGATGGCGCTGGAGCAGACCAGCAGCTGGCAACTGAGGGTACTCATCACCGCCGCCAGGATGGCGGAGAGCAGCACGCCGGCGATCCAGGGGTTGAACAGGATCTTGGAGAGTTCGATGAAGACCCGCTCCGGGTTGCTGGTGACGCCGGCGGCCTGTTCGGTGAAGGTGGAGAAGTAGGCCAAGCCGAAGAAGCCGATGGCCACGGCGCCGCCGAGGCACAGCAACATCCAGGTCATGCTGATGCGGCGGGCATTGGCCATGGAGTGGTGGGAATCCGCCGCCATGAAGCGCGCCAGGATGTGGGGCTGACCGAAGTAGCCCAGGCCCCAGGCCATCAGCGAGATTATGGCGATGAAGTCCAGGTTCTTGAACATGTCGAGGTTGCTGGCGTTCTGCGCCGCCACCTGCACCATGGCGGTGTCGATGCCGCCCACCGCGATGATGACGAACACAGGGGTGAGGATCAGGGCGAAGATCATCAGGGTGGCCTGCACCGTATCGGTCCAGCTCACCGCGAGGAAGCCGCCGAAGAAGGTATAGGTGATGGTGGCCGCGGCGCCGACCCAGAGGGCGGTGTCATAGCTCATGCCGAAGGTGCTCTCGAACAGGCGGGCACCGGCCACCACGCCGGAGGCGCAGTAGATGGTGAAGAACAGCAGGATCACCAGGGCGGAGAGGATGCGCAGCACCCGGCTCTTGTCCTCGAAGCGGTAGGTGAAGTAGTCCGGCAGGGTCAGGGCGTTGCGGTTCTTCTCGGTATGCACCCGCAGCCGGCCGGCGACCCAGCGCCAGTTGAGATAGGCCCCCAGGGTGAGGCCGATGGCGATCCAGCTCTCGGAAATGCCGCCGATGAAGACGGCGCCCGGCAGGCCCATCAGGAGCCAACCGCTCATGTCGGAGGCGCCAGCGGAGAGGGCGGTCACCCAGCTCCCCATCCGGCGGCCGCCGAGAATGTAGTCGTCAAAGTTGCGGGTGGCGCGATAGGCGATAAAGCCGATCAGGACCATCCCGAGGATGTACACCAGAAAGGTGATGAGCATGGGTGTGCTGGCTGTCATTCAAAACTCCGTTATGTGACGTGTGTACCCGTTCTGACGACGGGCTCTTCCTTAAAAAAACCGCCCTAGCTTAATCAGCAGATCCCATGACCTCAACCTTTTTTAACAAACATAAAACACAATATAAACGTTTCATCTTTAACCAACAGACCAGCTTTGCCCCGTTACACCAGATTTTATCCTGACGCAGCAACTGCTTATCCGCCGGGCACTAGCAGTGGCACAGCCCTGCCACGGCCGCAAAAAAAAAGCCCCGACCAGAGGTCGGGGCCATGTCGGCAAGCGCCAATCAGCGATTGATCGCGATCGGCATGCCGCTGCGCTGCTCCAGCGCCTGCTTGACCAGCTGGGAGTCGCTGTCGGCATGGGCGATGAAGCGGGTCACCGCCGGGGTCATCGGCAGCGGTGCAGGCAGGCTGGAGTTGAACTCCTCCTGATTGCGGGAGAGCGGCTGATGCACTTCCAGGTAGCGGCGACCATCCGGCTCGACGCTGGCCTTGATCGGCTGGTTGACGAACTGGACGCGGGTACCGACCGGTACCTTCTTGAACAGGTACTCGATGTCGTCGTTGCGCAGGCGCACGCAGCCGTGGCTCACCCGCAGGCCGATGCCGAACTGGGCGTTGGTGCCGTGGATGGCGTACATCTTGCCGATGTAGAGCGCGAACAGCCCCATGGGGTTGTCCGGGCCGGCCGGCCACACTGCCGGCAGGCTCTCGCCACGGGCGGCATATTCGGCATGCATCTTGGCGGTGGGGGTCCAGGTCGGGCCCGCCTTCTTGCGCTGCACGCTGGTCACCCAGTTTTCCGGGGTGTCGGTACCGAGCTGGCCGATGCCGATGGGCAGCACTTCCACCACCTTCTTGCCTTTCGGGTAGTAGTAGAGGCGCATCTCGGCCACGTTCAGCACGATGCCTTCACGGGGCGCATCCGGCAGGATCAGCTGGTGCGGCACGATCAGCTTCTCGCCGGTCTGCAGCAGCAGGGGATCCGCCTTGGGGTTGGCCTCCAGCATGTTGGTCAGCCCCAGCTGGAATTTGGCGGCAGCGGCCTCCAGCGGCTGGCCGTTTTCTTCGGCCGGGACCACGTATTCCAGATTTTCACCCACCAGGCGGCTGTTGGCCGCAGGCAGGGCATATTCAACAGCGAGCGCAGGCGCGGCGCCCAAGAGGAGGCTGCAGCACAGCGCGGCCGCAGTAGTGTGAAGGAGCTTCATAACTTTCCTGTAATGGATGACGTGGTTCAAGACTCTGGGCTGACCCGGGAGCGGCGGGCGATCCAGGGGGCGAAGAGAAGGCCGCCATTTTTCTCCTCTGCCGGGCAAATTTCAACTGACAAGTGGCGGCGGGTCAGCGATTAATATCGCTTTTTTTATCCGCCGCCAGCCCCTGCCGGTCGGTGGTTTATCCCTTTTGCCAGGCGCGCATATCGTAACCTGTGGGAGATTGATGCAACCGCAGATGAAATTGCTCAATGATGGCAAAGATGTGGTCGAAAATGTCGGCCTGGATCCCTTCGTAATCGGCCCAGGCGGTAGTCGCCGTGAAGCAGTAGATCTCCAGCGGCAGGCCGTCCGAGGTCGGTGCCAGCTGGCGCACCATCAGGGTCATGTCCTTGCGAATGCCGGGGTGGGCGCGCAGGTAGGCGTCCAGATAGGCGCGCAGGGTGCCGAGGTTGGTGAGGTGGCGGCCGTTGATAGGGCAGCTGATGGCGTCGCTCAACTGCTGGTTGTAAGCGCTCAGCTCCTGCTCCTTGCGGCTCAGATAGGGCGCCAGCAGCTGGGCCTGCTTGAGCTGCAGCTGCTCGTCCGCCGTCAGGAAGCGCACGCTGGTCATGTCGATGTTGACGCTGCGCTTGATGCGCCGGCCACCCGACTCCGTCATCCCCTGCCAGTTCTTGAAGGAATCCGAGATCAGGGCATAGGTGGGGATGGTGGTGATGGTCTTGTCCCAGTTCGACACCTTGACCGTGGTGAGACCAATGTCGGTCACCTCGCCGTCGGCGCCGTACTTGTCCATCTGCAGCCAGTCACCGACGCTCAGCATGCGGTTGGCAGAGAGCTGGATCCCCGCCACCAGCCCGAGGATGGGGTCCTTGAACACCAACATCAGCACTGCGGTCATGGCACCCAGACCGCTGAACAGGAACAGCGGCGACTTGCCGAGCAGCAGGGCGATCATCAGGATGCCCACCAGGATGCTGCCCACCAGCTTCACCCCCTGGAAGATACCGCGCAGGGGCAGATCCCGCCCGAGCCGGGTATAGCGGCTCACCGACAGCATGCAGTCGAGCAGGGCAAACAGGGAGAGCAGCAGGAACAGCAGGATCCAGAACTGGGCCACCATCTCGATCAGTTGCAGGCTATCGGAGTTGCGCGGCAGCCAGATCTCGGCCTGACCGAGCAGCACAGCCCCCTGCAGCACGAAGGCGAGCCGGTAGAACAATCGCTGCTGCAACTGGGGCGGCAGCCACACCTGCTTGGTCTTGCCGAGCACCCCCACCAGCCGCACCAGCAGCACCCGGTGCAGCAGCATGTGCAGCAGCAGCGAGGTGAGCACGATAAAGCCCAGAGCGATCACCAGCCCCATCATGCCGGTTACCTCCAGCCCGAGCCCGGCCAGCCAGCGAAAAAACATCTCCTTCATCCCATCCTCCTGTGCGTGAAACTGCGGTCAGGGTACGTATCTGCCACCCCATGTCAAATGACAGCCGGCGCCACGGCCGCCACAAACGACAACGCCCGGCAGGGGCCGGGCGTTGTCTGGGAGCGAGGGGGCGTTAGCCGACCAGGCTCAGGGCATCGCGGGCGATGACCAGCTCTTCGTTGGTGGGCATCACCAGCGCCAAGCGGCTGCCTTCGGCCGTGATGGGGCCTTCACCACCCAGCACCGCGGCGTTGTTGGCTTCCTTGTCGATCTTGAAGCCGAACAGGGCCAGACGGGCCAGCACCATCTCGCGCACCATGGCGGCGTTTTCACCGATGCCGCCGGTGAACACCAGGGCGTCCAGACGACCATCCATGGCGGCAGCGTAGGCGCCGACATACTTGGCCACCCGGTAGGTGAACACGTCCAGCGCGCGCTTGGCACCGGCGTCGGTGGCGTAGTTGGTGGTGACGTAGCGGCAGTCGCTGCTCGCCTCGGTCATGCCCAGCAGGCCGGACTCGCGGGTCAGGGTGTGGTTGATCTGCTCCACGCTGTAACCGAGCTGGTCGTGCATGAAGAAGACCACGGCCGGGTCTATGTCGCCGGAGCGGGTGCCCATCGCCAGCCCTTCCAGCGGGGTCAGGCCCATGGAGGTGTCGACGGATTCGCCGCCACGGATGGCGCAGACGGAGGCGCCGTTACCCAGGTGGCAGTTGATGATGTTGAGCTCGGAGAGCGGCTTGCCCAGCGCCTTGGCGGTCTCTTCGGCGATGAAGCGGTGGGAGGTGCCGTGGGCGCCGTAACGACGGATGCCGTTCTCTTTGTAGAGCTTGTAGGGCAGCGCGTAGAGGTAGGCTTCCTCAGGCAGGGTCTGGTGGAAGGCGGTGTCGAACACGGCCACGTTCTTCTCTGCCAGCGCCGGGAACACCTTGAGTGCGGCACGGATGCCGATCAGGTGCGCCGGGTTGTGCAGGGGAGCGAACGGAATGGCGGCTTCGATGCCGGCAATCACGCCGTCATCGATGCGAACGGAACGGGAGAACTGCTCGCCACCGTGCACGATGCGGTGACCGATGGCCACCAGCTGCTCGGCCAGGGTCGGATCCTGCGGCAGGATGTGACCCACGATGTGGTCGAGGGCCTCCTGGTGCGCGGCGCCCGCGCCCAGCATGGCTTCGCCCTTGACCCCGTGGAGTTTCCATTTGATACGTGCATCATCCAGATTGAAGCATTCGGCCAGGCCGGACAGCATGTCCTCACCTGTTTCGGCGTCCATTACGGCAAATTTCAGGGAAGAGCTACCGCAGTTAAGGATCAATACCAACTTGCTCATGTTCTACATCTTCCTGTGCTTCGGCTTTATGCCGACAGTGTCGTGTCATCCAAAGTGGATGGGATTCCCCTGCCGGGGGCTTATGGTCGCAGGAAAGTGCGCCCAATTTTTCAATATGTTAAGTGCAAATCCGGATCATTCCGGGCACTCGTCTCAGCCAGGCTGCGCCAGCGGTCACAGGCCGGCCAGCAGATCCCGGTGCACCTTGACCACCAGCTTCTTCACCTGAGCCGGCTGGTTGGGGGTACAGAGGGGGCGATGCAGTTCTCCCGGCCAGAAGATGGCGAAGTCGCCGGGCTGCAACGCCAGATAACTGGTCTGTTCGTCCTCGACGAACCAGAGGTCGGGATGGGGATGATCGGCGCCTTCGGCAACATAGCCATGGGGCCCGACCCCGATCCACTCTTCGCCACGCAGCAGCAGCTGGATGTCCAGATACTGCTGATGGAACTCGCCACGGCGATCCGCGGCCGGCTCGGTCAGCTCTTCGCTCACCAGGCAGAACAGCGTGAGGCCGTCGATATCCTGCTTGCCGAGCGGCGCCTGCAGCCACTGTTCGACGCTTTGCACCACCTCGACCATGATGCGGTCCAGCGGGGCGGGCAGCGGCGTGCGCTGCAGGGTGTTCAGACTGCCGGTGATCATGGCGCTTCCTTAGGTGTATTCAGGCGACATCTTAGCCGCAAAATGAAAAAGGACCCTGTTGAGGTCCTTGTGTCACACCGCCTGCAATCCGTGCAGACAGAGATAGAGCATTTGCTCGTATCAAGCGGGATGGGTGCACTGTTACACACTCATCCGCGGCTTGCCAAGAGGCGCAAGCGCGTTCGCCCAGTGATCGTACCAGCTGAAACAATATTATTCACTACTCCAGCACCGTCGACTTTGACCAGACGCAAAAACGGGAGCATCTGCTCCCGTTTTTTTCGCATTACCCGGTGATAACCGGTGCCATTCAAGCCTTGCCGGCGTTCTCCACCGGCTTGGCGTACATGGCGCGCCAGATGGCCTTGTGCTCTTCCGGCACCTCCGACTGACGGCTCAGGAAGGCAGCCTGCTCGATGGTGTTGGCCTTGCCTGCCACATCGGCAGCCAGGTAGTTGCCCGGGAAGAGGCGGTAGTTGCCCCAGATCGCCTTGTCGATCAGCGCAGCCAGCTCGTCCGGATCGCTGAAACCCTCGGTGATGGGGGCACCGAAGGAGACATGAACCCGCCCCTTCTGGCCGACGATGCCGGCGACGATGCTCTCGATGTCTTCGAACTCGCCCTTCTCGTAGCTGCCGTTGACCGACTTCTCGTACAGCTCGCGCGCCTTGGCCTTGTCGGTGGGGTCCAGCTCGTAGCTGATGCTGACCGGCACGATATTGAGGCTGCGCATGTAGTCGACGAACTCGATCTTCTGCTTCTTGCCGTCCACGTAGAACATCTTGAGGATGGCCGGATCTGTCTTGTCATCGCCGTTCTTGGCGCGCCCTTCCTTCTGGGCGATCCAGATGGAGTGGCCTTCGTGCACCGACTGGCCGATGTAGGCCGACAGCTCGCCGAGCGCTTTCATCATCTCCCGCGGCCCCTTGGCGGAGCGCTTGACGATGAAGCTCTTGTTGAGCTTCATCAGCTCGGTGGCGCAGGGTTTGCGCAGCAGGTTGTCGCCGATGGCAATGCGCACGGTATCGAAACCATGGGTGTGCAGCCCCCAGTTGACGAACGCCGGATCCATGGCGATGTCCCTGTGGTTGGAGACGAACAGGTAGCCCTGCTCCTTCTTCAGATGCTCGAGTCCGGAGAAGGTCACCCCCTGGGTGGAGGTGGCGATCATCCGGCTCATGTAGCGGGTCACCCCCATCTGCACCTGATGGATGGTGGTCACCTTGGACCACTTGTAGCGCAGGAACTGGCGGATCAGCGGGCGGATGGCCCAGCCCAGCCAGCTCATCAGGGAGCCGAAACGATACTTGGCGATGGCGCCGACAAATTCATCATCCCGGATCAGCCGTTCGATGGCTGCCGGCACTTCCTCATCGCGGTAGGGGCGAATGTCCGCGAATCTATCTACTTCAGTCACAGTGTCAGCCTTGCAGGTAAGGAGTCGCGGCCAGCGCGCGCTGGCCGGAAAATTCAGGGCGCAATTTTACACGCTTTTATGCCGAGGGGTATGTGGCGTGCATAGATAGTGAGATCTGACCAGTGAAATGAACAAATGGCCCCGTTCGGGCCATTCTTTTTTACTCTTCCACCGTGAACGAGAGCATCATGCCGGTATCCTCGTGCTCCAGCAGATGGCAGTGGGCCATGTAGGCCCGCTCCTTGGGCGCCGTGTGATCGAAACGCACCAGCACCTCGCTGCGCCCCCCTCCACCTTGACGATGTCCTTCCAGCCGGCGCGATGGGGGGCCACCGGCTGGCCGTTCTCGCTCAGGATCCGGAAGCGGGTGCCGTGAATATGGAAGGGGTGCAGCATCATGTCCCCCTGCCCCGAGATGATCCAGCGCTCGGTACGGCCGCGCTTGACCGCAAACTGCGGGTCGTTCATGGCGAAGGCCTGGCCGTTGATGCGGTTGCCGCCGTGCAGATCCAGCGGCTTGGCACTGCCCTTGTCCTCCTGCATCCCGGCCATGGTGTCGTGCTGCATCTGGCCCGGCTGGGCCCTGAGCTGAAACACGCCGCTGGCGTCCGCCTCCAGCAGCGCAGGAATCGGCAGGGCTGGGCGCTCGGCGGCAACCGCTCGCCCCCACCAGGGCAGGGCGCCGGCGATACCGACGGCGGTGGAGAATTTGAGAAAATCGCGACGCTGCATGAGTCGTTCCTCGTTGGCCAAAGCGGAGCTTCAGCCTAAGCAGCAACCCTGCAGCAAGGTCAAGCCCTGCCGAGCCGGCGGCCGGACAATGCCTGGCTTATCCGCTTGCCAGCAGAGCCATGGTCGTCAAGCCAGTACCAGGGTTACCGCCACCTCGGCGTGGATCGCCATGGTTGCGTCGTAGAGCGGCACCGTGGCGCCGGCATTTTCCAACCCACTACCTGCCTCACCTGCTTGCCAGCAGGCCCCTGTCGTCAAGCCAGCGCCAGAGTGACTGCCGCCTCGGCGTGGATGGCGGTGGTATCGTAGAGCGGCACCGCAGCCTCAGCGTCCCCCACCAGCAGGGCTATCTCGGTGCAGCCGAGGATCACCGCCTGGGCACCCGCGTCGGCCAGCGCGGCGATGATGGCCAGATACTCGGCCCGCGATGCGTCGCGAATGTCGCCAAGGCACAGCTCGTCATAGATGATGCGGTGCACCCGCTCCCGCTGCGCCTCGCCGGGCACCAGCACCTCCAGCCCGAATTTGTTCTGCAAGCGCCCCTTGTAGAAATCCTGCTCCATGGTGAAGCGGGTGCCGAGCAGGCCGACCCTTTGGATCCCGTCCGCTTGCAGCTGACGCGCGGTGGCATCGGCGATATGGAGCAGCGGGATGTCGATGGCGGCCTCGATCTCGGGCGCTACCTTGTGCATGGTGTTGGTGCCGATCAGCAGAAAATCGGCGCCGCCGGCCTGGATGGCCCGCGCCTCGGCCGCCAGCAGGCGGGCGGTGGCGGGCCAGTCTCCGATGTGCTGCAACCGTTCTATCTCGGCAAAGTCGACGCTGCTCAGCAGCACCCGCGCCGAGTGCAGGCCGCCCAGCCGCTCGCGCACGCCCCGGTTGAGCGCCTGATAGTAGCTGACGGTGGACTCCCAGCTCATGCCACCCAGCAGACCGATACATTTCATGGGACCTCCTTGTGTAAGCCGATCGTGTGAATCAATCGTGCAAAACGATCGTGTACACCATTGTGCAAATCAACCGGAGGGCGGCGCGCGTCATCGCACCGCCCCGTGAATAAAAAAGGCCCCGCAGGGCCAACAAGACAGCCGGTAAAGGTCCGGGCGCAGGCCCGGACTAAATCCAGATCATCAGCACGCAGGCCGCCGTGGCGACCCCCATGCCGAGATTGAAACGACGCCAGCCTCTGGCGGTGCGAATGAGGCGTCGCACCTGGGCACCGAACAGCACCCAGAAGGCCCCGGTATAGAGGCCGGTCACGAAGAAGATGCCGAGCACCCAGATGGCGGAGGGCCAGTAGGCCTCCCCCGCCAGGGTGAAACCGCTGATGGCGGAGAGCGCCATCATCCACGCCTTGGGGTTGAGCAGCTGCAACATGGCTCCCTGATGGGCCGGGATGAGCGGCCGGTTGCCCTCGGCCGGGCCGCTGGCGGTCGCCACCTTCCAGGCCAGCCAGAGCAGGTAGGCCGAGCCGATGAGCTTGAGCCCGTCGTGCAGCAGCGGCAGCTGCTCGAACATCACCCCCAGCCCCAGCGCCGTGGCCAGGATCATCAGGTTGATCCCCCCCACCACTCCCACCAGCAGGGGCACGCTGCGGCGAAAGCCCTGGGCCGCACCGGCACTGGTGAGCAGCATGTTGTTGGGGCCCGGCGTACCGCAAGTGATGAGGGCAAAGCCCGCCAGGGGAAGCAACCAGTTCAGATCCATCTCAACCTCTTGATGATGCAGGGGCCGACTCGGCGACAAGCCTTCTAATATGCAGAGCCGGTGCCCGTCAGACAAGGCCGCAAATGCACTTTCTTCGCATCTTTATGCGGCCCCTGGCGGCACTCAGTACCAGAGCATCACCACGCAGAGCGCAGTCAGCGCCCCCAGGCTGCCGTTGAGGCGGTGCCAGCCTGTGTCGGTGTTGATCCAGCGACTGAGCTGATGACCGAACAGCACCCAGGCAAAGCAGACTGGCAATCCCGCCATGGGGAAGACGGCCATGATGCCCCACAGACTCGGCCAGTAAGCACTACCCGGCAGACTGAACAGACTGATGGCGGAGATCCCCATCATCCAGGCCTTGGGGTTGAGGAACTGGAAGCCCAGCCCCTCCAGCAGGGTCAGCGGGCGCGAACGTCGTTCCGGATCGCCGGGGGCGCCGGCCACCGCGATGCGCCATGCTAGCCACAACAAATAGAGGCTGCCCAGCACCTGCAAGCTCAGCTTGAGCAGCGGCCAACGCTCGAACAGGGGGTAGAGCCCCAGCGCCAGCACCAGTTGCAGGACCGGTTGTCCCACCACGACACCGATCAGATGGGGCAGGGTGCGGCGCACCCCGAAGTTGGCGCCGGAGGCGGTCAGCATGAGGTTGTTGGGGCCCGGCGTGCCACAGGTGAGCAACGCAAAGCCAAACAGGGTGGCATACCATTCGATCGTCATTTTTGTACTCCTGAACTGCGCACATTGTATCGATACAATGTACCGCTTTTGGTTGTTATAGGGTTCAAATTCACGCTATATTGCCGATACATTTCGATCAATGGATTTATTGTCACCATGACAATCTGGACCCCGGACCTCACCCCCTTCGCCGGCCCCCTCTACCTCAAACTGGTGAAGGCCATCGAGCAGGCCATTCAGGACGGCACCCTGCCGCCCGAGACTCGGCTGCCCACCCACAGGGCGCTGGCGGACAAGCTGGGGGTCACCGTCGGCACTGTCACCCGCGCCTATGGCGAGGCGGAGCGGCGCGGGCTGCTGGCCGCCCGGGTAGGCCACGGCACCTGGGTCAAGGGGGAGCATGAGGATCCGGCCAACGCCTGGGTGATCCGCAAGGAGGAGGGGCACCGCATCGAGTTGTGGCAGAACCTGCCGGTGCAGCTGGATCGGGCCGCCATCATCCGCCCCATGCTGGCGGAAGTGGCGGACGGGGATCTCAATCCCCTGCTTGGCTATCACAAGGAGGCGGGCCAGCCGAACCAGCGCCAGCTCTTTATCGACTGGCTGACCGAACAAGGGGTGGCGGGCAGCGAGGAGTATCTGCTGTTCAGCCACGGCGCCCAGCACGGCATCATGCTATCCCTGCTGGCCACCGGCTGCGTGGGGGAGACCCTGTTCTGCGAAGGGCTTAGCTACCCCGGCATGCTGGGCAACGCCCGTCAGCTGAAGAACCAGGTGGTGGGACTGGCGATGGACGCAGAGGGGCTATTGCCAGACGCGCTGGAGGCGGCCTGCCGTACCCGCCGTGCCAAGCTGCTCTACCTCACCCCCACCCTGCAAAATCCCACCACCGCCACCATGAGCCTGGCGCGGCGCGAGGCCATCGTCGCCATCGCCCATCGCCACGACCTGTTGATCATCGAGGACGACGTCAACGGCCTGCTGCCCCAGCAACCGGTGACGGCGATGGTCAACCTGGCGCCGGAACGAGTCATCTATCTGGGCAGCCTGGCCAAGATCGCCTGTGGCGGCCTGCGGGTTGGCTTCGTGCTGACCCCGCCGGCCCTGCGCGGTGCCTTCGCCCAGGCGATGCGGCTGTCGAGCTGGATGGTGAGCCCGCTGCTCATCGAGCTGGCCTGCAAGCTGGTGAGCCAGCGCCAGATCATGCCTCTTGTAGAGCAGCAGCGGCAGATCCTGGCACGTCGCGGCGAGCTGCTGCGCCATCTGCTGCCGGGGGCCTGCTGGCAGGCGGGCTCCATGCACGCCTGGCTGCCACTGCCGGAGCCCTGGCGCAGCCAGGAGTTCGCCGAGGCCGCCAACGCCCTTGACGTCGGCGTGGCCAGCGGGGAACACTTCGCCGCCGGCCAGTTCGCCGCCCCGCAGGGAGTGCGGCTGAGCCTGAGCCAGCCAGCCACCGACGCCCGCGTCGCCGAGGGGCTGGAGCGGCTCGCCGGCCTGCTGCGCGCCGCGCCGCCCACCAATACCCTGCTATAGTCAGCCCCGGCCCAGCCCATCCGTGCGCTCAAAGGAGAGCCCATGCACCCGACCCGCGCCCCCTTGTTGCTCCTCACCCTGCTGCTGGGGGGCTGCGCCGCCCCCGCTCATCAACAGCTGGGAGCCGCGCTGAGCGGGCTGGAGGGGGAGTTGCAACGGCTGGAGGAGGAGCTGGCGGCCATGAATGGCCTCCACTACCAGAAGGCGATCGATGCCCCCCTCAGCCTGCGCCGCCGGCTGAGCACCCCCGTCCCCACGGCGGAAGGGCTGCTGCCCAGCCGCAGCACGCTGACAGACGGCCCCCTGCTGCGCTACGACTACCGGCTGCCGGCCGGCATGGCCAGCCTGCCCCTCACCGAACCCTGCCTGCGCTACGAATTCGAGCTGCGCCACCTGGGCCGCCTCGGTCAGCTCGCCCTGCACTGGCAGGGGGCGGCGGGCTCGGGGGAGCAACTGATCCAGCAGCTCGACTGCCCCTTTTCGGCCAACGGGCCCGGTCTGCAGTAAGCCCGCTGGCGGCCTACCTGCCCCTATGGTCAGTTGAAAGGGGCGAAGGCATCTTGTAGCGTGCCAGCATCCCGACTCCTGCTGGAAGCGCCCATGAAACTGACTCCCCTGTGGCTGGCCCTGTGCAGCCTGCCCGCCCTGGCCTGCGGCCCGGATGGCTGCGAGACGCCACTCACCCTGCAACTGACCGCCGCCCAGTGCCATCTGAACGGGCTGCCGTTCCTCTCCCCCGACAACGACACCCGCACCAACCTGGCACTGCTGCTGGCCGATGAGCAGGCTTTCTCGCTGCCCAAGGCGCCATTGCCGCTGCCCTTCGCCATCGAGGATCTGCTCAACCCGACCCAAGCCGAGCCGGCCCCCGCCGGGCCGGATCCCCTGCTGGCGCTGGCCGCTGGTCTCGGCATCGAGCAGAGCACCACCCAGGCCGCCCTGGAGCGGGCCGCCGGCTGGAGCGAGGGGCGCTGCATCAGCAACAACCCCGTTTCTGCCGAAGCCTTCCTGCAGGCACTGGTCGACACCCCGGCGCTGGGTGCCGACGAGCGCAGCCAGCTGGCCCGCCAGCGGCTGGCCATGCTGGGCCAGTGCGCCCAGCAAGACGAAACGGCGCCGGAGGCCAAGGCCGCACCGCTGTCGGTCGCCGGCCAGGGCTTTGCCGACTACCTGGCCGCCAGCCAACGCTTCTATCAAGGGGAGTTCGCGCAGGCCGATGTGCTGTTTGCCGCTCTCGCCGGGCAGGATCAGCCCTGGCTGAGAGAGACGGCGGATTACATGCGGATCCGGGTCGCCCTCAACCAGTCCCAGCAAAGCGCCTTCGATGACTGGGGCACCCTGGATCGCAACCAGATTGACCAGGCCGCCGTGCAGCGTGCCGAGCAGTTCATCGCCGACTATCGCAGTCGCTACCCAGAGGGGCGCTATCTCGACTCCGCCAACGGGCTGCTGCGCCGGCTCGCCTGGTTCAAGGGGGACGAGGCGGCGCTGGCCAGCCTGTTCCAGCAGGCGAGCCGCCAGCCGGGCAACCCGGATCTGCTCAACGAGATCGACCTCAAGCTGCTGATGCAGCCCGGTTTCACCGGCTCAGCCGCCATGCCGCAGCTGACCCTGGTGCAGGATCTGCGCCGGCTGCGTTTGCATGAGAGTTGGGACGAGTGGCAACCGCTGCAACCCGGAGAGCTCGCGCAGCAGAACACCCAGTTTGCCAGCAACCCGGCCTGGCTCACCTATCTGCAGCAGGCCGAGCGCTACTATCTCGCCAAGGATTATGCCGCCGTCATCGCCGCAGCTCCCGCCCTCGGCAAGGGGCCACTCGACAACCTGGCCTTCAGCCAGCAGGTGCTCAAGGGCATGGCGCTGGCGGCAAGTCAGGCGCTGCCCGAGGCGGAGCAGCAGTGGCGCGCCCTGCTCGCCAGCCAGCCCACCCCCTTGCAGGATCAGTTGTTGCAACTGGCGCTGGCCATGACCCTGGAGCGGGCCGGCCGACTGGAGCAGGTGTTCGCCAAGGAGAGCCCCATCCAGAGCGATCACTACCGCATTCCCCTGCTGGAGTACGTGGCGCCGGCCCCGCTGCTGCGCCGCATGGTGCAGGATGAGCAGGCCTCCGACACCCTGCGCCAGCGCGCCGGCCACACCCTGCGCTACAAGCAGCTGACCCACGGCGACTACCGGGGCTTCCTGCAGGATCTGGCGCTGGCTCCGCTGGCCGCTCCGTTCGACTGGCAAGGGAGCCAGGAGTATCAGTGCCCGGCACTCACCGCGGTGGTCACCACCCTGGCGGACAACCCCAAATCCCCCAAGGCGCTCAACTGCCTCGGCGAGTTTTTCCTGAGCCAGGGGCTGGACTGGGATCCGCTCCTGCAGCGGCCGGGCGTCGACACCCTGGCGGGCAGCCGGGATCTGTTTGCCGGCCAGCAGCGCAGCCGGCTCGACTGGTATCAACAGGTGATCGCCAACCCCAAGGCTGCCAAGGAGGAGAAGGCCTACGCCCTCTACCGCGCCATCAACTGTTACGCCCCGAGCGGCAACAACAGCTGCGGCAGCCAAGAGCTCCCCCTTAGCCAGCGCAAGGGCTGGTTCAATACCCTCAAACGCCAGTACGGAACGAGCCAGTGGGCCAAGCAGCTCAAATATTACTGGTGATGCTGGCGCTGTTGGGCGCCGAGGCCAGCGCCGCCGTCGAGGCGAGCCACTACCGCCAGTTCTGGCTGTGGGCCGGGGTCAAGCCCCAGCCGGTGCTGCAGCAGGCCGAGCGGCTCTATCTGCATCAGGGGGAGATAGGCCCGCTCGATGCGCGCCAGCCCGTGCGCTTTCAGGGGCAGGGCATAGCGCCGAGCAAACTGCCGGTAAAGGAGCTCTGGCTCGCCTATCGGGTGGAGCGGCTCGACTGGGATGAGGCCCTGCTCAAGAGCCTGACCAACCAGCTGGCGGCCTGGCAGCGCAAAGGCAATGAGGTGCGCGGCGTCCAGATCGATTTTGATGCCCGCACCCACCGGCTGGCCGACTATGGCGACTTCCTGCGCAAACTGCGCAGCCAGCTGCCCGCCGGCTGCGCCATCAGCATCACCGGCCTGCTGGACTGGACCCGCACCGGCGACGTCGCCACACTAAACGCCCTTGCCGGCATGGTCGACGAGCTGGTGGTACAGACCTATCGCGGCCGCCGCACAGAGCCGGGCTACGCGCGCTACCTGCAGACGCTGACGCGGCTGACCCTGCCCTTCAAGGTGGGGCTGGTACAGGGAGGCGAATGGGATCAAACGTGGGAAAGCAGGCTGGCCGACTCGGCGGCCTATGGCGGCGTGGTGGTGTTTCTTGTCAACCCGGCAAGATTAACAAACGCGCAGAGCAGGCAGACCGGTGTACACTTCTCAAGAGAGGAAAAAAGCCCTCTTTGAATCCTTTTGGGTATCATACTTGTCCCTAGCCTGAACCAGCCAAGGAGCACCAAGGATGCAGATCCTCCTGATCGAAGACGACACCATGCTCAGCATGGCGCTCTGCCAGGGGCTCAGCCAGCAGGATATAGCGTCCTCCCAGCTGACCCACTGCAAGGAGATTGCAAGCCTGCCCACCCTGCTGCGCCAGCAACCGTTCGATGCGATCATATGCCGCCAGAATCATCATCAAGGCCAGGAAGGGATACGCATGCTGCAGGAGGCCCACTACCTGGGCCTGCTTGAGCCGGGCTGCGTGCTGCTGTTGCTCGATGCAGATCTCGACTTACAACAATATCCTCCCTCGGATCTCTACTTTCCGCTGCAACTGGCCATCCCCTTCACTGCGGATCAACTGACTGCCATCTTGCGTGAGCTGGTGCTGCTGACCGGGCTGACCCGGGCCCTGCCCGCCCCGATGCGGCTCAGGGAGTGGCAGGTAAGCTGCGCCCTGTGCGAGGATCTGCTCTATCAACAGCAGAAGTACCGGGAGCTGGGGCCGCTGCTGGACAGGATCAAGGGTTACATGCTGCTGCAACAGCAGAATTACTTCCACGCCGCCCAGCACTACGCGGTCTGCACCACGGAACACGACGCCTGGTGGCCGCGCAAGGGACTGATCCACGCCCTGCTGGGTCTTGGCAAGCTGGAGAGTGCCCGCAAGGATCTGGCCCGCAACCGGGAACGACTGCCACCAGCCCTGCAACTGGAGCTGGCGCTGGCCTGTCTGCTGCACGAGCGGCAATGGGAAGGGGCCTGGGACGTGCTCAACCAGCTGCTGCAACGGCAAGCCTGGCTGCCGGAGTGGCGCCAGGCAGCCATCCTGCTGGCGCTGCTGCTCAAGGATGAGGGCAAGGCGCTGGAGCAGGCCAACGCCCTCAGCCTGCGCTTTTTCTCCGGCCACAAGTTCCGGGTATCCATCGATAACTTCATCCTCAATGCCAGTCTGGCGGTGCTCTGGCACTACCCGAGTGCCGCCCGGATCAGCGCCCTGCAGCAGGAGCATCGCTACCTCAGCCAGGCCGTCACCCTGCTAGCTCACGAGGAGGCCCTGCTCAGAGCGCTGATGCTGAGCCTGGACTACCGCTTCGACGAGGCCCTGTTGCTGCTCGCCAAACACCCGCCAGAAACGGCGCGGGACAACCACCTCAACCAGCTGCTCGGTTTTGCCGTCAGCCAGTTCTGCGGCCTGCCCCACCACGCCCAACGCTACCTGAGCCAGCTCAGCCAGTATCAGGCCAGAGTCGCCCCGGCCCCGCAGATCCAGCAGCTGTTCAAGCAGGTCGTCAGTGACTTCATGAAACAGCTGGAGCGGCGCGAGCTCAGACTGACCTATCTGCGTCAGGAGCGGCAGCGGGCCAGCGCGGCGGGCCAGCACCAGCTGGCCGTGCAGTATGCATTGACCCTGCAGGAGGAGTTCCCGGCCCTGCCGGGTGATGCCTGGCAACTGCTGGAGCTGCTGCAACTATGCTGGCCGGCCGGCATGGCCGCCCCCAGGGTGGCACTGCTGGTGGATCGGCTGGAGCGGCGTCTCAACCACAGCGCCTCTTTCATGGAGCATCACGCCGAGGAGTACCGCAAGACGCTGCAGCAGATCCGCACCCATCTCACCCCCAAGCTGCCCCCCACCCCGCACGGTCAAACCTGACCCGGCCCTCTGGGCCGGACGGCTTACAACAGCCCGCGCACCAGGATGCCGGCGATCAGCAGCGGGGCCACCAGCCGCCAGCACCAGAGCAGGCAGCCGCGCAGCAGCGGCGACAGACCGGCGGGCAACACGGACTCACCCAGTCGCCAGCCCAGCAGCAGGGTCAGCACCAGGCCGAACAGCGGCATCATCAGGTTGGAGGTGAGGTAGTCCAGCAGATCGAAAATGGTCTTGCCGAACAGGGTCAGCTCGCTCCAGGGGCCGAACGACAGGCTGACCGGAATGCCGGACGCCATGATCAGCAGGGTCAGCACCCGGCAGGCACCACGGCGCGACCAGCCCCACTCCTCGGTAGTGAAGCGCACCAGGTGCTCGAGCATGGATATGGAGGAGGAGAGCGCCGCCACCAAGAGCAGCAGGAAGAACACCACCGCCAGCCCCTGGCCGAACGGCAGATGGTTGAACACCGCCGGCATGGTCATAAAGGTGAGGCCTGGTCCTGCGGTGGGATCGATGCCGGTGGAGGCGAGCACCGGGAAGATCATCAGCCCCGCCAGCACCGAGATGAGGCTCGCCAGCGTCACCACCCAGACGCCGGAGCGCAGCACGCCGTCACTGTTCGGCAGGTAGGCGCCGTAGGTGGTGTGTACCCCCAGGCCAATGGAGAGGGAGAAGAAGGCAAGCCCGAGGGCATCCAGCACGCCCTGGCCGGTCAGCATGGAGAAGTCCGGCAGCAGGAACTGGCGCACCCCGGCCATGGCGCCGGGCATGGAGAGGCCAGTCACCACCAGCAGCAGCATCATTACGAACAGGGCAGGCATCATCCAGCGCAGCGCCCGCTCCACCCCCTTCTGCAGGCCGCCCTGCACGAACCACCAGGTGAGGCCGGCAAACACCAGATGGGTCAGCACCGGCCACCAGGGGTGGCTGACATAGCCGTTGAACAAGGCGGTCAGCGCCGTACCCTCGCTCAGGTTGAGCTGCCCGCTCACCGCCAGCGCCGCGTAGCCCACGGTCCAGCCGCCCACCACGCTGTAGAAGCTGTAGATGAAGAAGCCGCACAGGATCCCCATGTACCCCATCCAGCGCCAGTTTGGCCCCGCCAGCTTGTGGAAGGCACCGAGCACCCCGCGCTGGCTGCGGCTGCCAAGCAGGGTCTCACCCACCAGCACTGCCACCCCCAGGGTGAAGCTGAACAGCAGAAACATCAGCAGGAAGGCACCGCCGCCATTGGTGGCCGTCACATAGGGAAATTTCCAGATGGCGCCAAGGCCGATCGCTGAACCGGCGGCTGCCAGCACATGACCGATACGGGAAGACCACTGAACCTGGCTCATACAACCTCCGGGCAAGACAACATTCGATACTCCATGGATAACCGCGCTGGGCGGGGCAACAAAAAAGGCCGCCTGGTGGCGACCTTTGCAATGAACATTCAGACAAGCTGCGCGTGCAAGGTCACCTCTCTTGCGAGCTAAAAAATCGACCGAACAGGGCAACGCGACGTGACATGAATAATCTGATCTGAATGCTGAAAAGGGATCACAGCCTAAACCATGGAAAGAAAAATTGACACAACATGACCAAACTTTTTTTCATGCGGCCAAAAAAATCTTGTTTTCATGCGGCCGGCGTCAAAAATCAACGCCGCAGCCTCCCCGCCCACGGCCTTGAACGATAATAGTCTTAGCTTGGGCAGCCCAGATGCAACCATATGTAGCTGGCCCGCCCTGCCACTCCCTTGCGCAACATGGATGTACCGACGTGACGCACCTGCCCGGATACTGGATGAAATGGCTGCTGCCCTGGCTACTGTTGCCCGGCCTGGCGCAGGCCACGCAACCCCCGCTGACCCTGCTCAGCCACGAACTGCCCCCTTTACCCACACCAGTAACGGCAAGCTCGGTGGGCTAGCGGTGCAAATGGTGCAGGAGGCCCAGCAGGAGATGGGGGTCGACTACCCCATCAAGATCTACCCCCTCAAGCGGGCGCTGGCGCTGACCCGGGTCGAGCCCGGCTTCGCCCTGTTCGTCATTCTGCGCACGCCCCAGCGGGAGCCCCAGTTCAAGTGGGTAGGGCCGCTGTTTCTGAACCGGGTGGTGACCTACCAAACCAGGGGCAGCCAGCCGCTGACCGATCTGGCCCAACTGCGCCAGCTGGCGCGGGTCGGCGTGCTGCTCGGCAACGCCGATGACGAGCTGCTCACCCGCGAGGGCTACACCAACCTGGTGCGCTGCCAGACCATCGAAGACGCCATCGAACGACTGGTGCTCGGCAAGATAGACGCCTTCCCCATGGGGGAGCAGATCATGCCGGCCATCCTGGCCAAGATGAAGTTCTCCCCCCGCAGCGTGGTGAACTCCGGGCTGCTGCTGCAGGAGAACTGGCTCTACATCGTCTTCTCGAAGAGCGAAGATGACGCAGTGATCGCCCGCTGGCAGGCGGCCATCGACAAGGTCAGAGACCGTCACCAGCAGGCGCAGCAGCCCATCCGCCAACCCTGATTACACCAGCCCGCGCACCAGGATGCCGCCGATCAGCAGCGGCGCCAGCCAGCGCCAGCAACCCATCACCAGAGTACGCCAGTGCAGCGCCAGCCCGGCGGGCAACGCCTGGCGACCCAGTTTCCAACCCAGCAGCAGGGTGAGCGCCAACCCGAACATGGGCATCATCAGGTTGGAGGTGACGAAATCGAGCAGCTCGAAGATGTTCTTGCCAAACAGGGTCACCTGGGCCCAGGGTCCGAACGACAGGCTGACTGGAATCCCCCCGCCATCACCAGTGCGGTGATGAGGCCGCAAGCGGCCCGCCGTGACCAGCCCAAGCCTTCGCTGACGAAGCACTGCAGGTGTTCCAGCAGCGAGATGGCCGATGACAGCGCCGCCACCACCAGCAAGGCGAAGAACACCACCGCCAGCCCCTGGCCGAACGGCAACTGCTGGAACACCGCCGGCATGGTCATAAAGGTGAGACCCGGGCCGGAGGCAGGATCGATGCCGGTCGCTGCCAGCACCGGGAAGATCATCAAACCCGCCAGCACGGCGATGAGGCTTGCCAGCAGCACCACCCAGAGGCTGGAGCGGCCGACCCCGTCACTGGAGGGCAGGTAGGCGCCATAGGTGGTGTGAATGCCAAGGCCGATGGAGAGGGAGAAGAAGGCCAGCCCCATGGCGTCGAGCACGCCGGACATGCCGAGCTTGCTGAAGTCCGGCATCAGGAAGTGGCGTACCCCGGCCATGGCGTTGGGCAAGGTAAGGCCGAAGGCCACCAGCATCAGGATCATGATGAACAGGGCCGGCATCATCCAGCGCAGGGTGCGCTCCACCCCCTTCTGCACGCCACCCTGCACGAACCACCAGGTGAGCCCGGCAAACAGCAGGTGGGTCAGCACCGGCCAGAGCGGGTCACCCACATAGTCGTTGAAACGGGCGGTGAGGGCCGCACCGTCGCCGTGCTGCAGACTGCCCGCCAGTGCCATGCCGGTGTAGCCCAGGGTCCAGCCACCCACCACGCTGTAGAAGCTGTAGATGAGCAGGCTGCTGAGCAGCCCCATGGCGCCGACCCAGCGCCAGCGCTTGCCCATCAGTTCACCGAAGGCCCCCACCACCCCGCGCCGGCTCAGACTGCCGAGCAAGGTCTCCCCCATCAGCACCGCCACCCCCAGGGTGAAGCTGAACAACAGAAACACCAGCAGGAAGGCGCCACCGCCGTTGGCAGCCGTCACATAGGGGAACTTCCAGATAGCGCCGAGACCGACTGCGGAACCGGCGGCGGCCAGGATATAACCGAGCCGCGATGACCATTGGGACTGCTTCATAAGAACTCCAACCGTGGGGCCCGCCACAAGGGGCCCAGAATGACGCTCAGAGTACGGGGGGGGCTGCGCAATCACAACGCCGCTTATCTGGATAAAACATGCATTATTGGCATCATTGACCAATTAAATTCTATTTGACGCGCAATCCTGCCAACAAATAAAAACCGGAGCAATTTTGCTCCGGTTTTACAGGGTGGTGAGCCAGGTTCGGGGACTAGATCACCCCCAGCTCCCGCAGCCGTTCCATCAGGTAGCTGTGGGCGGTGTGACGCTCGGAGAGCACCACGTCCGGGCGCGGATGGAGGAACAGCGGCAGGGAGATGCGAGACTTGCTGGCGCTGCCGCCGGTCGGGTTGATGACCCTGTGGGTGGTGGAGGGGTAGTAGCCGTGGGAGGCCTCCTGCAGCATGTCACCGATGTTGATGATGAGAGTGCCAAAATCGCACGGTACGTCCATCCACTCGCCGTCGGAACCCTTCACCTGCAGGCCCGGCTCGTTGGCGGCAGGCAGGATGGTCAGCAGGTTGATGTCTTCATGGGCGGCGGCGCGGATGGCACCCGGCTCCTCGGTGCCGTCGAACGGCGGGTAGTGCAGCACCCGCAGCAAGGTCTTCTGGCTCTCTTCGATCATGGAGGAGAGTGGGCAGCTGTAGTGGGCAGCGATGTCGTTCGGGGTATACTGCTCGACCCAACCCAGCAGCTCGGCCGCCAGGTTGTTGGCGAGACGGTAGTACTCCATCGCCTGCTCTTTCAGCTCCGCCGGCATCTGGCCCCAGGGATAGAGGTGGAAGTACTCCTTGATGTCCTTCTGGCTGTGGCCCTTGGCCACCTCGGACACCGACGGCGGGAAGTAGCCGTCCTGGGTCTCGCGATTGAACAGGAAATCCTGCTTCTGCTCGCTCATGAAGAAGCGGTACCAGTTGTCATAGATGGACTGCACCAGCTCTTTCGGGATGGGGTGATTGGTCAGTACCCCGAAGCCGGTGGTCCGCAGGGATTCGGTGAAGCGCTGCGCCGCATCGGGCGAGCGGTAATCGACGGTCAGGACTTTCATTATTTTTGTTACGCGCCAGTTAAAAGATGGCGCAGTTTACCCCGTGACCGACAACAAGGAAAGGGCGCGGGCCGCAACGCCGCCAGCCCGCGCAAATAGTGACAAACCGCTCAGAAAACGGCGCCGGCCAGCACCGTTTTTCATCCCTTGTCCTGCCCCGGCATCCTCTCTAGAATGCCCCCATCATTCCTCTCGGAGCCCGTCGTCCATGTCCCCCAAAATCCTGTTGCTGACCCTGCCTTTCCTGCTCGCCGGTTGCAGTTCGCTGTCGGAAGAAGAGTGCCGCACCATGAGCTGGTACAACCTGGGTTATCAGGATGGCGAACAGGGCAAGACCCGGGCCGCCACCCGCGACTACGTCTCGACCTGCGGCGAATACGGCCTCAAGGTGGACGAGGCGGAGTGGAAACGGGGTTATGCCAAGGGGCTGGAGCTCTACTGCATTCCAGAGCTCGCCTACAGCAAGGGCAAGTCCGGCGCCGAGTATCAAGGAGTCTGTCCCAACGATGCCAGCTTCCTGACCCAGTACGATCGCGGCCGCCAGGAGTACCTGGTGGAGAAACAGCTCAGCGACCTCAAGAGCGACATGGAGCGAACCGAGCGCGACATCGAGACGCTGGAGCGCCAGATCCGCAACGAGAACGACAGCAAGCAGCGCGACTACTACCGCGCCCAGCGCGAGCGCGCCATCCGTCACTACGAGGGGCTGCGCCGTGACTACAACCGGATCCGCTTCCCGGATCGGGTGATCAAGTTCTCCTTCGGGAACTGACAAACCAAAAAGGGGCCGACATGGCCCCTTTCTGTTTCTGTCCCTCTCTGTTTCTTCCCCTCAGGCGGGCAGGACCCAGCGCTGCAGCGCCAGTGCGATGCCATCTTCGTTGTGATCGGCGGTGACCCGATCTGCCAGCGCCTGGATCTGTGACGCCGCGTTGCCCATGGCCACCGCCAGCCCCACCTGCTCGAACATGCTGATGTCGTTGTTGTTGTCGCCAAACGCCACCACGTTCTCCATCGGGATCCCCTCGCTCGCCGCCCACTGGGCCAGCCGGTTGCCCTTGCTGCAGCCGGGTTGCACCAGCTCCACCGCATAGGGCGCCGCCCAGTCACGGGTAAAGGGCAGCTGTTCGACCACCTCTGCCATGAAGTGATGGAGCAGGGCGGGATCCTGGTTGAACAGCTCCAGCTTCCAGACTGGCCGGCTGAGCCAGCTCGCCAGATCCTCCGCCGGCAGCAGGGAGATCTTGAGATGATCCGGCTGGCTCGCCGACCAGTGGCGCATCCTGGTCACATGCTCCTCGCAGCCGAGGTAGCCGATCCCCTCATCAAGGTGGAACAGGGCCCCCATCTGGTGCGCCTGCACCTCCGCCAGCAGCCGGCTGAGGGGAGCCACCGCCAGCGGATCCCCGACCTGGATCTTCTCCTGCACCGGATCATAGAGGTAGGCGCCGTTACTGCAGATGATGGGGGTGTCGAGGGCCAGCTCGTGATGGAAAGGACGGGCCGTCATGAAGTGACGCCCCGTCACCAGCAGCACCTTGATGCCGTGGGCGCGGGCCTGGGCCAGCGCGGCCCGGGTGGCGGACGAGATCTTGTGATCCCGGGTCAGCAGGGTACCGTCCATATCCAACGCAATGGCCTGAAAACGACTCATATCACCTCCAACATGTCGAAACGAATGAATGCAGCGCCATACCAACCCGATTTCAACGCCATGGCCTGATAACGATTCACGCCATCGCCAAAGGCTGAGCATAACGGGAGCTATGGGCGATCGGGCAAACGAAGCAAAGAGCCATACCGTCCCAGAGTCGGCGCCACGATGCAAGTCCGGCCCGCCATCCCGTCGCCGAACTGTGATCCCGTCAGCCGGCTTCTATCTGGACGTCGAGCCGCTGCCGCCGATCCGCCGCCCGGCGCAGCCCATAAAAGCCGATGGCACAGAGCAGGCTGCACAACGCCGCCAGATAGAAGGGCCACTCGGTGCCCGCCAGCAGCACCAGACTGCCGACCACCACCGCCAGGATCTCGCTGCCCACCGCCAGCCCACGATAGAGCCCCATCGCCTGTCCCTGCTGCTCGGCATGGCTGCGATTGGAGACCGCCACCGAGGTCGCCAGCTCCCCCAGGCTCATGCCGATGCCGGTGGGAATAAAGGTGAGAGCCAGCCCCCACCAGTGGCCGGGCAGCACGAACATCAGCATACCTGCCGCCATCACCAGATGACCGGCCACCCCCAGACTGCTGCCGCGCCAATGGCGAGCCAGGCGGGAGCCCAGCCAGGATCCCAGGATCATGGGCACGCTCACCATTACGGCGGCCTGCGCCAGTTGCACCGGATCCCAGGCCAGCCGCTCCACCAGCCAGACATTGAAGTAGGTGAAGTAGAGCTGCACCGCACCGTAGCTGAGCAGGGTCAGCACGAAATAGGGCAGCAGCGCCGGTTGCAGCAGCAGCTGGCGAGAAGAGAGGGCCGGTGCCGGCTGCTCACTACGGGCCGCCGCCGGCCGATTGGGCAGCAGCCAGAGCACCAGCAGCAGGTTGACCAGGGTCATGGCCACCGCCAGCCAGGCCGCCAGGCTGTAATCACCGGACACCACGGCGGCATAACCGCCGATCATGGGGCCCACCACCCAGCCCAGGTTCATGCCGATGTTGATCCAGGCGAAGCTGCGCGCCTTGGTTTTGGCGGTGCTCATGTCGGCTGCCATGGCCTGCACGATGGCGATGTCACCGTTGAAGAAGCCCTCCACCACCCGGCTCAGCAACAGCAGCGGCAAGGATCGCCAGGCGATCCCCAGCGCCATCAGGGCATAGCCCACCAGCACGCCCACCAGACAGAGGGTCAGCACCGGCTTGCGGCCATGGCGATCGGAGAGCTTGCCAAGCCAGGGGGCTCCTACCAGCTGAAATAGCGGATAGAGCCCCATGATGACCCCCAGCCACACCTTGCGGCTCCAGTCCGACGCTTCCGGCGTCAGCATGCCCTGGGCCGGATCCAGCAACAGCGGCGCCAGCACCGGGGATGGCAGGCTGAAGCCCGCCACCGCCAGCGTCACCGTCATCACCAATACCCACAGGCTGGCCTGCCCCTTGATCCCTTCCATGTCTGCCCCATTAAATAAAGTTATTGGTTTATTTATGTTGGCGTTCAAACCAGATTAAGTAAAGTGAATTATTGATTTAAAAAATCCCCCTCCCCATAATGTTCTTATCCATGCCAGAACCGCTGCCGCGCAAGCGGCCGTACCTGCCGACGATGAGAGCCTTGCCATGAATGCCAGCACCGACAAGATACTGTTTCTGCTCAAGAGCCACGGTCCACAGAGCGCCGCCGAGCTGGGAGAGCAGTTGCAGATGACCTCCATGGGTGCCCGCCAGCACCTGATGACGCTGGAGGCCGACGGCTGGGTGAGTTTCAACGACGAGGCCCGCGGGCGCGGTCGACCGGTACGGTTGTGGCATCTGACCGAGCAGGCCTGGCAACGCTTCCCAGACAGCCACAGCGAACTGACGCTGCAGCTTATCGACAACATCCAGCAGCTGTTTGGCGAGGTGGGCATGGAGCGGTTGATCGCCCAGCGGGAGCAGCAACAGCTGGCCCGCTATCAGGCCGAGCTGACCCAGCCCGCACTGGCCGACAGGCTGGCGGCACTGACGGCGCAGCGCACGCGAGAGGGCTATATGGCGGATTTTCGCCAGGAGGAGGATGGCAGCTGGCTGCTGTGGGAGAGCCACTGCCCCATCTGCGCGGCGGCGCGGGCCTGTCGGGGCTTTTGTCGCAGCGAGCTGGAAATGTTTCGCCGCTTGCTGGCGCCGGCCGGGGTGGAGCGGGAGCAGTATCTGCTGAAGGGGGATCACCGCTGCCTCTATCGCATCAGGCCGCAGCCCTGATCCGCGAACGCCAGAAACAACAAAGCAGGCGCCGGGATGCCTGCTTTGTTGCCTTCGGGGAGGGGATGCTCTCGTTCCAGCCCGTCGTTGCCCGATAAGGTGAGACGGCTGATGGGGTTGTTGACCCGGTAAGGTCCTTCACCACAGAGACCGGGTTGGGTTTCTGTCTTGCCACCGGAAGATGTAACCATGGTATCCCTGCCGGCCCGGTGAGTGGTTGCGAAGTAGCATGTATTTTCAGTTGTTTTTGCAATAGTTCACCCTTAATCTAGGAAAAGTGAATTAGTAATTGCAACGAGGAACGGAGAATGCTGAAACTTGATCGCATAGACAGGCATATTCTGGAGTTGATGCAGGAGAATGGCCGCATCAGCAACCTGGAGCTGGCCGAGCTGGTCGGGCTCTCCCCCTCCCCCTGCTCCCGCCGGGTCAAGGCGCTGGAGGATGCCGGTCTCATCGACACCCACGTCACCCTGCTCAACGCCCGCCAACTGGGGCTGACCCTCACCGCCTACATTCACATCTCCATGGACCGGCACACCCCGGAGCGGTTCGAAAATTTTGACCGCGCCATCAGTGAGCTGCCCGAAGTGCTCGAGTGTGACCTCATCACCGGCAACGACGCCGACTACCAGCTCAAGGTGGTGGTGCGGGACATGGAACACTACCAGCACTTCCTGCTGGACAAGCTGACCCATATCCCGGGGGTGACCGGGGTGCGCTCCAGCTTCGTGCTGCGCCGGATCAAGCACAAAACGGCGCTGCCGCTCAACCATCTGGGCTGATCGGCGAGCCAGACCGGATATAAAGAAGAGGAGGCCACTGGCCTCCTCTTCTTTTATCTTCAGTCAGCTACCTGCACTCAGACCGCTACCTGGCTGACATCCTGCACCTGCAACAGCCAGCCGGCCTGTTCCTGCTGGGGCTCGCCGCTGACCCGCAGCCGCTCGCCGGTCGGCACCCACTGCCCCTCGGGCAGGGAGACCAGCAGGCTCTCGCTGCCGTTGTCGAACAGCCAGCGATCTTCACCCAGCGACTCTATCAGATAACCTTCCATCTCCACTCTGGACTCGGCTTGCCAGGATGGCGCAACGGAATCACGGCTCTCGATGAAATCCCCCTGAACACCAAAACTGGCCAGCCCCCACAGAATGGAGAGCCCAACCAACGATGATTGCATCTCGTCTCTCCTCTTTTGGAACTGTAGGGCCAGTATGGGAAGAGAAAACTGAGCGCACCATGAACAAGATGGCAAAGTGCCGACGGGATCGCGAAAAAAACCGGCCAGTCGGCCGGTTGTGTCATTTTATGGCGCCTGGATCACACTATTTGGCGGCTTCCTCTGCCATCCGTGCGGCTCTTGGCTTATTCGTCCACATGGCAACACCGCGATGATCCGCGCAGATCCCCTCCTCCACCACAGCCCGCACCCGGGTACCGTCCTTGCAGATAGCCTGCCAGGCATCGGCATCATCGATGGCCATCGATGGAGAGTGGGAACTGGTGCTGCAGGCACCCAGCAACAGGGCAAACAGGGGCAACAAGATTCTCATGGAGGGCTCCTCAGACGGATGGTCGGTCGAACTCAGCGCCCCAGCTGGGCCGAGATGCGATCGCAGAGCTGCTTGAGCTGGGCCAGTTCAGCATCGGCCAGATCCACCTGATTGCGCAAGTTGTCCGCCAGACAGCATCCCCTCACCTCCTGCTGCAGCTGACGCCCCGCCTCGGTCAGGCCGATGCATTTTTGCCGCTCATCCTCGCTGGAGACGGTGCGGGTCAACCAGCCCTTGCTCTCCAGCCGCTTGACGATGGGGGTCAGGGTGCCCGCATCCAGCCCGGTCTCCTGACCGATCTCCTTGAGGCTGACCTCGTCCCGCGCCCAAAGCGACAGCATCACCAGATACTGGGTGTAGGTGAGATCCAGCTTGTCCAGCAGCGGCCGATAGGCCCGCATCACCGCGTTGGAGGCGCTGTAGAGGGCAAAACAGACCTGCTTTTTCAATTCACTCATGGGGCACCTCGCTGACGACTGGGGCCAGTATACCCCAGGAAAATCGGGGGTCGAATAATTTGCACACAAAATAGTTGTCAACCCGTATTTTCGGGATTAGTCTGGATTTACTTTGCACACAAACAAAATCAGAGACCCCGACATGAAGACGCTCTATCGCACTCAAGCCATCGCCCAGGCCGGCCGCAACGGTGAGGTTCACACTCTGGACAACAGCCTGCAGCTGGCACTGGCCCTGCCGACCGCCCTCGGCGGCAACGGCAAGGGCAACAACCCGGAGCAGCTGCTGGCCGCCGGTTATGCCGCCTGCTTCTCCAATGCGCTGATCCACGTGGCCCACAAACTCGGCGCGCCCCTCTCCACTGCTCCCGTCACCGCCGGGGTCGAATTGCTGGCGCTGGACGATGGCCGCTTCAACTTCGCCATCACGCTGGACGTAGCGCTCGCCGCGACCCAACCTGAACAGGCGGCGCAGGCCGAGCAGATAGTGCGGCTAGCCCACCAAACCTGCCCCTTCTCCAACGCCATGCGGGGCAATGTGGTCACCCGGCTGCTGCTCAACGGCGCCCCGCTGGATGAAACGGCGTGAACCCGTTCAACCTCAATCCCTTGGAAATAGCCATGCTGGCGACTCGCAGGTTGCCAACCCCTCTCACCCTGGAGAAAAAACCATGAATCAGTCCAGCCATCAGATCCAGCTGCTGCGTCGCCCGGTCGGCCTGCCCAGTCTGGCCGATTTCACCCTGACCGAAGTGACCCTGCCCGATCTGCAAGAAGGAGAGGTGCAGGTCGCCAACCAGTGGCTGTCGGTGGACCCCTACATGCGCGGTCGCATGAGCGAAGCCAAGAGCTATGTGCCCCCCTTCCCCCTCAACGGCCCCCTCGATGGCGGCGCCATCGGCGTGGTGGAAGCCTCCAGTCACCCGAACTTCGCGGTGGGCGACCGGGTGAGCAGCATGCTGGGCTGGCGCGATCGCTTCGTCGCCAATGGCGCCCAGCTGACCAGACTGCCCGACACCCGCTTGCCACCCCAGCTCTTTCTCGGCGCCCTCGGCATGCCGGGCATGACCGCCTGGACCGGGCTCAACCGCATCGCCAAACTGCAGGCCGGGGAAACCGTGCTGGTGTCGGCCGCCTCCGGCGCCGTCGGCACCATGGCAGTCCAGCTCGCCAAACGGGCGGGTGCCCGTGTCATCGGCTCCACCGGGTCGGCCGACAAGGTGGCCTACCTCAAGAGCCTGGGGGCCGACGAGGTGATCAACTACCGGGCAACCCCGGACCTCGATGCCGAGCTGGCCCGGCTGGCGCCGGAGGGGATCCACGTCTACTTCGAGAACGTGGGGGGGGCCATGCTGGACGCCGCCCTCAACCACATGGTGGTACACGGTCGCATCGTGATGTGCGGCCTCATCGAGCAGTACAACGGCCAGAGCGAGGCGAGCGGCCCGCGCAACCTCTCCCAGGTGATCCGCAAGCGCATCCTGATGCAGGGGCTGCTGGTTTCCGATCACTGGCAGCACTACGGGGAGTTCCTGGCCGAGGCCATACCGGCCTTCGAGGCGGGCGCCCTGCAGACCGAAGAGACCGTCTATCAGGGGCTCGCCAGCATGCCGCAGGCCTTCATCGGGCTGTTCGAGGGGCGCAACACCGGCAAGATGCTGGTCAAGCTGGCGTGATCCGCAGCACTGGCACCTGACACCGCAGACTGCTTGCATGACGGGCCCATTCGCCCTAAGGTGGGCCCGTTTTTCATGGTATGTCTCGTCTTTGCAAGGAGCCCTTCTTATGTCTACCTCCTATCCCCGCGTCGGTGTCGGCGTAATCCTCACCAACCGCCAGGGCCAGGTGCTGCTTGGCAAGCGCAAGGGCAGCCACGCCCCCTACTGGTCCATCGCCGGCGGCCATCTGGAGCTGGGAGAGACGTTCGAATCGGCAGCCATCCGGGAGGTGGCCGAGGAGACCGGTTTTCAGATCAGCAATCCCAGCGTCATCGCCGTCACCAACAACCTGGAGACCTGGCGTGAGAGCGGCCTGCACTATGTCTCGGTCACCCTGCTGGCCGAGGTAGAGGGAGAGCCCCAGCTGCTGGAGCCGGAGAAGTGCGAAGGCTGGGTCTGGTGCGACCCGCGCAATCTGCCCGAGCCCCACTTCGATGCCAGCCGCCAGTCCATCGCCTGCTGGCTGGCTGGCCGTTGCTATCTGCCGACGCCAAACCAGCCCACCCCATAGACCATCGCCTGCTGGTTGGCGAATCGTTGCTACCTGCCGACTTCGAGCCAGCCGGCCCCATAAGCCATCGCCTGCTGGCTGGCGAATCGTTGCTACCTGCCGACCTCGAGCCAGTCGGCCCCATAAGCCATGGCCTGCTGGCCGTTGCTATCTGCCATAACCAGGTCAGCCGATGGAATGATCATGGCCTGCGGCTGGCAAGGCGCGGCTACCTGCCAGCAGCCCCCTGATTTGTCATAAAAAAGTCACCGCTTTGTCATATCATCGGGGTCGACGATGACAACGAGGGAGCGATGAGGTGGGACAGGTATTTATGCAATTTCTGTGGCTGGGCTGCATCAGTTTTGGCGGGCCGGCCGCTCACATAGGCTACTTCCAGCGCACCTTCGTCGAGCGGCTGGGCTGGCTGACCCAGGCCGAATTTGCCCAGTTGTTGGCCCTCTGCCAGCTGCTGCCGGGCCCCGCCTCCAGCCAGCTCGGCTTTGCCATCGGCCGCCAGCGGGCCGGGTTCGCTGGGGCGCTGGCCGCCTTCGCCGGCTTTACCCTGCCCTCCTTCCTGCTGTTGCTGGCCGCCGCCATCGGTCTGGGCCAGCTCGGCAACAACATCTGGCTCGATGCCGCCCTGCACGGTCTCAAGCTGCTGGCGCTGGTGGTGGTCGCCGATGCGGTGCTCACCATGAGCCGCCAGTTCTGCAAGACGACGCGCAATCAGGGGATCATGGTCGCCACTGCGGCCGCCCTCTGGTGGCAGCCCGGCCTGCTCACCCAGCTCTTCATGCTGGCGGGCGCCGCCCTGCTCTGTGCCCGCGTCGGCACGCCGCAAACTACGGACCCACAGCCCTCACCCGCTCAGTCCATGCCTGTGCATCAACCCCACTGGCCCACCCTGCTGCTGTTTGCCCTGCTGTTTGTCGGCCTGTCACTGCTGGGGGGCCCCGTCGGCCAGCTGGTCGCCGACTTCTACCGGGCCGGCAGCCTGGTGTTTGGCGGTGGTCACGTGGTATTGCCGCTGCTGGCCGAGAGCGTGGGCCACACCCTCAGCGAGCAGCAGTTTCTGACCGGCTACAGCCTGGCCCAGCTGGTGCCCGGCCCCATGTTTACCCTGGCGACCTATCTCGGCGCCCAGTTGCTGCCGGCCACCCCGGTGGGCGGCGCCCTGCTGGCGACGCTGGCGCTATTTCTGCCCGGCTTTTTGCTGCTGTGGGCCATGGGCCCCTGCTGGCAGAGCTGGCTGGCCCGCCCTCGCCTCGCCGGCGCAGTGGCCGGCATCAACGCCGCCGTGGTGGGTCTGCTGTTGGCGGCGCTCTATCAGCCGGTCTGGCAGAGCGCCGTGCTGGCCCCCACCGATCTGGCGTTGGCCGCCATCGGCTTCTATCTGCTGCGGGGACTCAAGCTGCCCATTCTGGCGCTGGCCACCCTGCTGGTGGTCGCCACCCTGCTGCTGGCCTGATAGGCCCTGGCTGCGGCCACAAAGAAACGGCCCCCTGCCAATGTAGGGGGCCGTTTTTGCATGCATGCCGGGCGCCAGACTCAGGGCTCGGGATCGAAATCCAGACTCAGGCTGTTGACGCAGTAGCGCTGACCGGTTTCGGTCGGCCCGTCCGGGAAGACGTGGCCGAGATGAGAGCCGCACTGACTGCAGGTGATCTCCACCCGTTTCATGCCGTGGCTGCCATCCTCGGTGTAGGTCACGGTCCCCTCGATGGCCCGATCGAACGAGGGCCAGCCGCAGCCCGAGTCAAACTTGGCATCCGAGTGGAACAGCACCTGCTTGCAGCAGACGCACAGGTAGTCTCCGCTTTTGCGGTTGTGGAGCAGGGCGCCGCTGTAGGGACGCTCCGTGCCCTTCTCCCAGCAGACGTGATACTGCTCGGCGCTCAACTGCCGGCGCCACTGCTCGGGGTTGGGGGTGTTGCCGCTCATACTGACTCCTTGCCGTGAATATCGGTGCCCAGCATACCCAGTCAGGGCGCCGCGCTCTACCCCGCCAGCGGGAACTGTGATCCGCTTGGCAACACGACGGCAACATCCGGGGTGGCGACCACTCCCTCCTCGGCCAGCGCCACCGCACTCAGGGCGACCCTCTCCAGCAGCTTGAGGGAGTGGGCCCGGCCCACCGCCACCTGCCGCTTGATGTCGTCGGGCAGGAACGGCAACCCGTCGTTGGTGGCGGTATCGATGGTCTGGATCCACTCCAGCCCCTCCCCGGGCGGCGGCAGACGGAACTGGATGTCGTAGTCGCTGGCGTTGAACAGCACGTACCAACGCTCCCCGCCGCAGTCGATCATGCCGATGTCCATGGCGAACGCCTGCCCCATAGGGGCGTGCCAGTCCTGATCGGTAAGCTGATGGCCGTCCGGGTGATACCAGTTGACCTGGTGGCAACTGCTGGGGGCGCCGTTCCAGCTGTCGTCGCTCAGCTGCAGGTTGGAGAAGACGGTGGACTCCGCCCGTAGCGCCAGCATCTGCTGGGTGAAGGCGAGCAGCCGCTCATCCTCCGGCCGCCACTGCCAGTTGACCCAGCTGATCTGGTTGTCCTGGCAATAGGCGTTGTTGTTGCCGAGCTGGCTGCGGCCCATCTCGTCGCCGGCGAGGAAGTGCGGGGTGCCTTGCGACAGCAGCAGGGTGGCAATCAGGTTGCGCTTCTGCTGCTGGCGCAGGTTGTTGACCCGCGGATCCAGGGTCGGCCCTTCCACCCCGTGGTTATTGGAGAGGTTGTTGCCGTGGCCGTCCCGGTTGTCCTCGCCGTTGGCCTGGTTGTGGCGCTGGTTGTAAGAGACCAGATCCTCTAGGGTGAAGCCGTCGTGATAGCAGAGGTAGTTGACGCTGGTATGGGGGGAGCGCCAGTTCTTCGGGAACAGATCCCGCGAGCCGACCAGCCGGGTGGCAAAGTCCCCCATCTTGCCCGCATCGCCGCGCCAGAAGGCGCGCACCGTGTCGCGGTAGCGGTCGTTGATCTCCAGCCACTGGCTCGGGAACTGGCCGAGGCGGTAGCCAAACGGGCCGATATCCCAGGGCTCGGCGATGAGCTTGACCCGTGCCAGCACCGGGTCTGCCATCATGGCCTTGAAGAAGGCCCCCATGGGGTCGAACTCGCCCGCCTCGCGGGCCAGGGTGACCGCCAGATCGAAGCGAAAGCCATCCACCTGCATCTCGGTAACCCAGTAGCGCAGGGCGTCGAGCACCAGTCGCAGGCTGTTGGGGTGATCCAGATTGACGCTGTTACCGCAGCCGGTGACGTTGGCGTGACGGGTGTAATCTGGGCCGTGGGAGCCCGCCTCGAAGGCGTAGTAACCGGCGTTGTCAAAGCCCTTGAAGGAGAGCATGGGGCCGTCGAAGCCCGACTCCGCGGTGTGGTTGTAGACCACATCCAGGATCACCTCGAGCCCGGCCTTGTGCAGCTCGCGCACCATGGTCTTGAACTCGGCCACCGCCTCTTGCGCCGCATAGCGCGGCTCGGGGGCGAAGAAGGCGATGGGGTTGTAGCCCCAGTAGTTGGTCAGCCCCAACTGCTCGAGCCTGGGCTCGGACATGAAGGCCGCCACCGGCATCAACTGCACCGAGGTGATGCCGAGGGATTTGAGATGCTCGATGATGAGCGGGTGGCAGATGCCCAGATAGGTGCCGCGCAGCTCGCTCGGCACCCCCTGATGCTGGCGGGTGAAGCCCTTGACGTGGGTTTCATAGATGACGGTGCGAGCCGGCTCGATGGCTGGCTTGCCCACTCCCTGCCAGTCGAAGGCATCATCCACCACCACGGATTTGGCCACCATGGCCGCACTGTCCCCCTGATAGAGGGCGTCATCCCAGTGGGTCGGGCGACTGAGCGCCTTGGCGTAGGGATCGATCAGCAGCTTGTCAGGGTCGAACAGCATCCCATCCTGCGACGTGCCATGCACCCGGTAGCCGTAACGCTGACCGGCCTTGACCCCGCGCACATGGCCGAAGCGATACTGACCGCGCCGACCGGGCAGCTCGAGGCGGGCCAGCTCCCGCTCCTGCTCGTCGAACAGGCAGAGCTCCACCTTGTCCGATTGCGGCGCCCAGACGCAGAAGTGACAACCCGTCTCGTCGAGCAGGGCCCCCAGTGGATGGTCCTGCCCCTTTTCCATTACGAACATCAAGACTCCTGTTTGATGAACAAGGTCGCGAGCGGCGGCAGATCCAGCACTATGCTGTGCGCCATCCCCTGCCAGGGGGTCGGCTCGGCGACAAAGACCAGACCCACATCATAGTTGCTGCCCCAGTAATGCTCGCTGTCGGTGTTGAGCACCACCCGGTAGTGGCCGGCCGCCGGTACCCCGAGCCGGTAGGCAAGCCGCGGCACCGGCGTGAAGTTGCAGGCCACCACCAGCGGGTTGGCCCCCTGCTTGTCGGCCCGCAGCCAGGCAAAGATGCTGTTGTCGGCGTCGTTGTGATCCAGCCAGCGGAAGCCGTTTTGCTCATAATCCGCCTGATACAAGGCAGGTTCATGACGGTAGAGGTGGTTGAGATCGTGGATCAGCCGCTGCTGGCCACCATGCTTGGGATACTGCAGCAGGTGCCAGGGCAGTTGGGCATCGTGATTCCACTCGTTGCTCTGGGCGATCTCGGTGCCCATGAAGTTGAGCTTCTTGCCGGGGTGGGCATACATGAAGCCCATGTAGGCGCGCAGGTTGGCCGCCTGCTGCCACTCGTCCCCCGGCATCTTGTAGAGCATGGAGTGCTTGCCGTGCACCACTTCGTCGTGGGAGAGCGACAAAATGAAGTTCTCGTCATAGTGGTACACCATGGAGAAGGTCATGTCGTTGTGGTGGTAGCGACGGTGAATGGGCTCTTTCTGCATGTAGGTGAGGGTGTCGTGCATCCAGCCCATATTCCACTTGAAGCCAAAACCCAGGCCGCCCAGGAAAGTGGGACGGGAGACCCCGGCAAAAGCGGTGGACTCCTCGGCGATGGTCATGGCGTGGGGGTACTTGCCGTACACCTCCTCGTTGGTCCACTTCAGCAGGCTGATCGCCTCGTAGTTGTGGTTGCCGCCATCGACGTTGGGCACCCACTCGCCGGCGTTGCGGGAATAGTCCAGATAGAGCATGGAGGCGACCGCATCCACCCGCAGGCCATCGACGTGGAACTTGTCGAGCCAGAACAGGGCGCTGGCCACCAGGAACTGGCGCACCGTATTGCGGCCGAAGTCATAGATGTAGGAGTTCCAGTCCGGGTGCCAGCCGCGGCGCGGATCCTCGTACTCATAGAGCGGAGTGCCGTCGAAGCGGGCCAGCCCGTGGGCATCGGACGGGAAGTGGGCGGGCACCCAATCCAGAATCACGCCAATGCCGGCCTGGTGGCACTGATCGACGAAGTACTTGAAATCATCAGCCGTGCCGTAGCGACTGGTGGGCGAGAACATGCCCACTGGCTGGTAGCCCCAGGAGCCGCTGAACGGGTGCTCGGAGACCGGCAGCAACTCGATGTGGGTGTACTCCATCCCCTTGACGTAATCCACCAGCTCCACCGCCAGTTCGCGCCAGCTCAGGCTGTCACCGTTGGGGTGACGCTTCCAGGAGCCCACGTGCAGCTCGTAGATGGAGAGCGGCTGCTCGCGTTTGTCGTTGAGCTGGCTCTCGCGCCAGGCGGCATCCTGCCACTGGTACTGGTCGTGGTCATAGACCACGGAGGCGAACGAGGGGTACTGCTCGCAATAGAAACCGACCGGGTCGCTCTTGTGCGGCAGCCGGTTGCCGGCCGGGTCTTTCAGTTCGAACTTGTAGCGATCCCCGGCCTTGAGGCCCGGCACGAACAGCACCCAGTGGCCGCACTGGCTGCGCTGCATCGGGTGGCGACGGCCATCCCAGAAGTTGAAATCGCCGATGAGGCTCACCGCAGTGGCGCTCGGCGCATAGACCGCAAAGCGCACCCCTTCCACTTGCTGATCCAGATGCACCACGGTGCGCAGCTGGGCACCGAGCGTGTGGTAGAGGTTTTCCGGCTGGTAGGTAAGTTCCGCCAACCCGGCCCAACCCGCATCCTGGAACTGGTAGGGATCGATGACCTCGACGCTGGCATCTGGGTAGTCGGCAAGCAACTGATAGGGGAAGGGATTTTTACGGCGGGTGAAAACAGTTTCAAAGAGGCCCGAATCATCGGTGGGCGCCAGGGTGGCAACAATCTTGCCCGACTTGAGATCCCTGACCCGTACGGCCTGGGCATCGGGTAACCAGACGGTCAGCTTGAGGCCGGGCCCATCCGGATTGGCCTGCAGGCCTAAGTGGGAGAAGGGATCGGAACAGCGGGCTGCAACCAAACGTTCAACGAGCATCGAGATTTCCTTTCATAGCTGAGCATCCGCTCCGGCCTGGGCCGAAGCGGATGTAAGTGAGTCACGTTTTGTCGGCAGTGGCTCAACGACTGGCCTCGTCACGGGCCTGGCTCATCTTGCCTGCCAGCGCCTTGAGCGCCTCATTGGCAAAAATATCCTCCAGATCGGTAGACAGCTTGCGGCGCCAGTTCGGGTACTCGTAACTGGTGCCCGGCACGTTGACCGGCTTGTCCATCTCCAGCCAATCCTCCAGCTGGGTGCTGAACAGGGCGCAGCTACCGCGAGACATGTGCAGTTGCAGACCGTGGTTGAGCTCGGTGTTCATGCCGACCCAGTTCACGTCGTGGCTGATGTTGCCGGAGATCACCCCGTGGCCGTGCAGGCTGTCGAGGATCCGCTGTTTGGCCTGGTGGCGATCAGCATACAGGGTCTTGAGTACGTCTTCATCCGGATACAAGCCCAGCTCGCGCCCCAGCGCCAGATCGTCGCAATGCCAGAAACCCTTGAGGGTCGGCATGTCGTGGGTGGTCAGCGCCGACATCGCCTGCTCGGCGTAGTGAGCCGGAGAGATGAAGCCGCCATCGGCCTTGGAGCGCTCGAAGAAGAACACCTTGTAGGAGTGGACGCCGTTCTCTTTGAGGGTCACGTCGATCCCCTCCGGCACGGTACCCAGATCCTCGCCGATCAGCAGACACTGATTGCGGTGGGACTCGAGGGCCAGGATGCCGAGCAGGTCGTTGACCGGGTAATAGATGTAGGCGCCCTTGGCGGCAGACTCTCCGGGCGGCACCCACCACAGGCGCAGCAAGGCCATTACGTGGTCGATGCGCAGCGCGCCGCAGGAGCGCATGTTGGCACGGAACAGATCCACCATCGGCTGGTAGGCCGCCTCGAACAGCTGGTTCGGGTTCATGGGGGGCAGACCCCAGTTCTGGCCAAGCGGACCCAGAATATCGGGCGGCGCACCGACCGAGGCTTTCGGGCAGTAGAGATCCCGGTTGGCCCAGATCTCGGTGGAGCCTTCGGAGACACCCACCGCCAGATCGCGGTAGATCCCCATCACCATGCCGGCCGCCTTGGCACGGGCGTCGGCCCGGGCCAGCTGCTCGTCAGCCAGGAACTGCAGATAGAGGTAGAAATTCACATCCTGGCTGTGCTCGGCCATCCAGGCCGCCACTTCGGGATTGTGGTAATCACGGAACGGCTCCGGCCACACCGGCCAGCCCCAGGCATTCTCGCCTTTGGCGTAGAAGTGGGCCTGCAGGGCATCGAAGGCGGCCTGTTGCTGCAGGCTGTCGCCGCCGGCGGCAACGAAGGCATCAAAGGCGGCCTGACGCTCGGCGCCGAGGCTGGCCTGGTCGAACACCTGACGCAGCATGCCGAGTTTGGTCTCGATGACGCCGGTGTAATCCACGTTGCCCTTGGCGCGCAGCTCGCTCAGGTGCTGCTGGAAGGCGGGGTTCGCCACCTCGGCCTTGAGCCGGGCATTGGCCAGAAATTCGGGCACCGCTTCCACATCGATGTAGGCCACGTTGAGCCAGCGCCGGGACGAGGGGCTGTAGGGGCTGGCGCTCTCCGGGTTGGCCGGATACAGGGCATGAATCGGGTTGAGACCGACGAAGTGAGCACCCCAGGCGGCCATCTTCTCGACCAGCTGGCCCAGATCGCTGAAATCGCCGATGCCCCAGTTGTGGCGGCTGCGCAGGCAGTAGAGCTGCACGCTCGGGCCCCACACCTTGCGGCCATTGGCGATGGGAGGCTGCTTGTAACACGCCTTGGGCGCGACGATGAGGCGCATGCTGGCGAGCGGCTCGTCATTGCCCTCCTCCAGCAGGATCAGATCGTGATAACCCAGCTCGGGCTGCACAGCCAGGGCCACGCGATAGGCCTGGCACTCCATCTCTTCGAATTCGGCCACGCCGACCAGCTCGCCGTCGATGGGGGTGAGCTGACCGGACAACACACCACCTTGCTCCAGCTTGAGTTGCCAGCTGAGGGCGTCGTTGACGAATTCGATGGGCAGACGGACTTCGAGGGTAATGGGCTCGCCGCTGCGAACCACCATCACGGGATCCAGCGCACGCAGCCAGTGCTGGCGGTGCTCCTGCTCAAGCTGCTCGGTCAGGGCGGCCTCGTCATCGACGCGGTAACCCATGGCGCCCAGCATGGCGGCCTTGCTCTCTTCGGATACCTGAGCCGGGTGGCCCCAGGCATCAACATACTCGCTGGCGATACCTTTGGCGGCAGCCAGCTGTTCAATCAGGGTGGTCATAGTTTGAGAATTCCCGCTGTGGATTCTATCTATACTATTTTGATTAATTTTTATGGGTGGTACTTGAACAGTGGCTCTATGGGCCATGCTAAACCGCGCACATTTTTACACATCTGCCTGGCTGGTTGTGTGACCGAGCAGGCACTATTGTTGATAACCGCACCGCCAGGAGATAGATAGTTATTTCGACAAAAGCTGGTAGTCAGTTACATAAACAGAAAATAAATTTCACAGTTTTTCATGATATAGCGCAATTTCAGACAGATTGTTGGTTGACTCACGGGGGAGTTCTAGTAAATTTACAAACGGAATTTTCTTTGACTACTGAACAGTTAGGTAACCAATTATGACTATCAAAGTAGGTATTAACGGTTTTGGCCGCATCGGCCGTTTCGTCTTCCGTCTGGCCGCTGAGCGTTCTGACATCGAAGTGGTTGGTATCAACGATCTGATCGACGTTGACTACATGGCCTACATGCTGAAGTACGACTCCACTCACGGCCGCTTCAAGGGCACCGTTGAAGTCAAAGACGGCAACCTGGTTGTCAACGGCAAAACCGTACGTGTTACCGCTGAGCGTGACCCGGCCAACCTGAAATGGGGCGAAATCGGTGTTGACGTTGTTGCCGAAGCTACCGGTCTGTTCCTGACCGACGAGACTGCTCGCAAGCACATCGCTGCCGGCGCCAAGAAAGTCGTTCTGACCGGTCCGTCCAAAGACGCTACCCCGATGTTCGTAATGGGCGTTAACGACGCTACCTATGCTGGCCAGGACATCGTTTCCAACGCTTCCTGCACCACCAACTGCCTGGCACCGATCGCCAAGGTTCTGAACGATACCTTCGGTATCGAGTCCGGCCTGATGACCACCGTTCACGCTACCACTGCTACCCAGAAGACCGTTGATGGTCCGTCTGCCAAAGACTGGCGCGGTGGCCGCGGTGCGGCTCAGAACATCATCCCGTCCTCTACCGGTGCTGCCAAGGCTGTTGGCGTGGTTATCCCGGAACTGAAAGGCCTGCTGACCGGTATGGCTTTCCGCGTTCCGACTCCGGACGTGTCTGTTGTTGACCTGACCGTCAACCTGAAGAAAGCTGCCACCTACGCAGAAATCTGCGAAGCGATGAAAGCTGCTTCCGAAGGCGCCATGAAGGGCGTTCTGGGCTACACCGAAGACGAAGTGGTTTCTACCGACTTCCTGGGTGAGCGTCAGACCTCCGTATTCGACGCCAAGGCTGGTATCCAGCTGAACGACAAATTCGTTAAAGTTGTATCCTGGTACGACAACGAAATGGGCTACTCCAGCAAAGTTCTGGACCTGATCGCTCACATCTCCAAGTAATTTGGGATACGCAATCAAGTAGCTTGAAAAAGGCGGCCAATGGCCGCCTTTTTGTATTCTGGACCGGGATTTTTCCAACCCTCTCTTCTGAATGTGCGCGAGCACAGGAGTCCTCATGCAACCGACACGCTCTCTGACTGCCTACTGTACCCTCAGCCACCACCCGGCTGGCCAACCCCTGCTGACCGTCGACAACGGCTACGCCAAGGCAGAAATTAGTCTGTTTGGCGCCCACGTGCTGAGCTACCAGCGTCACGACGAACCCGCCTCCATCTGGCTCAGCGACAAGGCAGTGCTGAATGGCAGCAAACCCATTCGCGGTGGCATTCCCCTCTGCTGGCCCTGGTTCGGCCCGGCCCCTGCCCGCGTCGGCAGCGGCAAGCCCTCCCACGGCTTTGCCCGCACCAGCCTGTGGACGCTGGACGGTGTTTCCGATCACGGTGACGGTACACTCGTCCATCTGTCTCTGCGTGACAACGAGGCAACCCGTCAGCTCTGGCCTCATGCCTTCGAGCTGGAGCTCGACGTGCTGGTCGGCAAGGAGCTGGCCCTGGTACTGACCACCCGCAACACCGGCAAAGCGCCGCTCGCCTACAGCGGTGCTCTGCACACCTACCTGCAGATAAGTTCACCGGAGTCAGTAAGTGTCAGCGGCCTTGGCGAACCCTACGCCGACAAACTGACTGGCCAGAATGGCCTGCAGCAGGGTCCTCTGCCCCTGAACGGCCCGCTGGATCGGGTCTATTGGCAGCCTGCGGCGCACGTCAGCATCCAGGATGGCGAACGCGAGACCCGGGTAGTCAGCGGCAACCACGACAGCGTGGTGGTCTGGACCCCCTGGCTGGAAGGTGCCCGTGCCATGGCCGACATGAGCGATGATGGTTATCGCACCATGCTCTGCGTCGAAGCAGCCATCGCCAGCGAGGCAGGCGTGACCGTCGCACCGGATGAAGAGCACAGCTTCTCCACCGTGATAATCTGAGCCGAATGAGGTTCAGATAAATAAAGAGGGCTCCCGCAGGAGCCCTCTTTGCATCTCTTCATCACCCCAGTCAGGCATTGCCCTGGGTCTTGAGCTTGAGCTCGGCGGCGAAGTTGAGCATGCGGTCGAGCGGGATCAGGGCTTTCACCCGCAGATCCTCGTCCACCAGGATTTCGTGACACTCGGCGCCATCGGTGAGGGCCTCCTTGATGGCCACCAGGCCGTTCATCGCCATCCAGGGGCAGTGGGCACAACTACGGCAAGTCGCGCCATCACCACCGGTCGGTGCTTCCACCATCTCTTTCTCCGGGCAGGCCTGCTGCATCTTGTAGAAGATGCCCCGATCGGTCGCCACGATGAGCTTCTGCTGGGGCAGCTCCTTGGCCGCCTTGATCAGCTGGCTGGTGGAACCCACCGCATCGGCCAGCTCGATCACCGAGGCGGGGGACTCCGGGTGGACCAGCACGGCGGCATCCGGATTCTGCTCCTTCAGCTCACGCAGGGCACGAGCCTTGAACTCGTCGTGGACGATACAGTGCCCCTGCCAGCGCAACATCTCGGCGCCAGTCTTCTTCTCGATATAGGCACCGAGGTGACGGTCCGGGCCCCAGATGATCTTGTGACCCTGGCTGTCCAGATGTTCGACGATCTCCAGCGCGATACTGGAGGTGACCACCCAGTCCGCCCGCGCCTTGACCGCCGCAGAGGTGTTGGCGTAGACCACCACGATATGGTCGGGATAGGCGTCACAGAAGGCGGAGAACTGCTCGATGGGGCAACCCAGATCAAGCGAACACTCGGCCTCCAGCGTCGGCATCAGGACTCGTTTGTGGGGGCTCAGGATCTTGGAGGTCTCTCCCATGAAGCGCACCCCGGCGACGATCAGGGTCTGTGCGGCGTGATCTCGACCAAAACGGGCCATCTCGAGGGAGTCACCGACGAAACCACCCGTCTCCTCCGCCAGCGCCTGAATTTCGGGATCCGTGTAGTAGTGGGCGACCAGCACCGCCTTGCGCTCCTTGAGCAGTGCCTTGATGTCTGCGATCAGGGTCGTCTTCTGCTCGGCGCTCAGGGGAAGGGGCTTGGCCGGAAACGGATAGTCCATCTCGACTACCGGCGGGACATTGTTCAGTGCATTGCTCATTGCGACTGTTCCATCAACGCTTGGAAAGGCAAAAATTATAACCAGAAGCAGCGCACAAACCCATCAACAAATCCGGTGCTGCGCAAGTGTCCGAATATACTCAAGTAATTCGTTGTCATTCTTGCCAAAGGAGTTGTCGAATGAAACAACGCTCTCTCAAGACCAAACTGCTAATGCTCACCATGGGGCTGTTTCTCGCCAGCGGCCTCGCCATGACCCTGATGCAGTCCTCCTCCCTGAACACCCTGCGCAGCAACATCGTCAGCCAGACCCGCCAGGCGCTGGAGCAGGAAGTCTCCCGTACCCTGCAGTTCCAGGCTGAACGCTATGCGGTGCAGATAGCCGACCTGTTGCAACAGTCCTATCAGGTGCCGCTGGGCATGGCGGCACAGCTGGAGGGCAGCATGGCGCAGCCGGACAGGCTGCTTAGCCGTCCCCAGATCGAGACACTGCTTCACAGTCGACTGCAGCAAGCGGGCGGCATCAGCTCCATCTACGCCCAGTTTGAACCCGATGGGTACGACGGCCAGGATGCCAGCTGGCAGACCGGCGCCCCCCACTCCGTCGCCGGTAAGGGCAGCCTGGAAATTTATTTCACTCGCGACCAGGGCGGCCAGATCAGCCAGCAGCCAGTGGATGCCGCCACCAGTGCCGCCAAATACGATACCTCGGTCAACGAATTCGGCATTCGCAACAGCGAATGGTATCTGTGTGGCCGCGACACCCTGCGCCCCTGCCTGATGGAGCCCTACCTCTACGAGATAAGCCCAGGCAACAAGATGCTGATGACCAGCCTGACGGTACCCGTTCTGAAAGCCGGCAAGTTTGCCGGCATCACCGGCGTCGACATGAACCTGCCCATCTTCCAGCAACTGGCCGAGAACCTCGGCAAGAGCCTGTATGACAACCAGGCCGAGGTCACCCTGGTCAGCAAGATGGGCCTCATCGTCGGCAGCAACCGTCACGCCGACAAGCTGGGACGGCCGCTGACGGAAGCCGGCCTCACCGCCCCCACCGGCCAGGAGCAGGACACCGAGACCGATTTCATCCTGCAACAGCCGGTCAGGATCGACGCCGCCGACACCCAGTGGTGGCTGATGCTCAAGGTGCCCAAGGCGCTGGCACTCAGCCAGGCCAACACCATCAGCAACCAGCTTGGCGACTTGCTGCAGGCCACCCAGCAACAACAGCTTATCGCCATCGTCATCATTACCCTGCTAGCGCTGGCGCTGCTCATCTGGTTCATCCAGACCATCACGGCCCCTCTCTCCCTCATCAGCCGCCATGTATCCCACCTCTCCAGCAACGAGGGGGACCTGACCCAGCAGATGAGGATAGATACCCACCAGGAGCTGATCGAGCTGGGCGGCCACCTCAACGCCTTCCTCGGCAAGTTGCGCGGCATGGTGCAAGGTAGCAAGCAAATCGGCCAGCAGGTGCACCAGCAGGCCCAGGGCATGAAGCAGACAGCCGACACCATGCGCAGCAGTCTGGACGAGCAGAGCCTAGAGCTGGAGAGCGTGGTCAGTGCCATGCATCAGATGAGCACCACTGCGGTCAGCGTGGCGGGCTATGCCGAGCAGGCAGCCCAAGAGTCGGAAACGGCCACCCATCACATCAGCACGGCACAGCAGACCCTGAGCCGTGCCCGCACCGAGATCCATACCCTGGTTGAAGACATGCACCTCGCCGACAAGGCCGTCGCCCAGGTGGCTCAGCGCAGCACCAACATCAGCCGTATTCTCGACGTGATCAGGGCCATCGCCGAGCAGACCAACCTGCTGGCGCTCAATGCGGCCATCGAGGCGGCGCGCGCGGGTGATATGGGGCGCGGTTTTGCCGTGGTGGCGGACGAAGTGCGGGCGCTGGCCAACAAGACCCGGGAGTCCACCGACGAGATAGGTCAGCTCATCGGCAGCCTGCAGACCGAGGTCAACAGCAGCCAGCAGTTGATGAGTACCGGCATCACTCGCTCGGCCAGCACGGTGGAAGGGACGGAGCAGGCTTTTGAGGCCCTCAATCAGGTGGTCACCCAGATCCAGCAGATCCACGATCACATCAGCCAGGTGGCCACGGCGGCCGAGCAGCAGAGCGCCGTCAGCGACACCATCAACCAGAATCTGATGCGGATCGGCGACGCCGCCACCACCCTGGGGCAGGAGGCCAACGCCAGCCATCACCTGAGCGAGCAGCTGGAGCAGGCTGCCACGGCACTGGCTACCCAGCTCGATCGACTGAGAACCTGATGCCGAACGGCCATAAAAAAAGCCCGCATTGCTGCGGGCTTTTTCAATCTGGTGGTCGTTACTGGGATCGAACCAGTGACCCCCTCCTTGTAAGGGAGGTGCTCTCCCAGCTGAGCTAAACGACCTGGGATTCTTGAAATGATGGTGGGTCGTGCTGGATTCGAACCAGCGACCAATTGATTAAAAGTCAACTGCTCTACCGACTGAGCTAACGACCCATCTAAATCATTTTTTACAAACTGGTGGTCGTTACTGGGATCGAACCAGTGACCCCCTCCTTGTAAGGGAGGTGCTCTCCCAGCTGAGCTAAACGACCTGGGATTCTTGAAATGATGGTGGGTCGTGCTGGATTCGAACCAGCGACCAATTGATTAAAAGTCAACTGCTCTACCGACTGAGCTAACGACCCATCTAAATCATTTTTTACAAACTTGGTGGTCGTTACTGGGATCGAACCAGTGACCCCCTCCTTGTAAGGGAGGTGCTCTCCCAGCTGAGCTAAACGACCTGGGATTCTTGAAATGATGGTGGGTCGTGCTGGATTCGAACCAGCGACCAATTGATTAAAAGTCAACTGCTCTACCGACTGAGCTAACGACCCATCTAAATCATTTTTTACAAACTTGGTGGTCGTTACTGGGATCGAACCAGTGACCCCCTCCTTGTAAGGGAGGTGCTCTCCCAGCTGAGCTAAACGACCTGGGATTCTTGAAATGATGGTGGGTCGTGCTGGATTCGAACCAGCGACCAATTGATTAAAAGTCAACTGCTCTACCGACTGAGCTAACGACCCATCTAAATCATTTTTTTTACAAACTTGGTGGTCGTTACTGGGATCGAACCAGTGACCCCCTCCTTGTAAGGGAGGTGCTCTCCCAGCTGAGCTAAACGACCTGGGATTCTTGAAATGATGGTGGGTCGTGCTGGATTCGAACCAGCGACCAATTGATTAAAAGTCAACTGCTCTACCGACTGAGCTAACGACCCATCTAAATCATTTTTTTTACAAACTTGGTGGTCGTTACTGGGATCGAACCAGTGACCCCCTCCTTGTAAGGGAGGTGCTCTCCCAGCTGAGCTAAACGACCTGGGAATTCTTGTGGCCAGATTGGTGGGTCGTGTAGGGATCGAACCTACGACCAATTGATTAAGAGTCAACTGCTCTACCGACTGAGCTAACGACCCACACCGACTTGCCTGGCACACTGTTTGCCTTGGCAAACAGTTTAAAACTGGTGGTCGCTACTGGGATCGAACCAGTGACCCCCTCCTTGTAAGGGAGGTGCTCTCCCAGCTGAGCTAAGCGACCTGGGAATGCTGTCTCCACCTTGTGGAGAGAATGGTGGGTCGTGCTGGATTCGAACCAGCGACCAATTGATTAAAAGTCAACTGCTCTACCGACTGAGCTAACGACCCTCACCACGACCAGGACCGACTGCAATACTGCACCGGCTCTGACGGCGGCCTATATTACGGATTTATCATCCTGGCGCAATAGAAAAATCTTAAATTCAATCTGTTTGTTCATTGCGCATACAAAGCGGGGCTGTATTTACAAGACTGTTACGAAAACAGTGACATGCAGCAATGTTACAGCTTGCTCAAACTCTGCTTGGCCAGTTGGGCCGGCGAGGTGTTCGGGTAACCCTTGATCACCTGCTCATAGAAGTTCTTCGCTTCCGCCTTCTTGCCGTCAAGCTGTGCCAGCATGCCCAGCTTCAACAGCGCATCGGCTCGCTTGGGCGACTTGCTGAACTTGGTTGCCACCGTGGTGAACTGGGCAGCAGCGCCCGTCCGGTCACCTTTGTTGAACAACAGCTGACCCAGCCAGTAATGGGCATTGGGGACATAGCTCGAGCTTGGATACTGTTTGATGAACCCTTCGAAGGCGGGGATGGCCTTGTCGTAGTTCTTCTCCTTGAGCACCATGTTTACGGCCGCATCGTAGGCCTGGTTCTCATTCAGGTTGGTCGAGTAGTTGGCCGCAGCAGCCGGTGTGGCGCTTGCAGCGGCGGCGGCCGGGGCTGCTGGCGTAGCAGCAGGCTGGCTGTTGGCCACCTTGTCAAGCTCCTGATAGAGCTGACGCTGACGCTCTTGCGACTGTTCCATCTGGTAGGTCTGCTGTTCCAGCTGACCGCGCAGCTCGGAGACCTCCCCCTGCAGGGAGTCGACCTGCTGCTGCAATTCGGCTTGCAGCCGCAGACGGGCATTGAGGGTGCGCTCCAGCAGGGCAACCCTATCTTCCAGGCTGCCGGTAGGCACGATGGCGCCGTTGTTGCCGCTAAGGACAACTCCGCCACCCGAGTCACCACTCAGATCGCTGACGGGAGCCGCCGCCTGCGCATTCAGAGCAACCAATACGGCCAGCGCAACAACAGCTTGCTTGTACACAGATTTCATTCGGATCAAACCTTAGCGTTTAGGGCAAATAAAACGGCCAGCGCCATCGTCGCTCGCTTATGCAGATTTCATTCGGATCAAACCTTGGCGTTTAGTGCAAATAAAACGGCCATCGAGATGGCCGCTTGCATATAAACGAACTTCGTTCGGTTTAAACCTTAGTAAACCAGAACCGCACGGCGGTTTTTGGCAAAGGCATCCTCGGTGTGGGACATGTCCAGCGGCTTCTCTTCGCCATAGCTGACGATGGAGAGCTGCTCGGCCTGCACACCCAGGGTTTGCAGATACTTGGCAACGGCCTTGGCACGACGCTCGCCCAGGGCGATGTTGTACTCCGGAGTACCGCGCTCGTCGGCGTGACCTTCGATCAGGACTTTAACGCTCGGGCGCTCGCGCAGGTAGCTGGCGTGGGCATCCAGCAGATCAGCGTACTGACCCTGGATATCGTAACCGTCGAACGGGAAGTAGATCACGTTGTCACGTTGCAGCGCTTCGAACTTCTGACGCATCTGCTCTTCCGGGGACAACATGCCGTTGGCGCCGCCGGTTTGTACACCGCCCATGCCGTCGGTCATACCTGACTCGGCGCCAGCGGCGTCAGAATCAGAAGAAGAGCTACAAGCGGCCAGGGTGAACAGTGGCAGTGCGATGGCCAAACCCTTGAGCAGTTTATTGAGTTGCATGCTATTTCCTTAAACCTTTATAACAAAACAAAAAACAATTGGATTTTTATCAATTCAAGAAGGGCGACCAAGCTGGTGCACGAATTTCACCGCTACTGGTCGGAAGCACAGCCTTGAAGCGACCATCAGTCGACACCAACGCGAGACTCTTACGACCCTGATAGATGGTGGCATAAATGATCATGCTGCCATTGGGAGCCACACTTGGCGACTCATCCAGCGCACTCTGGGTAAGGACCAGCAGGGCATTGTTTTCCATGTCCTGGCGGGCAATACGGTACTGCCCCTGAACACGAGTCACCATCACCATGATTTTGCCATCAGGAGTGATGGATGCGCCCTGGTTGGATTCACCTTCCCAAGTCATCCGGCGAGTCATACCAGTCGCCAAATTTACGCTATAAATCTGGGGTTTGCCACCACGTTCAGAGGTGAACAACAAATTTTGCCCGTCCGGCATCCAGGAGGGTTCGGTGTCGATCACCCGGCTTGTTGTGACGCGGGTCAGCTGCTTGCTAGCGACATCAACCACATAGAGGTTCGGTGACCCATCCTTGGAGAGAACGATAGCCAGACGACGACCATCCGGAGACCACTCAGGCGCGCCGTTGATCCCGCGGAAACTGGTGATCAGGCTGCGCTGCTGGGTGTAGATATCCTGCACGTAGATCTCGGACTTCTGGTTCTCGAAACTCACGTAGGCCAGCTTGCTGCCATCCGGCGACCAGGAGGGAGACATCAGCGGCTCGCGGGAGCGCAGCAGGGTCTTCTCGTTGTAGCCGTCGTAATCAGAAATGCGCAGCTGATACGGGAACTGGGTACCCTGCTGGACGGAGACATAAGCCAGGCGGGTCAGGAAGGCCCCACGCTCGCCGGTCAGACGCTCATAGACGATGTCGGAGATGCGGTGAGCGAACTGACGCATCTGGGCACCCGGGATGGTCGCCATGCGGCTATCCAGGATGTAGCCGTTGCTCTCGCCACCTTGCGCCTTGGCCAGCTGGCCCTTCAGCACGTCGACCAGCTCGAAGTTGATCTTGTAGGTACCGTCACCGACAGCGGCAATGGAACCGACCACCACGGCCTCGACCCCTTGCGAAGCCCATGGTGCGAAGTTGATTTCGCCGCTGGTGCTCGGCGTCTGCGGCATCTGGCCACGAGCCAGCGGCTTGAACTTGCCGCTGCGCATCAGGTCGTTGGAGACCACTTCCGCGATGTCCTGCGGCAACTGGCCATTGCCTTCCCACTTGAAGGGGGCGACCGCAATGGGTCGGGCACTGTCGATACCGCCAGTGATGACGATGTCCAAGGCCGCCTGGGCACTCTGGCCCAGCAACAAACAGCCAACCAAAGCAAAAAACACTTTTCTTATCATGGCTTAAATACTCGGTTCCAAAAAAATGAGAGATTAACTTCCTTTCTCGGCAAGATGCTGCCAACCACGCTACACGATTTACCTTACCCAGGCCTTAGATGCTCGGTTCCAACTTGAGGTTGAACTCCTTCAACATCTCGAACGCCGCAGGATCCTTCGGCACCGGCAGTTGGTTGGCCTTCAATACGGCCGCCTTGCCGGAACGACATACCGCCGGGTCACCCTGGCCGTTATCTACCGAGATGACAAAGCCAGTGCTCGCAAGACGTACGCCGATAGTACATGTTTTGCCCCGCATGGTGGGATCCAAAATCATATATCGCTCAACAGTCGCCTTGATGAGTGCCGCGTATTTGTCGACCTCGCCCTGCGCTGCAGCTGATGCCGCCTGACTACGGGCATTGGCCTCAGCCGCCAGCTGCTGCTGCATCATGTCTTCCATCTCTTTTTGCAGCTTGGCCTCCTCGGCCGCCTTGCGCTTGCGCTCTGCCGCGATCTTGGCCTGCTTGTCGGCCTCCGCCTTGGCTTTCTTCTCTGCGTCAGCTTTTGCCTTCTTGGCGGCCTCTTCCTTGGCCTCCTTGGCTTTCTTGTCGGCTTCGGCCTTGGCCTTTTTCTCGGCCTCCGCCTTGGCTTTCTTGTCCGCTTCGGCCTTGGCTTTCTTCTCAGCCTCCTGCTTGGCCTTCTTCTCGGCTTCAGCCTTCTTGGCTGCGTCCGCCTTGGCCTGCTTCTCTTCGGCCTCTTTCTTCTCTTGTTCCTTTTTCTTCTTCAGCGCCAGCGCCTTGCTCTCTTCTTCCGCGGCCTTGCGCTCGGCTTCCACCTTCTTGGCTTTCTGCTCTTCCAGCTTGCGGGCTTCCTCGGCCTTCTGGGCCTTCTCTTCCGCCTGCTTCTGCTCGGCCACCTTCTTCTGTTTTTCAGCCTCGGCCTTGCGGGTGGCCTCTTCGGCCTCCTTGCGCTTGGTCTCGGCGATACGCAGCCGCTCCTGCTGCTGGGCCAGCTCGCGCTTGGCGATGTCCGTGTCTTCCTTATCCTTCTCTTTCTCTACCTTCTGCGGCTTGGGCTGAGACTTCTGCTGCTGGATCTGCTTGGCCTGCTCGTTGAGGAAATTCTCGTCGAGCATGACGGCATTGACGATCTGTCCCTTCGACTCGGGTCGCTTCGGCTTGCTGAAGTCGAGCCCGACAAACAGGATGATGCCGATGATCAGGTGCAGCAGAAGCGACGCGATGAGATAACCGGAAATACCACGCTTCACATCCATCTCCGTCAGTTCACCGGATCCGTCATCAGGCCGACCTGAGGCACACCCGCTTTCTTGAGGGCCACCATCAGCAGGATCACCTCTTCATAGCGCACCGACTTGTCGCCGGCGACCACCACGGGGGCGTTCTGGTTGATGGCCAGATAGCCCATGGCCTTCTCGGTGATGTATTGCTGCATCGCCTCGGGAGTACCAGCAGGCACCGGTTCGTCATCCGCCTCACCGGCCTTGATGACGTACTCGCCTTCGGTGTTGACGCTGACGATGAAGGGCGGCTTGGCATCTTCCGGCAACTGCTCGGATTCCGCCTGCGGCAGGTCAACCTTGACCCCTTGCGTGATCACGGGCGTCACCGCCATGAAGATGATAAGCAGCACCAGCATGACGTCGATATAGGGAACCACGTTGATCTCGGCCACCTTCTTGCGCCGGATCCGCTGATAGGTTTGCATTACTGATCACCCTGCTGCTGAGCAATTTGACGGTTCAGAATGGTGGTGAACTCGTCCATGAAGTTGGCGTAGGCGTTTTCCAGCCGCTCGACCTTGTTGGAGAAGCGGTTGTAGAAGATAACGGCCGGGATAGCGGCAAACAGACCCATGGCGGTGGCGATCAGCGCTTCCGCGATACCGGGTGCCACCATCTGCAGGGTAGCCTGCTGCACCTGACCCAGGGCGATAAAGGCGTTCATGATCCCCCAGACGGTACCAAACAGACCGATGTAGGGGCTGATGGATCCGATGGTCGCCAGCACCGGCAGGTTGGATTCCAGTTCGTCCACGGCGCGGGAAAGGGAGACCCGCATGGCACGGTAAGTACCGTCCATCACCGCATCCTGACCACGGGCACCGGCCTTGAGCAGACGTGCGTACTCCTTGAAGCCGGAGTAGAAGATGTCTTCCATCCCTTCGATGTCGTCGCGACGGGAGGAGGACTCCTGGTAGAGACGGTTCAGATCAACTCCGGACCAGAATCTGTCTTCAAATTGCTCCGATGCGAGATTGGCTGCCTTGATGGCCTTGGAACGCTGGATGATCAGCGCCCAGGAGACTACCGACATACCCATCAGGGTCATCATGACCAGTTTTACCAGCAGGCTGGCTTGCCAAAACAGGCCAATAAACGAAATTTCAGCGTGCACTTAACAGCACTCCCTTCACATTTTCAGGTATTGCAACAGGTTTCATATGCGGATGACTGACACAGGCTATCTGTACCATGGCCTGGGTGATCAGTCGTCCATCAGCCGCCAGTATCCGTTGTGAAAAACGCATGGAGGCACGTTTCACTTCAGTCACTTGCGTTAATACAGTCAAAAGCTCATTAAATCGGGCCGCCGAGCGGAAATCGATCTCTGTTCGACTCACCACAAACGCGAACCCGTCGCGCAGCATGACATCCTGTTCGATGCCGCCGCAGCGCAGGAACTCGGTGCGAGCACGTTCCATAAACTTGAGATAATTGGCGTTGTAGACGATGCCCCCGGCATCGGTGTCTTCGTAGTAGACCCGTACCGGAAACTCAGAGACTTCCCCCATAACAATCTGTGATCCATTCGACAGTCAGATGGGGGGCTATCATAGCGCAGGGCTGAATAGGAAAGAAGCAGGGGGAAGCAGGGAAATCCTGCCTCCCCCCGTTTTTTATGAAAGGAAATAGCCTTGGGTCAACCAGAGCCCATATAACAAACTGGGCCAGGCGAGCCAGGGGCAAAACAGCACACGACCGATGAGGCTGCGGGGGTGAAATCCCAGCCCGTGCATGACGCCACAACAGACCGCCCACATCAGCCAGGGCGCGAGCCAGAGCCCGTGCTCGCTGGTATTGGCGGCCACCAGGTTGGGAGCCTGTAAAATGGCGACGGCCAACAGGGCCGCCGCCAACAGCATCAACCCCTGCCAGGGTTGGCGCTCCAATGGAGCGGCCAACCGGGCGAGTCGATCACTTGTTCTCATCGATCTGGCGATCCATGTTCTCGGTGTGCTCCAGCCAGAGCGCATTGATGATGCCGAATGCGCAAGCCAGCAACAGACCCAGGATCCAGGTGAAATACCACATATCAGGGCACCTTCTTAGTAGAGCGATTGTTGGTTGTCTTCGATGTGCTTGCTGGTCACCCGGCCGAACATCTTGATGTAGGTCCACAGGGTATAACCCAGCACAATCGGTACGAAGATGGCAGCCGCCACCGTCATCACCTTGAGGGTGTTGAAGGAGGCAGTGGCATCCCACATGGTCAGGCTCAGTGACGGCTCAAGACTGGAAGGCATCACGAACGGGAACATGGAGAAGCCTGCAGTCAGGATCACGCCGGCAACCGCCAGGGAGGAGGTAGTGAACGCCAGCCAGCCCTTGTTCAGTTTGGCGAACAGTGCGGTCAACAGGCTCATGGCCAGACCCAGCACCGGCGCTGCAACCATCCAGGGATAGAGGCTGTAGTTGTTCATCCAGGCTCCGGCCTGACGCACCACTTCCTTGTTCATCGGATTGGAAACGGCATCGGTCGCGGCCGCCTTGACCACCACATAGCCTTCCATGCCGCTGACCCAGAAACCGGCCAGACCGAACAACACCAGAGTCAGCAGCGAGCAGATCATGGCGGCAGTGCGGGAGCGGGCCAGCACTTCACCGTCGGTCTTCATCATCAGCCAGGTCGCACCCTGAGTGACCAGCATGAACAGGCTGACCAGGCCGGCCAGCAGGCCGAAGGGATTGAGCAGACCGAAGAAGTTGCCGTGATAGGTCAGCATCATGAACTGGTTGAAGTCGAACGGTACGCCCTGCAGCAGGTTGCCGAATGCCACGCCAAACACGATGGGCGGTACGGCACTGCCGGCGAACAGCGCCCAGTCCCAGTTGCTGCGCCACTTGGCGTCTTCACGCAGGGAGCGGTACTTGAAACCGACCGGACGGAAGAACAGGGCCATCAGCGTCAGGATCATGGCGATGTAGAAGCCGGAGAAGGCTGCAGCATAGACCATGGGCCAGGCGGCAAACAGGGCACCACCGGCAGTCACCAGCCATACCTGGTTGCCTTCCCAGTGCGGTCCCATGGTATTGAGCATCACCCGACGCTCGACATCCTTCTTGCCGACGAAGGGGAGCAGTGCGCCCACCCCCATATCGAAGCCGTCGGTGATGGCGAAACCGATCAGCAAGACACCGACCAGCACCCACCAGACCAGACGCAACATTTCGTAATCAAACATGGGTTACTCTCCTTATGCCTTGCTCTGTTCGAAGTGGTACTTGCCCGTCTTCAGGCTGCTTGGGCCCAGACGCGCATACTTGAACATCAGGTACATCTCGATGATCAGCAGTACGGTATAGAACAGGCAGATCCCGATCAGGGAGAACCAGATCTCGGACGCCGGCACATTGGATGCAGAGACAGAGGTCGGCAACACTTCGGCTATCGTCCAGGGCTGACGGCCATACTCAGCGACAAACCAGCCGCACTCGATGGCGATCCAGGGCAAGGGGATACCGTACAGCAGCGCCTTGAGCAGCCATTTGCGCTCGCCGATCTTGTGACGGGTGCTGTCATAGAAGGCCAGACCGATCAGCAGCAGCATCAGCATGCCGCAGGCAACCATGATGCGGAAGGCGAAGAACAGCGGCGCAACCTGCGGGATGGAGTCATCCACGGCAGCCTTGATCTGTTCATCGGTGGCATCGGTGACGTTGTTGGTGTAGCGCTTGAGCAGCAGACCGTAGCCCAGATCCTGCTTCACTTCATCGAAGCGGGCACGGGTATCGTCGGACTTGTCGCCGGATTGCAGCTTGGTCAGCAGGTCGTAGGCGGTCATGCCGTTGCGCACGCGCAGCTCATGCTCGCTCTTCAGATCCTTGAGGCCGGTGACCTGACCATCCAGGGAACGGGTAGCGATGATGCCGAGGGCATAAGGGATCTTGATGGCGTAGTCGGTGCGCATCTCTTCCTGGTTCGGAATGCCGAACAGGGTAAAGGAGGCAGGTGCCGGCTCGGTGTTCCACTCAGCCTCGATGGCCGCCAGTTTCACCTTCTGCACTTCACCGGTCTCGTAACCGGACTCGTCACCGAGGATCAGCACGGAGAGGATGGAAGCCATACCGAAAGCGGCTGCGATGGCGAAGGAGCGACGGGCAAAGGCCACATCACGATGCTTGAGCAGGTAGTAGGAAGAGATACCCAGCACGAACATGGCGCCCGTGGTGTAGCCAGCCGCAACGGTATGCACGAACTTGACCTGGGCAACCGGGTTGAACACCAGATCGGCGAAGCTCACCATCTCCATCCGCATGGATTCGAAGTTGAACTCGGCACCGACCGGGTTCTGCATCCAGCCGTTGGCCACCAGGATCCAGAGGGCGGAGAGGTTGGTCCCCAGTGCCATCAGCCAGGTCGCAGCCAGGTGCTGACGCTTGGAGAGGCGATCCCAACCGAAGAAGAACATACCGACGAAGGTGGATTCCAGGAAGAAGGCCATCAAGCCTTCGATGGCCAGCGGGGCCCCGAAGATATCACCGACGTAGTGGGAGTAGTAAGCCCAGTTGGTACCGAACTGAAACTCCATGGTCAGCCCTGTGGTGACCCCAAGGGCAAAGTTGATACCAAACAACTTGCCCCAGAACTTGGTCATGTCCCGGTAGACAGGGTTGTTGGTCATCACATAGACAGACTCCATGATCGCCAGAATGAAGGCCATTCCGAGCGTCAGGGGCACAAACAGGAAGTGATAAAGGGCCGTCGCAGCGAATTGGAACCGCGATAGGTCTACCACATGCTCAGCAATCATGATGTTTCCTCACCGATTATTGGCACGGCTATTTTAAGTTTTAAGGACAAAGCTTCCGTTGGAAGTCCCCGAATTATCGGTCATGTTCCAGTTTTGCACTGACGACCGGATTCGACTGCCACCACATTAACAACAAGGCAATAACAAGGAACAAAAAAAGCTAATGTTTAACAATTGCAAAACAATTCAGCTTGCTTTATTCCCGCCCATAATGACCTGAGTTTTATATCACCTTTATTTGATTGAAATCAATGTAAAACCATCATAAATACATGCCTTTTAAAGGCATTTTCACTGCTGATGAGATTTATTTTAGAGAGCTGCGTCACAAAAAAACAAAGATCGCAAATCATTGATTTAAATCAAATTTATATTTATCACCAATTAGTAATGGTTCTGTTAAAAAACAACTGGCAAGGTCGTTTTCATAATGTTTCCTGTGGCTGAGTCGGGTTCGAATAAAGCTAATTAAAAACCACTAAAAACGCATGTTCATGCTAATTCCACAAGCCGGCAATATGATTAGTTAATCTAATCTGAGATGGGTAATTTTTCTTGTTTGTCCGAGTCCGGTAGAGCTCCTACAATGCGCCTCGCAGTGAGGGCATACCCTTGGATACAGGCCGGTCAATCTGGGTTCCCGGTACGTATTCGATGAACATTTCGAACCTGTTTATTGGAATCAAAGATGAAAAAGTTTGTTGCTAAAACCATCCGTTACTACAAGCTTTCGTTCGTGCAGCTCTATCAAATGAACCGACTCTGAGGCCTCGCGACGGCTCCTCTGTTTTTTACCGGTCTGTCTCCAGACGCACTCACTGTCTGTGAACATCCATCCTGAATTGTCTTTGCCCACCGCATCCGCAGTGGGCTTTTTTTTACCTGGATAACAAAAAACCGCCTCTGGCGGCGGTTTTTTGTTCAATCAGCTATTTTCACCCTTCATCTGGCCGTTGCAGGCCAAAATGCGCATAAGCTCTTGGTGTCGCGATCCGCCCTCTGGGTGTACGTTGCAGATAGCCCTGCTGGATCAGATAAGGCTCGAGTACATCCTCGATAGTGTCCTTCTCTTCCCCGATGGCAGCTGCCAGGTTGTCGAGCCCCACAGGCCCGCCCAGAAACTTGTCTATCACAGCCAACAATAACTTGCGGTCCATGAAGTCGAAGCCTTCATTATCCACGTCCAGCATGTCCATGGCTCGGGCAGCTATGGGTCCATCGATACGGCCGTCAGATTTTACCTGGGCAAAATCGCGCACCCGACGCAACAAACGGTTAGCAATTCGCGGCGTACCGCGCGAACGACGCGCCACCTCCAGTGCACCGTCTTCCGTCATGTCGAGCCCGAGGCAACGGGCGCTGCGCGCGACGATGTCGGTCAAGTCCTTGACGTTGTAGAACTCGAGCCGTTGCACTATGCCAAAACGATCCCGCAGCGGACTGGTGAGGGAGCCAGCCCGGGTAGTGGCACCAATCAGGGTGAAGGGAGGCAGATCGAGCTTGATGGAACGGGCCGCGGGCCCCTCCCCGATCATGATGTCGAGCTGGTAATCCTCCATCGCCGGGTAGAGCACCTCCTCCACCACCGGACTGAGCCGGTGGATCTCGTCGATGAACAACACATCGTTCGGTTCGAGGTTGGTGAGCAGTGCCGCCAGATCGCCGGCCTTCTCCAGCACCGGGCCGGAGGTGGTCTTGATGTTGACCCCCATCTCGTTGGCAACGATGTTGGCCAGCGTCGTCTTGCCAAGCCCCGGCGGGCCGAAGATCAACAGGTGATCGAGCGCCTCGCCACGCTGGCGCGCCGCCGCGATGAAGATCTCCATCTGCTCGCAGACGGGATCCTGACCGGTGTAATCGGCCAGCAGCTTGGGCCGGATGGCCCGATCGATGACTTCCTCTTCCCGCCCGCCGGAGGCGGAGATGAGACGATCCGCTTCAATCATTGTCTACCTCACACCAGGCTGCGCAGTGCTTCACGGATGATATCTTCCACCGACATGCCATCGGCAGCGACCTTGCTGACGATCTGGCTGGCCTGCTGCGGCTTGTAGCCAAGCGCCACCAGCGCGCTGGCCGCCTCTTCGCTCGAATCCGGCGCCCGCAGGGCACTCTCTCTGGCAGGCAGGGTGATCTCGGCCGGCGAGAAGAGATCGTGGCTGACCCAACCCTTGAGGCGGTCCTTCATCTCCACCACCAGCCGCTCGGCGGTCTTCTTGCCCACTCCCGGCAACTTGACCAGGGAGCTGATCTCTTCGCGCTCGACGCTCAGCACGAACTGGGTGGCGGTCATGCCGGAGAGGATGGCCAGCGCCAGCTTGGGACCAACCCCGTTGGTCTTGATCAGCTCGCGAAACAGCGCACGCTCCTGCTTGTGATTGAAGCCGTAGAGCAACTGGGCATCTTCCCGCACCACGAAGTGGGTGTGGATGGTCGCCTCCTTGCCAATCTCGGGCAGATCATAGAAGCAGCTCATGGGCATCTGTACCTCATAGCCCACCCCCCGACCTCCAGCAGTACCTCGGGGGGTTGTTTCTCAATGACTACGCCTCTCAAGCGACCAATCACGGCTCTCTCCTCGCCAAACCAGCTATCTGTAAATTGGCTCATAGCATAAAGAATAACTGGATAAGTATCCAGCATAGGGCGATGAGGAGCAGGGCGGATTCTCGGCACGTTCGCCCATTGCCAGCCATGCTTGGATCCGGGCATGGCAACAACTTTATTTTTCATCGGGAATGGCGGATTTCAACCATTGATAAAACACTGAATTGGGTTTGTTCGGAACCAAGGAAGGTCCTGCATCATGAAAATAGTCACCACATCGAATCTCGGGCTGACCATTCTGCTCAGCTGCACGCTGGGGATGGGTATCGTCGGCTGGTATGGCAGCCAGCGGCTGGCGGACTTGCTCTCCTATGTGTTGGGCGCCGCCTGGCAGACTGCCGACGGCGCCATGGAAGGGTCCATCGAGCTAGGCAACCAGTCGCTCTACATCCAGAAGATGCTCAGAGGGATGCCGCTCGACGAGCCGGAGCTGCAACGCGCCAGAGCGGCCACCGCCGACGCCATGCGCCGGGTGGGGGAAGGCCAGCTGATTGACGCCAGCGCCATCAACTCGATGGAGCAGCAACATCTGGCCTATCAGCAGCAACAGGAGCAGTTGCTGGGACTCTACAAGGCCTTTACCAGCGTCGATCAGGCGCTGCGCGCCAGCTCGGAGCGCATGTCCCGCCTCTCGACCCAGCTTGAGGTGGTGGGGGACGGCGCGGTCGAGAGCCTGACCCAGTCGCCGGATCAGGCCATCAGCTGGAATGGCGGTCTGGCTACCCGCTGGCATGCTGCCGATGGCGGTATGGAGGCCAACATCGGCTTCCTGCGCCAGCTCTATGCGCTGGAGAAGATGCAGAGCGAAGGGCCGACTCCCGCCATCCAGGCCGAGATGAAGGAGGCGACCCGTTTCTATCAGGAGGCGGTCGACGCCATGCTGGGTACCGGCATGTTTGATGTGCCCGGCGAAGGAGAGTTTGCCGGCCAGTCGCTGGCAACCCAGTACCGCACCTTGCACACCGAGGTGCAGCGGCTGATGGTACAGTGGATGGCGGCACTGGGCGAGTATCAGAGCCAACTGGTCAACTATGAACGCAGCGCCGACCAGCTCAAGCAGCAACTGGTCGAGGTCGAGGCCAAGGGGGACGCTACGGTCGAGGATCAGGTGAACCAGCTCAACAGCATCATCAGCCACACCAAGAACCTGCTGCTGGGGGGTCTGCTGTTGAGCCTGCTGCTAGTGACACTGTGCGGCTTCTGGCTGGTGCGCACCATCGTCAAACCCCTGCTGCAGGTCAATCAACGCATGCAGGACATCGCGGCAGGCGAAGGCGACCTCAATGCCCGCATCAATCTCAAGCGCGACGACGAGATTGGCTCGCTGGCCGGCAGCGTGGATCGCTTCATCGAGAAACTGCAGAAGATGATCAGCTCCACCATGGACAATAACCAGCACATCAGCGAGCACGTCCACACCTCGGTCAACCGGGTCGAAGCCATCAGCCAGAGCAGCCGCCAGACCGCCGAACACGCCCAGGCACTGCACCACGACAGCGAGCAGATGGTCCAGGTCGCCACCTCCATTTCGGATAACTGCAGCCTGGCGGCCCAAAACGCCAACGAGGTACGCCAGCTCACCGCCGAGAGCAGCCAATACGTGACCTCCGCCAGCAACGGCATGCAGCGGGTAGTGGTGGAGGTGGGCGAGTGCGCCAACGCTATCAACGCCCTCAAGGAGCAGGCCAGCCAGATTGGCCAGATCATCTCCACCATCAGCAGCATTTCGGAGCAGACCAACCTGCTGGCGCTCAACGCCGCCATCGAGGCGGCCCGGGCCGGCGAGATGGGCCGCGGCTTTGCCGTGGTGGCCGACGAGGTTCGCACCCTGGCCAATCGCACCGCCTCCTCCAGCGCCGAAATAACCGAGGTGATCAACAGCATCCAGCAACAGACCGAGAAAGCCTATCTGATGATGCAGCGTAATCTGAAGACGGTGGAATCCGGCATGGAGGACTCTGACAACACCAGGCAGATCCTGTTCAAGGTGGAAGAGGCCATCGACCATCTGGCGGACATGGTGCAACAGGTAGCCGATGCTACCGGCCAGCTCTCCCATACCCTCAGCCACACCTCGGACAAGGTCTCCGGCATCAGCCTGCAGGCCCAGACCGGCGAGCAGGAGGCGCAGGAGTGCCTGCAGCTCGCCTCCTCCCTGCATCAGGCCAGCCTGCTGCAACAGCGCCTGCTGTCGCAATTTCGGGTCTGACCAACGCGGGGGCGATGCCCCCGCTTTCTCCCGTCGTACGAATTTAGCCCTTGGGCCGCAGGGTCCGGCCTGTTAAAATTCCGCTCTTGAAATTATCCAGGGCCCAGCCGCCCGTCTTAGCTAAGGTCTACCGCGATGCGTACCAGCCAATATCTGCTTTCCACTCTCAAGGAAACCCCGTCCGATGCCGAGATCGTCAGCCACCAGCTGATGCTGCGCGCCGGCATGATCCGCAAACTGGCCTCCGGCATGTATGCCTGGCTGCCGTCCGGTCTGCGGGTTTTGAAAAAAATCGAGAACATTGTTCGCGAAGAGATGAACAATGCTGGTGCCATCGAAGTCTCCATGCCGGTGGTGCAGCCCGCCGAGCTGTGGCAGGAGTCCGGCCGCTGGGATGACTACGGTCCCGAGCTGTGCCGTCTGACCGACCGTCACAACCGCCCCTTCGTGCTGGGTCCGACCCACGAAGAGGTGATCACCTCGCTGGTGCGTTACGAAGTGAACAGCTACAAGCAGCTGCCGCTCAACCTCTACCAGATCCAGACCAAGTTCCGCGATGAAGTGCGTCCCCGCTTCGGCGTGATGCGCGGCCGCGAATTCCTGATGAAGGACGCCTACTCCTTCCACATCGACAAGGAATCTCTGGTCGATACCTACGAGAAGATGCACGCAGCCTACTGCAAGGCGTTCACCCGCATGGGGCTGAACTTCCGTCCGGTGCAGGCCGATACCGGCTCCATCGGTGGTACCGGTTCCCACGAATTCCAGGTGCTGGCCGAGAGCGGTGAAGACTTGATCGCCTTCTCCGATACATCAGATTACGCCGCCAACATCGAGATGGCCGAAGCGCTGGCACCGGCTGGCGAGCGCCCTGCCGCCACCACGGCCCTGACCAAGGTCGCCACTCCGGCCGTCCACACCATCGACGAAGTGGCCGCCTTCCTGAACGTGGCTCCGAGCGCCATCGCCAAGACCCTGCTGGTGCTGGGTGAAGAGGACGAGCACGGCAACCAGGCTGTCATCGCGCTGGTACTGCGTGGCGACCACGAGCTGAACGAAATCAAGGCCGAGAAGCTGCCGGGCGTTGCCAACCCGCTGACCTTCGCCAACGACGAGCAGATCAAGGCTGCCGCCGGTTGCGACGCAGGCTCCATCGGTCCGGTCGGTTTTGCCGGTCGCATCATCGCCGATCGCAGCGCCGCCCATCTGGCGGACTTCGTCTGTGGCGCCAACGAGACCGGCTTCCACCTGACCGGTGCCAACTGGGATCGCGACATCGCGACCTACGAAGTTGCCGACCTGCGCAACGTGGTAGAAGGCGACCCGAGCCCGTGCGGCCAGGGCAAGCTGCTGCTCAAGCGCGGCATCGAAGTGGGCCATATCTTCCAGCTGGGTACCAAGTACTCAGAAGCCATGAAGGCGAGCGTTCTGAACGAAGGCGGCAAGTCCGTCACCATGGAGATGGGTTGCTACGGTATCGGGGTTTCCCGTCTGGTGGCTGCCGCCATCGAGCAGAACAACGACCAGTACGGCATCATCTGGCCGGAAGCCATCGCCCCGTTCGAAGTGGCCATCGTGCCGATGAACATGCACAAGTCCGAGCGCGTGGCCGAGCAGGCACAGCAGTTCTACACCGAGCTGAGAGCCGCCGGTGTCGACGTGCTGTTCGACGACCGTAAAGAGCGCCCGGGCGTGATGTTCGCCGACATGGAGCTGCTGGGTGTGCCGCACGCCATTGTCATCGGCGACCGCGGTCTGGACAACGGCGTGGTGGAGTACAAGTGCCGCCGCACCGGCGAGAAGCAGGAAGTGGCAATCAGCGAGATCGTTGCCCTGCTCAAGGCCAAGCTGGGCCGTTAATTCTGCCCCTTGCCCCCATAAAAAAGCGCGCCATTAGGCGCGCTTTTTGTTTTCTGCCGCAGGGCAGAGGCGAGACTGGCCGCAGCTAGTTGCGACCGATGAAGAGATCGGTCACATGGCAGCTGCTTCTGGCTTCCAGCGCATCCAGCATGTAGGCAGCGGCGTCTTCCGGGGTCATGAAGCCGCTGCTGTCCACGTGATCCGAGTTGTCCCAGAATTCACTGCGGATCCCGCTCGGATAGAGATTCACCAGCCGCAGCGGCGAGCCTTTCAGCTCGGCCCGCAACGACTCCAGAAAACCGCGCATACCCCACTTGGAGGCGCAGTAGAGGCTCTCGTTGGCCTTGCCCACCTGGGCGGCGGAGGAGAGCACGTTGGCCAGTACGCCGCCCTTGTCGCCGATGAGGCGCACCGTCTGCTGGGCCACCAGAATGGTGGAAATGAGGTTGCTCTCCACCACCCGACGGATCTGCTCGGCGGTATAGACGCCGACCGGGCCGAACTCGCCCACGCCGGCGCAGTGCAGCACCAGCTCAGGCAGGCCGCCCCACTCCACCGCAGCGGCAAACGCCACGTCCACTTCCTCGTGATGGGCCAGATCGGCGGCGATGCCGATCACCGCCTTGCCGAGCAACTCCTCCTGCTCCTGCAGCCTCTGATAACGACGCCCCATCATGGAGACCTGATGACCGCGCTCAACCAGACCTATGGTGAGCGCCCGGCCCAGACCAGACCCCGCCCCCGTCACTATGATATGACCCATGCTCTTTCCTCGTCGGATGCCGCCATCGGGATGATGGGGGCATCGTCATCAGCCGTTGCCGGAATTAGAAGGTGAATTCGCCACCGATGAACCAGCCGTCGACCCGCTGGTCAACGCGATCGAAGTCCATGCTCGCATCACGCCAGCCGGCACGTACCTTGAGCGGTACGGTCGCGAACTTGTAGGAGCCACCCAGACGGTAGTCGTAGTTGTCGGCATCCTGCACGCGGGCATCGCCGAAAGCGGCAAAGCCGGTACCCGGGATGCGCACTTCGGCGCCGGTGTAAGCCATCAGCACGTCCTTGTCATAGGAGTAGTGCTGGGTGTTGAAATCACCATCGTAGCGACGACCGGTCAGACCCAGATCGATCTGGAACAGGTCGTTGTTGAACAGGCGATAGTAGAGGCTCAGATCATACGCCATCAGATCGTTGTTGAGGGCACCGCCACTGGTACCGAAATCGGAGATCTCGAACTTGGCGTTGGGCAGCAGGATGATGCCGTGCTCCAGTTGCAGGTAGCCGCTCCAGTTGTAGTTCTCGTCGTAGCTGCCGTTGGCCCCGACACCGTTGATCTGGCCGCTGCCCTGAGCATTCCATACATCGGTACCGGCAGCGAAACGCCAGTCATCGGCAGCCATGGCTGCCTGGCTGAACAGGGCCAGTACGCAACCGGCAATCAAGGTCTTCTTCATCACGTCACTCTCTATCTATGGACTGGAAAGGCCATCATTTTACCCAGTGCGACGGGAATACACAGTGTAAAAAACTGAACAAGCGTCCATTAATGTCAGTGCTGCATGCCAGCCATGGGTTCAATCGGCTTCACCGGCAGGCTCAACTCCAGCTTCTGGCCATCATCCATGGTCAATGTCAGCGGGAAAGGGGTGCCTTGGGAGAGCTCGCGCACCTCGAACAGCATGATGTGAAAGCTGCCGGGTTTGAGCGCCACTTCGCCCTTGGCCGGCACCTCGATACTCTCGACCTGGCGCATCTTCATCACACCGTTCTCATGCAGATGAGTGTGCAGCTCGGCGCGGCCCACCTCGGGCGAGGCGGCAGCCACCAGCTTGACCGGCTGATCGGCATCATTCTTCAGCACCAGAAAGGCGGCGGTGTTGGGCGAGCCCGGCGGCAGCAGGCGCACATAGCCGTCGACAGCCTCGACCTTGGCCAGGGCGGGAGCAGCCAACCCCAAGGCCAGCAGGGAATAGAACGCACGTTTAAACATGGTTGAAATCCTTTTATGATGTTGTTAAACGCAGCAAAGATTACCGCAGCGGTAAGCTTTTGACAGCCAGCAATAACAAGGATTTAGACATGGACCCCATTATCATTGTCGAGCAGCAGGATGGCTTGCTCACCCTGACCCTCAATCGTCCCGACAAGCGCAATGCCCTCAATACCGCCATGTATCGTGCGCTCACCGACGCCTTGCGACAAGCGACGGAAGATGACGCCATCCATGCCCTGCTCATCCAGGGGCAGAGCGACTGCTTTACTGCCGGCAATGATCTGGCCGACTTCGTGGGGAAAGAGACCCTGGAGGCGGACGATCCCATCTTGCAGTTCCTCCACACCCTGGCCGACTTCCCGAAACCGGTGATCGCCGCAGTCGGCGGTGCGGCGGTGGGGATTGGCACCACCCTGCTGCTGCACTGCGATCTGGTCTATCTGGCCGACAATGCCCGCCTGCAACTGCCCTTCGTCGAGCTGGGGCTGGTGCCGGAGTTTGCCTCCAGCCTGCTGCTGCCGCGCAGTGTGGGCCACTTGAAGGCGGCGGAGCTGTTGCTGCTGGCCGAAGCCATCGATGCCGACGAGGCACTGCGGCTGGGGCTCGCCAACCGGGTGCTGGCGGCCGAAGCCCTGCTCCCCTTTGCCCGGGAGCAGGGTTTGAAGCTGGCGTCCAAGGCGCCGAAGGCGCTGCAAAAGAGCAAGGCGCTGCTCAAGCAGGAGCTCAGGCAGGCGGTGCACTTCGTCATCGATCTGGAGGCGCGCGCCTTCTCCCTCGCCCTGCAGGGGGAAGAGGCACAAACGCGGATCGCCCAGCGCCTCAAAGGCCGTAAATGATCCTCAGTTGAGGCGAAAACGGCCGATCAGTTCGCAGCCCTGCACCTGATCCTGCAGCTGGATCAAGCGGGCGATGTCGGGATTGGGATGGCGCTTGAGGAAAGAGAGCAGCGCCGCCCGACAGCAACCCAGTTCGCTGATGAGGGATTCGCACTCCTGGTTCGGGCACTGGGGCACCAACGCCGTCACCAGCTCGGAGGCCAGCTTGAGGTAGCGCAGCTCGTAGGCCGGCTCCTCCATGGCGCGCCAGAAGTCGGCCAGCCGGTGGCAGGTCGCCACCCGCATGCTGGCCAACTCGTCCAGCTCGCCGTCACTCAGTTCGTATACCTCAGCGAGGGCCTGCTGATAGAGACAGATGGCGGTGCCGAGCGCGCCCGCGCCCAGTGCATTTTCAGCCTCCAGCATGTAACGCTGCCAGATTTGATGGGTCATGCCGATCTCCCAAGTTGATGGGTGGGACTTTTATCATGCCCAGTTGAGAATGAATATCAACCCGACATTTCGTGCAGGTTTTGACCAGATGGCAACGGTTGGCTTGGCCCCCATCCCCATATGGCTTACCATACCGCTCCACCCTTCAGGACCCGCACTCTCCATGCTGCGACCCCGTTTACCCCAGGATCTGGGCTGCTCGACTCTGTGCGTGCCCCGCCTGCTGGTCTGGATCTATTAGCTGCGCTCCTCGCGTCATCCACCCTATCCATTTGAACGAGGAGACAACCATGAAACCCTGCCAACACTGGTCGCAGGTCGAGTACCTGCACCTGACGGTGAGCAACCCCAACATCCACCTGAAGGGGCGCCACAGCTACTACTCCGGCGCCTGGGACGGCCCGTTTGAAGAGGCCGCCGTGCGCTATCTGTACGGCGACAACTTCAGCCGCAGCCCGGAGACCGGCTGGGAACCGCTCTGGCACATCGATCAGCTGCATATCGGCGACTATGTGCAAATAGCCGCCGGGGTGAAGATCCTGATGGGCGGCAACCACACCCACAATGCCGACTTCATCAGCACCTATCCGTTTGCCGATCTCGATGCCCTCCAGCGCAGCTATCGCCCTGCCGGCGACACCCGTATCGGCAACGACGTCTGGATCGGCATGGACGCCATGATCATGCCGGGGGTCACCCTCGGCGACGGTGCCATCATCGCGGCGCGCGCCCTGGTCAATCAGGATGTGCCGCCCTATGCCATGGTGGCCGGTACGCCGGCCAAAGTGATCAGGATGCGCTTTGCTGAGGAAGAGATCACCCGCTTGCAGGCGCTGGCCTGGTGGGAGTGGCCAGATGCCCAGGTGCAGGCCTTGCTGCCGCTGATCCAGCAAGGCGAAGTGGCCCTGCTGGAACAGGCTGCCGCGCACTGGCAGCAGGCCCGGCAACCATCATGACGAAGCGGGGGGCATTGGCCCCCCGCAATTGCTTTGATAGCGGCTATCCCCTCAGTTGCCGCTGCGCGACTGATTGACCCGGCACTGCTTGCCGGGATAACCCAGCAGATCCGCCGCCTTGCTGCTGCACGCCAGCCGCTTGGCCTGATAGAGGCGATCCGCCAGGTTGGCGCTGTCGACCGGCAGCCAGTCCATCTGCTGGCCGAGCCAGCTGGCCCAGGCAAACTCGACGAAGTAGACCTGCTCACGCTTGTCGAAATAGCCCGCATCCTGCAGCAGCCCGGCCACCGTCCGGTAGGGGTAATCCGGCAGTTCACCGATGTGGGCCGGCAGTTGCTGCGGCGTCAGTGCACCGCCCTTTTCATCCTTGAGCCAGGCCCAGTGGTTGCACTGCATCTGGCTCCAGAAGTTCTCCTTGTCCTGCAACCTGGCGATCACCTTGACCCGCACCTGCTTCACACCAGACTGCCACAGCGCCTTGGTCAGATGGTGCCTGTCCACCAGCCAGTAACCGCCATCGGGCGCAATGACGATGGGGATCTCTTTCTTTTTCATCAGCTTGTCGAGCTGCTTTGCACTCTTGCCCGCCAGCTCGGCCTGGGTGTTGTCGACCTGGATCTGGCCCACGCCGCCCTGGGTCGGATGCAGCTGATCTATGTTCACCTCACACCAGCTGCCAACCTGACTCTCGCGCTCACACGGCGCCAGTGCCCAGGCCCCCTGACTGATGGCCAGGGCCAACAGGATCCATATTCTCATTGCTCACTCCTCTGCCCGAATGGCGGGTCAAATAAGATGCCGGGAAGCCCCCCTCATCCAAGGGACTCATACTGGCGGTCTGACCAGCAAACGGGATATCATGATTTCCCGTCTGTCGGCGATCACTTCTCGCCGAGTTTTCACCTCGCTTCACACTATTTGAAGGATCAACCATGAAAGGATGGAGTCCCCTGCTGGCCCTGCTGGGCTGTGCCTGTGTCCAGGCTGCCGATGTTCCACCCGGCACCCAGCTCGCTGCCGAACAGGCCGTCGTGCGTCATCTGAAAGACGAACCGGCGAGCCTGAGCCCGCTCAAGCTGGTCGGCCTGCCCGAGTTGCAGGTACTGCGGGATCTCTACGAGGGGCTGCTGACCCAGGGACCGGACGGCAAGGTGCAGCCCGGGGTGGCCGCCAGCTGGGACAACCAAGGCAACCAGCGCTTCACCTTCCATCTGCGACCGGACGCCCGCTGGTCCAACGGCGATCCCGTGCAGGCCGCTGACTTCGTCTACGGCTGGCGCAAACTGGTCGATCCCAAAGAAGCGGCCACCTTTGCCTGGTTCGCCCAGCTGGCTCGCTTCGACAAGGTGGATGAGATCGTGGCCGGCAAGCTGCCCCCCGCAGAGCTCGGGGTGAAGGCCCTCGATGAACATACCCTGCAGGTGACCCTCTCCCAGCCGGTGCCCTACTTCCTGAGCCTGCTGACCCACCCCAGCCTGTCGCCGCTGCATCGCGCCAGCATGGAGCAATACGGCAACCAGTGGACCCAGCCTGGCAAGCTGGTCGGCAACGGTGCCTTCGTGCTGAGTCACCGGGTGGTGAACGAGAAGCTGGAGCTGACCCCCAACCCCTACTACTGGGATCGCGCCCATACCGTGCTGACCAAGGTCACCTTCGTACCCATCAACCAGGAGAGCGCGGCCACCAACCGTTACCTGGCCGGCGACCTGCACATCACCGAATCCTTCCCCAAGGAGCAGTATCACAAGCTGATGCAGCAGATCCCGGGCGAGGTCTATACCCCGGATCAACTCGGCACCTACTACTACGCCTTCAATACCCAGCGCGCCCCTCTCAACGACGTGCGGGTGCGCAAGGCGCTCTCCTACACCATCGACCGTGGCCTTATCGCCAGCAAGATCCTGGGCACCGGCGAGAAACCGGCCTATCACTTCACTCCGGATGTGGTTGCCGGCTTCGAGCCCAAGGCCAACCTGCTCTCCAGCAGCAGTCAGCAGGTGCTGGACGACAAGGCCAGAGCCCTGCTCAAGGAGGCTGGCTACGGCCCGGCCAACCCGCTCAAGCTGACCCTGCTCTACAACACGGCCGAGGTACACAAGAAGATGGCGCTGGCCATCGCCAACATGTGGAAACAGAAGCTGGGGGCCCGGGTCGAACTCACCAATCAGGAGTGGAAAACCTATCTCGACAGCCGCCAGAGCGGCCAGTTTGAGGTGATCCGCTCCTCCTGGGTGGCCGACTACAACGACCCGTCCGCCTTCCTCGGCCTGTGGGGCTCCCGCCACAGCGGCAACATGGCCCGCTTCGCCAACGCCGGCTACGATGCCCTGCTGGCCAAGGCTGCCAACAGCCAGGATCCCCGTGAACGGGCCAGCCTGTTCGATGAGGCCGAAACCATACTGCAGGACGAGGCGCCCATCGCCCCCATCTATCAGTACACCAACGCCCGGCTGATCAAGCCCTGGCTCAAGGGGTATCCCATCAACAATCCGGAAGACGTGGCCTACAGCCGCCAGCTCTACCTCGTCAAACACTGACCCTGTGGGGGCCGGCCATGACGGCCCCCTCTCTTCCCCTGTTCATGCTCAAGTTTTCGGCATAGAATGCCGCCCTTTCAGACAATCACGCCCCTCAGTCACCGATGTTGTTATGCACTATTTATTGATGATCGCCCTGCTGACAGCCCTGCCCGCCCAGGCAGCCAGCGAGGCACAGTGCCGCCAGGCCTTCACCGAGTGGATGCTGGCCCAGCACAAGCAGTTCAGCGACCGCAAGGCCAGCAAGATGGAGCGGCGCAGCGCGGAGCGGGCCATTGATCAGGTGCGCAGCGAATTCTCGAAGCGCGAGAGCTTCTGTCAGGCCATGGAGTGGGTGGAGCACAACCGGGATCAGGATCCCCGCTTCACCCCGCGGATCGGGGAGATCCACGACTTCACCCCGCCAACCGACTCGCCGTCATGAAAAAAGCCCCGAACCTGCGTTCGGGGCTTTTTTACAGGGCATCACCGGCGTCGGCATCAGTCGACGTAGAAGGTCTGCTGGAAGGTCAGCGTCTGCTGCTGCCCCTCCCCCATGATCTTCAGGGTGAACTGGTAGGTATCTTCGTTGCGATAGGGCAGCACCGCCAGATAGTAGATGGCATCCCCCTCCTTGACCTCCTGGAAGCTCAGAGTGCGGATGGTGCCGGTGAGGTTCTTGGCCTCGCCGCTGATCCCCACCGCCTGGGCGACCCCCTGCTTGTTCTGCACCGCGATGTTGACGATGCCGTTGTAGCGGCTGCGCTCCAGACCATAGGCCTTGGCCACCTCGGGGGTGAGGAAGCTGGAGTTGAAGGCACTGTAGTGCACCTGCCAGGGGCCCAGTTCCTTCATCTGTTCGGCCCGCAGGGGCAAGGTCAGCAGCAGTGCCAGCAGGCAGCTTATCCAGGCTGTTTTCATGGTGTCATCCTTCTCGTGTTAACCCTGATTGTCCAGCAGGGCACTGACCTCGGCGGGGATCTGCTTGGGCGCCTCGATGGCGACCGTCTTGTGCCGCCCCAGCTCCCCCCGCACGATGCGAACCTGCCCCTTGGCCACCTTGAACTGCTTGGCCAGATACTTGATCAAGTGGCTGTTGGCCTGGCCATCCACCGGCGGCGCCGTGATGGCCACTTTCAACTCTTCTCCGTGCAATCCGACGATCTGATCCCGACTCGCCTTGGGCTGGATCATCAGATGCATTATCAGCTCATCCCCTTCCCGCAGGACGGCTGCCATCAAATCATCCACCACAGCTGGCCGAACAGATCGCCCAACAGATAGTTTATGGCCTGCAGCCCGATAAAGGCGACCAGCACGGAGAGATCCAGCCCGCCCAGTGCCGGCAGAATGCGGCGGATGGGGGCCAGGAAGGGCTCGGTCAGCTGGTGCATCACGTACTCGATGGGGTTGCGACCCTGGCTGACCCAGCTCAGGATGGCGCGGATTAGCAGCACCCAGAAGATCATGGAGCCGGCCTTCTTCAGCACGGTGAGCCCGGCAAACAGGCTGAGGGTGAGCCAGTCGGCCAGCAGCACGTTCATGCTCTTGAGCAGTGCCAGCTTGGCGAAGGCGATGATGATGGCCAGCAGCACAGAGGCCATGTCCAGCCCACCAAACCCGGGAATGATCCGGCGCAGCGGCACCACCAGCGGATTGGTCAGCTTGACCACCATCTGGCTCATGGGGTTGTAGAAGTCTGCGCGGGCCCACTGCAGCCAGACGCGCAACAGCACCACCATGAGATAGAGGTCAAAAATCGTGTTAATCAGAAAGTAAGCAGTGTTCATCTGGGCTCCAGGTTGAGACAGAGAGTAAGAGAAATCGGGTTCAGAACAGGGTTTCCATTTCGCCGGCCCGGGCAACGGCCGCCTGCATGGCGTGTGCCGTCAGCGGCATCAGTCCCTGCTGCTGGAAAGTCTTGATCGCCTCGGCGGTGGTGCCGCCCTTGCTGGTCACCTGCTCGCGCAGGGTCTGCAACGACAGCTCGGGATTTTGCTCCACCATGGCGGCCGCACCAAGAGCGGTCTGCTGCACCAGCAGGCGGGCCTGCTCGGGGGAGAAGCCCATGGCCTCGGCCTCTTCGGCGATGGCCTGCATGAACAGGAAGAAATAAGCGGGCGCACTGCCGGCCGCGGCGATGACGCCGTTGATGCCGGACTCCTGCTCCACCCACAGGGTTTTGCCCACCGCCTGCATCATCTGCTCGGCCAGCTCCCGGTCAGCCTGCTCGATGCCGGGCGGCGCGTACAGCCCGGTCATCCCCAGCCCCAGCAGAGAGGGGGTGTTCGGCATGGTGCGGATGATCCGGCCGTGGCCGCCCGCCATCTCGGCCAGCCGCGCCACCTTGATGCCGGCGGCGATGGAGATGAGCAGCTTGCCCTCCAGCGTGCCCAGCTGTGCCACCAACGCGCTCAGCATGGTGGCCATCAGCTGCGGCTTGACCGCCAGCACGATCACCTCAGCCGCCCGGGCCGCCTCGGCGTTGTCCTGGGTGATGCGGATGCCATAGTCGTTGGCCAGCGCATCCAGCTTGGGCCGACTGGGGTTAGCGGCGATGATCCGGTCGGCCGGATAGCCCGCCTGAACCAGACCGGCAATGATACTGCGGCTCATGTTGCCCGCCCCGATAAAGGCGAGGATTCTATGCTGCATCAAACGCTCCTGTTACCTGAAAAAAGCACTGCCCGATGCATCGCATCCCGGGCCTTGCTCATGAATAGTCGCGGGCACCGAAGATGGCGGTACCAACTCGCACCATGGTGCTGCCGTGGCCGATCGCCAGTTCGAGATCCTCGGTCATCCCCATCGAGAGGGTGTCGACGCCCGGGTATTGTTGCGCAAGCTCGGTGAACAGAGTCTGCATGCGCACCATCTGGGCGGCCAGCACCGCCTCGTCGCTGGTGTGCTCCGGAATCGCCATCAGGCCGCGCAGCCGCAGCCGTTCACAGCGGGAGACCAGTTCAGCCAGGCGGAAAATCTCTTGCTCCGACGTTCCGGATTTGCTGCTCTCTCCGCTAATATTGATTTGCAGACAGACATTTAGCGGTGCGAGCCCGCTCGGGCGCTGGTTGTTCAGGCGTTCGATCAGCTTCTCTCTGTCCACGCTCTGCACCCAGTCGAAACGCTCGGCCACCAGCTTGGACTTGTTCGATTGCAGCGGGCCGATAAAGTGCCACTCTATGTCTGCACAGACCCCTTGCTCACGCAGGGTATCTATCTTGGTCGCCGCTTCCTGGGCGTAGGATTCACCAAAGCGGCGCTGACCGGCGGCATAGGCCTCGCAAACGGCCTCCAGCGGTTTGGTCTTGCTGACCGCCAGCAGCTGGATGTGATCGCGGCTTCGGCCCGCTCGACTGGCGGCTTGTACAATACGTTCCTTGACCTGAAGCAGGTGCTCGGCAATCTGGTTCATGTTTCGTTAGTGATCTTGTGATGGGAGAATGACAAATCTATGGATATCACAGAGTTATTGGCTTTCAGTGTAAAACATAAAGCCTCGGATCTACACCTCTCGGCCGGGGTTCCCCCGATGATCAGGGTTGATGGCGAGGTTCGCAAGATCAATTTGCCCGCCCTGGAACACCGGGAAGTGCACGCCCTCATCTACGACATCATGAACGACCACCAGCGCAAGGAACTGGAAGAGAACTTCGAGGTGGACTTCTCGTTCGAGGTGCCGAACCTCGCCCGCTTCCGGGTCAACGCCTTCCAGCAGGCACGCGGCTCCGGCGCGGTATTTCGGACCATCCCCAGCACGGTGCTGAGCCTCGAAGATCTGGACGCCCCGGAGATCTTTCGCAAGATTGCCGAATACCCCCGCGGTCTGGTACTGGTGACCGGCCCGACCGGCTCGGGCAAATCCACCACCCTGGCGGCCATGGTCAACTACATCAACGAGAACTTTCATCACCACATCCTCACCATCGAGGATCCCATCGAATTCGTGCACGAGAACAAGCGCTGTCTGGTGAACCAGCGGGAAGTACACCGCGATACCAAGAGCTTCAGCAACGCCCTGCGCTCGGCGCTGCGGGAAGACCCGGACATCATCCTGGTGGGCGAGATGCGTGACCTGGAAACCATTCGTCTGGCCATGACCGCGGCCGAGACCGGCCACCTGGTGTTCGGTACCCTGCACACCTCGTCGGCGGCCAAGACCATCGACCGGATCATCGACGTCTTCCCCGGGGCGGAAAAAGACATGGTGCGCTCCATGCTCTCCGAGTCGCTGCGTGCGGTCATCTCCCAGACCCTGCTCAAGCGTATCGGCGGCGGCCGGGTGGCGGCCCACGAAATCATGATGGGCATTCCCGCCGTACGAAACCTCATCCGGGAAGACAAGATTGCCCAGCTCTACTCGGTGATCCAGACCGGGATGACCCACGGCATGCAGACCATGGATCAGAGCCTCAAGCAGCTGGTGAGTCGCGGCATGGTGGCGGCGCTCGATGCCAAGGCCAAGGCGGTCGATCCCAACACCATCTAACCACGACGAATCTAGGGAAGGAGTCGTTATGAATCTGGATGCCCTGCTGACCGAGCTGGTCGCCCGCAAAGGCTCGGATCTGTTCATCACGGTCGGCACGCCGCCGACCCTCAAGGTCAACGGCCACCTGCAGTCGCTGACAGAAGCCCCCCTCGACAAGGCAAGGGCGCTGGCGCTGGTCAAGGAGACCCTGAGCCCGGAGCACTTCGAGCGCTACCTGCGCACCAAGGAGGCCAACTACGCCATTCACCGCGAGGAGCTTGGCCGCTTTCGGGTCAGTGCCTTCTGGCAGCAGGAGCTGCCGGGCATGGTGCTGCGCCGTATCGAGACCCGCATTCCCACCTTTGACGAGCTGGCGCTGCCCCCCATCCTGCAGGAGATCGCCCTGGCCAAGCGCGGGCTGGTGCTGTTCGTCGGTGCCACCGGCGCTGGCAAATCCACCACCCAGGCGGCCATGATCGGTTATCGCAACCAGCATATGGACGGCCACATCCTGACGGTGGAAGATCCGGTGGAGTTCGTGCATAAGCACGGCCGCAGCCTGATCACCCAGCGCGAGGTGGGCATAGACACAGCGTCGTTCGACGTGGCGCTGAAGAGTTCGCTGCGCCAGGCGCCAGACGTGATCCTGATCGGCGAAATCCGCAGCCAGGAGACCATGGAGTTTGCCCTGCAGTTTGCCGAGACCGGTCATCTCTGCCTCGCCACTCTGCACGCCAACAATGCCAACCAGGCGCTGGACCGCATCCTGCACCTGGTCCCTCAGGAGAAACACCGCCAGTTCCTGTTCGATCTCTCCTTCAACCTGCGTGCCATCGTGGCCCAGCAACTGCTGCCCAGCCTGGACGGGCGCCGTCGCTGTGCGGCCTTCGAGGTGCTGCTCAACACCCCGCTCATTACCGATATCGTCCGCAAGGGGGAGGTGCACCGGCTCAAGGAGGTGATGACCAAGTCCACCGAGCTCGGCATGCAGACCTTCGATCAGGCGCTGTTCGCCCTGTTCTGTGCCGGCCAAATTGGCTACAGTGAGGCCCTTGCCCATGCCGACTCGGCCAACGACCTGCGACTGCTGATCAAGCTGTCGGGGCGCGAGCAGCTGGGTGCAGGCACTCTCGACAACGTCACCCTGGATGAATGAGGGGCGTGCGTCACCGCTATAAAGGATCGTTATGCTGATTGTGGTTTCCCCGGCCAAGACGCTGGATTACGAGTCGCCGCTGGTGACTTCTCGTTTCACCCAACCCGAGCTGCTGGACCACTCCGCCGAGCTGATCGGCCGGGCCCGCCAGCTGAGCCCGGACCAGATCGCCAGCCTGATGAAGATCAGCGACAAGCTGGCCGGCCTCAACGCCGCCCGCTTTGCCGACTGGCAACCCGACTTCACCCCGGCCAATGCCCGCCAGGCGCTACTGGCCTTCAAGGGAGATGTCTATACGGGACTGGCGGTGGAGGATTTCAGCGAGGCTGATTTCGACTTCGCCCAAGCACACCTGCGCATGCTCTCCGGTCTCTACGGGGTGCTGCGTCCGCTCGATCTGATGATGCCTTACCGGCTGGAGATGGGGATCCGCCTCGACAACGGGCGTGGCAAGGACCTCTACCAGTTCTGGGGCGACATCATCACCGCCCACCTGAACAAGGCGCTGGCCGCTCAGGGAGACGAGGTGCTGATCAATCTCGCCTCCGACGAGTACTTCAAGTCGGTACGTCCCAAGGCCCTGCAGGGACGCATCATCACGCCGGTGTTCAAGGACGAGAAGAACGGCCAGTTCAAGATCATCAGCTTTTACGCCAAGAAGGCGCGCGGCATGATGGCCCGTCACATCATCAAGCACAGACTCACCAAGGTGGAACAGCTGACCGGGTTCAACGCCGATGGCTACTACTTCGAACCGGAAGAGTCCGACGCCAATACCCTGATGTTCAAACGCGCTGAAAATTAATTACGACCCGAGGGAACCAAATTCAGGATCCCCAAGTCTGAATAGATGAATCCTCTGTTGTAAGCACTTTTTATTGGCCGACGTTTATACGTCGGCTTTTTTCTTTTCTGGCCCCCATCGAGTGAGCAGCAGATAGCACAACGGCCATCCGGGGATGGCCGTTGTAGCGGGCAGGTTTACTTCTTTTTCTTCTTGGCCGACTTCTTCTTGTCGTCCTTCGGCTTTTTCTTCTTCACCGGCACCCTCGCTTCCTTGTGTTTGGGGCGCAGTTCGTCGATCACCCGGCGCTTGAGACGCTCTTCGGTATAGCGCTCGATCTTGGCGACCATCGCCATGTCGTGGGCTTCCACCAGGCTGATGGCGCAACCGCGGTTGCCGGCACGACCGGTGCGGCCGATCCGGTGGACATAGACATCGGCGCCGTAGGGCATGTCGTAGTTGATGACATGGCTGACGTTGGGCAGGTCGATGCCGCGGGCGGCCACGTCGGTGGCGATGAGGAAGGGTACTTCCCCTTCATGGAACTTGCGGATCGACTCGATGCGCTTGCTCTGCTCCATCTCGCCGCGGATCCAGGCGCAGGAGACGCCAGCCGCCTGCAGCTGACCGGACAGCTCCGCCAGCCGCTCACGGGTCTTGACGAAGATGATGGCTTTCTGGGTCTCGGGATCTTTCAGGATGTGTACCAGCAGGGCCAGCTTGTGAGCAGCATCGTCGGCCAGGTGCACCCACTGGGTGATGGGACGACGTTCGCTGCGGGGCGGCTCGGCGTGCAGCTCCACCGGCTCCTTCAGGATATCGTTGGCGAACTTCTCAAGGCCTGCCCCTTCCAGGGTGGCGGAGAACAGCATGGTGTGCTTGCGATAACGCGCCTCTTCCACGATGCGGTTCACATCCTTGATGAAGCCCATGTCCAGCATGCGGTCCGCTTCGTCCAGCACCAGGACCTCGATATCGTGGCTCTCGAACTCCTCTTTCTCGATGTACTCGAGCAGGCGGCCCGGGGTGGCCACCACGATGTCGGTGGTCTTGGTCAGGGCCGGCAGTTGCTCTTCATGGCTGACGCCGCCGATGATGGTCTCGATGCTGAGGTTGGTGTGAGCCGCCAGCGCCTTGGCGTGGGCGGTGACCTGCAGCGCCAGCTCGCGGGTCGGGGTCAGCACCAGCATGCGGCACGGACCCGGCTTGCGGCGCGGGAAGTCCAGCAGATGCTGCAGGGCCGGCAGCAAGAAGGCGGCGGTCTTGCCGGTACCGGTCGGGGCGGATGCCAGAATATCGCGCCCGTCCAGGGCTGGCTCCAGCACCATCTGCTGAATGGTGGTGGGGCGGGTGAAACCCATCTCGGCCAAGGCCCGGTTGAGGGCTGGATTCAGGTCGAAATCATCAAAGGACTGGCTCATGGCAATACTCGGTCATTAAGGAAACGGCAGATTATAGGCGATTATGTCGTCGGCTCCTATGGCGACTGTGGCTTAGTCGCTATAATCGCCGACCATTTTCTGCGGCGCTGGCACAGGACGGGAGTCGGATGGGACGAAACAGCGGTTTTACCTTCAAGCAATTTCATGTTGATCACGATCGCTGCGCCATGAAAGTCGGCACCGATGGCATCCTGCTCGGCGCCTGGGCGCCTGTCACCAACGCCCGCCGGGTGCTCGACATTGGCAGCGGCAGCGGCCTCATCGCCCTGATGCTGGCCCAGCGCAGCCCTGCCGACTGCCACATCGATGAGGTAGAGCTGGATAGCAATGCAGCCCGGCAGGCTCGCGAGAATGCGGCAGCCTCCCCCTGGCATGAGCGGGTCACCGTCATCGAGAGCGCCATTCAAAACTATCAGGCCGCCCCTTACGATCTCATCGTCTCCAACCCCCCTACTTCGTGGCGGGCCAGTCATTTCGCGATCCCGCCAGGGCATTGGCACGTCATACCGGCGGCCTCGACAGCCGGGATCTGCTGGTCGCCTGTGACCGGCTATTGGCCCCCAACGGCGAGGTTGCGCTGGTCGTGCCAACGGCCATGGCCGATGAAATTTTATGCATCTCGGCAGATTATGATCTGCACGCCGTTTGTTATACAGCTGTTATCACCAGGGCAGGAAAAGCGGCAAATCGTGTTTTATTGCTACTTGGCAGAGGATTAAACAAGTGTGAGCGGGGTGAAATTGTGATCCATTCTGCTGATGGAACCTATTCCGACAGATACATCCAACTGACCAGCCCCTTCTATTTGAAGATGTAAATTTCGTCTTGAACTATTTTTTCACGCCATTATGCTGACTCCTAAACGAGCACCCGCTCAAGACCAGCTCAAACCACTGGTCGCGATGAAAAAACAAGCGGGGCTCCTTTTTTTACCCCTGAACAATACCGGTCGATGACCAATAAAAAACTATAACAAGCAATAGTTTACAAGACAGACGAGGTTGAACTTGACGAAATCACTCACAATGTCCGACGTGCTCGGATTGGGCTTCATGACCTTCGCCTTCTATCTGGGCGCCGGCAACATCATCTTCCCGCCGTTGGCCGGTTACATGGCGGGTGAGCACCTCTCTCTCGCCATGCTGGGTTTCCTGGTCACCGCAGTGGGCCTGCCCCTTATCACCATCATCGCCGTCGCCAAGGCAGGCAATGGCTGGACCGGCATGACCAAGCTGCTGCCAGCTGGTGTCGCCACCGCTCTGGCCGTCGCCATCTACATCATTATCGGCCCGGCCTTCGCCGCCCCCCGTACCGGGCTGGTGGCTTACGAAATGGGCCTCAAGCCTTTCATTGGTGATATGGGTCAAGCCGGTCTGGCGGCCTATACAGTACTGTTCTTCGGCGTGGCCATTCTGGTCTCCCTCAATCAGGGCAAGCTGATGGATGCCATCGGCAAATACCTGACTCCGGTGCTGATGCTGTTGCTGCTGACCCTGGCCATCGGTGTATTCGTCGCCCCGCAAGGTAATATGCCGGTCTCTTCCGGCGACTATCAGAACGGCCCCTTCGTGAAAGGGATTCTGGAAGGCTACAACACCATGGACACCCTGGCGTCCCTGATGTTCGGCGCCCTGATCGTCGACCTGTTGCGTCAGAAAGGCATTCATGACTACCAGAGCCAGTTCAAATACCTGGCCATCGCGGGCATCATCTCCGCCATCGGTCTGTCCGTGGTCTACGTCTCCCTGTTCCAGCTGGGCAACACCGCAGCCGGCGTCGCCACCGACATCAGCAACGGCGGTGCCATCGTCAACGCCTATGTGTTGAGCCTGTTCGGTCAGCCGGGTCAGTTCATCCTGGCCGCCATCATCACCCTGGCCTGTTTCACCACCGCCGTGGGTCTTATCTCCGCCTGCTCCGACTTCTTCCACAACTTGACCGGCATGAGCTACAAGAAGCTGGTAGTGTTGCTGGGGGTCATCTGCGGCGTGGTAGCCAACGTGGGCCTGAGCCAGCTCATCAGTCTCTCCATCCCGGTGCTGGTCGCTATCTACCCGGTTGCCGTGGCACTGGTGCTGGTCACCTTCCTGAAGAGTTACTTCGGCCGCCCGCGCCTGGTGTTCCGCGCCGTACTGATGGTCGCCTTCCTGTTTGGCTGCCTGGACGGTCTGGGTGCCGCCGGCATGAAGATGGATGCGTTTGCCTTCCTGCCGCTGTTCGACAAGGGCCTGGCCTGGTTGCTGCCGACCCTGCTGGCCTGTGGCCTCGGCATGGCGGTACGCTCCGGCGAGAAACTGGCTGCCGAAGCCGCCTGATTTCCCCCCATCCATCTCAAAGAGCCTGCCTTGCGCAGGCTCTTTTGTTTGTCTGCCCACAACCTTTCACCACCCGTTACCCCTTTCCTGCTGCCAGCCCCCTGCCGCCATGTCGACCGCCTTCACTGCTGCCAACCGCTGGCTAATCGGTGATTTATTCTGGCCAATTAAATTGTTTCGAGATATTAATGTGTGATTGAGATCAAATTCCTCTTCTTTATGCTCAGAAGAGTGCTCCTTCGCCGATGTGCTCATCGTGGGGGAGAAGGAAGCATTGTTATCCGGATATCTGCCAGGCAGTGGGTGCAATCAACAAGAACAAGCTGATAAGGCAGATGAGGTCAGGTTTGACGAAATCACTGAAGTTGTCCGACATATTCGGACTGGGTTTTATGACGTTTGCTTTCTATCTCGGGGCAGGCAACATCATTTTTCCGCCGCTCGCAGGCTTTATGGCCGGTGAACATTTGATGCCAGCTATGGTCGGCTTTCTGCTGACGGCGGTGGGGCTCCCTCTGCTGACACTGGTCGCCGTTGCCAGAGGCAGCGCCGGACAAGGCAGCAGCGGCTGGACGGCAATGACCCGCTATCTGCCGACCTGGGCAGCCACGGCGCTGGCCATCGCCATCTACATCATCATGGGGCCGGCCTTTGCCACCCCCCGCACCGGGCTGGTGGCTTATGAAATGGGGCTCAAACCCTGGCTCGGCGAAGCCGGCCAGCACGGGTTGCTGCTCTACAGCCTGTGCTTCTTTGCGCTGGTGATCCTGGTGTCACTGGATCGGGGCAGGCTGCTTGATGCGGTAGGCAAGTACCTGACTCCGGCCTTGATGGTGATGCTGCTGATCCTGGCGCTCGGCGTCGTCATCGCCCCGCAGGGCGGTATGCCGGAGGCCAGCGGCGACTATATCGATACCCCGCTCATCAAGGGCATGCTGGAAGGCTACAACACCATGGATACCCTCGCTTCCCTGATGTTCGGTGCCCTCATCATCGGCCTGCTGCGGCGCAAGGGCATCGAGGACTACCCGAGCCAGTTCAAGTACCTGACCATCGCGGGCCTCATCTCGGCAGTTGGCCTCTCGGCGGTCTACATCTCCCTGTTCTACCTGGGCAACAGCGCGGCGGGCGTGGTGACCAACGTCGACAATGGCGGCGCCATCGTCAACGCCTATGTACTGAGCCTGTTCGGCCACTACGGCCAGTTGATCCTGGCCGCCATCATCACCCTGGCCTGCTTCACCAGCGCAGTCGGCCTGCTCTGCGCCAGCGCCGACTACTTCCACGGTCTGGCCGGCTGGACATACCGCAAGTGGGTACTGCTGATGGGGTGTGTCTCCATCCTGGTGGCCAACGTCGGGCTGAGCCAGCTCATCAGCCTCTCCATCCCGGTGCTGGTCGCCATCTACCCGGTCGCCATCGCACTGGTGCTGGTGACCTTTGTACAGGGTTATTTTGGCCGGCCACGGCTGGCGTTTCGCGCCGTGCTGCTGGTGGCGTTTCTGTTCGGCTGCCTGGACGGGCTGGGCGCGGCCGGCATGCAGATGGATGCGTTCGCCTTCCTGCCGCTGTTTGACAAGGGGCTGGCCTGGCTGCTGCCCACCCTGCTGACCTGCGGCTTCGGCATGCTGCTGCGCCCCCGCGAAGATCTGGCCGCCGAAGCGGCCTGATCAACCGGGCGACCAACGACAAGAGGCCAGCATCAGCTGGCCTCTTGCATTGCATCTGTCATCTTGGCTGCTACAGCAGCGAGTCTACCGGCTTGGGTCTGCCTGCCAGACCATACCAATGGGCCTCCACCCGCCCGGCATGCCACTCAAAGGTGCCCCAGGGCTGGTCTGCCTGCCAGCGCGGAAAGTTCACCACCACCCGGTTGTCTTCGTACTTGTAGAGCGAGGTGGTGATCTGGAGATCAGACAGGATGAGCAGTAGGGCCCACCCGATGAAGAACCATTTCAGCGCTTTCCACATAGGGTTACTCGAAACAGATCTCGATGGTGGCACGGCCGTAATCTGATTCGAACGGCATCATGATCTTGGTGCCATCGGCACGATGGGTGATGGTGTGGTTGGGGCCGGAGACGATGATAGGGGTCGCCATGTCAAACTCATACCCCTTCTCCCCCAGCATGCGCTTGGCGCCGCCGGTCACCATGTTGGTGATCTCGCCCACCATGTCGGTCACTTCTTCATTGATGGTGGCCGGTGCCTCGCCCAGCATACGGCGCATGATCTCCAGCGCCAGCCCCTTCTCGAAGCTGATAGAGAGCGAGCCGCGGGTCTGCGGGCCGACCATGCCGATGAGGCCGGAGACATCGCCGCGCGCCAGCTCGTCCATCTTGCGTTTGGGTTTGCCCGGCTTGAGCTCGAGCTGTGCCATGGTGGAGAGCACATTGAGCAGGGAGAGCAGGAACGGGTTTACAAAATCAGCCTTCATGTTGACTTCCTACGGTGGGCGTACAGCGAGCACATTGGCCATGTGCCTCTATTGTCTTATTGGTAATAGTAAAGCCATGCAAGTGGGCTTGCTCGGAAAACGCGCCATCGATCGCCGCGTCATGCAACTCGACCACCTCGCCACACCGATCGCAGATGAGCAGTTGCATCGGGTGGGCATGATCAAAGTGACAGCAGAAAATGAAGGCGTTGAGCGACTCCACCTTGTGGGCAAAGCCCTGTTCGAGCAGAAAATCGAGCGCCCGATAAACGGTTGGCGGCTTGGCATGGGCCTCGGTCTGCTGCAACTGGGCCAACAGATCATAGGCGCTGATGGCATTGCCGTGGGCAGCCAGCAGCCTGAATACCTGACGCCGGGTAGGGGTGAAGCGGATCCCGCGTTGTTCGCAGAGTCGTTCGGCTCGTTGTAAAAGTTGGTCTTGATTCATGATCACGCAATTACCCTTTTTATTAGCCGGATACTATCACAGGGCCCCCTTTGACGCGGTGACAAAATTCATTTTCTGGGGCTGCCTCACGTTGTGGTAAAATCCGCCCCCTTTGTTTAGCCAACCCGGATGATTTTTATGCAGGCGCAGCGTTTTTCCATCGCCCCCATGCTGGACTGGACCGATCGGCATTGCCGTTATTTCCATCGTCTGATGACTCGCCAGACCTTGCTTTATACCGAGATGGTGACCACCGGCGCCATTATCCACGGCAAGGGGGATTATCTGGGTTACAGCGAGCAGGAGCACCCCATCTCCCTGCAGCTGGGTGGCAGCAATCCGGCCGATCTCGCACGCTGCGCCAAGCTGGCCGAGGAGCGCGGATATGACGAGGTGAACATCAACGTCGGCTGCCCCTCTGATCGAGTGCAAAACGGCCGCTTTGGCGCCTGCCTGATGGGCGAACCCGCCCTGGTGGCTGACTGCGTCAAGGCAATGCGCGATGTGGTCGATATTCCGGTGACGGTAAAGACCCGCATCGGCATCGACGAGCAGGACTCCTACGAATTTCTGCAGGCCTTCATCGAACAGGTACGCGACGCCGGTTGCGACACCTTCATCGTCCATGCCCGCAAGGCGTGGCTGAGTGGCCTGAGCCCCAAGGAAAACCGCGAAATCCCGCCGCTCGATTATCCCCGCGTCTATCGGGTCAAGCAGGACTACCCGGATCTCACCATCGCCATCAACGGCGGCGTCACCTCCATGGAGCAGACCCTTGAACATTTGCAACACCTGGATGGCGTCATGATGGGGCGCGAAGCCTATCAGAACCCCTACATTCTGGCGCAGGTGGATAATCTGGTGTTCGGCCAGAACAACACTGTGCCGAGCCGCCACGAGGTAGTGCGGATGATGCTGCCCTATATCGAGCAGGAGCTGGCCAAGGGCAACTATCTCTCCCACATGACCCGCCACATGCTCGGGCTGTTCCAGAACATGCAGGGGGCCCGCGCCTGGCGCCGCCACCTGAGTGAAAACGCCTGCAAGCCGGGAGCTGATATCCAGGTAGTGCTGGATGCCATGGCCAAGGTGCCGGAATTCGCCACCACGGAGGCAGCGGAGTAACCATGTACCGCTTCACTGGCTCCTGGCTGCACAAGGCCATCGTCCGGCTCTGCGCCGGCCTGCTCGCCATCCTGGGCGTCAAACTCAGCGCCTTCTACTTCCTCGGCTTGCTCATCGTGCTGGGGCTGCATCGGGATCAGCTGCTCGGCTGAGCTCACCCCGCGTCGACCAATAAAAAAACCGGCAACACCCAGTGTGGCCGGTTTTTTTATTGTCTCTTCAGCTTCGCTAATCGCCTTTGTCCACGAACTGCAGCTCGGGCGCTCTGGACGTCAGCACATCGGCGCAATAATCCCAGGTCGAGATGCGGTAGTGCTGCAGATCCTCGTCCAGGTGCAGGCCGTCCGACTCCTGATGGAACCAGCTGGCAAACCGGGATGGGGTGATGAGCTGGATCTGCTCTTCGATGGCATGGCTATCCTTGCCCTCCGCCAGATCGCAATCCTCCATTACCCGTACTGCGTAGATATGGCGAAAATAGACCCGACAGAGGATCTGCGGCGGCAGATCGATGCTGCGAGCCCTGCCCAACATGATGGTGAGGGAGTCGCTCCAGATATCCTGATGAAGTTCGGCCACAACCAGGCCCGGGGGGAGTTGGCGGGACGGAGCCCAAGGTACGGCAACCTGCCGAATGGCATTTTTCTGTTCCATCATCCACCTCACTACGGCGCACGCCATATCTTGAGTGTATCTGAAACAATTTCTGCTGACGATGGCAATAAAAAACCCGGCTGGCGCCGGGTTTTTGGGGATTACTTGACGGCGTCTTTGAGCGCCTTGCCTGCCACAAAGGACGGCACATTCGCGGCTGCAATCTGGATCTCTTTACCAGTTTGCGGATTGCGACCGGTACGGCCAGCACGATGGTTCACCTTGAAGGTGCCAAAACCCACCAACTGCACAGCATCACCTTCTTTCAGGCTCTGGGTAATACCATTGATGATCTCTTCCAGAGCGACTTTGGCCTGAGCTTTGCTCAGATCTGCTTTGGCTGCAATTGCATCGACAAGTTGAGCTTTGTTCATAACATTTCCTTTATGATCGGGCATTTAGCACCGGGCCACTCTATTCAAAAAAACACTCAGGCAAAGGCTTTATCAGCCGGATTGGCTTGAATGCTGGGGTTTTCATCAAGATCTGCGGAAATAGTCACATATCTCGCCCCTTCGTGATCGTAATTGACGGGAAGAGGAGAGCAAATGATGGTGCCTTGTAACCAAAACGCCACCTGATGTAACAATATCCCCATGCCCCTATTGACGGTCAACTGGATTTTCCCTAGTTATAGGGAGGTGTCGTCAGTCAATAAAAAGGCCGGAGGCCCGTCACGATAGCACTCCATGCCTATGCCCCACGGAGGGATTATGTTAACTGAACTGGAACAAACCAAACGCGCATTGGCAGGAAAGCACAGAGCTATCGACGACTGGCTGGATGCCAGGCAGGCATTGCTGGTCGAATACATGCGGCTTGCCGGACTGACCCCCGCCCGTACAAAGCAGCGTTCGCTGCCTGGCCATGTGGAACTGCAAGGCTTCTGTGAGCGCCTGGTCGACTACGTCAGCGCCGGACACTTCGAGATCTACAACCACGTGGTGACCGCCTTCGAACAGGCCAGCGGCGACAAGCTGGAACTGGCGAAACGCATCTATCCCCACATCAGGGCCTGTACCGAGTTTGCGTTGGAGTTCAACGACAAGTACAGCAATGCCGATGAGGCCCAGATGCTGCTGCTGGATGAAGACTTGAACCAGCTGGGCCCCGTGCTGGAAGATCGTTTCAAACAGGAAGATCGGCTGATCAAGGCATTGCAGGTCGTGGAGTCACTCAGCGCCCAGCAGGTTTGATATCCAATTTCGGAGCCAGTTCAAGATCCTGATGTGCAAGGTGCATTACACTCTATGTCATGACCTTTAGCTCCAATTCCTATTGCTGACAGGAGATGAGAATGTCCGAGCGTCGCCGTTTTTCACGGATCCTCTACTTGACCATGGCCGACCTCGTCCAGGGAGATAATAAATGGCGGACCCAGCTGGTGGATATCTCCCTGCAGGGCGCGCTGTTGATCCGGCCCGATGACTGGGAAAGCCACGATAACAAAGAGTATTCACTCAGCTTCGTGCTGAGCGGCAGCGACATCGAGATCAAGATGCAGGTCATGCTGACCCATGAAGCCAGCAAGAAGCTGGGGTTCTACTGCCATCACATCGACATCGATAGCGCCACCCACCTCAAGCGGATGATCGAGCTCAACGTCGGCGATGAAGACTTGCTGCACAGGGAGCTGGAGCAGTTGCTGAGCGAACATCTCGAACACCCCCACCCCTGAGCGGTATACCCGATGTAAAAAGGAGCGCCGTTGCGCTCCTTTTTATTGCCTGCCTGCGGCCACCATGCCGATTACAAGGCCTCCAGGGCATCGGCCAGTTTCTTGACCGGCACCACTTCCATGCCTTCGATGGGATGCTTGGGCGCGTTGGCATGCGGCACTATGGCCCGGCGGAAGCCATGCTTGGCGGCTTCCTGCAACCGCTCCTGGCCTGAGGGCACGGGCCGGATCTCACCAGACAAACCCACCTCCCCAAACACCACCAGATCCTTGGGCAGGGATTGATCCCGGAAACTGGAGACCATGGAGAGCAGCAGGGCCAGATCCGCACTGGTCTCTTCGACCTTGACGCCGCCGACCACGTTGATAAAGACATCCTGATCCGCCATCTGCAGGCCGCCGTGGCGGTGCAGCACCGCCAGCAACATGGCGAGACGGTTGTGATCCATCCCCACCGCCACCCGGCGCGGGTTGGAGAGCTGGGAGTAATCCACCAGCGCCTGCAGTTCCACCAGCAGAGGACGGGTACCTTCCCAGATCACCATCACCACCGACCCCGGCGCCTGCTCTTCACCGCGGCTGAGGAAGATGGCGGAAGGATTGCTCACCTCCCGCATCCCCTGCCCGGTCATGGCGAAGACGCCGAGCTCGTTGACCGCCCCGAAGCGGTTCTTGTGGGAGCGCAGGGTCCGGAAGCGGGAATCGTGACCGCCATCGAGCAGCACGGAGCAGTCGATGCAGTGCTCCAGTACCTTGGGGCCGGCCAGGGTGCCATCCTTGGTCACGTGGCCCACCATGAAGATGGCGACGTGATTCTGTTTGGCATAGCGGGTCAGCAGGGCGGCGGCTTCCCGCACCTGAGACACTGAACCCGGCGCCGACTGCACATCCGCCACATGCATCACCTGGATGGAGTCGATGACCATGATCTGCGGCTGCTCCTGCTGGGCAATCAGGCAGATCTGCTCGACCGAGGTCTCCGACAGCATGCGCAGCTTGTCAGTCGGCAGGCCGAGGCGCGAGGCCCGCATCGCCACCTGTTGCAGCGACTCCTCGCCAGTGACATAGAGGGTCTTCATCCGCTCAGCCAGACCGCACATGGTCTGCAGCAGCAGGGTCGACTTGCCCGCCCCCGGGTTGCCACCGATCAGGATCGCCGAGCCCGGCACCACCCCACCACCCAGGACCCGGTCCAGTTCCTTGAAACCGGAAGAGAAGCGTGGGATCTCTGTGGTGGCGATCTCCGCCAGCGTCTGCACCTGGCTGCCGATGGAGCCGGCATAACCGGTATAGCGGGCACTCTTGCCCGGGGTCACCGAGCCGAGGCGCACCTCGCTGATGGTGTTCCACTCCTTGCACTCACTGCACTGGCCCTGCCAGCGTGTGAAGTCGGCGCCACATTCGGTACAAACATAGGCAGTTTTGTTTTTGGCCATGGATAACTCGGGGACAGGATGAATTCCTGCTTGATATACTTGTTTGCGACCGACAGATCAAACCCAGAATCGGAAAAGTGACTTTCCGTGGCAGGAACACATGGATTCAGAACAACAACAGCACCTTATTGAACAGGTCATCCCCCTGCTCAGAGAAAAGGATTTCGATGACATCTTCAATCGCCTGACCCAAGACGAAAACAGCAACAGCCGTTTTCTGATCAAGATGGAGATCAAGCGCAGATGCACCCCCTGCCGTCGCGTGATCGACATGCGGGACGAACTGGGTGACGAGTGTCTGGTCCATGAATCCGACGGGATCACCCACTTCATGCCGGCCGAGGCCATCGGTCTGTTCCAGTCCCAGTGCTATCTCTACAAAGACGATTACACCCTGGGAGTCTACGAGGCACTGCAACACTGGCAGAAGCACCACCATGGCAAGAGCGATGGCCCGCTGCAGCCCCCTGCCAGCCCGTTTCGCCAGTACGACGTCAATCCCATCGCCTTTGCCAGCTACTATGGCCGACGCCAGGAGCGGATGCACTTCAGCTCCCCCGTGCTCATCAAGTTTGCCGATGGCGACAAGCTGTTTGCCAAAAGCTCCGACCTTTCCCTCGGCGGGATCCGGGTCTCGGTGCCCTATCTGCCCAACTACCAGACCGGCGCCCACGTCGAGGTGTTCTTCACCGGGCTGGAGCGGGATCATCCCAACCCGGTCCTGCACCATTCGGTCAGCTACCAGATCCTCGGGGAAGAGAGCAAGGAGGGCAAGTTCTGGCTCAGACTGGTCAAAACCGGCGAACACCCCGGCTTCGACCAGTTCCTGAGCGAGTTCATCGAGAGCAACAAGAGCCGCTATCGGGTCAGCGTCGACTATCTGCTCTCCGCTGCCATCATCAAGGGGTATGAGCAGTTCTATCTGCCACGTATGACCGGCATGCCGCTGTTTTTCGGTTCGGGCGACAGCCCTAGCCTTGAGATCGCCCTGCGCACCGAGAACAACCAGCACATTCTCGAATACTGGCGCGATGCCAAGAACCGCGACATGCTCGCCAGCCTGTTCTCCGCCACCCGCATGCAGGCCCTGCTGCCGGCGGCGGGGGAATTAAAAGAGACCCTGATCTACTGCTTCACCCACTCGGTACGCAGCCACCTCTATTTCTTCTCCGCCACCCGGGAAGAGCTGTTGCAGAGCGGGCTGATGTCGCTCTTCTTCCAGGTCGGCGCCCGGCGCCCCAGCTGGCGGGTCTACAAATTCAGCCTGGAGCGCTGTGACCTGCACGAGGCCGATCTGGCCAGCCAGCAGAGCAAGGAGAGCCCTCAGCTGCAAGACATGCTGCTGCAGGAGCGGCTCAAGCAGATAAGCTATGTCGGCCTGCTGCAGGATGTCGGCCTCGACAGCCAGCGGGAGGAGTTTCAGTACGATGCCACCGGCCAGCACAATGCCAACGAGCTGCAGCGCTTCGGCCACGACAGCAGTGCCGCCCCCTTCGAGATCGAGACGCTGCACTATGTCCAGCTGCGCAAGGAGGCCCGCTACATCCACAAGACGGCCGTGGCCATCAAGCACAATGGCCGCGCCTGGCTCGGCTGGACCCGCGACATCTCGGCCCACGGCATGCAGATCGAGCTGGAAGAGCCGTTCGAGGGGGTGAAGGACGACATCGTCACCATCGCTCTGCCGCGCCTGCAGGAGCTCTCCAAGAGCATGGATCTGCAGCGTCTGCCCTACCGGCTGGTCAGCATCAACCTGACCCGCACCGTGCTGCACCTGTGCATCGAGGGCGATCCGGAGCGCCACACCGGCCGCCAGTTCTTCAAGCTGCTGATCGAGAGCAACCAGAACAAGCTCAAAGCGGCCCAGGAGCAGCGCCGCTATCGCGGCATGGCGCGGGCGCTGCGCAACATCTACACCCACCACGTCTTCAGTACCCCGGTCTACATCAACAAGCTGAAGGGCGCCCCCAGGCCGGCCTCCATCGGTCATGCCCCCCAGGCGCGCAGCCTGTCGCGGCTGCTGAAGGCCTGTGCCGAGCAGGGCGACCAGGACAACCTCTATCCCCTGTTCCAGGGCGAATTGCTCAAACAGCTCATCATGAACCCGCTGCGGGCCATCGAGCGGGAGGATCAGCCGCAGGAGGAGGAGGTCTACATCGCCAGCCTGCAGACGGCGGCCGGCCTGCCCATCTTCACCAGCCGGCTCGCCAGCAGCTTCAAGAATGTGGCGGAGAAGCGCAGCTTCATCGAACAGGCGCTGCGCCAGGGAGAGTTCTACTCGGTGCTGGTGGGCATCTCCCGCACCGGCCGCCCCGACACCAACTTCATCGCCAACGAGCTGGACTACATCGCCAAGTTCGCCATTCACAAGGCCAAGAAGCTGGAAGAGGAGCTGTGGAGTGTGGTGGGGGTGGGTGAGCTGACCGATACCAGCCAGGCGACCCTGTTCCGGCTTGGCATCACGGCGCCCGTCAATTGAGCAGGCCCCTGCAAACCACGGCTCTCAACCCGGCGGGCAGGCAATAAAACCATGGCGGGCCTCTGGCCCGCCATGGTTTGTTCATCCATCAACACACCGGATAACCGGCTCCACCAGCCCAGTCTTTGTCAGGCCGCCTGCGGATTGAGCAACCATTCCAGGATCTGCGGGAAGTGATCTTCCTGCGCCTGCGGGGCAGTCAACATGTTGATATGGTCGTAATCGAGCCGATTGCCGTTGTCCCGGCCGAGGCGGGTATGACGCGCAGCCGAGCCCATCTCGGCGCTGAAACGGCGCACGTCGGTCGGGTGACCCAGCACCTTGTCCGCCTTGGCCGAAATCATCCAGAGCGGTGGCCAGTTGACCCTGGCGGCCGCCTCGTCATAGGCGAACCCGTCGCTGGGATCCTGCCAAGGGCCGCACTTGACCCAGGGGATGGTCTCCTGCAGGTAACGCAGCGGCTCGTCGTCCGCCCCGATCTTCAGACTGCGTGCGGCCAGAAAGCCGTTGCGCCTGGCCAGCCAGGGGGCCAGCCGGTTCCAGATCAGATCCACCTTGAGCCAGCGCTCCGGATTTTGTACCGACACGCCGCGCTTGGTGCCAAAGAACACCAGGCTGGCCACCTGCTCCGCCAACTCGGGGAAGCGCACCAGGGTCGACGCCATGATGACACCGCCCCAGGAGTGGGCCATCCAGTGCAGCTTGAAGCCGGCATGGCGGCCGGCAATCCAGCGGTGCAGGGCCGGCAGATCCTCGGTGATGAGCTCATGCTGGCCATGTTCGGCCTGCTCGGCGATGGCCGGCGTGCTCAGCCCCCGTCCCCGCAGGTCGGCAACATAGACCTGATAGCCGTTGCGGGCCAGAAAGCAGGCCAGCCCCTTGCCCGATTCGGTGTAGAAGATGCGACCGTTCTCGATGGCGCCGTGCACCATCAGGATCGGCTCGCCATGTACCGCGACCCGCGGCTGAATGTGGCGCACGTGCAGCCTATGTGCGCCGCAGGCAATAAACAGGGATTGCTGTAACAGTTCCATTTCTAGACTACGTCCTCCGTGACGTGGACCAAGGACCTTGCCGAGGCGTCGGGACTAGCGGCGATCCCAGCGCTGCTGGCGGCAGGCCAGCGCACCGAGCAGGCAGATCACCCCTTCCAGATCGTGGTGATTGAGGGTGGCCGCCGCTTGGGCCCGCACCAGCGGCTTGGCGTGAATGGCGATGCCGAGCCCGGCCACCCCCATCATCTTGAGATCGTTGGCGCCATCGCCGACGGCCACGGTCTGGCCAGCGGCGATGCCGTACTCCTGCGCCAGCTGCAGCAAGACCTCTGCCTTGACGGCGGCATCGACGATGCGCCCGCTCACCTTGCCGGTCAGCTGTTGCCCCGCCACCGCCAGCTCGTTGGCGAAGATGGCGTCCAGCCCCAGCTCCCGCTGCAACTGGCCGGCAAAACGGGTGAAGCCACCGGAGGCGATCGCCACCTTCCAGCCAGCCTGTTTGAGGGTATCGACCATCAACGGCAGGCCCGGCATCCAGGGCATGTTGTCCGCCACCTGGTCGAGAAGGGTGACCGGCGCCCCTTCCAGCAGGGCGACCCTGGCCCGCAGACTGTCGGCAAACTCCAGCTGGCCCTGCATGGCGGCTGCCGTGACCGCCGCCACCTGCTCGCCGACCCCGGCCAACCGGGCAATCTCGTCGATGCACTCGATGCGGATGGCGGTGGAGTCCATGTCCATCACCAGCAAACCGGGCTCCGCCAGGCTAGGCAGGGCTGGCAGATGACACAGATCGATGTCCCACTCCTCATCCTTGAGCGCCTGTACCAGAGCGGGTGAGAAGCGATCCGTGCCCAGCAGCAGCAGAGGCACCCCGGCCGGCATGGCGGGCGGATAGAGCCTGGCCTGCAACTGGTGCTGCGCCAGCAGCCCAGCCAGCCGCCCGAGATGATGACCAGCCAGCGCGCGCCCGAACAGCACCAGCCAGCCACCATCCAGCGCACTGGCAGCAGGCAGCAGCGCCTGCGGCGTCGCCTCCCACCAGGGGGCGCCGGACAGGCACTCGGGCCATTCTGAAATCTCTGCGGGCAATTGGGACAACAACATAGGGATAACGCCTTCCTTGGTGATCATGGGGTTAACAATGCTGGCCCAGAGTAGCGTATTGCTTTTTGTACAGGCAAGCGCCAAGATCCCGCCACCCCTTGTCAGCAAAAGGCTCAACGCTTGCGTCATCTCCCCATCAAACGTGTGCTCAGTCTCGGTGCCGGCGTCCTGCTCGGGCTCTGGGTACTCGCGGTACTCATCCACATGCAGGGTGAGAGCCAGGCTTCGCTGCACAGCGAGGCACGCAACCGGGCCCAGGCGCTGGTGGCCTACGCCGCCCGCGACATGAAGCGCTGGCTCAAGGAGGACAAAAACAGCGAGCTGGAGCGGCTGGCCCAGGATCTGGCTGCCGAGCCCGAGATCCTCGACGTCACCCTCTACGATGCCCGCGGCATCCCCCTCGCCCAGTCGGACAATGCGGTGCCGCTGGACAGCCTGCTGCCCATCGGCGACAGCAACAAGTCGGTACCGGAACAGGGCAAGGGCCGCATCCAGTTCGTGCAGGAGATCCTGGATGGGGAGCAGACCCTGGGGTATCTGCGCATTACGCTGGAAGAGCAGCAGATGCTGGCGGACAAGGATACCCGGCTCAAGGTGGTACAGGAGAAGCAGCGGCTGATGCTGCTGGTCGCCCTGCTGGCCGGGTTGCTCATCTCCTACGGGATACGTCGCAACTACATGCGGGTGCGCAAGCACAAGAAGAAAAGCAAACCGGTCGAGCCGCAATAAGGCGGCGCGATCCCCCCGACCCGAAACTGGCAATGCCACCAGCAGGAGCGCTGTATGATTGCCCCCTCTCTGCCGCTGGATGAAGAGAGTCGACTGGAACGACTCCGCATCCTCGGCCTGCTTGACCGCGAGCCCATCGATCAGCTGGATCGCCTGACCCGGCTCATTACCCGCCATTTCTCGCTGCCCATCGCCATGGTCTCGCTGACCGACGTGAACCGGCAGTGGTTTCTTGCCCGCACCGGCGTCGCCCTGTGCGAGATCAGCCGGGAGCACTCCTTTTGCGGCCACGCCATCCTGCGTCCCGACATCATGCAGGTGCCGGATGCCAGGCTCGACCCGCGGTTTGCCGACAACCCGCTGGTGACCGAGGAACCGCACGTGGTCTTCTATGCCGGCCGCCCACTGCGGGCGCTGGATGGCGTGGTGCTCGGCACCCTCTGTCTGGTGGATCATGCCCCGCGCCACCTCGACCAGGAGGCCTGCCGCGATCTCGATGACTTCGGCCGCCTGGTGGAGAACACCCTGCACGATCTGGAGCGGCGCCATCAGGTGCGCAGCCTCAATCAGGTGCTGGAGGACAAGGATCACCTGTTCACCCTCACCTTCAACCAGTCGTCGGTGGGCATGGCCCTCTCCTCCCTCGAAGGCAAGTGGCTGCGGGCCAACCCGGGGCTGGAGCGGCTGCTCGGCTACAGCGAGCAGGCGATGCTGAGCCGCACCTGGCACACCATGACCCATCCCGAGGATCTGCAGCGCGAGCTGCCCCTGTTCAACGCCTTGCTCACGGGGCAACAGCATGACTACCGGCTGGAGAAGCGGATGATCCGGGCCGACGGCAGCCAGTGCTGGGTCCAGCTCAGCGTGACCCTGTGCCATAGCCGCACCATGGCGCCGCACCTGATCGCCGTGTTCGCCGATCTCACCGAACGCAAGCAGGCCGAAGCCGAGCTGCTGCAACTGCAGCAGGGGCTCGAGCGGCAGGTCCGTGAGCGCACCCGCGAGCTGTCGAGCACGGTGGAGCAGCTGCATCGCGAAATGCAGGAGCGCGGCGCCATGCAGCAGCGCCTGTGGCAGGAGCAGCGCCGCCTGCAGCACATGCTGGAACACACCAGCAACGCCTTCCTCGAACTCGACGAAGCGCTGGTCATCACCGGCTGGAATCCGGCCTCCACCACCCTGCTGGGCTGGCATCCCGAAGAGATGCTGGGGCGTACCTTGCCCACCCTGCTTGGCAGCGCTCACCCCCTGCTGGCCCAGCTGACCCATCCCCAGAGTGCAGCGCACCGTCTGGAGTGCGAGATCGGCACCCACGACGGCCGGCGCATCCCGGTGGAGGTGATTGCCGAGCGCTACCAGTTCGACGGCAAGGTGCGCATCGCCCTGTTTTTGCACGACATCACGGCTCGCCGCCAGGTGCTGGCCGAGATTGAGCGCGGGCGGGCCAGACTGCGGGCCATCACCGACGGCCTGCCGGTCACCATCAGCATGGTCTCACCCGAGGGGCGCTATCTGTTCGCCAACCAGGCCTACTGTCGCTACTTCGGGCTCGATGCCGAGCGGATGCGGGAGATGAGCGTGCGGGAGGTGATCGGCGACGCGGCTTACGGCCGGGCCATCGCCCATCTGGAGCGGGCCCTCGCCGGCGAGCAGGTGAGCTTCGAGAACCGTTTCGAGCTGCCCATCGGCCCGCGCGATCTGAGGATCACCATGATCCCGAGCCGGGGCGATGAGCCGGGGGTCTACATCCTTGGCAGCGACATCACCGAGTTCAAGGCGCTGCAGAACCAGCTGGAGCATGAAGCGGCCCACGACCCCCTCACCGGCCTGCCCAATCGGCGCGCCTTCACCCTGCGCCTCTCCCGGGAGCTGGAGCGGGTGCGCCAGAATGCCGAGACCCTGGGCCTGCTGTTTCTCGATCTCGACGGCTTCAAGCGGATCAATGATCAGCTCGGCCATCACGTCGGCGACTCCCTGTTGCAGCGCTTCGCCAGCGTGCTGAGTGCCGAGGTCCGCCCCGGCGACATGGTGGCGCGCCTGGCTGGCGACGAGTTCACCATCATACTGCCGGCCCTGCGCCAGCCAGAGCTGGAGCTGCCCGCCCTGTGCGAGCGGCTGCTGGCGGCCATGGCAGTGCCGGCCGACGTGGCCGGCCACCTGTTGCCCCTCGCCGGCAGCATCGGCGGTGCGCTCTGTCACTCGGGCCAGTATTGCCACATCGACGATCTGCTGCACCGGGCCGACAGCGCCATGTACCAAGCCAAGCAGGCCGGCAAGGGGCGCTTCGCCCTCGACCTCTGAGCTGCCATCCTTGAAATGCAAAACGGCGGCCCGAGGGCCGCCGTTGTCATTATTCATGCGCGAAGGGGATTAGTTGTCGCCCAGCAGGACGGAATCCAGCGCGATTTCGATCATGTCGTTGAAGGTCAGCTGACGCTCTTCGGAGGTGGTCTGCTCACCGGTACGGATATGGTCGGAGACGGTGCAGATGGTCAGTGCCTTGGCACCGTACTCTGCAGCCACACCGTAGATGCCGGCGGCTTCCATCTCGACACCCAGGATGCCGTACTTTTCCATGACGTCGAACATGGAGGGGTCCGGGGTGTAGAACAGGTCGGCGGAGAAGATGTTGCCCACGCGCACGGCGACGCCCTTGTTCTTGGCGGCCTGTACGGCATTGGCAACCAGATCGAAGTCGGCGATGGCGGCGAAGTCGTGATCCTTGAAGCGCAGACGGTTCACTTTGGAGTCGGTGCAGGCACCCATGCCGATCACCACGTCACGCAGTTTCACGTCTTCACGCACGGCACCGCAGGAACCGACACGGATCAGGGTCTTCACGCCGTAATCGGTGATCAGCTCTTTTGCATAGATGGAGCAGGACGGGATACCCATGCCGTGACCCATGATGGAGATGCGACGACCCTTGTAGGTGCCGGTGAAACCGAACATGTTGCGCACGTCGCACACCTGCTCGACGTTCTCCAGGAAAGTCTCGGCGATGTACTTGGCGCGCAGGGGGTCGCCCGGCATCAGCACGGTATCAGCAAAGGCGCCATCTTTCGCATTGATATGAGGAGTTGCCATTCTCTTGATTCCTTCACACTAGGTTGAGTTTTATTGTCTTTATTGGTTGCCCGCCGCCGAGGCGGCGGGCGGGTAAATTACAGGAAGCTGGTACCGTATGCCAGTTTGGGCAGGCCGTGGTACGCCGCGATGCTCTGGCCGATGTCGGCGAACGTCTCGCGACGACCGACAGAGCCGGCCTTGACCGGCTTGCCGTAAAACAGCACCGGGATGTACTCGCGGGTGTGATCGGTACCACCCCAGGTCGGATCGCAGCCGTGGTCGGCAGTCAGCACCACCACGTCACCATCTTCCAGCAACTCGAACAGCTCCGGCAGGCGGGAGTCGAAATACTCCAGCGCATCGGCATAGCCCTTCACATCGCGACGGTGACCGTAGGAGGAGTCGAAGTCGACGAAGTTGGTGAAGACGATGGTCTGGTCACCGGCCGCTTTCACCTCTTCCAGAGTACGATCCCACAGTTCGGTCAGACCGGTCCCCTTCACCTGCTTGGTGATGCCCTGCTGGGCATAGATGTCGGCGATCTTGCCGATGGAAACCACCTGGCCACCCGCTTCCTTCATGTAGTCCAACACGGTCGGTGCCGGCGGCAGCACGGAGTAGTCGTGGCGGTTGCCGGTGCGCTTGAAGTTACCCTTGCCGCTGCCTACAAACGGACGCGCGATGACGCGGCCGATGTTGTAGGGCTCCAGCAGCTCGCGCACGATGTGGCACAGCTCATAGAGCTTCTCGAGGCCGTAGGTCTCTTCGTGGCAGGCGATCTGGAACACGGAGTCGGCCGAGGTGTAGAGGATCGGCTTGCCGGTGCGCATGTGCTCTTCGCCCAGATCATCCAGCACCTGGGTACCGGAGGCGTGGCAGTTGCCCAGATATCCTGGCAGACCGGCCTTCTCGACGATGGCGTCCAGCAGCTCCTGCGGGAAGCTGTTGTGGTGGTCATGGAAGTAACCCCACTCGAACAGCACGGGCACACCGGCGATCTCCCAGTGACCGGATGGGGTGTCCTTGCCGGAGGAGAGCTCCTGGGCAAAGCCGTAGGCGCCGACCACGTCGATGTCCTTGTTCAGGCCCGCCGGGAAGGTGCCGCTGGCGAGTTCGCCCGCGTGACCCAGACCCAGCTTGCTGAGGTTCGGCAGATTGAGGGCGCCACGGCCTTCGATCTCACCGGCGGCGCAGGCCTTGGCGATATGGCCAAGGGTATTGGCGCCCACATCTCCGAACTTGTCGGCGTCGGCGGCAGCGCCAATACCGAAAGAGTCCATCATCAGAATAAAGGTACGTTTCATGGGACTTCCCCTTGTTACAAATCAGCCAGACCGATGCGACGGTAGACCTCGGGCAGCGCCTCTGGTCGGGTGTCACCGATCTTGACGGCGGCCTGCACCATGCTGGCAGCCTGAGCGAATTGCTCTTCAGTTTGAGCGTGGATCAGGGCGAGCGGCTTGTCTGCCTCGACGCTTTGACCCAGGCGGATAAAGTCGGTCAGACCGACCGCATAATCAAGTTTGTCACCGGCAGCGCGACGGCCACCGCCCATGGCGACCACGGCCAGACCCAGTTCACGGGTGTCCATGGCGGTCACGAAACCGCTGTTGGCGGCATAGACGGGGCGCACGATGGCGGCTTTCGGCAGGTGGTGATCGTAGCGTTCCATGAAGTCGCTCGGGCCACCCAGGCCGGTCACCATGCGACCGAAGATCTCGGCCGCCTTGCCGTTGTCCAGCACCGCCTGCAGTTTGCGGCGGGCCTCGCCGTCATCGCTGGCCAGGCCGGCGGAGATCAGCATCTCGGCACACAGCGCCATGGTGACGGCATGGATGCGCGGGTTGCGGTATTCACCGGTCAGGTAGCGCACCGCTTCGCGCACTTCCACCGCGTTGCCGGCGCTGGAGGCCAGCACCTGGTTCATGTCGGTCAAGAGTGCTGAAGTGCGGCAGCCGGCACCGTTGGCCACCGCGACTATGCTCTTGGCCAGCTCTTCGGAAGCTTCAAAGGTCGGCATGAAGGCACCGGAGCCCACTTTCACATCCATCACCAGCGCTTCGAGCCCGGAGGCGAGCTTCTTGGAGAGGATGGAGCCGGTGATCATGGCGATGGATTCGACGGTGGCAGTGATGTCACGTACTGCATAGATACGCTTGTCGGCCGGGGCGAGATCGCCGGTCTGACCGATGATGGCGACACCCGCCTCTTTCACCACTTTCAGGAAACGATCGTTGTCAACCGAGGTCTGGTAGCCCGGAATGGCATCCAGCTTGTCGAGGGTACCACCGGTGTGGCCCAGGCCACGGCCGGAGATCATCGGCACGAAACCGCCGCAGGCGGCAACCATCGGGCCGAGCATCAGGGAGACGACATCACCCACACCGCCGGTGGAGTGTTTGTCGACGATCGGACCACCCAGATTGAGGTGGTCCCAAGTCAGTACCATGCCGGAGTCGCGCATGGCGCAGGTCAGGGCAACCCGCTCATCCATGGTCATGTCTTTGAAGTAGACCGCCATCGCCAGCGCCGCAATCTGGCCCTCGCCGATGGTGTTGTTGGTAATGCCCTGAACGAAGAATTGAATCTCTTGGGTACTGAGCGCTTCACCGTTGCGCTTCTTGCGAATAATTTCTTGAGGCAAAAACATCTTTCATTCCCTCCGCCATTGCTGGCGTTACACAAGCCTGAATCCTTGCCCGCACACCGCATGGTGGGGGCGAAACAGGGCGGACCAGGTCCGCCCTCTCATCGACCTATTAGTAACCGCTGGTGTTGGCCGGCTTGTCGCCATGCCCCAGTGTGGCCAGCAGGCTGGCCAGCAGGCTGGAGGCACCAAAGCGGAAGGTGCGGGCGGATACCCAGTCTTTGCCCAGGATCTCTTCGGCCATGGCCAGGTACTGACCCGCCACGGCGGCATCTTTCACGCCACCGGCCGGCTTGAAGCCGACTTTCGGGTTCTTGGCCTTGATCACTTCCATCATGATGCGCGCCGCTTCCGGGGTCGCATTGACCGGCACCTTGCCGGTGGAGGTCTTGATGAAGTCGGCACCGGCATCGATGGAGATTTCGGAAGCGCGGCGGATCAGCGCCTCTTCTTTCAGTTCACCGGTTTCGATGATCACTTTCAGCAGTACGTTGGCACCACAGGCTTCCTTACAGGCTTTGACCAGATCGAAGCCGACCTGTTCATTGCCGGCCATAAAGGCGCGGTACGGGAACACCACGTCCACTTCGTCGGCACCGTAGGCCACGGCAGCGCGGGTTTCGGCTACGGCGATCTCGATGTCATCGTTGCCGTGCGGGAAGTTGGTCACGGTCGCAATGCGCACGTCGGCGGCGCCGATTTCACGCAGGGTCTTGCGAGCGATGGGGATGAAACGGGGATAGATGCAGACGGCGGCGGTCAAACCGGCCGGTGACTTGGCCTTGCGGCACAGGTCGATCACCTTCTGATCGGTGTCGTCATCGTTCAGAGTGGTCAGGTCCATCAGGTTCAGGGCGCGCTGGGCGGCCAGTTTCAGATCAGTCATTCTGTTCTCCAAAGTCTCGATTTAGTCCGGATTCCAGGGCATGGGTCTGCCTGTCGCAACGCAACCGGCAAGACACGACTCCCAAAGAAACGGGAATGGAATTGCAGCGCAATTGCACGGGCAATGAGGCTGCAAATAAGGCAAGAGCCCTGTCACTTTCTTACAAAAGTGCGGACTTGGTTCCATGAAGACTTGAGAAAGGCAGACAAGGTCTGACCCGACTTCCCAATCAATTCCATTTGACCGCCAACACCCGATCTCATCGGGCATTAGTCAATGCCAGCACCCTGCTGGCAATGCCTATTTCAGCCGAGATACCCCTTGTTTGCAAGCCGGATTTGCCATTTTCAGAGGTACCTCACATCTGGCAAATCCGGTACTGAAAAGTGCGTTAAGAGAAGAAGCGAGTGAGTATCCAGGAGTATGCCAAGCCCCCCAGATAGACTCCGACGATCCCCATTACTCCGGACAATACGGGCGGAGCCGGGATCGGCAATTTGAGGAAAGAAAACAACAAGCCAACGATAAAGCCGGCCGCCATCGCCAGTAGCACTTCATTCATATAACCTCCGATTTGACTCATTTTATTATTAGTTTAGAAAGGAAAACGGTTGTCACCGCCCCAAACGCGAACGCCACAGCTTCTCGCTGTGGCGTTCGTCTTTACCCTGACAGTCAGGCGATACTACATGCCGGACAGCGCCAGGAAGAAGCCTGCGATGGTCGCAGACATCAGGTTGGACAGAGAGCCAGCCAGTACGGCTTTCAGACCAAATTTGGCAATGGTGCCGCGACGGTTCGGTGCCATGGAGCCCAGACCACCCAGCAGGATGGCGACGGAGGACAGGTTGGCGAAGCCGCACAGGGCGAAGGAAATGATGGCCTTGGTGTGGTCGGACATGGCCACGCCATTGATCAGCACTTCATCTTTCAGATACGGGGCAAAGTTCAGGTAGGCCACGAACTCGTTGACCACCAGTTTCTGACCGATGAAAGAACCGGCCACGATGGCTTCGCTCCAGGGCACCCCGATCAGGAAGGCCAGCGGGGAGAAGATCCAGCCCAGCAGCAGTTCCAGGGAGAGCTGCGGATAACCGAACCAGCCACCCACACCGGAGAAGATGCCGTTGATCATGGCGATCAGGCCGATGAAGGCCAGCAGCATGGCACCGACGTTCAGGGCCAGTTGCAGACCGGCAGAAGCACCGGCGGCAGCGGCATCGATCACGTTGGCAGGCTTGTCTTCCAGCTCGCCATCGGCATTGTTCTCGTCGTAGCTCGGGGTCTCGGTTTCCGGCACCAGCAGCTTGGCGAACAGCAGACCACCCGGAGCAGCCATGAAGGAGGCGGCGATCAGGTATTCCATCTTGACGCCCATGGAGGCATAGCCAGCCAGTACGGAACCGGCAACGGAGGCCAGACCACCACACATGACGGCAAACAGCTCGGAGTCAGTCATCTTGGAGATGAAGGGACGCACCACCAGCGGGGCTTCAGTCTGACCCACGAAGATGTTGGCAGTGGCGGAGAGGGATTCGGTACGGGAAGTGCCCAGTACTTTTTGCAGGCCACCACCCAGCAGTTTGATGACCCACTGCATGATGCCCAGATAATAAAGAACGGCGATCAGCGAGGAGAAGAAGATGATGACCGGCAATACGCGGAAGGCGAAGATAAAGCCGCCGCCACCGAATACTTCGAACATCTTGTTGCTGACCAGACCACCGAACAGGAATTCGATACCGTTTTGGCCATAACCGATGACGCTGGAAACGGCATCAGATACACCCACCAGAATATCTCGACCAACCGGGACGTACAGCACGAATGCACCCAGTCCAGCTTGAATTGCAAAGGCACCGGCAACGGTGCGAATTTTTATTGCTTTGCGATTACTGGAGAACAGCACCGCGATAAGGACGAGCGTTGCCATCCCTACCAGACCCATTATCAAATTCATTATTAACACTTCCTCTTTAGTAGCACCTTCCAGCTTGTTAACAACTTGTATCTCAAAGCCATCAATCAAGGGTGCGCATTATACTAATTACGGTGCGACAAAGTAGAATGCTGGTCACATTTTATAAGCATGAAATGCGCTAGGGGTCGTCAAACTAGACCGCAAACGATTTTTACTTACCCCGTTTTTTATCATGTCGCTATCAATAGTTAATCAGCTGTTAATTTGTGACTTACCCAGTGGGAAAGCGTGCAAAGTGGATTCACGTAACACCGAGGCAACATGGGCCAGCGGTTGTTGCCGCAAATCGGCCAGCAGTTGCGCAATCTTCGGCAGGTTGGCGGGGGTGTTGGGCATCCCCTGCTGACCCTGCAGTGGCATGTCGGGGGCGTCTGTTTCCAGCAGCAAGGATTCCAGCGGCATGTCGCGCACCGCCTCCCGGGTCTTGTTGGCCCGCTCGAAGCTGATGACCCCGCCGATACCGAGCCGAAATCCCAGTTGCCAGAACGCCTCTGCCTGCTGCAGAGAACCACTGAAGGCGTGGATGACGCCCCCTCTGGCCGGACGCAGGCGCCTGAGGATCTTGGCCACCGTGTCGTTGGCGCGTACCGAATGGACAATAAGGGGCAGCTCATGCTCCATGGCCAGCGCGATCTGGGCCTCGAACATCTCGAGTTGCCCCTCCTGCGGCACATGGGAGCGCAGGTCCAGCCCGCACTCCCCCACCGCCACCAGCCCGTGTGGACGCTCGGCCAGCAGTCGCCGCAACCGGGTCAATACCGCCGGAGTTTGCCTCCCCACATACCAAGGGTGCACACCCAGGGCATAGGAAATACCGTCGTGCTCTGCCGCCAGCGCCATCACCCGGCCCCAGTTTTCCTCTCCCACGGCGGGGATGATATACTCGCTCACCCCCAGCTGGCGGCACTCGGCCAGCAGCGCCGCCCGATCGGGATCGAAGACCGGAAAATCGAGATGGCAATGGGTGTCGATCAGTTGCATGTCGCTCTCACCTGTTTGTCGTAATTAATGGGTCCATATCATGATGAAACGCACAAGCCACGGCTTTACCCTGATAGAACTGGTGCTGGTCATCATAGTGCTGGGGATCCTGGCCGTCACCGCCCTGCCCCGTTTCATCAATCTCAAGGATGATGCGCTCAAGAGTACAGTGGCCACCACGGCCACCAGCTTCGCCAGCGCGGTGCAGCTGGCCCATGCCGGCTGGGCGGTCAAGGCGCAGGATCAGGCGCTCTACAATCTCGGCAGCATGGGGCAGCGCAATCTCGACATCAACCGCTATGGCTGGCCCGCTGGCACCGACGAAGATCAAGGTCGCAAGGGGATAGATGAGCCCTATGTCGCAGGTCAGGGTGACTACATCTCGGTGAGCAACCAGTCAGACTGCCGCCTGCTGTTTCAGGGGCTGCTGGACAGCAGCTATACCGTCGCCTCGGTCGATCAAGATCCCGAAATCCAGCTCAACGCCGACTACCTGTCCAGCGAACTGCCTGCCAACCAGGTAGATGCGGATGGGGAGCCGCACAGCAACTGCCGCTATACCCTGCGCGACTCCATTGGCCGCTTTCCTGCCTATCCGGCTGGCCTCTCCTTCGACTACAACAGCGTCACTGGTGCCGTGACCCGCAATTTCCAGTGAGCGATTCCGACTCGTCCTGCTGCTCCGCCTGCGGCGCGTCATCCTGCTCGCGGCGCACCGGCACGCAGCAGCGCCGGTTCTCCGGTGTGAGTCCCCACTCCTCGCACCAGCCATCGTAGCGAGCCAGCCAGCGTAACAAGATGCCTTTCATGGTCTGTTCCTCGTCTCTGTCGCACCCTTGCCGTTTCTGCCTATCTGCTCCGAATCCGCTAATGCCACGACTCGATACCGGAATGGCAGGTATAAAAAAACGACTCCATTTGGAGTCGTTTTTATCAGAGCCATCTGGCTAATTCAATTCACGCCTGGGTGGGCAGGCTCAGACGGCTGGCACGAGGGAGCATGTCCATCGGCGATTAGGCCTTGGCCGGCAAACTCAGGCGGGCAACCGCTTCCACGTGCATGGAGTGCGGGAACATGTCAACCGGCTGCACCTCATCCAGCACGAAGCCCTGCTTGACCAGCCAGGCGAGATCGCGGGCCAGGGTCTGCGGGTTGCAGGAGACATAGACCAGCCGGCGCGGCGCCATGGCGACCAGCGTCTGCAGCACGGCCTTGTCACAGCCCTTGCGCGGCGGGTCCATCACCACCACGTCAGCGGTCACACCCTGCGCGTGCAGCTCGGGCATCAGCTGCTCGGCCTTGCCGACGTGGAATTCGGTGTGCTCGATGCCGTTGAGGGCGGCGTTGCGACGGGCATCGCTGATGGCACTCTCCACCGACTCGATCCCCACTACCTTGGCAGCCTTGCCCGCCAGGAACAGGGAGATGGTGCCGATACCGCAATAAATGTCGAACACCGTCTCGTTGCCGGTCAGTTCGGCATACTCGAGGGCGCTGGAGTAGAGCACATCGGTCTGGCTCGGGTTGTTCTGGAAGAAGGAGAGTGGCGAGATCTCGAACTCAAGCTCGTGGATCTTGTCGCGGATCACCCCTTCGCCCAGCAGCACCCGGTTGGCGGCGCCCAGGATACGGTTGGTGCGTTCTTCGTTGATGTTCTGCACCAGGGTGGTAACCGGCAGATCACTCAGAGCGGTCAGCAGCTCGGCTTCAAACGGCAGCTCCTCGCCCAGGGTCACCAGCACCACCATCAGCTCGCCGCTCTTGAAGCCCTTGCGGGTCATCAGGTTGCGCACACAGCCGGTGTGGTTCACTTCGTCATAGGCGGCGATGTTGTGCTCGCGCATCCAGCTGCGTACCCGGGCGTTCAGCTCCACGTGCAGCGAGTCCTGCACCGCGCAGTCATCGGCGGTGATGAGATCGTGGGAATGTTTGCGATAAAAGCCGATCTCGGCGCCAGCGTCGCAACCGCGCACCGCATATTGGGCCTTGTTGCGATAGGCAAACGGGCTGTCCATGCCGAGGATCGTCCTGACGGTGGTATCACCCAGTCCGGCCTGTTCCAGCGCACTCTCCACAAGCGCCTGTTTGAGCTTGAGCTGGGCCGGATAGGCCAGCGGACGCACCTGGCAGCCACCGCATTCGGTATTGGGGCAGAAGTCGGCGACCCGATCGGCGGAGGGCTGGAGCAGCTCGGTCACCTTGCCGTGCAGATAGTTGGGCTTGACCTCGGTCAGCTCCACCAGCGCCTGCTCACCGGGCAGCAAACCTTCGACAAACAGAGGGCGATCGAACAGGCGTCCTTTGCCATCTCCTTTGTCGGTCAGTTCCAGGATCTCGATCTGGTGTTGATGTCCCACTAACGGCATGAGCGGCTCCAAAAGTACATATAAAGAGGGGTGATGGAACCGGCCCGGCCAGCCCCATCAAGAAAAGGTGGCAGAGTTTAGCGGAGATCCGGCCAAATTGCAGGCATAAAACAGCAACAAGACCGAGGACATTACCCCGCCTGGCGTTATCTGTCGAAAAAGCCGGAATCCCCCACACGATCTTGAGGTTGTTCTTGTCAGGGGCATGGTGACCACGGACGGGCCATCATCCCCAACGGCCCAGACATCAAACAGGATGCTTGGCCTGGTGGGCGGACATAAAAAAGCCGCCGGCATGGCCGGCGGCAATATTGCTGATGACTAACAAATGGCGGATTACAGGCTGTAGGCCTTCTCGCCGTGGGTGGTGACATCCAGCCCCTCCCGCTCCGCGTCTTCTTTCACTCGCAGGCCGATCAGCAGATCCACCAGCTTGTAAGCCACCACCGAGATGATGCCGGACCAGAGGATGGTCACGCCGACCCCGATGGCCTGAATTTTGACCTGCGCCAGGATGGAGTAGCCCTCTGCCACCTGATTGGTGACGTAGTCCCACACCCCGGTACCGCCCAGATCCGGGCTTGCGAAAACGCCAGTCAACAGCGCACCCAGAATGCCGCACACCCCGTGCACACCGAACACGTCCAGGCTATCATCGGCGCCCAGCAGCCGCTTGAGGCCGTGGACCCCCCACAGCCCGGCAACACCGCTGATGAGGCCCATCACCAGACCGCCGCCCACACCGACGAAACCGGCTGCCGGAGTGATCACCACCAGCCCGGAGACGGCGCCGGAAGCCGCGCCCAGCAGAGAGGGGCGACCCTTCATCACCCACTCGGCCAGGGTCCAGGAGAGGGCTGCCGCCGCCGGAGCCACCCAGGTATTGATGAAGGCCAGTGCCGCCGTGCCGTTGGCTTCCAGCGCGGAGCCGGCGTTGAAACCGAACCAGCCGAACCAGAGCAGGGAGGCCCCGATCATGGTCATGGTAAGGCTGTGCGGAGTCATGGGGTCACGGCCATAGCCCAGGCGTTTGCCCACCAGATAGGCACCGACCAGACCGGCCACCGCCGCGTTGATGTGCACCACTGTGCCACCCGCAAAGTCCAGCGCACCGTGCTGGAACAGATAACCGGCGGTCGCGGTGGCTGCTGCCGCGGCATCGGCCGTGGTATAGGCATCCGGACCCGCCCAGTACCACACCATGTGGGCCAGCGGGATATAGGCGAAGGTGAACCAGATCACCGAGAACAGCAGCACGGCAGCAAACTTGATGCGCTCGGCGAAGGCCCCCACGATCAGACCACAGGTGATGGCGGCAAAGGCCCCCTGGAACACCACATAGATGAACTCGCTGATCCCGACTCCCTTGCTGAAGGTGGCGGCGATGGAGTCAGGGGTGACTCCCTTGAGCAGCGCCTTGCTGAAGGAGCCATAAACGCTGTTGCCCTCGGTAAAAGCCAGCGAATAGCCGTAGATCACCCACAGCACACAAATGAGCGAGAACAGGGTGAATACCTGCATCAGCACGCTCAGCATGTTCTTGCTGCGCACCAGGCCGCCATAAAACAGGGCCAGGCCCGGAATGGACATCAGGATCACCAGGGCTGCCGACAGCAGCATCCAGGTATTGTCCCCCTTGTTGATGGTCACGACTGCCGGTGCCGCAGCCTGCACGACCTCGGCCGAGGCGGCCACCACCTCTTCAGCCCAACTGGGGGCGGCCAGCAAGGCGGCAAGCGCCAACAGGCCAGTCATCACGAGTCTCTTGAGCATACAGCCATCTCCTTCCCTGTCGTCCCGGCTCCCGGCCGGGTTCATTTCCTGATATGAACATCGAAACCGACGATTCACGCACATCCACATTCGCTACACACTGGTGACCGCCCCGCCCATCATTCCTCGGATGAGCGGCATCATGGCGACATAAGAGCTTCAAAGCACAAAGCAGGCCAACTTGATAAATAGCTTTAAATCAATGAATTATGATTACTACAGCGAAGTGATGCACCAGATTGGCGCACGGGACGCGCTAACTTGAGCAAGTGCGCACTTCCGCTGTGCACACACATATTGCCGCACCGAAATAGCGCAGAGGGAGGTCATGCGGGGCATAGACGAGCAAGCCGGCTTGTCGATATCAGCCAGAAAACGGAAGAGCGATGAGAAAGGAGAAAGCGGAAAAACAAAAGGCCATCATTGCTGATGGCCTTTTATTTTGGAATTTGATGGTGCCCGGGGTCGGACTCGAACCGACACGGTTATTCACCGGCGGATTTTGAATCCGCTGCGTCTACCGATTTCGCCACCCGGGCAACTGCGAGGGATTATACGAATGGCGCTTGGGCATGCAAGGTGTTTTTCTTGCTCTCACAGTCGTTTGCTCATTTATTCAACGCCTTGCCGAGGCTGGGTCAGTTACATAGAATGCCCGCATCATATTAATGGAATAAAAACGATGGCCAAGCGTAAATCCGTCCAACCGACACCAACCTCTCCCGCGACTGCGCGCTACCCTTCTGCCGGCCTGCTGCGCCGGCTCGGCGCCCTGCTCTATGACTATCTGGTGGTCATCTCCTTGCTGATCATCGCCGGCTTTATCGGGATGGGGGTGGCACACTTGCTGCTGGCAACCGGCATGGCGACCGTGCCCGAAGGCAAAGACGCAGCCTGGCTGCTGACCAGCCCCATCTACAGCGCCTGGCTCGCCTTCATCATCTGCGGTTTCTACACCTGGTTCTGGACCCGTGCCGGCCAGACCATCGGCATGCGGGCCTGGCGTCTGCGCATCCAGAATGCCGACGGCAGCAACATTCGCATCACCCAGGCCCTGATCCGGCTGGCCACGGCGGCCTTCGGTCTCGGCAACCTGCTCTGCCTGTTCAACCACAAGTCACCCCGCGCGTTTCAGGACATCTGGTCCGAATGCGAAGTAGTGGTACTTGGCAAACAGGAGAACCTGGAACAGCTCAATCGCTGATCCTGTGGCAGCAACGAAAAAGGGCACCCCTAGGGTGCCCTTTTTGCTGGCCGATGCACTTACTGATTGCGACTCAGGATATAGAAGGAGATACCGCCAAACAGCAGTGCAGCAGGAGCGATGGGCGCCTTTTGTCAGCAGCGCCACCGCCCTCACAGCCCTTCAGGCCGCTACTGCTTGCGGCTCAAGATATAGAAGGAGATACCACCAAACAGCAGGCTCGGTGCGATGGCCGCCAGGATCGGCGGTACCGCATACACCAGACTGATGGGGCCAAACACCCGATCGCTGACGTAGACGGCAAAGCCGGTCATGATCCCCATCAGCATCCGCGCCCCCATGCTGACCGAGCGCAGCGGGCCGAAGATAAAGGAGGAAGCCAGTAGGATCATGGCTACCACCGAGAGCGGTGACAGCAGCTTGCGCCACATCTCCAGCTTGTAGCGCCCGGCATCCTGCTTGTTGGCATCCAGATAGCCGATGTAATCCAGCAGTCCCGCCACCGGCAGGTTTTCGGGATCGATGCTCACCACCCCCAGCTGTTTGGGCGTGAGCTCTGAGCTCCACTCCATCTGGGGCTGGGTTTCGCTCATGATCTGTCTGGGGTCATCGAAGCGGGTCACCTGTACCTGTTTCAGCAGCCAGTGATGCTGCTCGAACACCCCTTCCTGCGCCTGCAGGATATCGATCAGCTTGCGCTCCGGAGTGAAACGGTAAAGGGTGATGCCGGTCAGCGCGCCATCGTTGCGCACCCCGTTGATATTGACGAAGTTGTTGCCATCGCGGGCCCATACCCCGTAAGCCGACACGGTCAGCCGCCCCTCAGACAGGGCGCCCGCCTTGATGTCGTCCGCCATCCGCTTGGCGATGGGGGCCACGTACTCCCCCATCAGCCCCACCAGGATCATCAGCGGGATGGCGGTCTTGAGCGCCGCCATCACTATGCTGATCTTGGAGCGGCCCGCCGCCTGCATCACCACCAGCTCGGAGCTGGTCGCCAGCTGGCCAAGACCGATGAGACCGCCCAGCAGGGCCGCCAGCGGGAAGAAGAGCACCGCCTCTTTCGGCATGGAGAGCAGCACATAGTAGAGGGCGCTGAGCATGTCGTAGTTGCCTTCCCCTACCGACTTCAACTGCTCCACGTACTTGATGAGCGCCGCCAGCCCAACCAGGGTCAGTTCGCACAGCAGGACCGACATGAAAATAACACGGCCGATATATCTATCGAGAATGCCAAACATCAGTAGAGACTCCCAGATGGCAACATCATGCCGATTTTCTCTTGAAATAGAGGGTCTTGACCCCGTTCCACCAGCTGGTGCCCTGCAGGTTGAGCGGCAACCCGATCAGCAGCAAATAGACCAGCGGCACCAGGAACATGCCGGGCCAGTGCGGCAGCCGGCCGCTGTCGATGGCAGAGCGGGCGGCACTGAGCAGCAGGAAGTAGGAGAGGTAGAGCAGGATGGCTGGCAACAGCTTGGCATAGCGGCCCTGACGGGGGTTGACCCGCGCCAGCGGCACCACCAGGAAGGTCAGCACCAGAATGGAGAGCGGCAGCGACAGGCGCCACTGCAGTTCGGCCATCAGCTGGTTGTCCTGGGTACCCAGCAGCTCCATGGTCGGCTTGGCCGCCGCCTTGCGGTTGGAGCGCTCCATCTCCTGCTGGCGGATCACCAGGCTGTACTCGTCGAATTCGGAGATCTGGAACTGGCGGGTATTGAAGTGCCCCTCGTAGCGGGAGCCATCCTTCAGAGTCAGCCACTGCAGACCATTGCTGTCGACCGTGACCACCCCTTCGGTCGCCACCACCACCGACGGCGGCTTGCCGTCCTGAGAGCGCTGCAACACGAAGATTTTCTGCAGTTTGGAGCCCTTGTCGTTGAGATCCTGGATGTAGGCGACCAGGCGCCCCTTGTCGAGCTCCATGAAACGGCCGGCCTGCAGGAAGGAGATCCCCGGATCGGCCTTGAACTCGTCGATCACCTGGTACTCGCGCTCCTTGGCCTGCGGGGCCACCCAACCGGTGTTGAAGGCGGCAACGGCCGCCGTCAGCAAGGCCAGCACCATGGCGCTGCGCATCACGAAACGGTGGCTGAAGCCCACCGCATGCATCACCGTCATCTCGCTTTCGGCGTAGAGGCGCCCGTGAGCGAACAAGATGGCCAAAAACAGGCTGATGGGCAGCATCAACAGGGCCATGTTGGGCAGGTTGAGCAGCAGCAGGGTGGAGACCAGACGTGTCGGTACCTCGCCGTCGGCAGCGTCGCCAATAATCTGGATAAATTGCTGGCTGACAAAGATAAGCAGCAACACGAATAACACTGCCAGCTGGGTTTTCAGGGTTTCCCTGAACAAATATCGGAAAACGATCACAGTCATTCCCAAGTAAACTTGTGTTTTTAGTCGAATGCCTGAAAAATAGGGCCGTATATTGGATTTTTACCAGTTTGAACTGCGGAGCCAGTGCCTGTTCGCTCCGCCTCTGATACCCCAACAAGCACCGCATTATTCAATAAAAGGTGCCTTTTGTCTTTAGGATGTAGGAGATTCCATGGAGTTCAGTGTAAAGAGTGGCAGTCCTGAGAAGCAACGCAGTGCCTGCGTCGTGGTCGGCGTATTCGAGCCGCGTCGCCTCTCTCCGGTTGCCGAACAACTGGACAAGATCAGCGATGGCTACATCAGTTCGCTGCTGCGCCGTGGCGACCTGGAAGGGAAACCAGGCCAGATGCTGTTGCTGCATCAAGTACCGGGCGTGCTCAGTGAGCGCGTGCTGCTGGTCGGTTGCGGCAAGGAGCGGGAACTCGACGAACGCCAGTACAAGCAGATCATCAACAAGACCATCACCACCCTCAACGAAACCGGCTCCATGGAAGCGGTCTGCTTCCTGACCGAGCTGCACGTCAAGGGACGGGATACCTATTGGAAGGTGCGCCAGGCGGTGGAAACCACCAAGGCGGGCCTCTACAGTTTCGATCAGTTCAAGACCAACAAGGCCGAGCCGCGCCGTCCGCTGCGCAAGCTGGTATTCAACGTGCCGACGCGTCGGGAACTGACCATTGGTGAAAAAGCCATCGCCCACGGTCTGGCCGTGGCGAAAGGGGTGCGCGTCTGTCGCGACGTGGCCAACATGCCGCCCAATGTCTGCAATCCGGCCTATCTCGCCTCCCAGGCCCGTCGTCTGGCCGATGCCTTCGACAACATCACCACCAAGGTGATCGGCGAGCAGGAGATGGCCGAGCTTGGCATGAACTCCTATCTGGCGGTGGCCCGCGGCTCCGACAACGAAGCCATGATGGCCATCATCGAGTACAAGGGTCATCCGGATGCCAAGCCCATCGTGCTGGTCGGCAAGGGACTGACCTTCGACTCTGGCGGCATTTCCATCAAGCCGGCCGAGGGCATGGACGAGATGAAGTACGACATGGGTGGCGCCGCCTCCGTGCTCGGTACCATGCACGCCCTGGCCCAGCTGCAGCTGCCCATCAACGTCATCGGCGTGCTGGCGGGCTGCGAGAACATGCCGGGTGGCAACGCCTATCGCCCAGGCGACATCCTCACCTCCATGTCCGGTCAGACCATCGAAGTGCTGAATACCGATGCGGAAGGCCGCCTGGTGCTGTGCGATGCGCTGACCTACGTGGATCGTTTTGATCCAGAAACCGTGATCGACGTGGCCACCCTGACCGGAGCCTGCATCATCGCCCTGGGTCACCACACCACGGGTCTCCTGGCCAACCACAACCCGCTGGCCCACGAGCTGCTCAATGCCTCCGAGCAGGCGGGTGATCGCGCCTGGCGTCTGCCGCTGTTCGACGAGTATCAGGAACAGCTGGAGAGTCCGTTTGCCGACATGGCCAACATTGGCGGCCGCCCGGCCGGTACCATCACCGCCGCCGCCTTCCTGTCACGCTTCACCAAGAAGTACAACTGGGCACACCTGGATATCGCCGGGACCGCCTGGAAGAGTGGCAAGGACAAAGGCTCCACCGGGCGTCCGGTGCCCCTGCTGACCCAGTTCCTGCTGAACCGGTCAGGGGTGGTCATCGAAGAGAAGGAGTAACCCTTTTATCCCGTTCGATGCGAGCATCAAACGGGATGGCGTTACCCTGAATCACAAGGAAGAGGCCCGCCTCTTCCTTGTTTCATTGAGGGTTGGCAGGAATATCCCCTGCCCATCCTTACCGGCGGTCAATAGTCCGTCACCGCAAACGGGATCAACCTGATGAGCCAAGTGACCTTTTACCTGATGAGCGAGCAGGATGACGCGCAGGCTTCGGCCGTCGAACGCCTCGCCTGCCAGCTCGTAGCCGATAGCTGGGGTGCGGGCCATCTTTACCTGCTGTGCGACGACGAAGCGCAGGCCCTGCGCCTCGACGAGCTGCTGTGGCAGCTACCGCCGGAGCGCTTCGTGCCGCACCAGTTGCAGGGCGAGAGCGGTCAGGCACCGGTGGAGATCGGCCATCAGCCGCCACGGCGGCGCTATGCCTGCCTCATCAATCTGGCCAAACAGACACCTTTGTTTGCAGGACACTTCGCTCAAGTGGTAGATTTTGTCCCCACTGACGAAACGCAAAAGCAGCAAGCCCGCGAGCGCTACAAGCACTATCGCCAGGCAGGCCACGCCCTCGAGATGAGGGATCAGCCCGTCCTTGCCGCACCGGATCCGGCGCAGCCCTGACTGTGCCACCCTCGATCCACGACGAATCAACACCAGAATCCATCCATCCAGAATACGGCGAGACCATGGAAAAGACTTTTAATCACAACGCCATCGAACAGGCGCTCTATCAGCACTGGGAAGCCCAGGGTTACTTCAAGCCCCACGGCGACACCAGCAAAGACTCCTTCTGCATCATGATCCCGCCGCCGAACGTCACCGGCAGCCTGCACATGGGTCATGCCTTCCAGCAGACCCTGATGGACACTCTGATCCGCTACAACCGCATGCAGGGCAAGAACACCCTGTGGCAGGCAGGTACCGACCACGCCGGTATCGCCACCCAGATGGTAGTTGAGCGCAAGATCGCCGCAGAAGAGGGCAAAACTCGCCACGATTACGGCCGGGAAGCCTTCATCGACAAGATTTGGCAGTGGAAGGAAGAGTCCGGTGGCACCATCACCCGCCAGATGCGTCGTCTGGGTGACTCCGTGGATTGGGAGCGCGAGCGCTTCACCATGGATGAGGGTCTTTCCGCCGCCGTACAGGAAGTGTTCGTTCGTCTCTACGAAGATGGCCTGATGTACCGTGGCAAGCGTCTGGTGAACTGGGATCCGAAACTCAACACCGCCATCTCCGATCTTGAAGTGGAAAACCGCGAGATAAAGGGCCACATGTGGCACCTGCGCTACCCGCTGGCCAACGGTGCAAAGACTGCTGAAGGCCAGGATCACCTGATCGTCGCCACCACCCGTCCGGAAACCATGCTGGGTGATACCGCCGTTGCGGTAAACCCGGAAGACCCGCGCTACAAGGCGCTGATCGGTCAGCACATTCTGCTGCCACTGGTGAATCGTCTGATCCCCATCGTCGCCGACGAGCACGCCGACATGGAGAAGGGCACCGGCTGCGTGAAGATCACCCCGGCCCACGACTTCAACGACAACGAAGTGGGCAAGCGCCACAACCTGCCGATGATCAACATCTTCACCCTGGACGCCCACGTGCGTGCCGAGGCCGAAGTGGTCGACAGCAACGGCAACCCCAGCACCGCCTATGACGCCGCCCTGCCGACCGAGTTCGCCGGGATGGAGCGCTTCGCCGCCCGCAAGGCCATCGTCGCCAAGCTGGACGAGCTGGGCCTCTTGGCCGAGATCAAGGATCACGTGCTGCAGCAGCCTTACGGCGATCGCGGTGGAGTCCCCATCGAGCCGATGCTGACCGACCAGTGGTACGTGCGCGTGGCACCGATGGCCAAGACCGCCATCGAGGCGGTGGAAGATGGCCGCATCCAGTTCGTGCCGAAACAGTACGAAAACATGTACTTCTCCTGGATGCGCGACATTCAGGACTGGTGCGTCTCCCGTCAGCTGTGGTGGGGTCACCGCATCCCGGCTTGGTATGACGATGCCGGCAACGTCTACGTAGGCCGCAACGAAGACGAAGTGCGTGCCAAGCACAGCATCCCGTCCGTGACCGTGCTGCGTCAGGACGAAGACGTGCTCGACACCTGGTTCAGCTCCGCCCTGTGGACCTTCTCCACCCTGGGCTGGCCGAACAACACCGAGGCACTCAAGACCTTCCACCCGACCGACGTATTGATGAGCGGCTTCGACATCATCTTCTTCTGGATTGCCCGGATGATCATGATGACCATGCACTTCATCAAGGACGAAAACGGCCAGCCGCAAGTCCCGTTCAAGACCGTCTATATCACCGGCCTCATCCGTGACGAAGAGGGCCAGAAGATGTCCAAGTCCAAGGGCAACGTGCTGGACCCGCTCGACATGATCGACGGCATCTCGCTGGAAGATCTGCTGGAGAAGCGCACCGGCAACATGATGCAGCCGCAGATGGCCGAGAAGATCGGCAAGCGTACCGCCAAGCAGTTCCCGGAAGGGATCGAGGCCCACGGTACCGACGCCCTGCGCTTCACCCTGGCGGCGCTGGCCTCTACCGGTCGTGACATCAACTGGGACATGAAGCGCCTGGATGGCTACAACAACTTCTGCAACAAGCTGTGGAACGCCTCCCGCTATGTGCTGATGAACACCGAAGATCAGGATTGCGGTTTTGCCGGTGGCGAAATGCAGTTCAGCCTAGCGGATCGCTGGATCCAGTCCCAGCTGCAAGTGGCCATCCGTGACTTCCGTACCGCCCTCGATACCTACCGCTTCGACATCGCGGCTGGCGTGCTGTACGAATTTATCTGGAACCAGTTCTGTGACTGGTATCTGGAGCTGACCAAGCCGGTGCTGACCAAGGGTTCCGAGGCCGAGCAGCGCGCTGCCCGCCATACCTTGGTGACCGTGCTGGAAACCCTGCTGCGTCTGGCGCACCCGATCATCCCGTTCATCACCGAGACCATCTGGAAATCGGTCGCTCCGCTGGCTGGCGTACACGCCGACACCATCATGATTCAGGCCTTCCCGGAGTTCGACGCCGCCAAGGTGGACGAAGCCGCGATGGCGGATCAGGAGTGGGTGAAGGAGTTCATCGTCAGCATCCGCAACATCCGCGCCGAGATGAACGTGGCGCCGAGCGTGCCCCTGAACGTGCTGCTCCAGTGCGATGCCAAGGATGCCCAGCGCGCCGCTGACAACGAGGCCTTCCTCAAGTCGCTGGCCCGTCTGGAGTCCATCCGCGTACTGGCGGACGGTGAAACCGCCCCGCTGTCAGTGAAGAAGCTGATCGGTACCACCGAGCTGATGATCCCGATGGCCGGTCTCATCGACAAGGATGCCGAGCTGGCCCGTCTGGCCAAAGAGGTTGCCCGTCTGGTGGGCGAGTGCGGCCGGATCGAAGGCAAGCTTGGCAACGAAGCCTTCGTCGCCAAGGCGCCGGAAGCGGTCATCGCCAAAGAGCGCGAGAAGCTGGAAGATTACCGTCTCCAGCTGACCAAGCTGGAAGCCCAGCAGGCCGAGATCGCCGCGCTGTAAGCCGGATTTGACTTGGTAAAAGCCCCCTCCTGCAGGGGGCTTTTTATTGCCCGCCCGCCGCCCCCCGCGCTTTTTGCGCTTCTTCATGCAAAATTAGCGAGCCAAATCACCCGCTTTCACAAGCGCATCGCCCCCAAATTCATTACACTGCCAGCGATCTTTTCTACTCGGAGTGCTGTTGCAGTATGGAAATATTGATCCTGTTTGGATTGATTTTGCTTAATGGCGTCTTCGCCATGTCGGAAATCGCCATCGTCACCGCGCGCAAGGCCCGCCTCAGCAAGATGGTCAGCGAAGGGAGCCGTTCTGCCGCCATCGCCCTCAAACTGAGTGAAGATCCGACCCATTTTCTCTCCGCGGTGCAGATCGGCATCACCAGTATCGGTCTGCTCAACGGTATCTACGGCGAATCCCTGCTGGCCCAGCCACTGGCGCTCTGGCTGCAAGAGTGGGGCATGACCCCCAAGAGCAGCAGTCTGCTCGCCACCGTACTGGTCATCGTGGTGGTCACCTATCTCTCCATCGTCATCGGCGAGCTGGTGCCCAAGCGGCTCGGCCAGCTCAGCGCCGAACGCATCGCCTGCCTGGTAGCCCGCCCCATGATGTGGCTGGCGGCGCTTACCCGCCCCTTTGTCTGGCTGCTGTCGGCTTCCACCAAGGCCAGCCTGCGCATCCTGCGCGTCAGCCAGGACGGTGGCGCCAACGTGACCCAGGAGGAGATCCACGCCATGTTGGTGGAGGGTTCGGAGGCCGGGATCATCGAGGATCATGAACACACCATGCTGCGCAATGTGTTCCGACTCGACGAGCGCAGCCTCTCGTCACTGATGGTGCCGCGCAGCGACATCCGTTATCTCGACCTCGCCCTGCCGCTGGAGGTGAACCTGCAGCGACTGGTGGAGTATCGCCACAGCTTCTTCCCGGTCTGTGACGGCAGCCTGTCGGAACTGGTGGGCATCATCAACGTCAGCAAGGTGCTGCACGCCTACATCAAGGGAGAGCCCATCGATCTGGCGGCGCTGACCCAGGATGGCAGCCTGCTGCCGGAGACCCTGAACGGCCTCGAGCTGCTCAACCACTTCCGTACCCACTCAGAGCACATGGTGCTGGTGGTGGACGAATATGGCGAGCTGCAGGGACTGGTCACCCAGCAGGATCTGCTGGAGACCCTGGCCGGCGACTTCCAGCAGGAGGACGGCGACGACAACTGGGCATTCCAGCGTACCGATGGCAGCTGGCTGCTCGACGGCCTCATTCCGCTGCCGGAGCTGAAGGACTGTCTGGGACTGGTTCGGCTACCGGAAGAAGAAAAACATCACTATCACACCCTCGGAGGGCTTATCATGCTGCTCCTTGGCCGCGTTCCCCAGACCGGAGATCTGGTCACGCTGGAACAGTGGCAACTGGAAATTGTTGACATGGATGGTCTGCGCATCGACAAAGTGCTGGCCATGCCCTTGCTTGATCAACCCAGCTAACCTGCGGAGTTTGCAACTATGGAGCAGTTTTACCAACTGGCTCACGCCTTTATGCATCAGGATCTGGTGACGTTATCCGATCCCAAGATGGCCTTCATGGTCTGCGGCGTGTTATTGACGTTTCTGGTGCTGGAGAATGGCTTCATCCCCACCGCCTTTCTGCCCGGCGACAGCCTGTTGATCCTGACCGGAGTGCTCATCTATCAGGACGTGCTCTCCCTTGGGGTGATCCCGCTGCTGATCCTGGCCACCTTCGTCGGCACCTGGCTCGGTTACATGCAGGGGCGTTTCCTGGGCCACACCCAGCTCTACCACCGGCTGCTGTCCCATGTGGAAGAGAGGCACCAGCAGAAGGTGTATTACCTGCTCGACAAATACGGCATCGTGACCCTGATCACCGCCCGCTACATCGCCTTCGTACGCACCGCCTATCCCTATATCGTCGGCGCGACCGAGCTGCCCCAGGGGCGCTTTCTCATCGTCAATCTGGTCAGCTCCATCATGTGGATCTGCCCGCTGGTCGGCTTTGGCTACTTCCTGAGCCACACCAAGCTGGCGTCCGAGTATCAGTCCCAGTTCCTCAGCATCATTCTCTGCCTGCCTATCGTACTGCTGGTCGGCGGTCTCATCGCGCTGATCTGGCGCTGGCTGAGCAAACGCAAAGCCAGTGCGCCACGGGATTGAGACAAATACACAGGGCCATCGCAAGATGGCCCTTTTTTTAGCTAAATAATGGCGATTTACCCGCTGGCACTCTTGTCAAGCGAGGGTAAAAATGAGTGAATCTAGCGCCTTTTTTTCGACGTGAATGGAGTCGGTAGTATGCGGTGTCGGGTTAGCGCTATGGCGCTGGTTTATGCATTGGTTGGACTGCTGGGATTGCCAGCAGCATTGGCTGCCCCCAACCCGGCCAAACTGCAGCTGCAATCGAGCAGCGCGCTGGTGATGGATGTCGGTACGGGCAAGACCCTGTACCAGAAGAATGCCACCCGGGTGCGCCCCATCGCCTCGATCACCAAGCTGATGACGGCACTGGTGGTGCTGGATGCCCGTCAGGATCTCGGCCAGACCCTGACCATCGATCAGAACGACAGAGACGCCATCAAGCACACCTATTCGCGGGTACGCATGGGCACCCAGGTATCGCGCCGCGATGCCCTGCACCTGGCACTGATGTCGTCGGAGAACCGCATGGCCTCGGCGCTTGCCCGTCACTATCCCGGTGGACGCCCCGCCTTCGTGCGGGCCATGAACAACAAGGCCAAGCAGCTGGGCATGCGCAACAGCCGCTTCTATGACTCCACCGGCCTGTCGACTCGCAACGTCTCCACCGCCCAGGATCTGGCCAAGCTCATCGCCGCCGCCTATCGCCAGCCGTTGATCCGCGAGTTCACCCAGGACACCAGCAAGGACATGCGCTTTCGCACCCCTGCCTACAGCCTGATGTTCAACAACACCAACCCGCTGGTGAAGAACCCGGACTGGGATGTGCGCCTCTCCAAGACCGGCTTTACCGACGAGGCGGGCCGCTGCCTGCTGATGCGCGCCAAGCCGGACAACCGCGAGCTGGCCATCGTGCTGCTCAACTCGGTGGGCAAACGCACCCCCATCGGCGATGCCAACCGCATTCGCAAGTGGCTGAAAAGCTGATCCCGTACCACGGGGATGAAAAAGGATGCTGCGGCATCCTTTTTTATTGCCCGCAAATCGCCTCTGCGCCCATCTGGGGACAGTAATCACAAAGGAGGATAAAGGGTTGCCTCAGGCAAGGAGACAGCCATACGACGCGATACCGTGAACGTGAGGGGGAGAAGATGGCAAGGGTACACGACAAGGGAGCGCGTCATGCAGGCATAGGAGCCTTCGTCACGCTGTTGTTGGGCTGAGACCAAGACGGATGACGGCTGTCGAGCCAAACGGGAGGAGACCAAGAGCTGAGCCGTGTCAGCCCTTCCGGTGGCATGGCATATAAAAAAACAGCCCCGACCGAGGTCGAGGCTGTCTTCTGTATGGTGCGCCCGAGAGGATTCGAACCTCTGACCACCTGGTTCGTAGCCAGGTACTCTATCCAGCTGAGCTACGGGCGCTCATCAACTTTTGGTACTGCTTTCAATATGGTGCGCCCGAGAGGATTCGAACCTCTGACCACCTGGTTCGTAGCCAGGTACTCTATCCAGCTGAGCTACGGGCGCTCACAAACTTTTGGTACTGCTTTCAAAATGGTGCGCCCGAGAGGATTCGAACCTCTGACCACCTGGTTCGTAGCCAGGTACTCTATCCAGCTGAGCTACGGGCGCTCATAAACTTTTGATTTTGCTTTAAATGGTGCGCCCGAGAGGATTCGAACCTCTGACCACCTGGTTCGTAGCCAGGTACTCTATCCAGCTGAGCTACGGGCGCCCTGATTTAAAGCGATAAAAAAAGCTTACTCAACAGTAAGCCTTTTTCGGGTGTACCGGCTTGCTGATTGCCAGTACATGACTCATCGTGAGTCTAATATGGTGCGCCCGAGAGGATTCGAACCTCTGACCACCTGGTTCGTAGCCAGGTACTCTATCCAGCTGAGCTACGGGCGCAAATGGCGGAGAAGGGGGGATTCGAACCCCCGATGCGGGTATAAGCCGCATACTCCCTTAGCAGGGGAGCGCCTTCAGCCTCTCGGCCACCTCTCCGTTTGCGGGGCTGATAATACTTCACAGGGATTTTTAGTCAAACACTTTTTTGGAGAAAAAAGCGCGTTCGCTCAGCATTTGGCCAAAGAGTGGAATATTCAAGCAATATCGACACTTATCCCGCTCTTTTGCTCCCTGCTGCACGTTTTTCAGCACCCCAGAAAAACAAAAGGCGACACATGAGGTGTCGCCTTGTCACAGCCATTAATGCCGCTTAGAAACCGGATTGGCCCGGAACTTTCTCGGCCTGGATGCGCTGGTAGATCTCTTCGCGGTGTACGGAGACCTCTTTCGGTGCGTTCACACCGATACGAACCTGATTGCCTTTTACGCCCAGTACGGTGACAGTCACTTCGTCACCAATCATCAGGGTTTCCCCTACACGACGAGTCAAAATAAGCATTCGCTTGCTCCTGTATCCTGTTTTGTATTTATATCGATATGCGACATTATCTTACAAAGATACCGATATGGTAAATGGTTGAAACTAAATCAATCAGGGATTGTTTCCCAAGGGCTGCTCATGAGGCTCCTGATCCAGCCCAAAAGCGGAGTGCAAAGCACGCACTGCCAGCTCCAGGTACTTCTCGTCAATCACCACGGATATCTTGATTTCAGAGGTGGAAATCAACTGCATGTTGATCCCCTCCCCGCCCAATACCTTGAACATGGTGCGGGCGACGCCAGGATGGTTCCACATCCCGACTCCGACGATGGAAACCTTGGCGATCTCACCGTTGCCCTGCACGCAGGCGGCCCCCAGCTCGCTGGCGGTCTCCTCCAGCAGGGCGCGCGCCCGGCGATAGTCATCGCGATTCACCGTGAAGGTGAAGTCGGCGGTCCCATCGCCCAGCGTGTTCTGCACTATCATGTCGACATCAATGTTGGCGTCGCTGATCGGATTCAGGATCTGCGCGGCCACGGTGGGCCTGTCCGGCACACCCAGAATGGTCAGGCTCGCCTCGTTGCGATTGAATGCTATCCCGGATACCAGGGGAGCTTCCATCCTCTCACCTCCATATGTGATTAAGGTTCCCTCTCCATCGACAAAGCTCGACAGCACCCGCAGCGGTACGCGGTACTTGCCCGCGAACTCCACCGAACGGATCTGCAGCACCTTGGCGCCGAGACTGGCCATCTCCAGCATCTCCTCGAAGGTGATGGTATCGAGACGGCGCGCCTTGGGCTCGATGCGCGGATCCGTTGTATAGACCCCATCCACATCGGTAAAGATCTGGCATTCATCGGCCTTGATGGCCGCCGCCACGGCCACCGCCGTGGTATCAGAACCACCGCGGCCCAGCGTCGTGATGGCATTGTGCTCGTCACGGCCCTGGAAGCCGGCGATCACCACCACCTTGCCCGCGCCCAGTTCAGCCTGAACCTGCTCGGTGTCGATGTGGGTGATGCGCGCCTTGCCATAAGCGGAATCGGTATGAATGCGAACCTGATCGCCGGTCATTGAGACCGCAGGACAACCGCGTTTGTTCAACGCGATCGCCAGCAGCGCTATGGTGACCTGTTCACCGGTGGAGACCAGCACGTCCATCTCGCGCCGATTGGCATCAGGATCCAGCTGCTGGGCCATGCCCAGCAACCGGTTGGTTTCGCCCGACATGGCGGAGACAACCACCACCACGTCATGTCCCTGGGCGCGAGTCTGCTCGACCCGCTCAGCTACCGCCTCGATCCGCTCCAGCGTGCCGACCGAGGTGCCGCCGTACTTCTGTACATAGAGTGCCACAGATCACCTCGCCCGATTACAGGCGCTCTTCCAGCCAGGAGTGTACGGATTGCAGGGCTGCCGGCACCGCCTCGGGCTGGGTACCACCCGCCTGGGCCATGTCGGGACGACCGCCGCCCTTGCCACCCACCTGCTGGGCGACCAGATTGACCAGCTCACCGGCCTTGACCTTGCCGGTCAGGTCGTTGGTGACGCCCGCGATCAGGTTGACCTTGCCCTCGCCACTGGTAGCCAGCAGCACGACACCGGACTTCATCTGGTTCTTCAGTTCGTCCAGCATGCCGCGCAGGGATTTCGGATCGGCCCCTTCCAGCGCTGCAACCAGCACCTTCTGACCCTTGATCTCGATGACCTGACCCAGCAGGTCGTTACCGGCCTGAGCGGCCAGCTTGGCCTTGAGCTGCTCCAGCTCGCGCTCCATCATCTTGGCCTTGTCCAACACCTGGCGAATCTTGTCGGCGATGCAGAACTGGTCACCTTTCACCAGTGCGGCAGCCTCTTCGATCTGCTCGCCGACTTGATGCATGAAGTCGATGGCGGCCTTGCCGGTCACAGCTTCGATACGGCGCACGCCGGCGGCGATGCCGCTCTCGGCGATGATCTTGAAGAAGCCGATGTCACCGGTACGCTTGGCGTGAGTACCGCCGCACAGCTCGGTGGAGTAGTCACCCATACGCACCACGCGCACGTCGTCTTCGTATTTCTCACCAAACAGTGCCATGGCGCCGGCCGACTTGGCGGCTTCCAGGTCCATCAGCTGGGTGGTGATTTCGTGGTTGGCGCGGATCTGGTTGTTGACCAGCTCCTCGACCCGGCGAATGGTCGCCATGGTCATCCCCTCGAAGTGGGAGAAGTCAAAGCGCATGCGCTCGGCACCCACCAAAGAGCCTTTCTGGGTCACGTGCTCACCCAGCGCCTGACGCAGGGCAGCGTGCAGCAGGTGGGTCACGGAGTGGTTCAGGGCGATGGCCTGGCGACGCTCGCCATCGACCACGGCTTCGACCTCGGCCCCTTTCTCCAGGGTACCCAGCTCCATGTAGCCCTTGTGGATGATCGCCTTGCCCGCTTTGACGGTATCGGTCACGGCAAAGATGCCGTCGTCCACTTTCAGGGTACCGCTGTCGCCGATCTGGCCGCCGGACTCGGCGTAGAAGGGGGTCTGCTCCAGCACGATGACCGCTTCGTCACCGGCGATGAGACCGCTCACCTCGTCCACCCCCTTGTAGATGCCGACCACGCGAGTGCGATCGCTCAGGGTCTTGTAACCGGTGAAGGGAGTCTCGAAATCGAGCTTGAGCATCTCGTTGTAGTTCACGCCGAAGCTGGAGGCCTCTTTGGCGCGAGCACGCTGCTTCTCCATCTCGGCCTTGAAGCCCTCTTCGTCGATGCCGATCTCGCGCTCGCGTACCACGTCGGCAGTCAGGTCGGCCGGGAAACCGTAAGTGTCATAGAGCTTGAACACCACCTCGCCCGGAATAACCTTGGCATCGCCGAGATTGGCCAGAGCGTCTTCCAGCAGCAGCAGGCCTCTGTCCAGAGTGCGGACGAACTGCTCCTCTTCGATACGTAGCACGCGCTCGACCAGCGGCAGCTGGGCGATCAGCTCGGCAGCAACATCCTTCATCTGCACTGCCAGCTCGGCAGCCAGTTTGTAGAAGAACACTTCGGTAGCGCCCAGCTTGCGACCGTGACGCACGGCGCGGCGGATGATACGACGCAGCACGTAGCCACGACCTTCGTTGGACGGCATCACGCCATCTGCCACCAGGAAGGCGCAGGAGCGGATGTGGTCGGCGATGACGCGCAGGGACTGGTTGCTCAGATCGGTGGTGCCGACGATCTCGGCCGCTTTCTTGATCAGCGCCTGGAAGATGTCGATTTCGTAGTTGGAGTGCACACCCTGCATGATGGCGGAGATACGCTCCAGACCCATGCCGGTATCCACGGACGGACGCGGCAGCGGCTCCATGGTGCCGTCAGCCTGACGGTTGAACTGCATGAACACCACGTTCCAGATCTCGATGAAACGGTCGCCATCTTCTTCCGGTGAGCCGGGACGGCCACCCCAGATGTGATCGCCGTGGTCGTAGAAGATCTCGGTGCAGGGACCGCACGGACCGGTATCGCCCATCGCCCAGAAGTTGTCGGAAGCGTACGGGGCGCCCTTGTTGTCACCGATGCGTACGATGCGATCGGCCGGCACACCGACCTCTTTTTCCCAGATGTCGAAAGCTTCATCGTCAGTCGCGTAGACGGTCACCAGCAGGCGCTCTTTCGGCAGCTGCAGCACCTCGGTCAGGAAACCCCATGCAAACTTGATGGCATCCTGCTTGAAGTAGTCGCCAAAGCTGAAGTTGCCCAGCATTTCGAAGAAGGTGTGGTGACGAGCGGTATAGCCGACGTTTTCCAGATCGTTGTGCTTACCACCGGCACGCACGCAACGCTGGGAAGTCGTCGCGCGATTGTAGGCACGCTTGTCTGCGCCAAGGAACACGTCCTTGAACTGGTTCATACCCGCGTTGGTAAACAACAGGGTCGGGTCGTTATGCGGTACCAGCGAGCTGGAGGAGACAACCTGGTGCCCCTGGGAACGGAAATACTCGAGAAACGCGGCGCGAATCTCTGACGTGGACATATACATGGAAAATCCTGCTTGATTCGAATACGGACTTTTAACCGCATTAATGTAAGTTTTCTGCGGGGTAAAGTAAAACGGACAGGGCCGCCACGGGTGAAAAAGCGCGCATAAACGGGCCAGAAAAGAGCGCCACTGCTCACAGTGGCTTTTTTCACTGTCGAGAGGCAAAAAAGCAGCGCAGAAAGAGGGATGAGATGAACAAAAGGCGGCTTTTTCGGAATTGCGCTCGCAACCTACTGAGCCGGCAGGAAAAACCTGCCACAAGAAGAGGTAAAACGACTGTTGCCACGTAGTGGCGTTACTCCTCCCGATCCTGCAGGGCCGAGATGGCATAACGGGCCTGCTCCTGGGTAAAGCCGCGCCCCAGCAGATATTTGAGCCACTTCATCCGCAGCTTGAAATCGGCCAGATCGGCAATTTTTGCCCGTCGCTCCAGCAGTTCGAAGGCAAGCTCGAACCAGTCCAGCTCCGGCTGCTCAAAGGCGGCATCGATCTGGCCATCGTTCAGTCCCTTGCGACGCAGGTCGAAACGGATCTTGAGCGGGCCATGTCCCTTGGCGGCACCGGCCCGCACCGCCATGGCACCATAGCGTTCGTCATTGACCCAGTTGTAACCGCGGCAGTAGTCGACCACCGCCTCGATCACCTCTTCCTGATAGCCCTGCTGGCGCAAGCGTCTGGCCAGCTCCGACTCGGCACTCTCGCGGCGGGCCAGACTGCGCATGGCATAGCCGCGGGCAGCGGCCAGCTGTTCAGCAAAAGTCGGCTCGGCGGGCTCGAGCGGTTCGGTCACGGATTCATCTACCATCATAAATAACAAGGCCGGGTATCTACCCGGCCTTCCTTTGTTCCTTATTCGAACTCTTGTTCGCTTTCGGCATCGAACTCTTCTGCCTCAACCGATGCAGCCTTGTCATCGACAGGTACGGCACCGGAGAGCAGAAGCTCGCGCAGGCGGGCTTCCACTTCGCCAGCCAGCGCCTTGTTCTCGGCGAACAGCTTCATCACGTTGGCTTTGCCCTGACCAATCTTCTCGCCGTTGTAGCTGTACCAGGCACCGGCCTTGTCGATCAGCTTGTGCTTGACGCCCAGATCCACCAGCTCGCCCTCTTTGGAGATACCGGCACCGTAGAAGATCTGGAATTCGGCCTGCTTGAAGGGCGGGGCCACCTTGTTCTTGACCACTTTGACGCGGGTCTCATTACCGACCACTTCGTCACCTTCCTTGATGGCGCCGATGCGACGGATATCCAAACGCACGGAGGCGTAGAACTTGAGCGCGTTACCACCCGTGGTGGTCTCCGGGCTGCCGAACATGACGCCGATTTTCATCCGGATCTGGTTGATGAAGATACACAGGCAGTTGGCGTTCTTGATGTTGGCGGTCAGCTTGCGCAGCGCCTGGGACATCAGACGGGCCTGCAGGCCAACGTGGGAGTCACCCATCTCGCCTTCGATTTCCGCTTTCGGAGTCAGGGCAGCCACGGAGTCGACGATGATGACGTCAACGGCGTTGGAGCGAACCAGCATGTCGCAGATCTCCAGCGCCTGTTCACCGGTATCCGGCTGGGAGATCAGCAGGTCGTCGACGTTGACGCCCAGCTTGGCGGCATAGATGGGATCCAGCGCGTGCTCCGCATCGACGAAGGCACAGGTCTTGCCCTTCTTCTGTGCTTCGGCGATCACCTGCAGGGTCAGCGTGGTTTTACCGGAAGATTCCGGACCATAGATCTCGACGATACGACCGCACGGCAGACCACCGATGCCCAGCGCCACGTCCAGGGAGAGGGAGCCGGTGGAGATGGCTTCGATATCCATGGTCTTGCTGTCGCCCAGACGCATGATGGAGCCTTTGCCAAACTGCTTTTCGATTTGACCCAGCGCAGCCGCCAGTGCCTTCTGTTTGTTCTGATCCATGCCAATCTCCGCTGGAAATCGTGAGTAAGAAGTGAAGTTGGGCTAAGTATACTGTCTATTCATACAGTATCAAGCCCAATTTATCTGAGCAGGGCCAACAGACCCGACAAGGCCTGTCTCACCGCTTGCTGGCGCACCTGCCGGCGATCCCCGTCGAAGCGGGCCAGCAGAGACTGGTGACGGCCGTTGCGATCGGCCCAGGCAAACCAGACGGTGCCGACCGGCTTGCCCTCAGTTGCGCCGCCAGGGCCGGCGATGCCACTGATAGCAACGCTGATGGCGGCAGAGGAGTGCGCCAGTGCACCGCGGGCCATCTCCAGCACCACGACTTCGCTCACTGCGCCGTGCAGCTCCAGGCTCTCGTCGCTCACCCCCAACATCTGCTGCTTGGCCTCGTTGGTGTAGGTGACAAATCCGCGATCGAACCAGCCGGAGCTGCCCGCGATATCGGTGATGGCGCTGGCCACCCCGCCGCCAGTACAGGATTCGGCAGTCGCCGCCAGCCAGCCCCGCTGACCGAGGGCTCGCCCCAGCTCGATGGCAAGGTGCTCTATCTCTGCATCCAGTTTCATCACGACTCCTGCTGATCCGCTCAAGGGGCACATTATGCGATCCCGCTACCACCGCCCGCAACCATGGCAGGCCGCTGCGGCTACCGCCCTTGCCTGCCGCAATGGGGAGCCGCTCCGAAGCCATGCCTTCAATAGTGCAGAGCAGCCACGCTGGAACACCCGCTCCCCCGGCGCGACGCTTATGTGTAGAATGGCGCCATCAAGTTCAAGGCTCATCACCGCAGACACTGGCCCGCAGAGGCCCCTTCTGGAATCGCACATGACCGCACAACACCAAGCTACCGGCACCGCGCCAGGCGCCAATCTCAGCGCCCACACGCCCATGATGCAGCAGTATCTGACCCTCAAGGCCGAGAACCCGGAGATCCTGCTGTTCTACCGGATGGGCGACTTCTACGAGCTGTTCTATGACGATGCCCGCAAGGCCTCCCAGCTGCTCGACATCTCCCTGACCAAGCGCGGCCAGTCGGCCGGCAGCCCCATCCCGATGGCGGGGGTGCCCTATCACGCCATCGAGGGTTATCTGGCCAAGCTGGTACAGCTCGGCGAATCTGCCGCCATCTGCGAACAGGTGGGGGATCCCGCCACCAGCAAGGGGCCGGTGGAGCGCAAGGTCATTCGTATCATCACCCCGGGCACCGTCTCCGACGAGGCGCTGCTCAGCGAGCGGCAGGACAACCTGATCGCCGCCGTCTACCACGATGGCCGCCGCTTCGGCTACGGCACCATGGACATCGGCTCCGGCCGCTTCTTCATCAATCAGTTCGAGAAAGAAGAGACCCTGCTGGCGGAGCTGCAACGCACCAATCCGGCCGAGCTGCTCTACCCCGAATCGTTCGAGTTTCTGCACCACGTCGAGGGTCGCCGCGGCCTGCGTCGCCGCCCGGAGTGGGAGTTTGAGCTGGGCACCGCCCGCAAGCTGCTCTGCCAGCAGTTCGGCACCCAGGATCTGGTGGGATTTGGCGTCGAACAGAGCGAGACCGCCCTGTGCGCCGCCGGCTGCCTGATGCAATATGTGAAAGATACCCAGCGCACCGCCCTGCCCCACATCCGCAACGTGCGCCTCGAGCAGCCCGATCATGCGGTCATCATGGATGCCGCCACCCGCCGCAATCTGGAACTGACCCAGAATCTGGCCGGCGGCCATGACAACACCCTCTCCGCCGTGCTCGATTGCACCGCCACGCCGATGGGCAGCCGCCTGCTCAAGCGCTGGATCCATCAGCCGATCCGCGATCGGGTGATCCTGAAAGGTCGCCAGAGCACCATCAAGGAGCTCATCGAACAAAACCTCTATGACGAGCTGGGCGGATTGCTGCGTCAGGTCGGCGATGTGGAGCGGGTGCTGGCGCGTCTGGCCCTGCGCTCGGCCCGTCCGCGCGACCTCACCCGCCTGCGGCAGGCCTTCGCTCAGTTGCCGGAGCTGCAACAGCTGCTGGCGGAGAGCGAGCACGAGGCGGTGCTGCAGCTGCGCGATCGTGCCAGCACCTTCCCCGAACTGCTCGACCTGCTGGAGCGTGCCGTGATGGAGGTGCCGCCGGTGCTGATCCGCGATGGCGGCGTCATCCGTGACGGCTTCAACCAGGAGCTGGACGAACTGCGGGATCTGGCCAACGGCGCCACCGCCAGCCTGGCCCGCATAGAGGAGCGCGAGCGACTGCTGACCGGCATCAACACCCTCAAGGTGGGTTACAACAAGGTGCACGGCTTCTACATCGAGGTGAGCCGCGCCAACAGCCACCTGGTGCCAGCCCACTACATCCGCCGCCAGACTCTCAAGAACAACGAACGCTACATCATCGACGAACTTAAAAAGTACGAGGACAAGGTACTCACCGCCCAGGCCCAGGCGCTGGCGCTGGAAAAACGCCTCTACGAAGAGCTGCTCGATGCCCTGCTGCCCCACCTCGGCGATCTGCAGGAGTCCGCCGCCGCGCTGGCGGAGCTGGACGTGCTGGCCAACCTGGCCGAGCGGGCCGAGACCTTGGACTACCGCTGCCCGACGCTCATCGATGAGGATCAAATCCTGATCGAGGCGGGCCGCCATCCGGTGGTGGAGCAAGTGATGACAGACCCCTTTATCGCCAACCCGATCCGGCTTGAGAGGGAGCGGCGGATGCTGATCATCACCGGCCCCAACATGGGCGGCAAATCGACCTACATGCGCCAGACTGCGCTGATCGTGCTGCTGGCCCATATCGGCGCCTTCGTGCCGGCCGACAGCGCCCGTATCGGCCCCATCGACCGCATCTTCACCCGCATCGGGGCGTCGGATGATCTCGCTTCCGGCCGCTCCACCTTTATGGTGGAGATGACCGAGACCGCCAACATCCTCAACAACGCCACCGCCCGCAGTCTGGTGCTGATGGACGAGATAGGTCGCGGCACCAGTACCTATGACGGTCTCTCGCTGGCATGGGCCTGCGCCGAACAGCTGGCAAGCAAGATTGGCGCCTACACCCTGTTCGCTACCCACTACTTCGAGCTGACCCGTCTGCCGGAGCTCATGGAAGGGCTGGCCAACGTCCACCTCGATGCGGTGGAGCACGGCGACACCATCGCCTTTATGCACGCGGTGCAGGAAGGCGCAGCCAGCCGTTCCTACGGCCTGCAGGTGGCGGCACTGGCGGGGGTGCCCAAATCGGTGATCCAGCAGGCCCGTCACAAACTGCACGAGCTGGAAAGCGCTACCCCGGTGGCCGCTGGCGAATTTCGCCCAGCCCCGGTGGCCATGGCGCCCCAGAGCCATCCGGTAGTCGATGAGCTGGAAGCGGTGCGCCCGGACGAGCTCACCCCCCGTCAGGCGCTGGATCTGCTCTATCGTCTCAAACAGATGCTGTGACCAGCGGCAGCTGATCAGCCATGAAAAAGGGGAACCGCGAGGTTCCCCTTTTTCATGGCTGCTTGATGGCAGCCTCAACAGGAGGCAGCCAGGTCAGGCCGGCCCGATCCGCTCCAGCAGGCTCATGTGGGTTGAACCGTCGTGACGCTTGAGCTTTTGTCGGTATTCGAACTGGTGCTGGCTCTCCTGCTTGAGCCCCAGCATCAGCGAGTAGCACATGGCCAGCATGATCACCGAGAAGGGCAGCGCCGCTATGATGCTGGCGGCCTGCAGGGCGGCCAGCCCGCCGGAGACCAGCAGGATGGCGGCCACCAGCCCCTGACCCAGCCCCCAGATGGCGCGGTGCAGCACGGGAGGATCCTGATCGCCAATGGAGAGCAGGGTCGTAATCACCAGGGTGCCCGAGTCACTGGAGGTGATGAAGTAGGTACAGATCAGCAGGGTCAGCACCCCCTTGGCGATCCAGCCGAAGGTTTCCCAGTGCAGCAATTCCACCGTCTGGTAGAGCGCCAGGGTCACGTCCTGATTGACCGCGGCCACCACGCCGCCACCGCCGAACAGCTCCAGATTCATGGCGGTACCGCCGAACACGGTGAGCCAGAACATGCCGAGCAGCGAGGGCACCAGCAGCACGCCGAGCACGAATTCGCGGATGGTACGCCCCTTGGAGATGCGGGCGATGAACATGCCGACAAACGGCGCCCACGCAATCCACCAACCCCAGTAGAAGGCGGTCCAGCTCGACTGCCAGGCCGAGGTGCCGTTGGCCTCGGTGTTGGTCCAGAAGCTCAGCTTGACGATGTTTTGCAGGTAATCACCGATGTTCTGCACATAGGCGTTGAGGATGTAGGTGGTCGGCCCCAGCACCAGGAAGAGACCCAACACGAACACGCTCAGCCAAATATTGAGCTCGGAGAGCAGCTTGACCCCCCGTCCGACCCCGGAGACCGCCGACAGGGTGGCGATCAGGCTGATGCCGCCGATGAGCCAGAGCTGGTTCGCTTGCGATACCTCCATGCCGAACATCTGGTTGAGGCCGGTATTCATCTGGGAGACCCCCAGCCCAAGAGAGGTGGCCACCCCGAACACGGTGCCAAACACAGCCAGCACGTCGGCGGCATGACCCCAGAAGCCGTAGATGCGATCGCCGAGCAGCGGATAGAGCACGGAGCGGATGGCCAGCGGCAGCTTGCGCCGATAACTGAAGAAGGCGAGCGACAGGCCGACGATCACGTAGATGGCCCAGGGATGCAGGCCCCAATGGAAGAAGGTGAGGCGCATGGCGATCTGGGCTGCCTCCGGGGTCATCCCTTCGGTGATGAAGGGATTGCCCTGCAGGTGGTTCATCGGCTCGGCGATGCTCCAGAACACCAGGCCTATGCCCATGCCGGCGCTGAACAGCATGGCGAACCAGGCGAAGTAGCCGAACTCCGGTACCTGGTCGTCGTCACCCAGCCGGATGCTGCCAAAGCGGCTGAACATCAGGTAGACAGCGAAGAACAGGAACAGGGCGACCACCAGAATGTAGTACCACTTGAACCCGGCAATGATCTGATCCTTGGCGCCGACAAACCAGCTGGCGGCGGTTTCGGGGACGAACACCCCAAACAGCAGGAACAGGGTGATGACGGTGAGCGCCGTCATGGCCATGGTCGGGTTGAGGCCTTTGAATAGCCCTTTGCTTGCTCTCATCTGGCCTCCTTAGTCGTTGTTGAAAAAGTCTTCACCTACGTGATCGCCGGCACCGCCGATGGCGCGGTAGACCAGCTTGCCGGCCGTCTGCACCCGGTGGTCCACCAGGCTGACCGAAGGCTGGCCATTCACCGCATGACGCTTGCCGAGGAAGATGGCCATGGGCACGCCCAGGTTGGAGATGCCGCTGGTGATCCAGAGCCGGTTGAAGTCGTAGGATCCGCCGATGAACTCCAGCTGGGCCAGACCGGTATCAAGGCCGGTCAGATAGAAGTTCATCGCGCTCTCGTCCGGGAAGAGGTGCACCAGCACATAGGCGTAACGCAATTCATTCACCAACTCCTTTAGGTTGAAAGAACCAGTCTCACTGCAGGAGAGGGGCAGTTCACCATCGTAGTGGTGCACCTTGAGGTTGTTGGGGTCTTCGTCATAGGCAGGCTGGTAACGCACGAAAGCCGAGGTATCAGGCAGTTCATAACGCACTCTGACCACCCGAAGGTCGGCCGCCAGCGACTTGATGTCCAGTTCGTCACTCATCATCTTGCTCCTCAAAGGTCGGGTCAAAATTCGGAAAATGCCCGCTAACCTAACACAAAAATGATTAGAGCAGAAATCATTACAGTAAAAACCATATTGACCTTGTGACGAATTAGGCGGAGAATTTTGCGCCTCTCAACAGCCCCTCGACGATTCGTTCCCCATGGAAAAACATGATGAAGTGCTGGTCGCCCTGCGCCAGATAATTCGTGCCATCGACATGCACTCCAAGCGCTTGATCAAGGAGGCCGGCCTGACCTCGCCCCAGCTCTTGCTGCTCAAGGGGATCGACGAGCTGGGCCAGATCTCCATGCGCCAGCTGGCGGATCACACCAACATGAGCCAGGCCACCGCCACCACCATCATGGACCGCCTCGAGAGCCGCCAGCTGGTGCAGCGCATCCGCAGCGAAACCGACAAGCGCAAGGTGCATGCGACGCTGACTGACGCAGGCCGTGCCCTGCTGGCCCAGGCGCCTACCCCGCTGCAGGAGCGCTTCATCCAGCGCTTTCAGGCACTTGAGGTCTGGGAGCAGACCCTGTTGCTCTCTTCCCTGCAGCGCATCTCGGCCATGATGAATGCCGACGAGATAGACGCGGCCCCGGTGCTGAGCGTCCGGCCCCTCACCGAGGAGCGGGCATAAAAAAGCTCCCGTTCGGGAGCTTTTTTATGGGCCGGGGAGAGTGCGATCACTCTTCCAGGCTGATGCCGATATTGGAGACGCCATCCTGGGCCGCAAAGGTGCGGATCGCCAGAATGCGGTCGCTGTCGCGCTCATGGGCAACCCGCTTGAGCAGCTCGACCTGGAACTCCAGCTCGGCTTCCATGTATTCGTGCTCGTAGAGCTCCTCGTCGGTGAGGTCGCGCTCTTCCAGCATCTCGATGAAACCGGCCACGGTACCGACCGACGCATGGCTGGCATCGTTGGCCTCTTCACCCACCCGGCAGATCACCGAGTTGTAGGCACAGCCCAGCGCCACGCAGGCATCCAGCGCCGGATAGGCACCGTAGGACTCGAATTTGCCAGGTTCGGGAATATAGACTTCAAACGCCTCCAGGATCGCCCCCAGATTGACGCGGGATCCCTTCACCGTCAGGTAATTCCACATCTGATCCAGGGCGTGGCGAAATGCCTTCGCATCCCCGAAACCGGAGGCCTGGGAAAACAGCGCATAGTTGGGGTACATGCGCTCTGCCAGCGCCAGGGTGTAGACGGTCTGTTGCCAAGGCTGTAGCTCGGCCAGTCGCTTATAAAACTTGTCACCAAACACTGGAGTCGGATCCTTTGCAAAATGTGGGGCAGATTGTAGCCCACGAGGGGCCGCGCGAAAACGAAAAAGCGGCCTGGTCGGCTATGTTGGCCGGTCAACTCGGGTAAGATGAGGACAGAGCGGCCTCTCTCCCGCGCCGCAAATCTGATAAGGAACAAGAGTATGAGTCAACGTACCCTTCTTTTGCTCAGCCAGGACAATGCTCACTACGAGCGCCTGCTCAAGGCGGCCCACCTCCCCCATTTGCGCATTCTGCGGGCCGACAACCAGGGCGAGGCCGAGAAATTGATCGGCGAAGCCCACATCCTGATGGCAGAACCGGCACGGGCCAAGCCGCTGCTGGCCAAGGCCGGCAAGCTCAGCTGGCTACAGTCCACCTACGCCGGAGTCGACGTGCTGCTGGATGCCAGCTGCCGCCGCGACTATCAGCTCACCAACGTGCGCGGCATCTTCGGCCCGCTGATGAGCGAATACGTGTTCGGCCATCTGCTCAGCCTGATGCGCCAGCTGCCGCTCTATCGGGAGCAACAGAAGCAGCGGTTGTGGCAAAGCCACCCCTATCACGGCCTCAAGGGACGCACCTTGCTTATCTTGGGCACCGGCAGCATAGGCCAGCACATAGCCCACACCGGCAAGCACTTCGGCATGAAGGTGCTTGGCATCAGCCGCAGCGGCCGCGAGCGGGCCGGCTTCGATCAGGTGTATCAGCTGCCGGCCCTCAACAAGGTGCTGGCGCAGGCCGACGTCATCGTCAGCGTCCTGCCCGCCACCCGCGAGACACATCACCTCTTCACCGCTCCCCGTTTCGAACACTGCAAAGCGGGCGCCATCCTGTTCAACGTGGGGCGCGGCAACGCCATCCACGAAGGTGACCTGCTCACGGCGCTGCGCACCGGCAAGCTGGGCATGGCAGTGCTGGACGTGTTCGCACAGGAGCCGCTGCCCGCCGACAGCCCGCTCTGGGGCCAGCCCAATCTCATCATCACGCCGCACAACAGCGCCTACAGCTTCCCCGAGGATGTGGCCCAGATCTTCGTGCGCAACTACATCCGCTTCATCGACGGCCAGCCGCTGGACGGCAAGATAGACTTCGACAAGGGCTATTGATGGCCATCAGCCAACAACAAGGCCCCGCCAGAGTGGCGGGGCCTTGTTGTTTGGCTCTGTCCCAGTTATGTGTTGAAAGGCTAATCTTGAAGTAGGTCATCACCTTGAGGGCCTCCACCATGGATACCCAAGCCTTTCAACACCTACTGTCCCTCTTCCCATTACTCACTTTGCGTCAGCGTCGTCTCGCGCAACATGAACTCACCACCCCTCACCCCATCACCTCGTTGGCCACTCAACTGCCCGCATGCCAATGCTGCCCTCACTGTCAGGCCGAGGCCACACAGTTGGCTCCCTGGGGCTGGTCTCGCGGGCTGCGCCGTTATCGCTGCAAGCAGTGTTTGCGCACCAGTTCCGTTCTCACCAACACGCCTCTCGCCCGACTTCGCAAGCCACAATGCTGGGAAGACTATGCTCAGGCCCTCATCGAAGGTCTGACCGTCCGGCAGGCGGCGCTCCGCTGTGGGGTCGGTAAAAACACCGCCTTTTTATGGCGCCACCGCTTCCTGAAGGCCATGGCTAGCCACCAGGCGGTACGGGAAGAGGGTATCGTCGAGGTCGATGAGACCTTCTTCTTAGCGTCGTTCAAAGGACAGCGCGGATTGCCCCGCCCGGCCCGCCATCGTGGAGGCAAAGGCTGTACCCGAGGCACAGGGCCGGATTACATCCCGGTGATGGTGGTGCAAGACAGAGCAGGTCACCTGGCTGACTTCCAGTTGGAGCAGCTGAATGCCAGGGCAGTTAAGGCGGTGCTTGAGCCGCTTATCGCCCCGGATGCCGTCCTGTGCAGCGATGGCGCTGGGGTGTATGCCAGTTTCAGCAAGTCGCAGGGCATGACCCACCAAGTGGTGCACAACCGTGCGGGAGAGCGAGTGGTAGGTGCATATCACATCCAACATGTGAACGGGTACCACAGGCGATTGAAGGAGTGGATGGAACGGTTCCATGGGGTCGCGACCCACTATCTGAGGAATTATCTGGGTTGGCGAAGGATGTTGGAGCGCTATGGGCGGGAAGTGAATATCTCATGTTGCTTGCATGAGGCGCTGGGGCGCCCCATGCAACACGTAATTGGGACATAGCCTTTTTGTTTCGGCGAGAGAGGCATCAACCGGCCTCCATCTCCTTGCGATAGCTCTTCACCTTGGCGAGGAACTGGCGCTTCTCCTTGCCGGAAAGCGGTTCAGCCATCGGCAGCTTGACCTTCATGGCATCGACCGGACGGTTGTTGATCCGCACCTCGTAGTGCAGGTGGGCACCGGTGGAACGACCGGTGTTGCCGGAGAGCGCAATCTTGTCACCCATCTTCACCTTCTGACCAGGCTTGACCAGCAGCTTGCTCAGGTGCAGATAACGGGTCATCAGGGTACGGCCGTGCTTGATCACCACATAGGTGCCGGCCAGCGGGTGACTGGTCGCCTTCAGCACGACACCGTCACCGGTTGCCATCACGGGGGTGCCGACCGGCAGGGCAAAGTCGGTGCCCTCGTGGGGACGTACCTGGCCGGTGATCGGGTGACGGCGGTTCGGGTTGAAGCTGGAGCTGACCCGGTAGCGGCTGTGGGTCGGATAACGGCGGAAGCCGCGCTCCAGGCTGTTGCCCTGGCCATCGTAGTAGTTGCCATCTTCAGACAACCAGGCAGAGACGCTCTGGCCCTGGCTGAACACTTCCACCCCCAGCAACTGGGTATTGCCGGTGCTCTTGCCCTCGACCGTTTCCTGGCGTACCAGCACCTTGAACTTGTCGCCCTTTTTCAGATCCTTGGCGAAGTTGAGCCGCCACTGGAACAGGTTGGCAATCTTCTGGATGTGGTTGGCCGGGATCCCCGCATTGCGGGCACTGACGTAAAAACTGCCGTTGATGACCCCGTCATACCCCTTCTTCTGCCACTCCACCTCTTCATTGAGCATGTTGGCGCTGTAGGTGTCGTCGGTGCGCTCCAGGATCAGGGTCTGCTTGATGTTCAGACGAATCTTCATCTGCTGCAGTATGTTGTCCTGATCGATCAGCAGCTCGATGGTTTGACCGGGCTTGAGACGTGCCAGATTGTTCTTGGTATCGGCATCCAGCACCTTGTAGAGGGTGGTGGTGGAGAGACCCAGGTTGTTGAAGATGGTGGTCAGGTTTTCGCCGTTTCGTACCCGATAATCCTGCCACTGGGGGGTGGCATCGGTCGGGATGTCATCTTCCGGGGTCGCGGCTTCCACCAGCTCGTGATCCGGGATGTCGTTGAAGTCCGTATTGTCTTCGTTGGTTGCGGTGCCGTTGGTGGCGATCGGCAACTCCAGACGCAATGGCCGCTCCAGGATGTCACCCGGCGCTGGCAATATGGCTACCGCTGACATCGTCATCGCGGTCAGCAATAGCATGGCGTAAAAGTGTTTGCGGGGAACCGGGGGTTCCCAATTGGCGGCCTGCGCTACCAAGGGACGGAGACGTTTCATCCGCTATCCTGTCATTAGATCTAAGGGTGTTAGTGGTCAGTTTGTTTGTTATGAAACCGTATAAAACTGATTGTTTGACCTAAATACTCACAATTAGTTCATAGCAATCTGCATGAACCTCACATTTTATGCATAACATTCCTTTATGGGCAGAAATGATCGTCTTTTTTAACCATTTTTTTCCTATTTTTAAGAGCCGGGTCCGCTCGCATCAGACCCAAGTTTTCAGCATGTTGCGATAACTTTTCCATGGGGTGGATATGTCGTTAGCGAAACTGTTAAATCGAATCATCCTGATCTTGTTCCTGGCCGGGGCCATCCTGCTGTTCATGCTGGAGGTCACCACGGTACGCCAGTCCATCCTTGATCAGATGTCAGCCAATCTGGAAACCGCCATCACAGCCCTCGGACTGGTGCTGCAGGGCACCCTGCTCAACGATGACAAGGTACTGGCCGAAACCATCGTCAACGCCATGTTCGACGGCGGCTTTGTCAGCGCGGTCACCCTGCTGGATCCCGATGGCCAGGTGCTGTTTCAGAAGGTCTTCCACACGGCGCAGCAAAACGTGCCGACCTGGCTTCCCTCTGTTATCGACATGCCACCGGTAAAAATTGAGCAGGAGCTGACCGATGGCTGGCGCATGCTGGGCACCCTCACCCTGGAAGGGCACACGGGTTATGCCTACCAGCACCTGTGGAATGCCATCAGCCGTACCGGCACGGCGCTGCTGGCCGGTCTGCTGGTATTCACCCTGGTGATCTCCTGGGTCTGCAACCGGCTGCTGCGCCCGCTCGAGCAGATCAACCAGCAGTTGGTGAAGATCCGCAAGCGCCAATTCAGCGGCAATCTGGCCTCCCCCTGGCTGCAGGATCTCAAGGAGCTGGTTGCCTCGGTCAACCAGCTGGTGTCCGAACGCAAACGGGATCTGCTGCAACAGCGGCTCAAGATAAGCCAGCTCAGCAAACAGGTCGCCATATCAAGTCAGCCGCTGCAAACCCTGACTGAGGCAGGAGAAGGCCTGCTGCAGCAACATTTCTTCTCGACCCAGGGCAGCATTCGCCTCTACAGCCGCCTCATTCCAGAGGTCACGCCCTCGCTGGACAGCTCGCCGGACGAGATCCGGCACCTGCTCGATCTCTGGTTGCATCACACGGTCGAAGGATTGCAACTACCGCTCAGCCTGCTTGGCCACGCTGACTGGACGCAATTTTCTGCCCTGCTTGCCAAGGGCAGAGGCAAGACCCTCGACTGGCGCTGGGATCAGGAACATGTGCCGCCCCTTGCCCAGGAGCGGCTGGCCGCCTTGCAGGAGCAGGGTGTGGAGATGGCTTTCAGCGCGATCCCGATGACCAACGAGACCTTCAATCAGCTCGACCCCATCAATCCTGTCTTCATCAGCTGCCAGCCAACCCAGGCCCCGCTCTATTGGAATCTGGTGGCCCAATGCCTGCACAGCGCGGGCTACACCCTGCTGGCGGAGGCCGGCGACATTCAGGATATCGATACCCTGCGCAACTGGGGCATCGATGGCTACGCCAGCAAGGAGGCATGATGAACAAGACCGGATTGTTGCTCGCTCTGCTGTGCCCACTGCCGCTGCTGGCCGACACTATGACCATCGCCACCGGCGGTGAGCAGGGGATCTATCACCAGATCGCCAATGAGTTTTGCCGGCTTGCCAACAAGAGCGATGCCGGATTGCAGTGCAAGTTGCAGGCAACCTCGGGCTCCATCGAGAATCTGCGCCAACTGAAGAGCGGTGAGACCCGCTATGCGCTGGTGCAGTCGGACTGGCTTTATCAGGCCAGTCACGGCCTGGGTCCATATGCCAGTCAGCCGCAGCCAGAGCTCAGAGCCATCTTCGCCACCCACGCCGAGCCTTTCACTATCGTGGTAAGGGCCGACGGCGATATCACCAGCCTGGAGCAGCTCAAGCTGGCCCCCATCGACATGGGGCTCAAGAGCTCAGGCACCCGCCAGACGGCGCTCGCCCTGTTCAACGTGCTGGGTGCCAAGGAGCAGGATCTCGATCTCAAGAGCGTGGCCAATCTGGCCGAGTCGCTGTGCAGCAAGCAGATCGATGCCTATGGCCTGGTAATGGGCCACCCCAATCGCATCGTGCTGGATACAGCCAAACGCTGCGCCGTGCGTTTTCTGCCGATCGAGGGAGCAACCCGGGATCAGTTGCTCAAGGGGGTGAAGTATTACCAGCGCAGCCAAGTGCCTGCCCGCATCTACCCGGGCAACCTCAAGGCGACGCCGACCTTTGCCATCGCTGCCACCCTGGTGACCACCGCCAGCACGCCGGAAGCCGATGTGTACCGACTGACCAAAGCCATGCTGGCCCAGCAAACCAAGTTCAATGAACAGACCTACGGCTACGCCAACCTGTTCCACCAGGCACGCAATAAGACCGGCCCGGTGCTGAGCATCGACCAGCATACGGGCGCAGCCAAATATTTCGAGGAGTTGAAAACCGCGGGCAAGCTATAGCTCGCGGCGGGGGGAGCGCAGTTGCTCGCTGGAGAACCGGGTCTTCATCGACGTCCACTGCGCCAACCTGTCGGCACTGCCTGCCAGCGTCCCTTCACGGCGGGACTTCATGATCCAGATGCTTTTGGCATCAAAGCTGTAGACGGGGATAAGGTCGGTTCGCTTGCTGCCTGGCAGGATCCGGCTGTTGATGTTGTCGAGTACCAGCGGATCCGACTTGGGGGTAGCGAAGTAGAGCGTCACCATGTGGAACTGGTTGTAACGCAACGCCTTGACGTAGGCCAGCCGCAGCTTCTTCTCGTCCACCCCCAGTTCCATCAGGGTGTAGTACTTGGAGATGCTGTAATCCTCGCAGTCGCCACCGCGGGCGCCGATAAACTCCAGCGGATTGGCCCAATAATCCGCCTCTCCCCACAACCTGGGATCATCGCTATAGGTCAGGTTGTTGAAGTAGTTGTTCACCAGCTCGATCTTCTGCTGATCCGTGGTACCGGCTCTGGGCGTGAGCAGGCGCGAAAATGCCTCGGCCCGCTGAATGGCACGACCACCGTACACTTCCTGCAATTTTGCCCGCAACTCGGGACTGGCGATGTATTCGGAGAGGCGGGATGCCTGCACGCTGGCGCAGCATAGCGCCAACGTGCAGGTGGAAACGAGTAGCCATTTCATACAAGACACTCCCTGTCAGATGCTGGAAGTCAGTATAGTTGGCTGCGCTCACCCCATCGATGAGCATGGCGGCTCGGCGGGTCTGTCAGCGGCACTCGGCGAAAGCGTCGGCCAGTTGCTGCATGAACCGGGGATAGCCATCCGGGCCGAGCGGTACCTGCTCGCCCACTTCATCCAGCAGCAGCACCTTGGCACCGGTATTGCGGGCCACCGACTCGATCACCGCCGGCGAGAATTGCGGCTCGGCATAGATGCAGCTCGCCTTTTTCTCTTCCAGCGCCTTGCGGATCTCCACCAGAGTCTTGGCGCCAGGGCGTCGCTCCGGGCTCACGGTAAAGTGGCCCTTGGAGCTCATCCCATAGTGGCGCTCCCAATAGCCATAGGCCTCGTGAAATACGAAGTAGCCCTTCTGATTCACCGCCTTCATCTGCTCGGCAATCACCTTGTCCTTGGCCTCCACCTTGGCCTTGAACGCCAGCAGGTTGGCACGATAACGCTCGGCGTTGGCCGGATCCTGAGCGCTCAGGGTTTCGCTCAGGGCATTGGCGATGACCAGCGCCTGGGTCGGTCCCAGCCAGATGTGGGGGTCGACGCCCTCGTGGTGGTGCCCCTCATGACCGTCGTGGTCATGGCCTTCATGCCCCTCGTCGGCGTGTTCTTCGTGGCCGGCCTGCTTGCTGTAATCGAACAGCGGCATCCCTTCGACCCGGGTCAGGGTCAACACATGGGCATGCTTGGCCAGCGGTTTGGCCATGAAGCCTTCCAGCTCGGGGCCGACCCAGACCACCAAGTCGGCCTCATTGATGCTGCGAATATCGGAGGGGCGCAGGGAGAAATCATGGGGCGAGGCGCCGGTCGGCAGCAGCACCTTGGGCTCGCTTACGCCATCGGTGATGGCGGCCGCGATGAAACCCAGCGGCTTGATGGTGGTCAGCACCTCGAGGGCACGGACAGGCAGACTCACCGCCAGCAAGGCAGTGATCAGGGCAAGAATTCGCATAGAGATCTCGTCAGGAAGTGTGTGTGTGATAATATAACAAACCAACGTTATTGTTATATTATAACTCTCACAGGCTGTAAACCCCGGAGCTGTCATGACCCAACTGGTGGAGCTGAAAGAGGTCTGTCTTTCATTTGATGGACGATCCGTGCTCGACAAGGTCTCCTTTACCCTGAACAAAGGCAAAATCACTACCCTGGTCGGTCCCAACGGGGCGGGCAAGAGTACCCTGAGCAAGCTGGTACTGGGCCTGCTCACGCCGGATTCGGGCCAAATTACCCGCAGCCGCGACCTGCGGGTCGGCTATGTGCCCCAGCGCCTCTATCTGGATCCCACCCTGCCGCTGACGGTGCGCCGCTTCCTGCAGCTTGGCAAGAATGGCCGCCTCTCCATCGAGGAGGCGCTGAACCGGGTCGGTGCGGAAGATCTCTTGGACAACCGGATGCAGAAACTCTCCGGCGGCGAGATGCAGCGGGTGCTGCTGGCCCGCGCCCTGCTGGTCAAACCCGAGCTGCTGGTGCTGGACGAACCGGTGCAAGGGGTGGACATCAACGGCCAGATCGAGCTCTACGCCCTCATCAGCCAGCTGGCCGCCGAGTTCAACTGTGCCGTGCTGATGGTTTCCCACGACCTGCACCTGGTGATGGCCAGCACCCACGAGGTGATCTGCCTCAACCGCCACGTCTGCTGTCACGGCGAGCCGGAAAGCGTGGCCCGCCACCCCGAGTTTGCCCGTCTGTTCGGCCGACCGGAGCAGGAGGTGCTGGCGGTCTACACCCACCATCACCACTGCGACGGCGAACACCATCATCATGAACCGCAGGCCCCCGTCATTCGCCTGCCCTCCCGCAATCAATAACATACCCGACAGGATCATCAAGTGGACAGCTTTCTGTTATACGCCCTCGCGGCCGGCCTCGGCATCGCCCTGCTGGCTGGCCCTCTTGGCAGCTTCGTGGTGTGGCGCAAGATGGCCTATTTTGGCGACACCCTCTCCCACGCCTGCCTGTTCGGTATCGCGCTCGGCATCCTGCTGCAGGTGGATCTCACCCTGGCGGTGGTGGTCTGCTGTCTCGCCATGGCCATGCTGCTGGTGATCATGAGCCGCAACCAGCAGGTCGCCACCGATACCCTGCTCGGCATCCTGGCCCACAGCGCCCTGTCGCTGGGTCTGGTCACCTTGAGCTTCATGGACAACGTGCGGGTGGACCTGATGGCCTACCTGTTCGGCGACCTGCTCTCGGTACAACCGATGGACCTGCTCTGGATCTATGGCGGCGGCGCCCTGGTGCTGCTCACCCTGTGGCGGCTGTGGGATCCCCTGCTCTCCATGACCATCTCGGAAGAGCTGGCGCGGGTGGAAGGGGTAAGGGTCGATGTGCTGCGCTGCGTGCTGATGCTGCTGATCGGGCTGGTGATCGCCGTGGCGATGAAGTTTGTCGGGGCACTGATCATCACCTCCTTGCTGATCATCCCTGCGGCAACGGCCCGTCGCTTCAGCCGGACACCGGAACAGATGGCCGGCTTTGCCGCCCTCATCGGCTGCCTTGCCGTGCTCGGCGGACTGCTGCTCTCCTGGTATCAAGATACCCCGGCCGGCCCTTCGGTGGTGGTCTGCGCCACCAGCCTGTTTATCCTGAGCCAGTTCAAAAAAGCCTGAACCTAAGTGGCCTGAGCCTTGCCGTCAGGCCACTCCATATCTCGACCCTTCGCTGGATCTCCGCCACCAACCTGCTCGTGCTGCGCCTATTCAAACACGCCTGAGCGGTTCATTCTCGCCGGGACGCAAGCTGGCTTGCGCCTCCTGCCAGAGCCACTGGCGCAGCCGGCTGATGGCGGGCTCATGGACACGCGAGCGCTTGCAGACGAAATAGAAGTTGTCTCCGGTCTCCAGTGCATGCAGCGGCAGTCGTACCAGACCGGGATCCTCCGGCTGCAGCATATAGTCGTTGATGAGCGCCACCCCCTGATCCCAGTTGGCCGCCTCCAGTGCCAGCAGAATGTGGCTGAAATGGTGCATCCTCGCCTCGGGGGCGATCGTCAGCCCGCCCACGTCGGCCCAGCGACGCCAATCCTCCCCTTTCTCCTTGTAGATCGCCTGGATGGAGAGCAGCGGCAGTTGCCACAGGGCCGCGGGCCACTCCCCCTCCACCTGCTGCCACAGCCGCCGGCTGCACACCGGCATCAGCCGCTCCCGATAGAGCAGATCGTGCATATAACCGGGCCCCTTGGGGGAGACGGTGATGAAACAGTCCGCCACCCGATCGGAGAGCTCGGGGTCCTCCGCCACCATCTCCAGGCTGAGATCCAACTCGGGATAGAGCTGACGCAGCCCCGCCAGTCGCGGAATCAGCCACTTCACCGCAAACGAGCTGTAAACCGCGAGCCGGATCCGCATTTCGCCGCCGCCGCGCAACTGCTCGCTGCTCTGGGCAATCTGGCCGAGCCCGGCGGAGATTCCCTCAAAATAGACCTCCCCCTGCGCCGTCAGCGACAGCAGGCGACCCTGGCGCAGCAGCAACCGCTCACCCAGAAAATCCTCCAGCAGACGGATCTGGTGGCTGACCGCGCTCTGGCTGACGTTGAGCTCAACCGCGGCGCGAGAAAAGCTGAGCAGGCGGGCAACCACTTCGAAGTATTGAACGGCACGCAAGGGAGGTAGCTTCATTATCCAAAATTCTCATGCATGGTGATTTTTTATCATTTTACTGGATAACAGCACGCGGGCTACCCTTCCCTCATCAAACATGGGAGGTGGTATGAATGCAGTGGGGATCGGCATCCTTTATCTGGTGCTGGGCAATATGGTGGCGGTCTTTTCCGACGCGCTGGTCAAGGTGCTGGAGCCGGACCAGCCAGTGTTCCAGTTCGTCTTCTTCCGCCAGCTCTCCGCCGCCATCCTGCTGACCCCCTGGCTGCTCTGGTCATGGCGTCGCAACCCGCCGTTGGCGCTCAAGTGGCATCTGCTGCGGGCCCATATCTGGGCCGTCGGCGTCTGCCTGATGGTGATCGCCCTCACCCGGCTGCCGCTGGCCACCGCCAACGCCCTCTTCTATGCGGCGCCGCTGATGATGGTGCCGCTGGCGGTGTGGCTGGCGGGGGAAGCGATCTCGCGCCAGAAGGTGCTGACCGCCTTCATCGGCTTTGTCGGGGTGCTGATCGTGCTGCGCCCCACCGAGGTGAACTGGGCGGCGCTGGCGGCGCTCGGGGTGGCGCTCTCGATGGCGCTCAACAATCTGCTGATCAAGCGGATCCCGCTCCAGCAGCCCATCGCCCAGACCCTGTTCTTTACCAACGTGTTGAGCATGCCCTTCATCATGGCGCTGGCCTGGTGGGAAGGGGGCGACTGGCAGTGGCAGATGTGGTGGCCCGCCTTCGGCTCTTCGGCGCTGATCATGGTCTATGCGGGATTGTGCGTGGTGGCCTATCGCAAGGCGGAGGCGAGCAAGATCGCCTCGGCGGAGTACACCGGCCTGCTGATGGCGGTCGCCATCGGGGTATGGCTGTTCGATGAACAGCCGGGCCTGCCGCTGCTGCTGGGGTGCCTGTGCATCATACTGCCGCTCATCGCCATGGCCCGCAGCAAGCCCAAACCGCAGGTCGAACCGGCGCTCTAACCAACGAGGGTCACCCCAGCAGTGGGGCGACCCTTTGTTGCAGATGGGGGATCACATCCTGCTCGAACCAGGGATTCTTCTTGAGCCAGAAGGTGTTGCGCGGTGACGGGTGCGGCAGCGGCAACCAGGCCGGGCCGTAGTCCGTCCAGCTGCGTACCGTCTCGGTCAGCGACCCTTTCGCCGCATCCCGCAGATAGTAGGCTTGCGCATACTGGCCGATCAGCAGGGTCAGCTCGATGTGGGGCAGCAGCATCAGCACCTTGTCGTGCCAGGTGGGTGCACATTCAGGGCGCGGTGGCAGATCCCCCGACTTGCCCTTGCCGGGGTAACAGAGCCCCATCGGCATGATGGCGATACGGGATTCATCGTAAAAGGTGGCCTTGTCCACCCCGAGCCACTGGCGCAGGCGATCGCCGGAGGGATCATCCCATGGGATGCCGCTGGCATGCACCCGGGTGCCGGGCGCCTGGCCGATGATCAGCAGACGGGCGCGCTCGCTGCCACGGATCACCGGTCTGGGCCCGAGCGGCAAGTGTGCCTCGCACAGGCGGCAGGCCCGGATCTGTTCAAACAAACTGTCGAGTCGGTTCATGGGCCCGATAGTAGCAGAGTTTTCCGCCGGATCCTGCTTGTGAAAGATTCAGCAGATACTTATCATGCAGCCACATTTGTTTAATTTAATAAACGGAGCGAGATGAAGAACTGGATGGGCACCGGCAGCGCGGCCCTCTCATTCGTGCTGTGGGGCATGCTGCCCCTCTATTACCAGTTCATGCCCGCGGTCAACATGTGGGAGCTGCTCTCCCACCGGGTGCTCTGGTCGGCGGTGTTGCTGGGCGTCCTGTTCCTCCTCATCGGCTATCGGGTGCCCTGGGCGCGGCTGCGCAGCGAACCGCGCCAGCTCGGCCTCATCCTGCTGGCCGGCCCCGTCATGTCCATCAGCTGGTGCATGTTCACCTGGTGCCTCACCACCGGCCAGGTGCTGGCCACCAGCCTCGCCTTCTTCATGACGCCGCTGTTCAACATCGTGTTTGCCGTGTTGTTCCTCAAAGAGAAGCTCACCCCGCAAAAACACCTGGCGGTGGCGCTGGCGCTGGCAGGACTGGCCTACATGCTCTTTTCTTACGGCCAGCTGCCCTGGTTTTCCCTCATCATGGGGGCCAACTTCGCCCTCTACGGTCTGCTCAAGAAGAAGGTCCACTATGACGCCGGCGTCAGCCTCTATCTCGAGGCGCTGGTGCAACTGCCCGTCGCTCTGCTGATCATCGGCGCTCTGGCGGTGAGCGGCACCAGCCAGTTCGTGGCCGGTGACTGGACCGAGCGTCTGCTGCTGATGGGCAGTGCCCCCGCGACCCTGCTGCCGGTGGGGCTGTTCTGCTACGGCATGATGCGCACCCGCATGAGCACGGTGGGTCTGCTGCAGTACATAGAGCCCAGCCTCGCCTTCCTGCTCGCCATCTTCTGGTTTGGCGAGACGCCGGATCCGGTGAAATCGGTGGGGTTTGCCTTCGTCTGGGCCGGCCTGCTGGTGAGCCTGCTGCCGCTGCACAAGCTTGGGCGTCATCTGCGCCGCAATGCCGGCGCTCAGGGTCTGCCGCGGTAGGACTCCAGGATGGCGTGCCACTTGGGATCCCGGTCCATCTGCTCGGCGATGTCATTCAGCCGGCTGTGCAATGCGCTGCGGGATTTTGGCAACAGGATGTGGCGGGTATAGCTGGACTGGGCAAAGGGCGAGAGGAACAGCTTGCCCTCGAAGGCCGGGTCATGGGTGAAGAAGGTGAGCGCCGAACCCGGCACCAGGGTCACGTCGATGCGGCCGCGCACCAGCAGGCTGAAGTTGGTCTTGACCTTCTTGGCATCGACCCGCACCAGATCGCCCCTGGCCGCCGCCTCGTCGATGCCCTGATAGCGATACCCCTCGATGCCGCCGAAGGTCATCCCCTTCAGTGAGTCGGGCCCGCGATAGATGACCGGCCTGACGACGCTGGAGATGAGCTCGTTGGTATCGCGCATGATGGGAAAGGTCCAGAGGTAGAGCTCGCGCTGGGGATCCCCCACCCAGGCGGGATTGACCCAGGCCACCAGGCCGTCGAAGCCGGGATCCGACATCTCCAGCGCCAGTCTGGCCCGATTCACCAGCCAAAGTTCCAGCCTGGGTTCTCCGCCAAGCTTTTCATTGAGATACTTGACCAGATCCCGGCTCAGACCGGTCTGCTCCCCGGTCATGAAGGGGGGTGCTGATGATAGTCGTAGAGACGCAGCGTCTCGCCATGAGCCGATATCGACAGCAAACACCACAACCACCACCACGCTCGCATCGCACCTCCTTGAGCTGCTCTTGAGTGTGGCACAGAGAGATCGAATGAGAAAACCCGCTCCTGGCGCCGAACCGGCGGCCTGTCCGCCCGCCAGCCACTGGTTCATCTACATGGTGCGCACCACCAGCGGCCTGCTCTATACCGGGATCAGCACGGACCCCGTACGCCGCCTGCACCAGCATCAGAGCGGCAAGGGGTCCCGCGCCCTGCGTGGCAAGGGGCCGCTGACCCTGGCGTGGCAGCAGGCCGTCGGCGAGAAAGGGGCGGCGCTGCGCCTCGAATACCGGCTCAAGCAGCAGAGCAAGGCTTTCAAGGAGCAGCTGATCACCCAGCCGGAGCGCTGGCTCGCCTGCAGCCAGTCATGGCTGGCCGACACCCGCACACAAAAAAGGCCGCGGTACGCTGCGGCCAAGGAAGGATCCGATAACAGGGAGTGTCAACGGTAGGTGTTGATTAACCTGCTTGCGCCGACTGCTGAAACCAGCACACCACCGGCAGACACAAAAAAGGCCGCTGCACGCAGCGACCAAGGAAGGAGCCGGTAACAGGGAGTGTCAACGGTAGGTTGATTAACCTGCTTGCGCCGGCGGCTGAAACCAGCACGCCACCAGCAGACGCAAAAAAGGCCGCGGTACGCTGCCGCCAAGGAAGGATCCGGTAACAGGGAGTGTCAACGGTAGGTTGATTAACCTGCTTGCGCCGGCTGCTGAAACCAGCACTCCACCAGCAGACGCAAAAAAGGCCGCTGCACGCAGCGACCAAGGAAGGATCCGGTAACAGGGAGTGTCAACGGTAGGTATTGGCCTGCTTGCGCCGGCTGCTGATGAACCAGCACACCACCAGCAGTACCAGCAACCAGGGCGCCAGCTTGATGATGAGGGCAAACATGCCGGCCAGGGCGCCAAACAGCACGAAGACGCCGCTCACCAGCAACATGGCCAGCACGGTGAACCCGGCCAGCGCCATGCCGACCAGTACCAGCATCAAGACGATAAATTCCAGCATGTGTTGCTCCTCACTGGGTTAATGCGGCTGAGTGACCCGGGGTCAATCCAGCCAGCGCTTCAATTCACGACGGGGCGGCATGATCAGCACCGCCAGCAGATAGGCGGCCAGCGCCAGGGGCGGCATCAGGATCAGCGCCATCAGGGCCGCGACCCGCACCGTCACCCTGGAGAGCCCCAGCCCGTTGGCGATGCCGGCACAGACCCCGGTCAGCTTGCGATGGGCAAGATCCTTCGGCCAGGGCGTCATGGTTATGCCTCCACCTTTTGACCCTTGAGGCGGGCCAGCTCCCGTTCAATCTCGTCGTTCAGCTCCAGCTCGCGGAACTGGGCCTCCAGCGAGGGGTTCTGCCCCAGGGTTGCCGCCTCCAGCTGGGCTTCCAGCTGATCGACCCGGCCCTGAAAGCCGTCAAAACGGGCCATCAGCTCATGCATGCGCTGGTTGTCCACCTGGGCACGGGCTCGCAGCCGGCTGTGGGCGGTCTGCTCGCGCAAGGTCAGCAGCTTCTGCTTCTCGCGCGCCTCGGTCAGCTTGGCGGCCAGCCGCTCGCTGTCGGCGGTGAGCTGGGCCAGCACCTCGGCGACCCGCGCCTTGTCCTGCTCCAGCTGCTCGCATTTTTTGACCTCGGCCAGCTTCTCGGTCAGCGCGGCCCGGGCCAGGTCCTCACGCCCCTTCTGGATGGCGAGCTCGGCCTTGGCCGACCACTCCAGGATCTGGTGCTGCAACGCCTGCTGATGACGCTCCAGCTGCTTCTGTTCGGCAATGACGCGGGCGGCCTGGGTTCTCATCTCGACCTGGACCTGCTCCATCTCTTCGATCATCAGCCGCAGCATCTTCTCCGGCTCTTCGCTCTTGTCGAGCAGGCTGTGCAGGTTGGCATTGATCACGTCGGTCAGGCGGCTAAATACGCTCATGGTCTGGCTCCTTGTTGATGGGATGGCTATCTCTTCCCATAACACTACAAGAGCCGTGCCAAGATTATTTTTCCTTTACTTACATATAGATGGGGTTTTATCAGGTATTTTCAATATCGTCTTAGTGGCGAAAAATACCGATCCAGTGGTGATTTTCACCAATAAAAAAGGGAGCCAGCGGCTCCCTCATGCAATCAGCGACGTACTCAGGCGGCGCGGGGATGACCGAGCTTGCTGTCCAGTTCGGCCAGCTTGGCCTCCATCCGGGCGCGGCAGTTGTCGGAGAGGTCGCGAATGCCGGCGGCACCGTGCTCCTTGCTGCACACCGGGGCCATCACTTCCAGCAGCACCTCGCCGTTGTCCCAGCGGTTGAGATCGATCTGGCCGAAGTAGCTGGAGCAGACGATGGGCACCACCGGTACCTCGGCCTGTACCGCGGTATGGAAGGCGCCCGCCTTGAACGGCAGCAGGCCACGCCCCTTGGAGCGGGTCCCCTCCGGGAACATCCAGATGGAGGTGCCGCGATTCTTGATGCGCTCCACCACCTGGCCGATGGTGCCGATGGCGCGGGAGCGGTTGGAGCGGTCGATCAGCACGTTGCCGGAGAGCCAGAAGATGAGGCCGAAGAAGGGCAGCCACAGCAGGCTCTTCTTGCCCACCGCCACCACGCCGGGCTGCACCGCGCCGGTCACGGTGAAGATGTCGTAGTTGCTCTGGTGGTTGCAGACGTAGACCGCCGGCCCCACCGATTTGACCTCGTCGGCCACCGTCACCCGGACCTTGAGGCCGATCAGCGGGCAGACAGCATGGTACATGCGGGCGAAGACATAGACGTTGTTGGGATGGCGCGGACGCACCAGGCAAAGCAGCAGACCGAACAGGAACCAGAAGATGAGCAGCAGACCAAGCAGCAGCACACGGGCAAGTTTGAGCATCGAACACCTCGGATTTTGACTCGGCGCAGTATACTGGTCCCCCTTTTAGCGAACAAGCGTTCGCCAAACAGAACCGACCACCCCTGCTGCCCGCCCCTCAGCCTTAAAACGGACGGCGGCTTGCCCCATCCGGCGTTGGCCGTTAGGATGTGGCCATCTTGATGAACGGGGCGAGCATGATTCACCAACAACGCGTGGCGAAACGACTCCTGCTGCTGGTCTGCCTGCTGGTGCTCAATTGCGCGGCCCAGCCGCTGGCCCGGCTGGCCCTGCTCGATCACGCTCTCAGCTGTCAGGCCCTGCCCTCCTTCGTCACGGCCGACGACCAGGCCGACAAGGGCACGCCCGCCAGCCCGCAGCCCAACAGCTGCCAGCTCAACGGCAAGTGGCTGAGCGCCACCACCCTGCTCTGCCTCGAGCAGCTGTTCTTTGCGGTGGCCCTGCTCATCGCGCTGCTGGCCCCGCTCTGGCGCTACACGCCGCCACTGCCGCCGCCACGGGCCGTCTCCCCTCCCGAACGACGACTTCACCTCACCTTCTGTGTCTGGCGGGAATGAGTTCAGCCGCGCTTTTTCAGCCTGCTGTCATTCATTTTTTGCGAGACAACATTTATGTCAACTATCTTCAAGGCGAGCCTGCTGCTGGGCTGCCTGCTGTGGCAATCCAGCGGATTGGCCAGCGATACGGGCTGGCTCACCAGCCCCCAGAACGATCACGCCAAGGTCCGGCTGCAAGCCGACCGCAGCGCCCCTGACCACACCCGCATCCTGCTCGAGGTGGCCCTCGAATCCGGCTGGAAAACCTACTGGCGCAGTCCGGGTGAAGGGGGCATAGCGCCCCAGATCCTGTGGGATCAGCCGGTCGGCGACTTCCAATGGCACTGGCCCACGCCGCGCCCCTTCGAGGTGGCCGGGCTCAGCACCCAGGGTTATCAGCAACAGGTGCGCTTTCCCCTGAGCCTCGACTACCCGGCCGGGCAGCCGCTCAAGGGCACCTTGCGCCTCTCCACCTGCAGCAACGTCTGCATCCTGACCGACTACCCCTTCACCCTGGCGGTGGATGGGCAGGCGCCAGCCGGTTTCGACTTCGCTTGGGCCCAGACCATGAGCACCCTGCCGCAGACGCTGCCTGCCGACACCCGGGTCGAGCTCGGCTACCAGCACAACCAGCTGCAGCTGCGCGCCGAGCGGGCGGAGGGCTGGCAGGAACCAGCGCTCTTCGTCGATGCGCTGGAGGGGGCCGAGTTCGGCAAGCCCGCACTCGAGGTAAGCGGCAACACCCTGATCGCCCGGGTCCCGGTCAGCGACGGTTGGCAGGGGGATGCCCCTGACTTGCGCGGCCAATCCCTCAGCCTGCTGCTCGGCAGCGGCGATGAGGCCTGGCAGACCCGCGCCACCATCGCCGATCCCCTCGCCTTGCCGGCCCCAGGCCAGCCTCTCATCTGGCTGCTGGGGGCGGCGCTGCTCGGCGGCCTCATCCTCAACCTGATGCCTTGCGTACTGCCGGTGCTGGCGCTGAAACTGGGTACCGTGCTGCAGCAGCAGGAGAGCGAACAGCGACAGGTGCGCAAGCAGTTCCTCGCCGCCAGTGCCGGGATCATTGCCTCCTTCTGGGTGCTGGCGGCCATGAGCAGCCTGCTGCGCGCCACCCAGGGAGCCGTCGGCTGGGGGATCCAGTTCCAGAGCGCCGGTTTCATCGGCTTCATGGTGGCGGTGACCCTGCTGTTTTGCGCCAACCTGCTGGGGCTGTTCGAAATCCGTCTGCCCAGCAATCTCAGCACTCGCCTCGCCACCAGCGGCGGCAAGGGGCTCGTTGGCCACTTCCTGCAGGGGAGCTTCGCCACCCTGCTGGCCACCCCCTGCTCGGCCCCCTTCCTCGGCACCGCGGTGGCCTTTGCGCTGGCGGCGCCGCTCGGCCAGCTCTGGCTCATCTTCACGGCGCTCGGCATTGGCATGAGCCTGCCCTGGATACTGGTGGCGGCCCTGCCGCGCCTCGCCCTCTGGCTGCCCAAACCGGGCCGCTGGATGGGGCGACTGCGCATCCTGCTCGGGCTGATGATGCTGGGCTCCAGCCTCTGGCTGGCGAGCCTGCTTGGCAACCATCTGGGCAGCACGGCCACCGGCTGGCTGATGGCCGCCATGCTGCTGGCGCTGCTGATTGGCATCCTCTGGCGCTATGGCATGCGCGGTTTCACGCTGGCCCTCTCCCTCTCGGCACTCATCGGCGGCGCCCTGCTGCTGGGCGGCGCCCTCACGGCGCAGGGGTCGGGCAGCGTCGATCGCATTGCCTGGCAGCCGCTCTCCGAACAGGCCATCGTCGATGCGCTGGCCCAGCGCAAGCGGGTCTTCGTCGACGTCACCGCCGACTGGTGCGTCACCTGCAAGGCCAACAAGTACAACGTGCTGCTGCGTGACGAGGTGCAGAGCGCCCTGTCGGCCCCGGACGTGGTGGCCCTGCGTGGCGACTGGAGCCGGCCGAGCGATGCCATCTCCGCCTTCCTGCGCCAGCGCGGCGCGGCCGCCGTCCCCTTCAACCAGATCTACGGGCCCGGCCTGCCAGAGGGAGAGATCCTCTCGCCCCTGCTGGACAAGGCCGACTTGCTCGACGTGTTGCACCAGGCCGGCCTCGTCCAGGCCGATGCCCCCCATTTTTAAGGAGAATCCCATGACCCTGCGTACCCTGAAACTGCGCACCCTGACCCTCTGTACCGCCCTGGTTGCCGGCACCCTCTGCGCCCCCTTGCTGCAGGCGGCGCCCTTCACCCCGGAGCAGGAGGCACGCATCAAGGAGCTCATTCGCGAGACCCTGGTCGCCAACCCCAAGATCCTCGACGAGGCGGCCGAATCCTGGGAGAAGCAGAACGCCGCCGCCCAGGAGGCCCAGCTCGGCGACTTCATCAAGGGCAATCAGGATGTGCTGTTCAACAGCGCCACCAGCCCGCGCCTCGGCGCCAAGCACCCCAAGCTGACCCTGGTGCTGTTCACCGACTACAACTGCCCCTACTGCAAGCAGTTCGACCCCCAACTGACCAAGCTGCTCAAGGCCTATCCCGACGAGCTGGGACTGGTGATCAAGTTGCTGCCGTTCAAGGGGCAGAGCTCCGCCAAGGCGGCCCAGTACAGCCTGACCCTGTGGCAGCAGGAGCCGGCCCGCTTCCTCGCCCTGCACGACAAGCTGATGAGCAAGCAAGGGATGCTGACCGAGGCGGACATCAACAAGGCGCTGGCGGCCACCGGCAACACGGCCCTCAAGCCCGATGCCAAGGCCACCGAGGAGCTGCGCAACAGCCTTCGCATCGGCACCCTTCTTGGCGTGCAGGGCACTCCGGCGACCCTTATCGGCAACCAGCTGGTACCGGGTGCCCTGCCCTACGACGAGCTGGAGCAGCTGGTGAAGGCCGAGCTGGCCAAGCGGAGCTAAACCATGGCGGAGGATGCAGTCGTAAAGCCACCCCGCTGGCGCCGCTGGGGCAAGGAGGCGCTCTGGCTGCTGCTGATGGCGCTGGTCATCTCCACCCTGCTGGATCTGTGGCGCAGCCCCACCCTGCCAGCGGGGGCCATGGAGGCACCCTTCACCCTGCAGGATGGCACCACCACCAGCCTGGCCGAGCAGAGCCGCGGCAAGCCGCTGCTGGTCTACTACTGGGCCAGCTGGTGTGGCGTCTGCCGCTTCACCACTCCCACGGTGGAGCAGCTCTGGCAGCAAGGTGAAAACGTGCTGACGGTGGCGCTGCGCTCCGGCAGCAATGACCAGTTGCGCGCAGGGATGACGAAGAAGGGGCTCGCCTTTCCCACCCACAACGATGAGCGGGGGGATCTGGCCGCTCGCTGGAAGGTGGGGGTCACCCCCACCTTCCTCATCATCAAGGATGGGAAGCTGGTGAGCAGCACCACCGGTTGGAGATCATGGCTCGGGCTCAAGGCCCGCCTGCTGTGGGCCAGCCTGCGCTGACCCTTGACCTCGACGCCCGGCCAGTCCGGGCGTTTTTTCAACCCCTGTCACACATGGGTCACCATGGAACTGACAAAATAGTCACAAACGGCCCCAAACCGCCCCTGACGAGGCCCCGCACGACGCCACCGGCACGCCCATCTGTTCGCTTCCTATCCATGGCGATGGCGGCCTGTTTGCGTTAAAATGTCGGGTTTTTGCCGAGCCTGGTTTGCCAAGAGCCCCGCCGCCAGGCCAGCGCAGGGTCAATTCCACGATGCCAGTGAGGCAGGATCCGTCATGAACAACTACTTCCGGGTGTTGGGCGTCAAGTCCAACGCCAGTGAAAACGACATCAAAAAAGCCTATCGACGGCTGTCGAACCAGTACCACCCCGACAAGCTGCACGGGGCGAGCGAAGAAGAGAAAGAGCAGGCAGCCCTCAAGCTGCACCAGGTAAAGCAGGCTTATGAAGTGCTGTCCGATCCGAAACAGCGGGCCGCTTTTATCAAGGATTTCAACAACGTCATCGTGACCGATCCCGCTGCTGCCATGCAGGAGATGTGGGACCAGTTCTACCCCTGAGCCACCAGGCAAGAAGAGCGACTATGCAAAATAAATGGGACCAGGCACGGCTCAAGGCCCTGCAAAGCGATGCCAGTGAAAACATCGAATCCTACCGGGATCAGGACGACCCCAAGGGGCTTGAGCAGTTCACCGACCAGATGAAGGCCCTGCTGCTGGCCGACATGAGCATGCTGGAGTTTATGCCCGAGTATCTGCCGCTGGCCCTCTATGGCCGGGTGCAGTTCCCGGCCAAGGCCAAGTCGCAGTGGAACAAGTGGCTCGCCAGCGGCGAGCAGCCGGGCTGGGACGAGTTCAAGGTGAGCGTCGGCTTCAACAACGCCGTCCTGCCGCTGGTCAAGGCGGTGCGGGCCCAGAGCGAAGATCAGCTGATGGAAGCCTGCGCCGTGCTATTCCTGCTCGACAACCCGCTGCCGCGCGGCAGCCACCGCGGCGATGACGACTATGAGCTGCGCGACGAAGAAGAGGAAGACGGGGAAGATGCCGACGCCGACTACCACGGCGGCAGTGACCGCTATGGTGATGACGACGGCGATCAGGATATGTACGACGAAGTCCGTTTCTAATTGGGGCAAGGCATGAGCAACAGTCTGATAGAAATTACCGCCATCGAGATCAAAGAGCTGGCCGTCATCGAGCCGAAGCAGGCCAGCGAGAAGTTCGAGCTGATCGCCAAGACCATGTCTGACGACCAGCTGGCAGAAGTGATTGAAAACATTGATATCGTTACCCTGACCCAGATCAACGGCCAGCACGACATCTCCTTCCCCTCCATCATCTCCGAGCTGATGACCCCGGAGCGGATCCGCGACATCGTCTGCCAGCAGCCGCTCTACTGGGAAGAGGCGATCAAGAACAACGCCGACGAGCTACAACAGCACACCTTCGACTTCCTCAACTACCTGATCCGCACCCAGGATAGCGAAGCCAAGCAGCGCGAGATCCTCGAGTGCGTGGCCGAAGATCCGGCCGGTCTCTTCTACCTCGCCATCCCCTTTATCGAGTTCTATCGCGGCGATCGCTATGAAGAGGACGAAGGCTATCGCGACGTGCTGCACGCCGAAGAGGAAGATCTCGAAGAGTCCCTGCGCTACAGCGAGCGCCAGCAGAGCGAGGATGTCCACGACTACGCGCTGGATGACCCGAGAAGCCTCCTGATGCTCATTCGCGAGCTGGCCCCCGAGGTGGAGAAAGCCATCAAGGCGCTGCTGCGCAACGAGCACTCCACTTGGGACGGCATCATCAACAAGTTTGCCGCCGAGCTGGTGATGCAGGCCAAAGAGAAGAACAAGGTCGAGGAAGACGAGTACGGCGACGTCGACGACATGTTCAGCTTTCTGGATTAAGGAGCCCATTCATGCAGTTAGTCATTCGCGATGCCAACCAGGGCCCCTTTCTGACCCAGGTGCTGCGCTTTGGCCGCGACAATGAACGTTTGAGCGAGCAACAGCTCGCCGCCATCAAGGGCAAGGCGGTGCTGATGAGCCTCAAATTCGCCGACAAGTACTACAACAAGTACAAGATGCACCTGCTGGAGCAGGCGGCCCACGACGTCATCGGCGTAGTGAGCCTCGGCCTGCAGGAGCTCTCGGCGCGGGATCCGGCCAAGGCGCTGGCGCTGCTGCAGGCGCCGGAAGGCCCCATCAAGCCGTTCCAGAAGGGCTGGTCGATGCTCATCACCGTCAGCCCCAAGCAGGCTGGCAACAGCCTCTACGGTGACGTGGATGCCCGCCTGCTGGACAAGGTCTCGAGCCCGCCCGATGTGGAGGAGTGGCAAGGGTGGCAGGAGTACGAGAAGGCGCTGAGCGAGCACAACAAGAGCCGCCTGATGGCGCTCATCGACCAGCACTTCTTCGCCTGCGAGAGCGACCACCCCACCATGGAGGACAAGCTGGCCGAAGCGCTGCTCTACCGCATCCTCTGCGGCAAGGGCAGTGGCGCTGCCCCGCTCAAGGTGAAGCAGGATCTCAAGCGCAAACTGGCGCGGGAGATTGAGCTCGACGAGAGCTGGTACGACACCGACTACCTCGCCGCCCAGCTCGCCCTGATGCTGAGCGCGCTGCCCGCCGACATGGCCGCCGCCCTGCGCCAGGAGCTGAGCCCGGGCTTTGTGCCGAACCTGCTGCACACTCTCGGCTTTGTGCGCCAGTACCAGCTGCTGCAAAAAGAGAACGCCTCGCCGGAGAAGCTCGACAACATCGAGATGCGCGCCGGTCTCAAGCACCCGCTGCTCGGCTGGCCGCTCTATCACGACTTCTAAGGGAGCCATGCCCCCTTGCAGGACGGCACTTGCCTCTCCTCCCACAACGCCCGGCTTGCCGGGCGTTGTGGGCTTCAGCAACGTCTACATTCAATACAGTCTTATTTTTATTGTTGAAAACAATACTACTCACAGAAAAAACTAAAATAGTCCCCCCTTCATGTGCATGACCAAAGTAATAGCGTACACTGCCGCATCGCTGGGCCTATCCAGAGACGAGACAAGGAGATGCTGAAATGCTGGGAAATCTTATCAATCTAATCCCGCGAGACAAGCTGGATGGCGGTGGCCGTTGTGGTCATAAAAAGGGTGTTATGATGATGTCCCTTATCCAAGTTGAAGGACTTAAGAATTGTATCGAGATCGGTGTCTGGCGCGGTGCAAGCCTAATGTACATTGTTGAAGGTGCAATGGAAATTAATGGCCATGTTACCGCAATCGATCCATACAACTACGAACTGATCTGGAATGAATTACCGGATGAATACGTATTGGAGGCTCTGAAGAAAATCATCCCGGGGCAGCACACCTTGGATGAAATCCATGATGGACTGGTCGACATCATCAACAGCAACGGGCTTGAACAATATGCACAAGTCATTCGGGCTTGCTCAAAAGATGTCTACGAGAATTTCACTGATCAAAGTATCGATTTTATCCATATTGATGGCAACCACGATTATTCCTGCGTGACCAGTGATATCCATCTTTATTTGCCAAAAGTAAAAGTTGGTGGAGTAATTATCATGGATGACACTGATTGGCATGGCGTTCAAGACGCTATCAATGATCATCTTGCTCCCTATGTGGAAACAATATGCATTGAAGAAAGTTGGGCAGCATATCGTAAGATAAAGTGAGTTTTGTCTTGCCACAATAAAAGCCCACTTTAAATACCATTAGAAATCTGGCCCCCCATCAGAAATCACGGGAAATACTGTGATTTCTGACCGTGACCAACAATAGGCTCTTCTGTTCTCCTTTGAGAAACTCATGCAAAAAGATGGTGCTCTGGTTGTCTCAGTACACAAAACTCCACATGGCACTTTCCATACCAGTTTCCCGAAAGTCGATGGTCACGGGATATTCTTTGCCACACCCCATCACGGTCCAGCGCTCCTGCCAGTGGCGACTGCCCGGCTCTCCCCTAGTCAACTGCAACACCTCGGGCACAAAACGCTCCGGTGCCTCACAACCCTTGGTAGCCACCCAAGACGCCACGCCCACCATGGCATCTTGAATGAGCTGCGGGTTGGCGAGTGTGCCTTCTTGTACTGGCTTGGGTATCTCAGCCTGAGCACACAAAGCCCACCAACAAAGTAAGAGCGGGGTATATCTCATCATCACGTTTCCTTATGATTTTACCTGCTTCCACCGGGGAATTTGGTTCATCCTGACACCAATGATGCCCTGTAAAACAAGCAAGACCGTCTTCCTTATAGCATCCACACGAAACTACCCCGTAAGCGTCATTGGCCCCGTTTTTGGCAGGGATATAATGACTCCCCCATACCAGAGCCGGGGAACGAGCAGTGAGTAGAAAGCCGGACCGCATTACCGCAATGCAGCAGATCATCGACGCCGTGAAGGCGGAATTTCCGCTCTATCAATCGGATACCTTCAAATGCGGGCCGGACAACACCTGCATCGGCTGCCCCAAGAAGCTGATGGAGCTGGTGGATACGGACCTCTGCTACTGGCAATATCAGATCGATCGCGGCATCCCGCCCTCCTTCGACGAGATCCAGCACTTCGGCAAGATGTGCAAAAACATCCGCCGGGCCCTGGTGCGCAATGGCCGCATCCCCGCCTGAGCTCCCTATCGCAACCTAGGGAGAACCTCTCATCGGCAACCCCCAAGAGGAACAGTTTATGACCCAGGAAAGGATACAGACCCGCTACACCCTGAATGGCCCCCTTACCAACCACGCTGAGCTGGAACAGGCCATCGCCCGGGCGATAGAGGCCCACAAGCAAGACTTCTTCCCCCTGTTGGAGCGGCTGGTGGATGTGGGTGACAGCCGGGTCAAGCTCAGTCAGAAAGAGCCACTGCGAGTACTGGGGGTGAAACTCGACGGGGCTCACACCGGCGGCAGTGCACACCTCAGCTACGAATCCACCTTCTTCAAGCGCAGCCTTATCGCCAACTAATATAAGCAGCACCAGACTAGCGTGTCCTATAGCAAGCGGCCATGCAGGGGATGAGGTTACTGCGATATATCAATTTATCGCCAAAATTCTGTGCACGCACACACATATTTTAGATCCCACCCCCTTCAAACACCATAAAATATTATAACCTAGTTAAAATTCACCTATACATATGGTATAAAGCAAAAAACTTATAGCGGAACGATATCAGTGTTGTAGATAAAAAAAAGAAGAGAGAGACTTGGGGTGTTATAGATGAAATTGGGCTCTTGTACATGATGCTAAATATTTATTTTAAGTTTGTATCACAATATTATTTCTATATCGTCCGCATTGAACCAACAGTATTATAAGGAACTAATTTGAAAAACGAAACATACATAAAGGAAACCCCCGCAAACCTCATTTTCAATACTATTAGAGATGAGAAGCCACTCGTCTTATTTCTAGGGCAAGACTATTCAAGCGGGATCGATGGTGACCCAATACTTAATAAATTTCTAGCTCACCTTCAGCTACCTGTTGAAAAAAATAATAGCTGGCGAAGTGTCATGAAAGCAAAAGGTGTCACACGCGGAAGTTATGAATGGTTAGCTGAAAGATTTGAGCGCAATGTCTTACCCGAATCAATAGAAGTAATATTTCAAGTTGCATGGAGTGCAGTTTTTACAACATCAATTGACCAACAGATATCTCGAAGATTAGAAACCAGAGGACGGTTTCCAGAGACAATTGTTTCTAAAGACCATTATGCAAGAGTAGCTAGAAGCAGATCTCGCCCTCCAGTTCACTATCTTTTTGGTAAATCGAATGAGCTGGAAGGTAATTACAGTGTGCCAGTGAACCCTCTAGAGTTAGCTCAGCGAAAAAGCATTCATACAAACCCCTTGCTTAATCGAATACCTGAGACAATAACTGCATTAGGTTTACTAGTTGTAGAGGGATACAAGGAAGACAAAGATTGGTTGTTAGTAGATGAGCTACTAACGCCATTATCAATAGATGAGAACGCAATTATTTTATGGTTAGGATCATGGCCTGAAAAATCAATGTTTTTTGACATGATGCTAGAAAGAGGACAAATTCATTACTCCCCTTACACATTAAATGAGATATTGATTTCCTTACTTGTTAGCTCTAATTCAGATGAACAATTAGGGTTAATCGAGCATCGAGAGACGGAGACAATAGCTCTCGGTAATGGTAAATATTTTCAAGTGCCTCCATCTCTCCGATTAAGGGTCGAGGCTGCAGCAACAATAATTGATGACTCGTGGTTAGAGCAGACCCCTCCATTTATAGGTCAGGAGCTTGAAGATGACTTTAGACGATTCCATGGTGGTTTTGGCGGAATAAGAGCACAAGTTGATGGTGTACGAAAAGGATATGCAATAGTTCGTGATTTCGAGTACGCACTTGAGCAAAAAATAAAAAATTATTTGAAAGACTCTGGCAAGTTACACGGTAGCATTGTTGTTCATGGTCAGTCAGGAACTGGAAAATCAGTAGCGCTTGCGAGATTGGCTTCAGTATTACGGAGCGAGTATAAGCTTCCTGTTCTCTACGCAAAAAACAGAGTGCCAAACGCAAGCGACGTTGAAGATTTTATAGCAGAATCAGAGAAATCTGGGGCCGCATACATAGTACTTATCTGTGATGCAAACCAGGCCCCTGAACGATACCGTGACTTAGCAAATAGCTTGAAGAGCCGCGGTCGAAAATGCGTTGTTGTTGGCACTGCCTATAAAATAGAAGGCATTAAAAAAAGCAACCGTAGCTTTGTTGAAGCAGAAGTTGAAACATCTATTGATGAAGTCGCAAAACTTAAACAGTTGCTGAAAAATTTTGCACCGAAACAGATTGCTAATATTGAACTATCTCAATATGAGAAGAATGTTTTCGCTCTGTTATATCGTCACCTTTCGATGAGTAGAGCAAGGATTATCGATGGTATCGTAGACGAAGCTCGTAATGCTGAACGTATAGTTAGAATCAAAGCCAAAAATATTCCATTAACTATCAAACCTGAGTTTGCATTGGCTAGTAAATTAATTTCCCTTGGAGTGGGGAAAGATACAAAATCTATTTTTGAGGACGAGGTTCCTGATAACGTTGATGCAGGCCTAGATGCTGCAGGCAGATTGATTGACCTAGTGATGGTTTCCGGAAGATTGGATTGTCCAGTTCCCTTGAACTTGTTGTTACGCACTTTAAGCAGCACAAGTAAATCCCTCGATTATATTCAAATCTCATATTTATTTAATGATCTTGATTTATTTAGATGGCATGTGTCTGACGCAGAAGGAAATGAATATCTGGTTCAGCCTAGATTAAGACTAGAAGCTGAACTAATATGTCGAAGAAGATTGTCAGAACGTAGCAAGGAAATTGAATGCCTTCTACAAATAATAAATTCTGTAAGGCGTTCAGGGGCAGATGGCAGATCAGAAATCTCCTTTCTTCTAGATTTACTTGGGAAAATGCAGAAGGAAGGCCCCCGAAAGAAAGCATACCAAACTGGCTATTTAGATGTTGCAAAGGCTCTTACCAAGTTACGAGAGCAGCATGATGTGATAGATGCAAGCGTTATGCTCCAAGAATCAACCTTTCGTCGTGCGGCGGTTCAAGCCTCCGATAACAATGAGCTACCAGATGGCAGTAAGCTCACGGCAGAGGAACGTGATTTAATTTTAAATGATGCTCGACAAATCGTCGAAAAAGCTCGCAATGATATTGATGAACGGATCTTGCGGGCAAGCAAAAAGACAAAACAAAGCTTGGCTGTTGAACATGCATCCATATATGGATATTTAGCTGTTGGATTGGCTCGCCAGGGTGAGAGTGAAGATGTTGTTTGGTCACACTATTTGGCAGCCAAAACCGCAATTGCGACAGCCATATCAGTCGCGAATAATCACTATCCATTTGACATTGCTTTGTGGACCCCAATTGACATACTAAAATGTGGAAAAGCCACTCGCATACATGAAATGGAGTTACGTGCGGATGTTTTCTCTATATTCGATCAAGCTGACACTGAGAATTTTAACGACTACTCTTCGAGCAAGTTTATGGAACGAAAACTGCGAGTGGCTGACGATTTAGGGGCGTTTGAACTGGCAGATGAAACCTTCGCGGCCCTAGAGAAAAGCAATCCTTCAGTGGCTTACTATCTCAAAGCTAGGTCAATGTGCTCCACCCTTTTCAATGACAGAAAGAAAAATATCAATAACTCTCAGAAAGAGCCCCTAGCAGCAGCCGTAAATTTTTTGCGAGAAAGGTTAGATATTGTTCTGACTGATATACGTCCTTTACAACTGTTGATTCAGTTACTTTGGGCCCAAAATACTGGCTCTTTTATTTTTCATGGTGATAAAGCGATCATCCCTCAAGATAAAATATTTCAAAGCGAAATTCTTTCGCTTGTACGAAATTTGAATATTCTTGCAGGAGATAATCAACGTAATAACTTTCGTTTACTAGAGGCTGTTTTTGAGTGGATTGCGGGTAGCGCTGAACATGCTCGAATTCTATTTAAAGAGCTGTCATCCGACACTGAGTTTGAAGATTTTTCTAGGGTTGTACGGCGTTTTGTCGTGGAAGCTAATGAACCTAATCAAGGTTATAAGGGTCGGATTACTCGGGATAGAGGAGATGGGCATTGGACCGTCTCTGTATACCACCTGGCACAGAATATAGATATGTTGGGTCGTGATTTTGTGGGAGAAGACTTAGCAATAGGACGTGAAATAACTAATTTTAATATTGCATTTAACTTCCTTGGCCCCATTGCCGAACCACTATCACGACATGGAGTTCGATCATGAATTTTTCAGAGGTTCATACCCTTCATCTAGACTTTAAGCGGCGGCTGGCTTCTTTAGCTGGAAAGGAGGTATTTACAGAGATAACCGTAAGTCCACCAAAAGGGGATAATGATGAGCTTTCCTTTATAAGGCTTGTATCTTGGGGCTATATTTTTGTCTTCGAGTCTGGCAGAGGCTCTCTTAATTTTTTGAAAAAATTGCCGCCATTCAGTAATTCTGATACTCCACTAGCTCAGGACCTACATGCCTTGAGAACATGGGCTAGTCACAATTTAGACTTCGATAAAAAACGAGATATTCAAACAGTTCAGAGAGCAACCTCATGGTTGATATCGAAGTGTGGCACAGGATCGCCATCAACAGCTGAACATTGGCTATTGTGTTTTGATGCTATAGTAACAGATCTCAAAAGTATTTTGGAGCGTGCTATTTCTGCTTGCGACTGTTTTGATAAAAGTCCTGATCGAGTTGATTTGATAAGGGAGTTTAAAAAAAGTCTTGACAGGAATTGGGATGCTTACGTTTTTGATGAGTATGTTGAGAAAGCATTCGCTAGATTTGGTTATGAAGGATTGTCCGCAATGAATGTACGTTCCATTCATTTAGATGCTTGGCGGAAAATCGTAGCCGCTTCAATAGATGAGCAGTCAATCCAGCGAAACATTACAATTCGAATTGAAAACGATGTACTTAATCTGATGGCAAGATCCTTCCCAATAACATCTTATGAGATGGAGGGTCTTCTACGGCCCCTGAAGAAGGATTCTGTTACAACAGCTATGCTTTTTCTGCGGGAAAAGGCTGGTAATGACCTTGTAAATGTCCAACAGGTACTTGCTGAGCTCCGAGCCTTGAGTTAAGGATTGAAGTGCGATCACTGAGTTGTGATCGCACTTCAATTGAAATATTAACTGTACTGCAAAGATCTAGTTATTACCCTTCCTGATTTTCCCCGGCTGCCGGTTCTGCGCCGGCGACGGTTTCAATCTCGATACGATCGACTCGCTGCAGACCACGAGGCAGTTTGGCACCACGGCGGCCGCGCTCGCCGCGGTAGTAGTCAAGGTCAGCTGGCTTGAGGGTCAGCTTGCGCTTGCCGGCAAACAGGGTGACCGACTGGCCTTGCGGAATGACGGCAGCCATCACAACAAACTCCTCCCGCGCCTTCACGCGCGCCGACGGAATGCTGATCAGCTTGTTGCCCTTGCCCTTGCCGAGCACCGGCAGAGTATTGAGCGGGAACAGCAACATGCGCCCCTCGTTGGAGATGGCCATGCAGAGATCGGTATCCGGCGCACCTATCTTCTGGGGTGCCATCACCAGGCCCCCTTCCGGCACAGTGAGCAGCGCCTTGCCGTTCTTGTTCTTACCGATCAGGTCGTCATATTTGCAGACGAAGCCGTAACCGGCGTCGGAACAGATCAGATACGGCTCGCCCTCGTTACCCATCACCAGATGGCGCACCTCTTCACCGGCCCCCAGCGCGAAGCGACCGGTGAGCGGCTCGCCTTGACTGCGGGCGGAGGGCAGAGTGTGGGCCTCCAGCGAGTAGGTTCTCCCCAGAGTGGAGAGGAACACCGCCTGCTGGTTGCTGCGGCCATGGGCGTGGGCCAGATAACCGTCCCCCGCCTTGTAGGAGAGGCCCTCCACATCCACGTCGTGGCCCTTGGCGGCGCGCACCCAGCCCTTGTCGGAGAGGATCACGGTCACCGGCTCACTCGGGGTGAGCTCCTTCTCGGTCAGTGCCACGGCGGTGGCGCGCTCCACCAGCGGGGTGCGGCGATCGTCGCCGTACTTCTCGGCATCCGCCAGGATCTCTTTCTTGAGCAGGGTGCTGAGACGGCGCTCGGAACCCAGGATCAGTTCCAGCTTGTCGCGCTCTTCGGCCAGTTCGTTCTGCTCGGCGCGCAGCTTGAACTCTTCGAGCTTGGCCAGGTGGCGCAGTTTCAGCTCGAGGATCGCCTCGGCCTGGGTCTCGCTGATGTTGAAACGCTCCATCATCACCCGGCCCGGCTCCTCTTCGGTACGGATGATCTCGATCACCTCGTCGATGTTGAGGTAGGCGATCAGCAAGCCTTCGAGGATGTGCAAGCGGGCCAACACTTTGTCGAGGCGATACTGCAGGCGGCGGCGCACCGTCTCACGGCGAAAACTCAGCCACTCGGTGAGGATGGTCTTGAGGTCTTTCACCTGGGGCCGGTTGTCCAGACCCAGGATGTTGAGGTTGACCCGGTAGTTCTTCTCCAGATCCGTGGTGGCGAACAGGTGGGCCATCAGCCCCTCCACGTCCACCCGGTTGGAGCGCGGCACGATCACCAGACGGGTCGGGTTTTCGTGGTCCGACTCATCGCGCAGATCGGTGACCATGGGCAGCTTTTTGGCCACCATCTGGGCGGCAATCTGCTCCATGATCTTGGCGCCTGAGGCCTGATGGGGCAGCGCCGTGATGACGATGTCGCCATCTTCTTCGCTCCACACCGCCCGCTGCTTGATTGAGCCTTTGCCGGTCTCGTAGATTTTACGGATGTCGTCGCGCGGCGTGATGATCTCGGCGTTGGTCGGGTAGTCCGGCCCCTGCACATGGGCCATCAGGGCATCCAGGCCGGCATTGGGGTTGTCCAGGAGCTCCACACAGGCGTGGGCCACTTCCCGCGCGTTGTGGGGCGGGATATCGGTCGCCATGCCTACCGCGATGCCGGTCACCCCGTTGAGCAGGATGTGCGGCAGGCGGGCGGGCAGCACCACCGGCTCTTTCATGGTGCCGTCGAAGTTGGGCGTCCACTCCACCGTGCCCTGGCCGAGCTCGGAGAGCAGCAGCTCGGAGAAGCGCGACAGCCGCGCCTCGGTGTAACGCATGGCGGCGAAGGATTTGGGATCGTCCGGCGCCCCCCAGTTGCCCTGACCGTCCACCAGCGGGTAGCGGTAGGAGAAGGGCTGGGCCATCAGCACCATGGCTTCGTAACAGGCGCTGTCGCCGTGGGGGTGGTACTTACCCAGCACGTCACCCACGGTACGGGCGGATTTCTTGTGCTTGGACAGCGCCGACAAACCCAGCTCGCTCATGGCGTAGATAATGCGCCGCTGCACCGGTTTGAGGCCGTCGCCGATATGCGGCAGGGCCCGATCCATGATGACGTACATGGAGTAGTTCAAGTAAGCCTGTTCGGTAAAGGTGCGCATTGGCTGGCGCTCTACCCCGTCCAGACTGAGCTCTAGATCGCTCATAGATTTGTTCTCTTTCGGTTATAGAGTCGGTTGGCGCTCTACTTCATCCACAGACTGAGCTCGATAGCATCACTCATGTGATTTTCTCTTTCGGTTCGGGAGCCGCCACAGGGCGACTCCGGCTAAATGCTTGCCGGCCCCGACAGGGCCGGCTGACGGCTTAGATGATGGCGAGGTTGCCCTTCTCTTCCAGCCACTCGCGGCGATCACCGGCGCGCTTCTTGGCCAGCAACATGTCCATCAGCTGCAGGGTCTCATCCCCCTCGGCCTCTGGTCCCATGGTGAGCTGCACCAGACGGCGAGTGTTGGGATCCATGGTGGTTTCCCGCAGCTGTTTCGGATTCATCTCACCCAGCCCCTTGAATCGGGTCACCATCACCTTGCCCTTCTTCTTCTCGGCTTCGACCCGCTGCAGCACGCCGTTCTTCTCGTCCTCGTCGAGGGCGTAGTAGACCTCCTTGCCGATATCGATCCGGTAGAGGGGCGGCATGGCTACATAGACGTGGCCCTGATTGACCAGCGCGCGGAAGTGCTTCACGAACAGGGCGCAGAGCAGGGTGGCGATGTGCAGACCGTCCGAGTCCGCATCCGCGAGGATGCACACCTTGCCGTAGCGCAGGCCGGAAAGATCGTCGGAGTCCGGGTCGAGCCCGATGGCCACCGAGATGTCGTGCACCTCCTGCGAGGCGAGCACCTGACCGGCCTCCACCTCCCAGGTGTTCAGGATCTTGCCGCGCAGGGGCATGATGGCCTGAAACTCCCGATCCCGCGCCTGCTTGGCACTGCCGCCCGCGGAGTCACCCTCCACCAGGAACAGCTCCCCCTGCATGGGGTCGGCGCAGCCGCAGTCGGTCAGCTTGCCGGGCAGCGCCGGGCCCTGGGTTATCTTCTTGCGCACCACCGTCTTGGCCGCGCGCATCCGGCGCTGGGCGCTGGAGATGCACAGCTCGGCCAGCTGTTCGGCCAGCTCGGTGTTGCTGTTCAAATAGAGGCTGAAGGCATCCTTCACCACGCCGGAGACAAACGCCGAACTCTGGCGCGAGGAGAGCCGCTCCTTGGTCTGGCCGGCAAACTGCGGATCCTGCATCTTGATGGAGAGGATGTAGGCGCAGCGATCCCAGATATCTTCCGGGGTCAGCTTGACCCCGCGCGGCAGCAGGTTGCGGAACTCGCAGAACTCGCGCATGGCGTCGAGCAGGCCCTGACGCAGGCCGTTGACATGGGTACCGCCCTGGGCGGTGGGGATCAGGTTCACATAGGATTCGGCGAGGCATTCGCCCCCTTCCGGCAACCAGCAGAGGGCCCAGTCCACCGCCGACTGCTCGGTGCTGAAGGCGCCGACAAAGGGCTGCTCCGGCAGGCAGGTGAACTGCTTGACCGCGTCGACCAGGTAATCCTTGAGGCCGTCTTCATAGCACCACTCCAGCTTGATGCCGGTGTTCTTGTCGAGGAACTTGATGGTGAGGCCCGGGCAGAGCACCGCCTTGGCCTTGAGCAGGTGCTCCAGTTTGGAGACCGAGAACCTGGGAGAATCGAAGTAGTGGGCTTCCGGCCAGAAGCGCACCCGGGTGCCGGTGTTGCGGCGCCCGCAGGTGCCGGTGATGGTCAGCTCCTGCACCTTCTCGCCCTTCTCGAAGGCGATGTCGTAGACCTGGCCGTCGCGGCGTACCGTCACTTCGACCCGCTCTGAGAGGGCGTTCACCACCGAGATGCCCACCCCGTGCAGACCGCCGGAGAACTGGTAGTTCTTGTTGGAGAACTTGCCGCCCGCGTGCAGCTTGCAGAGGATCAGCTCCACCCCGCACACCCCTTCCTCCGGGTGGATGTCGACCGGCATGCCGCGGCCGTCGTCGATCACCTCGAGGGACTGATCTTCATACAGGGTCACCTCCAGGGTACGGGCGTGGCCCGCCAGCGCTTCGTCGACGCTGTTGTCGATGACCTCCTGGCCGAGGTGATTGGGCCGGGTGGTGTCGGTATACATGCCGGGACGACGACGCACCGGTTCAAGGCCATTGAGGACCTCAATGGCATCCGCATTGTATTGAGTAGACATGGAGGGCCTTGCGAATTGACGTTTGGGGAGAATCTTACTCGTTGGGAGGGTATTGGACAAACTTGGCTGCGGGAAAGGGTGATCCGGAGGGGATTGTGCCCCTCCGGAGGCTATTTCAGCTCCCCTCGGCAGGGCCCGGCAGCGCCTGTTGCAGCTGGGAGAGCGAGCTTTGCAGCCGCCACACCATGCCGGCCAGCTCTCGCGCCGAGCCATCGCCATGGTTGGCCAGCCCCTGACTGATCCGCTGCAGCTCAGCCAGCGTGCGGTCGAGGGAGGCGTGCTGCACTCCCTGCTCGGTGAGGATCCCCTTCAGGCAACGGATGCAGTTGTCGCGTACCAGATAGAGAGGGTGTTCGTCACCGCGCCACTGGCGCAGCTGCCAGACGATATGGCTGCAGTTGAGCAGCACCACGCCCCAGCGCAGCACCCAGAGGCGGGCGGTCTGATCCTGACTCTGACCGAGCTGGCTGATGCAGTGGTAGATGAGCGACTCGAACTGGCTCTCGCTCTGGCGCGGAGCCGGCTCCAGTTGATCCATGAAGTGGCGGCGCAGGGAGCGGATAATCCGGCGGCTCTTGCGCCGATCCGAGCTGGGTCGCAGCAGCTGAAACGCCAGCGCGGCGCTCATCACCCCCAGCATCTGGGCGAGGCTGCTGTTGATGAACTGCTGATAGTCATAGCTGGGCGGATTGGTGATGGCGAGAAACGAGCCGAGCAGCACGATCATCTGGCCCCAGAGGCCCGCCTGCCGCACCTGCTGTTGTTTGCAGAGCTGCATGGTGAGCAGCGCCGGAAAGAGCAAGAGGCAGAAGATCCAGAAGTCGTCGATGCGGATCATCAGGCCAAACTTGACCGCAAAGCAGATGAGGCTGAGCAGCAGGATCGCCCTGAGCATGGTGTTAGCCCCCTGAGCCGGGGCCGGGGTCGCCGAGTAGAGCACGCAGCAGATGGAGAGCATGGTGAGCGCCGAGCTGCCCGCATCCCATTGACTGTTGATCCAGAAGGTGCAGCCGAGCAGCACGCAGAGGAAGGTGCGCCCGCCGTTGTAGGCGGCCTCCAGCGTGTCGGTATGGCTGGTGAGGGAGGTGTGACGGGGTGGCGCCGGCCACTCCTGATCGTCGTAGCGGGTCAACCGGTCGAGCCAGCGCTGACACTCCAGATAGCTCCAGCAGAAGTGGCGCAGCCGCAGCAAAAAGGTGCGCAGCCGGTAATCATGCTCGCCGGTCGGCATCAGGGGAGCCAGCAACCTCGCAACCCGATACTTGTCGCACTCCGGTTTGCCAAGCTCGGTCAGCAGGATGGCGAGCAGCGCCTGAATGCCTTCCGGTTGTTCCGGCCAGTTGTGCAGCATGCGCCGCTGGCTGGAGATAAGGCTGATGAGCCGCAGCTGGCGATGGAGCAGGAAGTTGAGCAGCCGGTTGTGGCGCCGCAGCCGGTGATGGCTCCAGACCGCCTGAATACGCAGCACGTTCATGGTGAGGATCTGGCCGATCAACCCTTCGTGGGAGCTGCGCACCTCGGGCGTCATCTCCCCCAGCCAGAGCAGCTGGGCATGCTCCAGCAGGCGGGCTTGGCTCTTGCGCAGGGATTCAAGCAGGGTTTCGCTGTCCGAGGTGCTGGGCAGGACCATCATCATCAGACCGCCGCAGAGGATGCCGATGATCACCTCGCTCACCCGCGCCTGAGCAATATCGAAGATATGGTGGGGATCCGCCACATTGACGCAGGAGAAGGCGATGATGGCGGCGGTGTAACCGCCGAGGGCGAAGGCATAGGAGACGTTGTTCTGATAGTGGTTGGATATGTAGGTACACAAGCCCAGCCAGAGGGCGATAAGGAAGCTGAACAGCCAGGGATCGCTGAAGCCAAGACCGGTGATCACCACCGCCGCCATCGCCCCCATCAGGCTGCCAACCACCCGCCCCAGACTCTTGCTGATCACCCCGCCCACGGTGGGAAAACTCACCACGGCAGCCGAGCTCATCGCCCAGTAGGGGGAGTCGAGCTGCAGCACGAAGGCCAGCCAGAGCGACAGGCACATGGCCAGCGCATTGCGCAGGGCATAGCGCCACAGCCCCCCTGTCGCCTTCCCCCAGGGGGTTCGCAGCCAGAATGACTCGCTCACCCTACTCGCCAATGGTGATGGTGCAGGTGGTACCGGCGATCAGCGTCACGTCCGCCGGCACATCCAGCAGCTTGATCCGCACCGGCACCCGCTGGGCCAGCCGTACCCAGGGCACGTTGGGTTTGACGTCGATCAGCAGGCCGTTGCCGCCATCGACGCTCTGATCGTGGATGGCGCGTCCTATGCTCTCCACCTCGCCGCGCAACCGCTGTTCACCGCTGTAGAGCACCACTTCGGCCGGTTTGCCCGGCACTATGTGGCCAAGCTTGGTCTCTTCAAAGTAACCCTGCACATAGAAGGAGTGAGTATCCACCAGCGCCACCAGCGGTACGCCGGCGCTGGCATAGTTGCCGACCCGGGTCTGCAGGTTGGTGATGTAACCGTCGCTCGCGGCATGCACCCGGGTCTTGGCCAGCGACCATCTGGCCTGCTCCAGATTGGCCTGGGCTACCTGGTAGGCCGCCTTCATCGCCTGGGCATTGAGGCGGGCCTCGTCCACCGCCTCAGCGGAGATGACGCTGCGCGACAGGCCGCTGCGCCGGCTCGCCTCATGCTCCGCCTTGTCGAGATCCGATTTGGCCTTGGCCAGCGCAGCCTGGGCGTTGTCCAGCGCAATCCGGTAGGGCTCGGGATCCAGGGTAAAGATCTCCTCCCCCGCCTTGACCAGCTGGTTGTCTTTCACCGCTATCTTGATGATCTTGCCCGACACCTCGGGGGTGATGCTGACCAGCTCGGCGCGCACCTTGCCATCCCGGGTCCAGGGCCCCTGCATGTAGTAGTTCCACAGCCACCAGCCCGCCGCCAGCGCCAGCGCGCAGACCAGCAGGGTAGAGAAGTATTTGAGGGTCGCGAGGGGTGATTTAGCCATGTAGCAATATCCATAGGGCGCCGCTGACGGAGAGGATAAACAGGGAGAGATCCATCAGCAGGGGATGCCAGACATCCCCGCCGTAGAGCCAGTCACGCAGCAGGTGGTGCACCGGCAGCCAGCCCAGCAGGCCGAGCAGCACCGCCTTGAACAGCGGCGGAAAGTAGAGAGAGGCGCCCAGGATCAGATCCGGCAGTGCTGAAGTTGTCACAAGCGGGCTCCCTGTTGGCAAGCGAGATAATGCGGACTCACGGCCCGCCATGCGGCGGGTCTGGCAAGACTATCACAGCCCCGCAGGGCGCTACAGGAGCAGATGAGACCCTGCCGGTCAGACCAGCCGATCCGCCGGATGGTTGATGCCGTCGAGCAGCGGCACCTCGCCCAGCTCGAACGGATTGACGCCTTCGAGGCAGGCGAGGTTGTAACCATACTGGGCCGGATTGGAGCGGCGCTGATGGTGGGTATAGATGCCGCAGATGCTGCAGAAGTAGTGTTTGGCGGTGCGGGTATTGAACTGGTAGCAGCTCAGCACATCCTCCCCTTGCAGGATGCGGATGCCGGACAGCGGCACCGAGGCGACGATGGCGCCCCGGCGTCGGCAGAACGAGCAGTCGCAGCGGCGCGGATCCACCACGCCATCCGGCAGGGTCAGCTCCAGCACCACGGCGCCGCAGTGGCAGCTGGCTTTGTGCCGCTCCTGAATGGGGGTATTGCCGATACGCTTGCTCATGCTGCCTCCTTGCAGACAGGTTCAGGTTCCGAGCCAATCAATCAAACAGGGTATCTCGCCGCCCCTGCAGCAGATGGTCATGCAGGGTGCGCAGCTGGGACGCCACCACCCGATGGCGGGAGAGCGGGGGCAAGTCGTCGATGGGGAAGTACCCCGCCCCTTTGGTTTCATCGGTTTCGCCCAGCAGCTGGCCGCCGGTTACCTCGCACAGGAAGAACGCCTTGTAAGCGTGGGGCAGCTGGGGTGGATGAGGATGTTTTAGCTTGTCGAACAGCGCCAGCAGCTGCACGGCCCGACACGCCAGGCCGGTCTCTTCCACCACTTCGCGCACCACGGCCCCCGCCGGCGAGTCACCGATATCGCACCAGCCGCCCGGCAGAGTCCAGAAGTCGTCGCTGCGCTCCTGTACCAGCAGGATATGGCCCGCATCGTTCTGAATGAAGGCCCGCACATCGAGCTTGGGGGTGGGATAACCGCGATCGAGGGCGATCCAGTCGCTGATGGCTTCCGGTGCCAGCTCGCTCTGGCTGGCGATGAGCGCCACCGTGGCCGCTCGCAGCGCCTCGAAGCGGCCAATGTCGAAGGGATCTTTGGAGTAGGTGAGCCCGGCCTGCGCCGTGGCCAGCACCTGTTCCAGAAAGGTGGCCAACGGCGGCTGCATGGCTAGAGCCCGAGGAAACGGACGATCTGGGCGGGGTAGCGCTCGAACGCCACGAAGGCGTGGTCGCCGCCGCACTCCAGCGAGAGGCGGGCAAAGCGGTATTCGTCCAGCGCCTTGCGGTAGTCGAGCACCTCGTCTTCCTGCTGTTGCAGCACCCAGAGTCGCTCGGGGGCGCTCACCGGTACCGCCAGCGCCCGCAGCTCATCCATGTGTTCAGGCAGCAGTTGATACTGCTCCCCCGTGTAGGGGTTGGTCTGGGGGCCGAGGTAGTCGCAGAGCAGCTCGTGCGGGCGCACCGCTGGATTGATCAGGGCGGCGCGACAGCCGTATCGCTCGCTGATCCGGGTCGCCATAAAGCCGCCGAGGGAGCTGCCCACGGCGCCAAGTTTGAATTCGTTGCCATAACGGCTCTGCAGATCGACAACGGTCTGCTCGATGGCCGCCCAGGCCGCCGCAGGCGTGTTGGGCTGGGCCGGGATCACCACCTCGATATCGGGTCTGTGCTCAGCCACCCAGGCAGCCATCTGCTGCGCCTTGGCAGAACCGGGCGAGGAGTTGAAACCGTGCAGGTAGAGGAGTACGGGCTTCATCACGGCTCCTCAATAACCGGTGGCATTGGGGTCGGGCACGAACTGCCCCACCGGCAGACGCCACACCTGGCTGGCGATGCGGCCATCCGGGTAGAGGGTGAGGTAACGCCAGCCCGGGCCGGACTCGTCCAGCGCAAAGCCATCAGAGAGCGGTTTGAACTGGATGCAGGTGGAGGGGCTGGCGATCAGCCGCACCCCGCGGTGCACCTCGTCGAACTCCTGGTGGACGTGGCCAAACAGGATGGTCTTCTGCTGCGGGTGGCGGGCCAGCACGGCGAACAGGTCGTCGGCATTCTTGAGATTGTGCTGATCGAGCCAGGCACAGCCCACCGGCACCGCCTGATGATGCAGGGCGATCAGGGCATGACGCTCGGGATGCTGGCGCAGCGCCTGATCCAGCGCCGCCAGCTGGTGATCCCCCAGCACCCCGTGGGGTTTGCCGCGCACCTGGGTATCCAGCAGGATCACCTGCCAGTGCTCGCCTACCAGCTGCTTGGCCTCGCTGATGCCAGCCGCATGCAGGTATTCGGTCATCAGGGGGCCGTCGTCGTGGTTGCCGGGCAGCCAGTAGATGGGGCGCGCCAGCGGCGCCATCATGGAGGCGAACCGCTGGTAGGACTCCGGACTGTGATCCTGGGAGAGATCCCCGGTGGCGAGGATCAGATCGAACGGATGGTCATTGGCCTGCACCCGTTCCAGCACGGCAGCCAGGCTCTCGGCAGTGCGCACGGCCAATAGCCGCCCCTCGGCACTCGCGAAGAGGTGGGTGTCGGTAATTTGCAACAGGCGCACACTGCCGTCCTGCGCCTGGGGTAGCTCTGTTTCCAAAATCACGCTTCTTTTTATGAGTTCAACTAGAGGATGTTTATCAGGCTGGTACCATGTCTGAGACAAAATTTTAGCCAATCGGCCAGAAACAGGTTTACCTGCTCCTTTTCATCCCGCTGGTGCATATTTTTATTGGGATAATCATAACGTGGTTGCAACCTTGAAATCTGTTGCGCCGCACACACTTCCGCCATCCGCACGTCATGGTACAAACGAATCTCTATTCGGGCCTGCAAATAACTCGGCAATTCCGGGTTGTGCTGGGCCAGGATCACCTGGCTGGTGAAGCGACTCTCCTCGCTCACCGTGAGCTGAAACTGCAGCCCGTTGCCCACCTGATAGCGGCGTTCGGCGCCGACACTGCCGCCCGGGGGCAGCAGTTTCATCAGGGTCATGTAGTTGACCTCACAGGTACGCTGCAAGGACATCAAATCAGGCACATAGCGCTTGGCCTGGGTATGAACGAGCGCCACCTCAGCGCCCCGCCAGCCAGCGGGCACGCAGCTCGCCGTGATTGAGAGCCAGCCACTGCAGGGCGATGACGGAGGCGGCGTTGTCGATGCGCCCCTCTTTGAGCCAGGCATAGGCCTGCTCGCGGCTCACCACGTGGACCCGGATGTCTTCCCCCTCTTCCGCCAGACCGTGGATCCCCTCGGCCTTGCTGGCATCCACCTCGCCCACGTAGACCTCGATGCGCTCGGTACTGCCGCCCGGGCTCACCAGATAGCTGATGGCGTGCTCGCAGCGGCCGACCTCGATGCCCGCCTCTTCCACTGCTTCGCGCCGCACCACCTCTTCAGCGACCTCGCCCGGGTCTATGATGCCGGCCACCAGCTCCAGCAGCCAGGGGGTGGCGCTGGTCTCGATGGCGCCGATACGAAACTGCTCCACCAGCACGATCTGGTCGCGTACCGGGTCGTAGGGCAGCAGGGCGGCGGCATGGCCGCGCTCGAACAGCTCGCGGACGATGGGCTCGTTCCAGCCCCCTGCAAATAACCTGTGCTGCAGACGATAGACGTTTACTTTGAAGAACCCGTTATATCCTGCTGATTTATCGATAATTTTCACATCATCGGCAGAGTAGTGACGGGTTTGGGGCAAGGCTTGCTGCGACATACGAGACTCCCGCCAGCTTGACTTGGCTCGGTTAGACCATAAAATCCGGGAACATGAATGAACATTCATTCACTCGCTCCCGTCGGAGATGAGGGATGGATTTTAGCAGCCACAGGACATTTGGCTAGGCACGAGGGGGAGAAAACTCACCCTCGTTCTTGACGTTCCTGTCGCTGGAAAAGAGACAGTTATCATAAAATTTTGCTTATAGTAGAGTGATTAAGCTGAAATCAAGCTTGCTCAGTGACAATACCCCTCCTTCATCCAGCGACAGCTTTGGGTTAATACATAAGGTTAAAACGATCTATGAAAAGAACACTCTTGTCAGCCATGGTGTTGCTGGGCGTCAGCGCCGGCGCCCATGCCGAAAACCTGCTCGATATCTACCAACAGGCCCAGATCAAGGACACCCAGCTGCTGGAATCCAAAGCCAAGCGTGACCAGGCCTTCGAGAAGATCAACGAATCCCGCGCCGCCCTCTTGCCGCAGATCAACCTGGGCGCCGGTCTGAACTACCTGCAGAACAAGGGTGATACCCAGACCAACAGCAACGCCACCGGTTCCCTGTCGCTGGACCAATCCATTTACCGCCGCAGCAACTGGGTCAACCTGAGCCTGACCGAGAAGAGCGCCACCCAGTCCGACGTGACCTACAACCTCGAAATCCAGAACCTGATGCTGCGTACCGCCCAGGCCTATTTCGACGTGCTCAAGGCGATGGATACCCTGGAGTTCGTGCGCGCCAACAAGGCCGCAGTGGAACGTCAGCTGGAACAGACCCAGCAGCGCTTCGAAGTGGGCCTGACCGCCATCACCGACGTGCACGAAGCCGAGGCCGAGCGCGATCAGGCGCTGGCGGACGAGATCAACGCCGAGAACACCCTGGACAACAGCTACGAGAGCCTGCGCGAGCTGACCGGTATCGACCACCGTCAGCTGGACGTGCTCAACACCGAGCGCTTCAGTCCGCAGAAGACTCCGTTCAACTCCGACAAGTGGCTGGAGCTGGCGCTGGACAAGAACCTGCAACTGCACAGTGCCCGCATCGGCAAGGACATCGCCAAGGAGCAGATCGATCTGGCCAAGACTGGTCATGAGCCGACCCTGGATCTGGGCGCCGGCCTCTCCAGCACCTACAGCGACTACAAGGACGAGATCCGCAACCCGGAGAGCAACGCCAACCAGGCCAACATCGGTCTGAACTTCAAGCTGCCGCTCTACAGCGGCGGGGCAACCACCTCCCAGGTCAAGCAGTCCCAGTTCAACTACGTGGCCGCCAGCGAACAGCTGGAGCGCAGCTTCCGCAACGTGCAGAGCACGGTTCGCTCCTCCTACAACAACGTGAACGCCAGCATTGGCTCGGTGCGCGCCTACGGCCAGTCCGTCATCTCCGCTGACAGCGCCCTCAAGGCGACCGAGGCCGGTTACGAAGTGGGTACCCGTACCATCGTCGACGTGCTGGACTCCACCCGCAAGCTGTACCAGGCCAAGCAGAAGCTCTCCGAGGCCCGCTACAACTACATCCTCAGCATCCTCTCCCTCAAGCAGGCCGCCGGCACGCTGGAACAGAAGGATCTGGAAGACGTGAACCAGGGGCTGATGCCCGCCGCTCAGGCCAAGAACAAATCCTGATCCGGTTCATGACGACAAAAAAGGCGACCAGAGGGTCGCCTTTTTCATGTCTGTTCACCGCCAGGAGTGCGTTGGCCAGGGCCTGCCAGGCAACATCATGTCGCCGGCCCGGCAGCCCCATCAAAAAACCCGGCCTTGGCCGGGTTTTGCGCTTAGCTGCGTTCGCGGATGGTCTTGATGATGTCGCTGGTGGAGCAGCCATCCTCGAAGTTGAGGACCCGCACCTCGCCGCCATTGGCGGTCACCTCGGCGTAGCCGGCAATCTCTTCCGGCTTGTAGTCGCCGCCCTTGACCAGCAGGTCCGGCAGCACCTCGGCGATCAGCCGCTGCGGGGTATCCTCGGAGAAGGGCACCACCCAGTCTACGGCACCCAGCGCGGCCAGCACGGCCATCCGGCGCTCGGTCGGGTTGACCGGACGACCCGGCCCCTTGAGGCGACGCACCGACTCGTCGGTGTTGACCGCCACGATCAGGCGATCCCCCAGCTTGCCGGCATTGGCCAGGTAGGAAACATGACCGGCGTGCAGGATGTCGAAGCAGCCGTTGGTCATCACCACTTTCTCGCCACGCAGACGGGCGGCCTGCACGGCAATCTTGAGCTGTGCTTCGGACATGACGCCAAAGCCGGTCTCCTGCTCGGTGTAGAGGGCGTTGGCCAGCTCGACCGGGCTGACGGTGGAGGTCCCCAGCTTGCCGACCACGATGCCGGCGGCGGTGTTGGCCAGGGCACAGGCTTCGTCCAGGCTCTTGCCGGCGGCCAGCGAGGTGGCCAGGGTGGAGATGACGGTATCACCGGCACCGGTCACGTCATACACCTCGTGGGCCTGGGCCGGCAGGTGCAGCTCGGGTTGGCCTTCGCGGATCAGGGTCATGCCGTTTTCGGAACGAGTCACCAGCAGGGCCTCCAGCTCGAAACGCTTGACCAGCTCCAACCCCTTGGCAACCAGCTCTTCTTCACTCTTAACCTTGCCCACCACGGCCTCGAACTCGGACATGTTGGGGGTCAGCAGGGTGGCACCGCGGTACTTCTCGAAATCGGTCCCCTTGGGATCGACCAGCACCGGGATGCCGGCAGCGCGAGCGCGCTGGATCATGCCGGGTACGTCGTTGAGGGCGCCTTTGCCGTAGTCGGAGAGGATCATCACGTCGCTGTGCGGCAGCGCCTGCTCGACCTTGCCCATCAGCAGGGTGGAGTCCACATCGTGGAAGGCCTCTTCAAAGTCCAGACGCAGCAGCTGCTGGTTGCGCGACAGCACGCGCAGCTTGGTGATGGTCGGGTAGTCGGCCAGACGAACGAAGTCACAGGCGACCTTGACGCCAGCCATCTGGCCAGCCAGGGCATCGGCGGCCTCATCCTGACCGGTCAGCCCCAGCAGCACGGCGTGGGCGCCCAGCGCGGCGGAGTTGAGCGCCACGTTGGCGGCGCCACCCGGGCGCTCCTCAATGTGTTCAACCTTGACCACGGGCACCGGTGCCTCGGGCGAGATCCGGCCGGTGGGGCCATGCCAATAACGGTCCAACATGACATCGCCAACGACCAGAACGCGGGCTTTTTCAAACTCGGGCAGGGTGATCTTCATCTGTATCGACTCTCAAAACCTGAAAAATCAGTCGCCGATTTTATCACACTCTTTTATTTGAGGGAGAAAAAGCAAACCTGCGGTTTCCATTTAAAGAAACCGGTAGTGACGATTCCCGTCACGCCAGTGAACCACCATCAGCCCCTCTGACCAGCACATAGCCATTCGCCCCCGCCCCCGCTTTTCGGCTAGAATCCCCGCTTGCGAATAAAACGATCCGCTCAGGATCCCCACGTGCCTTTATCGCCTCTCCTTATTCGACCGGGCTTGCCCGGTGCATGGCGATTGCGAACAAGAGACTTTTCATGGCCCACGACAATGCTCCCCGCCTCGAACCCCGTCTGTTTCATCCCCGCTACTGGGCCAGCTGGTTCGGCCTCAGCCTGCTCTGGCTGCTGGTGCTGTTGCCCTGGCGCAGCCAGATGTGGCTGGGACGCCAGCTCGGCAGTCTGGCCCGCAAGCTGTTGAAATCCCGCGTCAAGATTGCCCGCCGCAATCTGGAACTGGCGATGCCGGAGCTGACCAAGGATGAGCGCGAGAAACTGCTCAAACAGAATTTCGAGAGCGTGGGCTGCGCCATCTTCGAAGTCGGCATGGCCTGGTTCTGGCCGGACTGGCGGATGCGCAACCTGATGAAGGTAGAAGGGGAAGAGCACGTCATCGCCGCCATGGAGAAGGGTCAGGGCATGCTGCTGCTCTCCTGCCATTTCCTCACGCTGGAGCTCAACGCCCGCTGCTTCGGCCTGGTGCGGCCCGGGGTCGGTGTCTATCGTCCCAACACCAACCCGGTGCTGGAGTATGCCCAGTACCACGGTCGCTGCGCCTCCAACAAATACCTGGTGGACCGGATGGACGTGAAGGGGATGATCAAGGCGCTGCGCAACGGGGATGCACTCTGGTATGCGCCGGATCATGACTACGGCAGCCATGCCAGCGTGTTCGTGCCCTACTTCGCGGTCGAGCAGGCCGCCACCATCACCGGCACCGCCACCCTGGCGCGGGTGAAGAACACCGTCACCCTGCCCTGCTACAACATCCGCACCAGCGAGGGTTACACCCTGCATATCGGTGCGCCGCTCGCCGACTATCCCAGCGGCGACGACCTGGTCGATGCGGCCCGTGCCAACCGCGAGATTGAGGCGGCCGTGCGCAAGGCGCCAGAGCAGTACATGTGGCTGCACCGCCGCTTCAAGACCAGGCCCAACCCGGACGATGCGGGCTATTACTGAGTGGGAAAAAACCGAAAAAGCCGCCGAAAGGCGGTTTTTTCTGGTCTGTCGCCGGTAAAGGGTTTTCATTCGTGGCTGAATATTTTATTAATGGCCCTGCCGAGCGGCGGGCCCAGGCCCGCCAGCAATACCAATAACGAAGGGAAGCGAACATGAAAGCCACTCTTTTGCTGGGCGCCCTGTGCGCATTGACCGGCTGCAGCCAGCAGACCCACAGCGTCCATCTGACCTCCCTCCCCTTAAGCGATCTCAAGGAAGTGAACGCCCAGTGGAGCCAGCTCACCCGGATGGAATCCCGCTACCCCAAAGAGGCCATCCTGGCCGGGCAGACCGGTTGCAGCTCGCTAGAGTACGTGATCAATCCGGCGGGACGGGCCGAACAGATCCGGGTACTGGACAGCAGCGACCCGCAGTTCAGCGACGCCGCCATCGCCGTATTGCAGCAGTGGCAATGGCAGGCCACCCCCACCAACTCGCAGCACATTCCGGTAAAATCCCGTACCCGCTTCGAATTTTGCATCGAGCACAACGGCCAGCCCTGCGACACCAGCGAACTGGAACTGCGCTGCCAGGGGGAAGACGTGGTGCGCAGCACCGGGCTGATCTACACCCAGGTCTGAATCAGCCGCGTAGACCTCCATTGCCAGCCCGCTGGCTCTATCGACAGCTAAAGAAAAAGGTGAGCCAGGCTCACCTTTTTGCATTGCAAGCGCTACGGCGCAGCCCATCACCCTTGCTGGTGCAGCCAGGCCGCGATGGCCAGTTGCAGGCGCACATAGTCGGCCTGAAGGAACAGGGCCGGCAACGCCAGCTGCCAGTCGGCCTGTCCGGCGACCGAGGCCAGCCGCGGCCCGAACCGGGTTAGCTCCACCAGCCAGTCCGCTGCCGGCAACCTGCCGGCCGCCTCGGCAATCAGGTCCATGCCCAGGCGCAGCTGCTGCAACGCCAACCCCTGCGCCTCGGTGCTCGTCTGTTCCAGCCAATACTGCTCGTGGTGCTGCCAGTGCTGCAGGCCGAGAGCGATACGCTCGGCCGCACTCAGGTCGGTCATCGCAGGCAAGGCTTGCAGCGCCAGCGGCTTGCCGAGCCCAGCCAGCCGATAACCACGCTGAGCCTTGGACTGAGCCCCGAGCCGCAGGCCGCCAAGCCCGGCCAACTGCTCTGCCAAGCCGAACAGGGCACTTGCCTCGCCGGATTTGAGCTCAAGCTCCAGCTCGTCGATGCGACTCTTGCCGAGCACGCCGACGATCTCCCCTTGATCCCAGGCCAGCTCAATTTCGGCTCCCTCGAAGGCGATCAACCAGTGGCGGCGCATGAAGTCGGTACGAAACTGAGCCACCAGGGCGCCCTGGATTGCATCGCGTGTGGAAAGACTCGGCCAAATCTCGTCAGGAAAAGCGTCAAGCGCGGGCATATCGCCAGCGACCGGAGCATTGTATTCAGGTCTGGCATGCAATCCGCCCACCGCCTGGCCCCGACATTTAATCGTCTGCTCGGCGAAATCATCACTGCGACGAATCCGCAATCCCATCTCCAGGCGGCGCAAATCCAGCGCTGGCGTATCAAAATAGACATTGCCGAGCTCGGCTTGAGAGTTGGATATAATTTCCAGTGAATTCAGAAGGTTGAAAAAAGGCTGTTGAAAATCTCGGGAGACAAAAAACTTTATCTCGATCTCAGTTTGCATAGTCATTCCGGGCTGGCAGGCAACTTTGGGGGGCGTGATGCTAAGCGCGAGGATATAATGCCTGCGATACATCAGGATTAATTCACGGTTTTATTGATGGCGCAGTTCGGTTACCATGCGCCCCTCATAAAATCGTATCGAGTGTTTTTTCACCGACACAGGTTTGGCCATGCCAGTAAATACTATTTTGGGGCTTTTTGCCAAGTCCCCCATCAAGCCGCTGCAGAAGCATATCGTCAAGGTTCACCAGTGCTCCCAGCAGTTGGTTCCCTTCTTTGATGCCGTTGCCGAAGACCGTTGGGAAGATGCCGAGAAGATCCGGCAGCAGATTGCCCAGCTGGAAAAAGAAGCGGACATCCTCAAGCGTGAAATTCGTCTGAAGCTGCCTCGCGGCCTGTTCCTGCCGGTTGCCCGTACCGACCTGCTCGAACTGCTGACCCAGCAGGACAAGATTGCCAACCGTGCCAAGGATATTTCCGGCCGCATGCTTGGCCGCAAAATGGAATTCCCCTCCGAGATGCGTGCCGATTTCATGGCCTATCTCAAACGCTGTATCGATGCGACCGCCCAAGCCGAGAAAGCCATCGGAGAACTCGATGAGCTGCTCGAAACCGGCTTTAAAGGACGTGAAGTTGAAATGGTTGCCGAGATGATCCACCAGCTGGATCTTATCGAGGACGATACTGACACCATGCAGATCGGGCTGCGCCAACAGCTGCAAGCCGTTGAGCAGAAATACAATCCGATCGACGTTATGTTCCTCTACAAGATCCTCGAATGGGTAGGTGACCTGGCAGATCAGGCCGAGCGCGTTGGCGCCCGTCTGGAACTGATGCTGGCTCGTTCGTAATCGACTGACTGGGTAAACACTGAATGGACATTATCGCGAATTACGGCACCACCCTGGTGCTCGTGGCGGCCTTGTTCGGCTTTTTGATGGCCTGGGGTATCGGCGCGAATGACGTCGCCAACGCCATGGGCACGTCGGTCGGCACCAAATCCCTGACCATCCGTCAGGCCATCATCATCGCCATGATCTTCGAGTTTGCCGGTGCCTATCTGGCCGGTGGCGAAGTGACCGCGACCATCCGCAACGGCATCATCGACAGCAACGCCTTTGCCGATACGCCGGATCTGCTGGTGCTCGGCATGATAGCCTCCCTGCTGGCTGCGGGCGCCTGGTTGATCCTGGCCTCCTACTTCGGCTGGCCCGTCTCCACCACCCACTCCATCATCGGTGCCATCGTCGGTTTCGCCGTGGTGAGCATTGGCCCGGAAGCGGTGCAGTGGAGCAAGTTTGGCGGCATCGTCGGCTCCTGGATCATCACCCCGGCCATCTCCGGCGTCATCGCCTACTTCATGTTCATCAGCGTGCAGAAGCTTATCTTCAACACCGATGATCCGCTGAACAACGCCAAGCGCTACGTGCCCTTCTACATGTTCCTGACCGCGCTGGTGATCTGCCTGGTGACCATCAAGAAGGGGTTGACCCACGTCGGTCTGCACCTGACCGACGGCGAGGGCATCCTGCTCTCCGTCGCCATCTCCATCGCAGTGGCGTTTGCCGGCTGGCTCTACATTCGTGGCCAGCAGTACAACCCGCAGGATGACAGCAAGATGCACTTCGCCAACGTGGAGAAGGTGTTCGGCATCCTGATGATCATCACCGCCTGTGCCATGGCCTTTGCCCACGGCTCCAACGACGTGGCCAACGCCATCGGCCCGCTCTCCGCAGTCGCCTCCATCGTGGCGGCCGGCGGCGAGATCGGTGGCAGCTCTCACATCGCCTGGTGGATCCTGCCGCTCGGCGGCATCGGTATCGTCATCGGTCTGGCCACCATGGGCGAGAAGGTGATGGCCACCGTCGGTACCGGCATCACTCACCTGACGCCGAGCCGCGGCTTCGCCGCCCAGCTGGCCACCGCCGCCACCGTGGTGATCGCCTCCGGCACCGGTCTGCCCATCTCCACCACCCAGACCCTGGTCGGTGCGGTCATGGGCGTGGGTCTGGCGCGCGGTATCGCGGCGCTGAACCTGGGTGTGCTGCGCAACATCGTGGTCTCCTGGGTCATCACCCTGCCTGCGGGCGCCATCCTGGCCATCGCCATCTTCTACGTGCTGCAGATCTGCTTCTCCTGAGGCGCGCTGCAATGAAAAGCCCGGGTCATTGACCCGGGCTTTTTTATCTCGATGCGCTCATCCACCCCTTGGGGACGCGAGCAACTTGCATCACCCGCCCCACAGGCGCAGACTGTTTGGCCTTGTTTCGACTCAAGGCACCCATCATGACGCCAGCCATCAACCTGCTGAAGAAGCTCAAGATCCCCCACAAGCTCTACCCCTACGAGTGCGAAGCCCACGACGACTTCGGCAAGCATGCCGCGACCCAGCTCGGCCTGCCGGAAGCCCAGGTGTTCAAGACCCTGATCGCCCATCACGACAAGCAGGCGGTGGTGGCCATCGTCCCCTCGTCCGGCCTGTGCAGCCTCAAGCAGCTGGCCAAGGCCACCGGTCTCAAGAAGGTGGAGATGATGAAGCCGGCAGAAGCCGAGAAGCTGACCGGCTACAAGGTCGGTGGCATCAGTCCGCTGGCCCAGAAGAAGCTCTTGCCCACCGTGCTCGACGACTCGGCCATGCAGTTTGACGAGATCCTGGTGAGCGGTGGCAAGCGCGGCCTCTCGGTGGGGGTGGCGCCTGCAGACATGCTGCGCCTGATGAAGTGGATCGCCGCCCCCATCGGGGAATAGAGGCGTGAGCGGGCCTGCCACTGCGCAGGCCCGCCCGGCCAGCCTCGTTTACGGGAGCATGCCCAGTGCGCGGCGACCATGGTCGTTCAGATCGGCCAGGGTGAAGCGCCCCTGCCAGTCGGCCTCGTAATCTTCGCGAGGAAAGTCGCCAGGCGAAGTTCCCTGCTCCAGCGCCTGGCGCACCAGGCGTGCATAGGCCATGTTCTTCTCGCAACGGGGCGCCGCCGGAATATACATGACGTTGCCCCACCCCTGCTGCTGCTCCACCGCTGCCACGCCGTGGATCAGGTCGCAGTGCCACCAGACCGAATCCCCTGCCGTCACCGCCGGGATCGAGGTCATCGCCCGCAGCAACAGCGGATGCCAGGTCTCGGAGACCGGCAGCACCTTGCCCGGCGCGACACCACACAACTCATCTTCCGGCACGTCGGGCTGCAGCGGCCGCAGCAGCACGTAGGCCATCGCCTCGGGGATCGGCACTACGTGCAACAATCCCTGCCCCGGCAACATGTCGGAGAGCGCCGTCCACCCCTGGAAGGTACGAAATACCGAACACTTGGTGGTGTTCTCCACACTGTACTCCTCGACCTCGGTGCGATGGGCCGCATCCCAGGGATCGTAGGCGGCTATGTCCCCCCGAAAAATCGACGCAAACACCTGCTGGTAGGCCGGCAGCAACCAGCGTTCGAGGGCCCCCGAGTCGGTATGGGCACCCAGCCCGCGAGAACAGGTACCGGGCGGACGGCGGCGAATGCGATCGGGATAGATGATGCTCACGTCCGGGTCGAACCAGTTTGTCCCATCCGCCCGCTCGAACTGCCACAGGCGGTTCAGGAACGACTGCACGGTCGCCATCTCGTCGCTCTGGCGCGCCTCCATCTGGGCCCGTGACCAGTAGATGGGATAAATCTCGGGGCGCGATGCGGCAAGGGAGCCGAAGAAACTGTCGCCGGGACCGCGATACAGCACATCAAAGCGGTTGAGATCCAGGTAGTCGAGCATGTCGCGATCCCAGGCCAGCGCCCGTTCCCGTGCAAAGTGCCCGCGGATCACCAGGCAGCCGCGCCGCCGTATGGCTGCACGCTCGGCCTCGCTGATCTTGCCCGCCGCCAGCGCCTGGTAATCCAGTTCTGGCCACACCGGCTCACCACGGGCACGCAACGCTTCCACCTCTGCCACCCGCGCCTCGATGCGGCGGCTGACCTCGGCAAAGACCGCCTCCACGTCGCCGAGTTGTGCGCGCAGGGCTTGTTTCATCTGACGGATGGCCGCCTTGTGATCGGCGGGCAACTGGGTATGGGTGACGCTCATCTTGCCTCCTGGATAATGGACGAAAACCAGCAAGTTACTTTCGTTCGAAATAACACCTAATTTCAAAAACAAGATACATTAAAAAAATGTTAATACAATCCTCTCCGCACTCGAGCAGTGAAGACGCAGCGAAAAAGCAGTGAAGAAAATAGAAGCGAAGGGAGATCAGCAGCGAGCAGACAAGACGGCAAAAGCAACAGGGCGGCCATGGCCGCCCTGGTTTATTCAAGCGCCGCGCAAGGCGGCCGTAAGGGTCGACAGGCGCTGGTGCTGGTGCCCCTGCGCATCGAAGTTGTCAGGCGCCAGCCAGCGCGCAAAGCAGGCCTGCAGCGCCGGCCACTCACTGTCGATCACCGAGAACCAAGCGGTATCGCGCGTGCGCCCCTTGTCCACCCGACTCTGGCGAAAGGTTCCCTCATAGCTGAAACCAAGGCGCAGCGCCGCCTGCCAGGAGGGCTGGTTGAAGGCATTGCACTTCCATTCGTAACGCCGATAACCGAGAGAAAAAGCATTGGCCATCATCAGTGCCATGGCCGCCGTCGCCAGCCGCGAGCGCTGCAAGGCCGGGGAAAAGTGCAGCCAGCCCACCTCGATGCTGCCGGCCAGGGGGTCGATGCGCAGGTAGCTTGCCAGCCCCAGCGGCAGTTCACCATGCTCGTCGAATATGGTGTAGAACTGGGGGTCTGTCTTGGCGGCGCACTCTCGCAGCCAGACCAGCATATCCACCTCTGTTGCGTAAGGGCCTGTGGTCAGGTAGGTCCACATGGCCCCGCTGTCGGCACTGAAAGCCTGCCACAGGCCGGGGCCGTGACGCTCAGGATCCAGCGGCTCCAGCCGGCAACCCCAGCCGTTGAGGGGGCGACGGGGCGGGAACTCGGCGCCCCGCCAATCGGGCAGCGGCGCACCGACCGGCTGGCCGAACTCGTTCAGATGGATATCAGCAGCCACAGGCAATCCCTCCCGTTTGCAGCACCCCCGCTTCGCTACCGGTGGCGACGGCAAAGCCGTCCTGCCGCCACCAGTGCAGGCCGCCGATCAGCTCCTTGACCTGAAAACCGAGCGCCGCCAGCTTGTAGGCGCCCCGGGTCGAGCCGTTGCAACCGATGCCGTCGCAATAGCAGACATAGACCTTGTCCCGCGCCAGCGCAGCCGTGGTGGCCGGGTTCATGGTGACATGGGGGAAGTTGAGGGCGCCGGGGATGTGTCCCTCGGCATAGTGACCGGCAGAGCGGGTGTCGATGACGACGATCCGCTCTTCGCCGGCCAGCAGATCGGCGGCCAGATCCGCCGGGTCGGTGCGCAAGGCCAGCTGGGCCTCGAAGAAAAGGCGGGCTTGTTCGGCACTGGCCAGCCCGCTGCTCAATACATGACTCATAGTGACGCTCCTTGTACTCAAACCCGGATCCGGGTGGTGATGTCGGTGGTGACCGAGTTGGCGATGAAACACTCCTCGTGTGCCTGGTGGTGCAACTGCTCCAGTGCGGCCAGATCCGGCTGACGTTCACCGCCGAACTGCGCCAGCGGCTGCAGGGTGACCCGGGTGATGGCCTGACGACCGCGGGCATTGGCTTCCATGATGCCCACCGCCTCGTCACGGTAGCTCTCCACCAGATAGCCCGCCCTGGCCGCCAGCCAGAGGAAGGTGAGCATGTGGCAGCTGGAGATCGCCGCGACGAAGGCCTCTTCCGGGTCGACGTTCTCGGCCACCGACCAGGGCAGCGGCACCACGTGGGGAGATGAGGAGGCGGGCACCCTGACGCCGCCGTCGAACTCCCACCAGTGGGCCCGGCTGTAACCTTGATCGACGAAGGGCTCGCTGGCCCCGCGCTGCCAGCTGATGGTGGCGCTGTACTCCGACATGCAGACTCCTTTCATTGCCAATAGTTGTGAATACCGATCCTTGAGCCTCAATGTAGCGACATAATGGCCTTGCCACGCCGACCAATTTTGCCAATATGAGCAGACCAATTAGCGCCCGGGAGATCCCCATGCCTGCCCTGCCCACCCTGTTTGCCACCCAGCAAGCCAGCGATCTGCCGCTGCACGAACAGCTGGTCCGTACCCTGCGCTCGGCCATGCTGGCCGGCCACCTGCCCCAGCACAGCCGGCTGCCCGCCAGCCGCATGCTGGCCGCCGATCTGGGGGTCTCCCGCAGCACGGTGGAGCTGGCCTATGGCCGGCTGGAGGCAGAGGGCTATCTGGTGCGCAAGGTGGGGGCCGGCAGCTTCGTGGCGCTGGCCGCGGTCTCCCCGACTCCGCGCCCGCCCCAGTCAGCGGCCGGTCTGTCACGCCGAGGTCAGGAGATGGCCAACAGCGGCGCCTGTCACGACGTGCCCGAGGTGGGCCGCTCCTTTGCCTCCAGCCAGCCGGATCCCCGCCTCTTCCCCCAGGCCCAGTGGGGCCGGTTGATGCAACAGCAGTGGCGCCGGCACGCCGGCAACTGGATGAATTACGGGGAGCCGCAGGGGCTGGAGGCGCTGCGCGGCGCCATCAGCAGCTATCTGGTGCAGTCGCGCGGCGTGGTGTGCGAGCCGGACCAGATCCTGATCCTCACCAGCTCCCAACAGGGGATCCTGCTGGCGACCCAGCTGCTGATCGATGCCGGCGATACCGTCTGGGTGGAGGATCCCGGCTACCCCGGGGCCCGCACCGCCATGGAGAGTGCCGGCGCCCGGGTGCACCCGGTGCCGGTGGATGGAGAGGGGCTCAACCCGCAGGGGGAACACCCGGCGCCGCGGCTCATCTACACCACGCCGGCCCACCAGTATCCGCTCGGCGTGCCCATGAGCCTGCCCCGGCGGATGGCGCTGCTGGCCGAGGCCGAGCGGCACGGCGCCTGGATCCTGGAAGACGACTACGATGGCGAGTACCAGTACGATCAGCGGCCACTCCCCGCCCTGCAGGGGCTGGATGGTCAGGGGCGGGTGCTCTACGTGGGCACCTTCAGCAAGGTGTTGTTCGGCTCGCTGCGCCTCGCCTACCTGGTACTGCCCAGGCCGCTGATGGAGTCCTTCTGTCGAGCCCGGGCCGCAGTCGATGGCCACAGCAACCAGCTGCTGCAGGCGGTGACCGCCGACTTCATCCGCGCCGGCCACTTCGCCACCCACCTGCGCCAGAGCCGGCTGGTCTACCAGAGCCGCCGCGACCTGCTGCTGGCCGAGCTGGCCAGCCACTGTCCCGGCCTCACCCCCATTCACAGCGGGGCCGGCCTGCAGTGTACCGTGCTGCTGCCCCCCGGCGGCGAGGCACGCTGGACAGAGGCCGCCAACGCACAGGGGCTGGGGCTGCGCCCCCTCGGCCAGTTCTACCTGGGCCCACCGACGCAGGAGGGGTGGCTGCTCGGCTTTGCCTCTCTCGACAACCAGGCCCTGCGCCGCCTCTGCCGCCAGCTGGGAGTGTTGCTGCAGATCTGATCTGCGCTCACGTTTCCCGCTCGCAGTCTACCGCGCCAGATCCATCGAACTATAATGGGAAGCATCATGTCGTCGGGCCAAGCCAAGATGTATCGATTGTCGTTGTTGCTCCTCTCACTTGTCTTCTCTCCCCTGCTGCTCGCCAGCAGCCGTTTCAGCCTCATTGGCCCGGAAAGCCACGGTGATGAACGCATGCGTTATTACCGCGATGTGATGACTCTGGCGCTTGAAAAGACCCGGCCGGAATATGGTGATTACGAGCTGGTCACCTCATTGAGAATGAACAAGGCCCGCATGCGTCTTGAGGTACAGAAGCGCGGCAAGGAGGCGCTCTTTATCGTCGACAGCTGGCCGCTGCAATCCCAGCATGGACAGGCCGCCTTCATCCCCTTTCCCATCGACTTCGGCATTCTTGGCTATCGTATCTGCTTTGTGAGCGAGCAAAAGGCTGAGACGCTGGGCGGGGTTGCCACCCTCGCTCAGTTGCAAGACTTCACCCAGGTTACCGGCAGTGGCTGGCAGGATGCCGACATCCTGCGCCGAGGTGGCTTCAAGGTGCGTGAGGTGGATAACTACGAATCCCTTTTTCGCATGGTAGCCCGTGGTCGCAGCGACCTCTTTTGCCGCGGCGCCAACGAAATCTTGCCCGAATGGCAAGCTCATCAGCTCCTGCAGCCCACACTGCGCGTCGACAGCCATGTTGCTATCTTCTACCCCCTCATTCACGTGCTCTACAGCCACGCCAGCTATAAAAAGGAGCGCGCGCGACTTCAACGAGGCATACTGCTGGCCTGGCAAGATGGCTCTTTGCAACGACTCTGGCGCGATCATTTTCGTGACTCCCTGCTGTTTGCCAATCTGGGACAGCGCCGCATATTCCGGCTGGCGAACCCACTGCTGCCGGAACAGGGGTTCGACTACCGGCCCTATTTGTATGATCCTGCACGGGATGACTTCGGCATTGCACCCTGAAGGATCGTCGAGTCGACAATGCCAACCCCGGAGGGGCCCACCATGGGCTACTTGAGTCTCCTGTTGCTGTTCTGACTGCTGCCAGCCTGCGGCCGGGCTTGCATCGACAACAGCGACTCTCCCACCTGGCTGCCAGCGCATCTGGAATACTGTCGAAACCGTGCGCCGCGCTCCGTCCATACCTGCTTTATCGCCAGCGCTGAACCGGTAGCGAAACACCTGGAAAAGGTGTCAACGTGGCTCGCGGCAGAGCGCCAGCCAGGCCTCGGCGGTGCGGGAGAGGTAGCGTTCGCTCGGCCAGATCACCCCGAGCCGCCAGCTCAGCTCGGGCACCAGCGGCCTCAGCACCAGGCCGTCCGGCGCCAGCCGCCGGCAGATGGGCTCGGGCAGAAAGGCGACCCCCATGCCGCTACGCACCATGGCGGTAAGAAAGTCCCACTGGCTGCTGCGCGCCGCCACCTGGGGCTCGAAGCCGGCCGCTCGGCACGCCTGCTCCAGCCGCTCGCTCAGGGTGAAGGCCTGGGTGTAGAGCAAGAAGGGCTCGTCGCAGAGCGCCTCCAGCCGGATTTCAGAACAATCCCGCCAGCACGGCAGGTCGGGCAACACCACCTGGATCGGGTACTGGTCCAGCTCCAACGCACTGAGGGCCCCCCCTCTTTGGTCGGCAGCATGGTGATGGCGAGATCCAGCTCCCCTTCCAGCACCGCCTGCTCGATGCGCCGGCCGCCGTACTCGACGATGGAGAGTTCGACCTTGGGGTAGCGACTGCGGTAGGCGCGGATCAGATCGGCATAGACGTGACCCACCATGGGCGGAATGCCGAGCGCCAGCCGGCCGAATTGCAGGCTCTGCAGATCGGCGAGTTCCGCCTCCAGCTGCTGCATCTCGGCCAGAATGGTCTGGGCCCGGTTGAACAGCACCCGGCCGCTGTCGGTCAGGGTGAAGCGGCGCCCCGCACGGCTCAGCAGCGGCTGACCCAGCTCCTCCTCCATATTGCGGATCATCTTGCTGATGGTGGGCTGGGTGACGAACAGCTTCTCGGAGGCGCGGGTGAAGCTTTGCTCCCGCACCAGTTCGACAAAGTAACGCAGGGCGCGGATGTCCATGACTCTCTCCTGGCGGACGGCAAAACCTGATCATGCCTCTTTGGCATGATTTTGATAATTTAAATTCATTTTTTGCAGGTTTGGCCTCTCTCTATACTGTGAGCAAGTTCACAGAAAGACCTAGATCATGAAAGCCCTCTGCATTCGCTGGTTCCAGACCCCCTTCCAAATCGCCCTGCTGGCCGCCATCTGGCTGCTGGCGGATCTGGCGGTACGTACCTTCCATCTGCCGCTGCCTGCCAACCTCACCGGCATGCTGGCACTGCTGGCCTTGATCCTGCTCGGCGTGGTCAAGACCCACTGGTTCAGCGCCGGCGCCCGCTGGTTGCTGGCCGAGATGCTGCTGTTCTTCGTGCCGGCGGTGGTGGCAGTGGTCAACTATCAGGATCTGCTGCTGCAGGAGGGATGGCGCATCATGGTGGTGCTGCTGCTCAGCACCATACTGGTGCTCGGCACCACAGCGCTGGTGGTGGACCGGGTCTATCGCCTTGAGTTGAAACTGGCCCGCCGGAGTCGTCGTCATGTCTGATACCTTGCTCGGCCTGCTCTGCTTCGCCCTCACCCTGCTGTTCTACTACGCCAGCAAGTGGCTCTACGGCAAGAAGCGCATCCTGCCCTTGATGCCGCTGCTGCTGGCCCCCACCCTGCTGGTGGCGGTGGTGATGCTGTTCCACATCCCCTATCAGGACTACATGGCCGAATCCCACTGGCTGTTGTGGCTGCTGGGTCCGGCCACCGTCGCCTTCGCGGTGCCGGTCTACGAGAACCGCCAGCTCATTCGCCGCCACTGGCTGTCGCTGTCGGTAGGGGTCGTCGCCTCGGTGGTGATGGCCGTGGGCAGTACCGTGCTGCTGGCCCGCTGGCTCGATCTCTCCGACATGCTGCAGCGCAGTCTGGCGATGCGCTCCATCACCACCCCCTTTGCGGTGGAAGCGACCCGCGCCATCGGCGGCCAAACCGATCTCACCGCCCTGTTCGTGGTGCTGACCGGCGTCATCGGCATGGCCGTCGGCGAGAGTGTGCTCACCGTGCTGGCCATCCGCAGCCGGCTCGGCAAAGGGGCGGGGTTTGGTGCCTCGGCCCACGGCGCCGGCACTGCCAAGGCTTATCAGATGGGCAACGAGGAGGGGGTGGTCTCCAGCATGGTAATGATGATCGCCGGCATGGTGACTGTGCTGCTGGCCCCCCTGCTCGGCCAACTGTTCTGGTAACCAGCCCGTCGGTAAAAGCCGCGTTTCCCGGTCCCAGGACCCCAGCCTTGACGCCACAGCCGCTACACTCAACTCAATGTGACAGCAGTGAGCGGTATGATGAACCACAGAGTGATGATCCTCGGGCTGCTGGCCGGCAGCCTGTTCTTCTCCCCCTTCTCTCGGCCCTGGACATAGTGACCCACGTCAGCCCGGAGAGTGAGCGGGACATGCGCACCCTCTATGGCCAGCAGCTGCTGCAGCTGGCGCTGGAGAAGACCCGCGACAGCTTCGGCGACTACGAGTTGCGTCCCGCCCCGCCCATGAGCCGGACCCGGCTGCGTCAGGTGCTGCAGTACAACCTCTACCCCAACCTGCTGGCGATTGACAGCTTCCCGCGCCCGGAGGGCAGCCACGACCTCGACTATGTCCGCTTTCCGGTGGATCTCGGCATCCTCGGCTATCGCATCTGCTTCGTCAGCCCCGAGCAGCAGCAAGCCGTGGCCCAGGTACGAGTTCTGCACGACTTGCAGCAGTTCAGCCATGGGCAGGGCCGCGGCTGGCAGGATGCCGACATACTGCGCAGGGCCGGTTTCAAGGTACAGGAGGTTGAGGGATACGAGCGGCTGTTCAAGCTGGTGGTGCGCGGCCGGGTGGATCTGTTCTGCCGGGGAGCCAATGAGCTACTGACCGAGCTGGATACGCACCGGGATCTGGAAAAATTGACGGTCGACCAGCATCTGGCGCTCTACTACCCCTTCATCCACCTCTTCTACAGCCACAAGGACAACCAGCACGCACTTCGCCGGGTCCAGGCCGGTCTGCAACTGGCCTGGCGGGACGGTTCACTGCAGGCGCTCTGGCTCAAGACCTTCAAGCCGGCGCTGGATTTCGCCAGGCTGGACCAGCGGCTGCTGTTCAGGCTGGACAACCCCTTGCTGCAGGGACTCGACTTCGATTACCAGCCCTACCTTTACGATCCCCTCACCCAGCGCTTCGGACCCGGCGAGCCGGCCAGCGGCAAGCAGTGACTCTGGCGGCTCCCCGCTCACCGCCGGGGAGAGCCACTACACTCAGAGGAGTCTCACCCTTTCACAGGAGCTCATGATGCACTGGACCCCGCTGCTCGCCCTGCTGCTGGCACTGCCCGTGCTGGCCAGCCCGACCCTGTTCACCTACATGAGTCCGGAGAGCGAGCACGATCCCAGAAGCACCTATGATCGCGAGCTGCTGCGCCTGGCACTGGAAAAGACCCGCGTCAGCCATGGCGACTACCGGATGCAGGCCGCGCCCCCCATGACCCTGGCCCGGATGTGGGTCAGCCTGCGCTTCAACGACTACCCCAACCTGTTCGCCATGGACAGTTACCGCTCCGACCGGGACATGAGCGGCATCGACTACGTGCGCTTTCCCATCCACCTCGGCATCGTCAGCTACCGCATCTGCTTCGTCAGCCCCGAGCAGCAGAGCGCCGTCGCCGGAGTGACCAGCCTAGAAGGGCTCAAGCGCTTCGACATCGGTCAGGGCAAAGGCTGGCTCGATGTGCAGATCCTGCAGCGAGCCGGTTTCAAGGTGCAGGAGGTGGAGGGCTACGAGCAGTTGTTCAAGATGGTGGCGCGTAGCCGTTTCGCACTCTTCTGCCGCGGGATCAACGAGTTGCCCCAGGAGAAACTGAACCACCGGGATGTACCCAGGCTGGTGATGGATGAGAACGTGGCGCTCTACTATCCGCTGCCCAGGGTCTTCTTCACCCACAACAGCAACCGGCAGGCCATCACCCGGGTACAGCAGGGGCTCAAGGCAGCCTGGCGCGACGGCTCCCTGCAGGCGCTCTGGCTGAAGACCTTCAAACCCTCCCTGAGCTTCGCCCACCTCCATACCCGCCGGCTGTTCCGGCTGGAAAACCCCTACATCAAGGGGATCGACTTCAACTATCAAGCCTACTTCTACGACCCCGTGCAGGAACGCTTCGGCCCAGGTGAATAGCCGCTCGCAGTGCAGGCGCAGCAATGAAAAAGCCCGGGTCATTGACCCGGGCTTTATTGTCCATGCCTCGTCTCCACACCTCGTCAATCCTCGAGGAAGGTCCACTCATCGCGCACCCGGCTGATGGCATCGAGCCGCCGCTTGGCCAGCTGCTCGCGAATAGCCTCCCCCTTGAATCCGGCTGCCACTATCTCCTTCACCGGCACGGCCTGGGCCGCCGCCAGCGCCTGCGCCACATAGTCGGGTTCGGCATAGACCCGCTCCTCGAAGCCGGTGCGGCCGTGGAAGTCGGCGCGGCAGGCGTCCAGCAGCTGGGCAAAGCGCTCCGGCCTGCGCCAGGCATCGGCCTTGTCGAACACCTTGAGCAGGGTTGCGGGCTTGAGCTCGAAGGCGATGTGGATATGGGTGTGCAGGTCGCTCACCAACAGCGCCAGATCGCGGCACTCGTTCGGTACCCGGAACCGCTCGCAGAAATCGCGGATGAGCGGCAAGCCCTTCTGGCCATGGCCGTGGTGGCTCGGCCAGAACTCCGGGGGGGTCAGCCCCTTGCCAAAGTCGTGGCACAGCGCCGCGAAGCGCACCGCCAGCTCGGGGGAAAGCCGGCAGGCCTGTGCCAGCACCATCATGGTGTGGATGCCGGTATCGATCTCCGGGTGCCACTTGGCGGGGGCAGGCACCCCGAACAGGGCATCCAGCTCGGGGAACAGCGCAGCCAGGGCGCCGCACTCGCGCAACACCTCGAAGAACACCTGTGGGGTCGGTCCCAGCAATACCTTCTCCAGCTCCTTCCAGACTCGCTCCGGGGTCAGGTGAGCCAGCTCGCCTGCCTCGGTCATCTCGCGCATCAGCGCCAGCGTCTCGGGGGCCACCACGAAGCCCTGGGCGTGGAAGCGGGCGGCGAAGCGGGCCACCCGCAGAATGCGCAACGGATCTTCGGCAAAGGCGGGGGAGACGTGGCGAAGCAGCCGTTGTTTCAGATCCTCGATGCCGCCATAGGGATCGTGCAGTTGCCCCGCCTCATCCTCGGCGATGGCGTTGACGGTGAGATCCCGGCGCAGCAGATCCTGCTCCAGCGTCACCTCCGGCGAGGCGTGGCAGACGAAGCCGGTATAACCGCGACCCTGCTTGCGCTCGGTGCGGGCCAGCGCGTACTCCTGTTGGGTCTTGGGGTGCAGGAACACCGGAAAATCGCGGCCCACCTGGGTAAAGCCCAGCGCCAGCATCTGTTCCACGGTCGCCCCGACCACCAGGTGATCCCTGTCGCCCTGCGGCAATCCCAGCAGGCGATCCCGCACTGCGCCCCCAACCAGATAAGTCTGCAAGCTGTGTCTCCCTTGATAAACCTGTCCCGATTATACCGGTTTGGCCGGTGGAGACTATGGCGGCCCCCATTCCCCGTCGGAGGGACGAGCCCATGACGGCCCAGTGAGAGGCAAAACGCCCCTCGCCACCAGCCTCGCCAGCCAACCCGGTGGCGCCCTTTCTCCCGCCGGCAAATCAGGGTGCGCGCTGGCCCCCCTTATGGCATCCGGGTCTTTGACATCCCTTTGGGGAGGCTTTAACCTGCCGCCCATAACAACGGAATGGATCCTTATGTACACACAGTTCTTCGGTCTGTCGGAGCACCCGTTCTCCATCTCGCCCAATCCCAAATACCTCTACATGAGTGAACGCCACGGGGAAGCCCTCGCCCACCTCAACTACGGGTTGCAGGATGGGGGCGGCTTCGTGCTGCTGACCGGGGAAGTGGGCACCGGCAAGACCACCGTCTCTCGCTGCCTGTTGCAGCAGTTGCCGGCCGAGACCGAGATCGCCTACATCCTCAATCCATCCCTGACCGAACGAGATCTGCTGGCGGCCATCTGCGACGAGTTCCAGCTGGCCTATGGCCAGGAGGCCGGCCTCAAGCAGTTGTTCGACCTCATTCGCGATCACCTGCTGGCCAATCTGGCGGCGGGCAAGCGCAGCGTGGTGCTGGTGGACGAAGCCCAGCACCTGCTGCCCGGCGTGCTGGAACAGCTGCGCCTGCTCACCAACCTGGAGACCGATGAGAAGAAGCTGCTGCAGGTGGTGCTCATCGGCCAGCCCGAGCTGCAGCAGATGCTGCGCCAGCCCCTGTTGCGCCAGCTGGCCCAGCGCATCACTGCCCGCTACCACCTGCTGCCGCTCTCCTGCCAGGACGTGGACGCCTATGTCCGCTTTCGCCTGCAGGTGGCTGGCTGCGTGCAGCCCATCTTCACCCCCAAAGCGATCCAGACCCTGCACCGCCTCTCCGGCGGCATCCCGCGCCTCATCAACCTCATCTGCGACCGCGCCCTGATCGCCGCCTTCGCCCGCGGCAGCCACAAGATAGTCCACGGCGACATCAGCCTGGCGGCCTTCGAGGTGAGCGGCATCCGTGACGAGGGCACCTGGCAGTCCGGCTTGATGGTGGCGCTGGTCGGCGCCTTGCTGGTGGCCACCGGCTGGTGGGGCTGGCAGTTCTTCGGCTTCTTCCCGACCCGCCCGGTGGTCACGGTGGAGGTGCCGGTCAAGGTGGACGACACCCCGGAGCAGCAGGAGCAGCTGACCCGCGCCATCAATCAGGCGCTGGAACCGGACAGCGCCATGCAGAATCTCTACAAGGTGTGGGGCTACCAGACCGAGCTGGAAGAGGCGACCTGCGACAACGCGCCGCGCGCCGGCCTGCGCTGCCAGGAGGGCGAGGCCTCCCTGGCCGATCTGCAGGCCCTGCAGTATCCCGCCCTCGTGAGCCTGACCGACGAGACCGGCGGCACCTATTACGCCACCCTGGTCAACCTCGGGCCCGACAAGGCCAACCTGCTCATCGGCAACCAGAGCTGGCAGGTCGACAGACAGTGGCTGAGCGATTACTGGGGCGGCAGCTACACCCTGCTGTGGCGTATGCCCAAGGGGGGGTCACCCTGATCGGCAACAACGCCGGCCCCAGCCAGGTGCAGTGGCTCGACAACGCCCTCAGTCGGGCCCTGCAGCAGCCGGATCGCAAGGTCCGCCGCTTCGATGCCGAGCTCAAGACCAAGCTGCAGCAGTTCCAGCGCGCCCAGGGGCTGAACCCGGACGGCATCGCCGGCAGCAACACCCTGCTGCGCCTCAACGTGATGGCCGGCGAACCCATGCCGAAGCTGGAAGACCCAGCCCAGCGGGCCAGCAAGCCGGCCAAGCTGGATCCGGCAGAGGATGACGATGCCATCAACACACTGTCGGAGGAGGCTTCCTGATGTCCACCCTGCTCAAGGCGCTGCGGCGGGCCGACCAGCCCCAGTTCACCCCGCACATCCCGGCGATGGGGCTGCCGGTCAGCCAGGAAGAGGAACAACCCAGGCGCTGGATCTGGTGGCTGCTGGCCCCGCTGGCACTGGTGATGGGGGCCGCCGCCAACTACGGCTGGCATCTGCTCAACAACCGCCCCATCGAGAAGACGGTGGAGGTGAAGGAGGTGGTGACGCCGCCCTTCGTGCGCGTCGAGCCCAGGCCGATGATCACCCGTCCGCTGCCACCGCCGCCGCCCGAACCCGTGGTCATCCCCAAGGCCGATGCCCAACCCGCACCGGCACCCGCCGACAGCAGCCAGGGGCTGGCCGAGCGCATCCTCAATGCCCTCAACAACACCCCGTTGCAGCAGAGCACGCCACCGCAGGTGCCGGCCGAACTGCAGGCCACGCCGCTCAGCGCCCTGCCGCAGGCGCTCCGCCAGCAGGTGCCGCCGCTGGCCTACGGTGCCCACGTCTTCTCCTCCAACCCGGCCAACCGGGCCGTGACCCTGAACGGGCGCACCTACCGGGAAGGCAGCGAGGTCGCCCCCGGCGTCACCCTGCTCACCATCGCCCAGGATTACATCATCCTGCAGGTGGGCGGCCAGAACGTCAGCCTCAAGGCGCTGCAGGACTGGCGCGGCTGAAGCGCGCCCCTGCCAGCCCGAGACTGGCCACCATTTCAAGAGGGAGCCTGAGAGCTCCCCTTTTTAATCAATAACATGAGAACAACGTGAGCAATCCGATCAACACCATCTTCGCCAACCGGGCGTTGCACTGGTATCAGCGCCAAGACCGCTACACGTTAGTCAATTTAGTTTTAAATCAATAATATGAGCATAATGTGAACAACTCAGATAACGTGACCTTCGCCACCAGGATCCTGGACTGGTATCAGCTCCACGGCCGCAAGACCCTGCCCTGGCAACAGGAGAAGACCCCCTACCGGGTCTGGGTCTCGGAAATCATGCTGCAGCAGACCCAGGTCGCTACGGTCATTCCCTACTATCAGCGCTTTATGGCCCGCTTTCCCGACGTGCTGGCGCTGGCCGACGCCCCCATCGACGAAGTGCTGCACCACTGGACCGGGCTCGGCTATTACGCCCGCGCCCGCAACCTGCACAAGGCGGCCCAGCAGATCCGCGACCTCCATGGCGGCCTCTTCCCGGAGCGGCTGGAGGAGGTGATGGCGCTGCCGGGCATCGGTCGCTCCACCGCGGGCGCCGTACTCTCCCTCTCCCTTGGCCAGCCCCACGCCATTCTGGATGGCAACGTGAAGCGGGTACTCACCCGCTGGCTGGCCCTGCCCGGCTGGCCCGGCCAGAAGCAGGTGGAGAACGATCTGTGGGAGCTGGCCACCCGCCTCACCCCCAAGCTCGGGGTGGCCCACTACAACCAGGCCATGATGGACATGGGGGCCACCGTCTGCACCCGCAGCAAGCCCGCTTGCGAGCGCTGCCCGGTGCGGGAGGATTGCCAGGGGCTGTCGCAGGGCAACCCCACAGCCTACCCCAACAGCAAGCCCAAGAAGAGCATCCCGGCTCGTACCGGCATCATGCTGCTCATCCGCCACGGCGATCAGCTGCTGCTGGAGAAACGGCCACCGCAGGGGATCTGGGGCGGGCTCTACTGCTTCCCCCAGGTGGAGTCGGACACCGAAGTGGCGGGGCTGTTGCAGCGGCTCGGCCTGACCGGCAGCGAACCCCGTGAACTGGCCGGTTTTCGCCATACTTTCAGCCACTTTCACCTCGATATCCGGCCCATGCTGATCGAAACCGACGCACCGCCGGCCCCCCTGCTCATGGAAGCGGATAACCGACTCTGGTATAACTTACGCCATCCTGCAGAGGTGGGTCTGGCGGCTGCCACGGCCCGTCTGCTCGCCTATCCGGACTTACAACCATAGAGGTCAACATGAGTCGTACCGTATTTTGCCAGCGCCTGAAAAAAGAGGGCCCGGGTCTCGATTTCCAGCTCTACCCCGGTGAACTCGGCAAGCGCATTTTTGACAACATCAGCAAGGAAGCCTGGACCGAGTGGCAGAAGAAGCAGGTGATGCTGATCAACGAGAAGAAGTTGAACATGATGAACCTCGAACATCGCCAGCTGCTGGAGAAAGAGATGGTGAACTACCTGTTCGAAGCGGGTGAAGTGGCCATCGACGGTTATACCCCGCCCAGCAAATAATCCGTGAACGGGGCCGGCACAGGCCGGCCCCGCCGACTCACGGCAACGACGGAAGTGACGGGCGGCCCGCCGCCCAGTTTGAGGACTCTATGGGCCGAATTTTCTGGCTGCTGTGCACCCTGCTGTTTCTCTCTGCCTGCTCATCCTCCCCCAAGCCCAATGGCAACGAGGATGACGATCTCGTCAACGGCAAGGACATCCGCGGTTTCGAACACATGATCAGCGCGCTCTCCCACAACGTGAACGAGATATGGGGGCGTGAGGCGCTGTTTGCGGGCAAGTTTGACTACGTCAAATACACGGATCAGTACAAGAGCCGGGCCCACATCGACTTCTCCAGCGGCCACATCATGGTCGAGACCGTCTCCGGCATCGACCCGCGCTCCCATCTGCGCCGCGCCATCATCGAGACCCTGCTTACCCCGGACGATCCGGCGGAAGTGGATCTTTACTCCGACGCCGAGATCCTGCCCGGCGGCGAGCCCTTCCTCTACGGCCAGGTGCTGGACAACCAGGGCCAGCCGATCCGCTTCGACTGGCGCGCCGAGCGCTATGCCGACTACCTGCTCAACACGGCGATGAAGAAGCGCACCCTCGGCATTCGCACCATCTTCTTCGTCGACATCCCCATGGTCGCCAACCACGAGGATCGACGGGGCTACAAGTACGCCAGCCTGATCCGGGAAGCCTCCCGCAAGTACGGGGTGGCCGAGAGTCTGATCTACGCGGTGATCAAGACCGAGAGCAGCTTCAACCCCTATGCGGTCAGCCATGCCAACGCCTACGGCCTGATGCAGGTTATCCCGGCCACCGCCGGACGGGACGTCTACGTGCGGGTCAAGGGCAAGAGTGGCCAGCCGACCCGGGAGGACCTGTTCAACCCGGCCTACAACATCGACGTCGGGACCGCCTACCTGCACCTGCTACAGACCGTCTATCTGGTGGATATCCAGGATCCGCGCTCACGCCGCTACGCCGTCATATCCGCCTACAACGGCGGCGCCGGCGGGGTGCTCAACACCTTCTCCAGCGACCGCAAGGCGGCGCCCGGCATGATCAACCAGCTCTCGCCCGAGGCGGTGTACCAGATCCTGACCGAGCAGCACCCCAAGGCGGAAGCCAGACGCTATCTCTACAAGGTCAATCAGGCCGAGAAGGGCTTCAAGCGCACGCTGGCCCGCACCGGTTAAGCAGACCAACAGCAAAAGGGCGCCTCATGGAGGCGCCCTTGTTACGTCTGGCGTAGGTGTTCAGGCCTTACTTGGCGATGAACCCGCCCTTGCTCTGCGGGGCGGCGCCCACCTTCTCCAGGCTCTCCACCTCCACTTCGGTCTTGTTCCAGCTGTGGTCCACCTCACCACGGATGCGGATCAGATCGTCCGGGCCCACCTCGGTGCCGCGCCACACATCCTGATCCACTTCCACTTCCACCTCGCCACTGGCGTCGCGGAACAGGTAGTTCTCGCCGCCCAGGTGCTTGACCAGCTTCCCTTCCAGGGTGGCCCAGCTGTCATCGGCCAGATCCTTCAACTGCGCGACGGACACCTTGTTCTGCTCCTGCGGGCCGGTATAGGCCGCCATGGCGAAAGAAGAGATGGACATCAGGGTCAACAGACCGATTACGCTTGCCTTGTTCATTTCATGCTCCTGTCATTGGGTACGGGAGCAGTGTGCCGGCCGGTGCGTGAAACAAACGTGAAGCCTCCCCATCTGGGGGACAGCGGTGTGACCGTAATCGATTTAATCCATATCGCATACTGTGAAATTAAATTCGGCTAGATACCCTGCAAGATGGCAAAACAGCTTCCCAGCACCTTTGCCTATCGAGGAACAGCCTGCAGGCCTGCAGGCACCACCTGCTTCCAACCAATGAGAACAACAAGATGAAGAAATGGTTTGTGTGTTTATTGGGACTCTTCGCGCTGACAGTTCAGGCAGCCGACAGTCGCCCCGCCTTCTCCCGGATCGTGATGTTTGGCGACAGCCTCTCCGATACCGGCAAGATGTACAGCAAGATGCGCGGTTACCTCCCCTCCAGCCCTCCCTACTATCAGGGCCGCTTCTCCAACGGGCCGGTCTGGCTGGAGCAGTTGACCAAGCAGTTCCCGGGGCTCACCATCGCCAACGAGGCGGAAGGAGGTGCCACTGCGGTGGCCTACAACAAGATCTCCTGGAATCCCAAGTATCAGGTCATCAACAACCTGGATTACGAGGTGACCCAGTTCCTGCAAAAGGACAGCTTCAAGCCCGATGATCTGGTGATCCTCTGGGTCGGTGCCAACGATTACCTGGCCTATGGCTGGAACACCGAGCAGGATGCCAAGCGGGTGCGCGACGCCATCAGCGATGCGGCCAACCGCATGGTATTGAACGGCGCCAAGCAGATTCTGTTGTTCAACCTGCCGGATCTGGGCCAGAACCCCTCGGCCCGCAGCCAGAAAGTGGTCGAGGCGGCCAGCCATGTCTCCGCCTACCATAACCAGCTGCTGCTGAACCTGGCACGCCAGCTGGCCCCCACCGGTATCGTCAAGCTGTTCGAGATCGACAAGCAGTTCGCCGAGATGCTGCGCGAGCCGCAGAACTTCGGCCTGAGCGACACCGAGAACGCCTGCTACGGCGGCGGCTATGTGTGGAAGCCGTTTGCCTCCCGCAGTGCAGCCAGCGTCGCCAGTGACAGCAGCCTCTCCGCCTTCAACCCGCAGGAGCGGCTCGCCATCGCCGGCAACCCGCTGCTGGCCCAGGCCGTTGCCAGCCCCATGGTGCGGCGCAGCGCCAGCACCCTCGACTGCGAAGGCAAGATGTTCTGGGATCAGGTGCACCCCACCACCGTCGTGCACGCCGCCCTGAGCGAGCGGGCCGGCGCCTTCATCGAGACTCAATACGAGTTCCTCCCCCACTGATGAAAAAGGGCCGACGACAGTCGGCCCTTTTTGTTGTGCGGCCCCGGCGGGCCCACCGCTCAGCGGTAGCGCTTTACGATGCCATCGTAGATGCCGTTCTGCTTGATGGTGGCCAGCGCCTCCTGCAGCCGCTTAATCACCTCGGGCGACGTCTTCAGACTCGCCGCCACGTACAGATCGCCCCCGGTAAAATCTTCGATGTCGTGCACTATCTTGAGAGACTCAGGCCCATAGCCAGCCTGGCGCGCGTAGTAGTTGGCCGTCTCCTGCGATACCGGCCAGAGATCGATGCGCCCCATCAGCAGTTTGAGCATGTTGGCCTCGTGGTTGTTGTTGCGCTGCAGGTTGGAGAACTTGCGACCGATCAGGTACTGCTCCAGCGCGTCGTTGCGCACCGTACCGATGGACCAGGTCCGCGCCTGCGACAGCTGGCTGAACGGCTTGATGTCGTCCCGCTTGGCCAGGGCGAAGACGTGAAAATTGATGCGCGCTATCACCCCGATCCACTGGAACTGCGCCTCGCGCTCTGGGAAACGGCTGATGCTGTAGATGAGCACGTTGGGGCGGCTGCGCGCCAGCGAGATGGCCCGTGCCCAGGGGTAGATGTCCAGCGTGTATTCGAAGCCGGCCTGCTCCAGCATGGCTTCCACCACCTCGGTGCCGAGCCCTTTGACGTCGGCCTCCTCCAGATAGTTGTAGGGTGCATAGTCCTCGGTCACCACCTGCAGAGTCTCGGACGCCCAACCCGGCGCCAGCCACAATACCCAGCACAGCCATATCCATCTGATGTTCATGCCCACCTCGCAGCAAACTCGCCTCGGTTAACTATCGTGCTCCCTCGCCAGAGCGCAAATCACAGCGGCAAATTGCAGCAATAACAATCACATTATGTTTTATATCAGTTGGTTGAGAACCTGCTTAAAACGACTACCCTTAATCTGTTGTGGCTGTGCTATAAGCCCCGACCCATAAGGAGAGGCGACCCTGTCCACCTCCCCCCACAATATGAAATTGCAGAGGCTCAACATGAATAAAACACTGATTACCTTGCTGGTTTCAGGCTTGCTTGCGGCCAACGCCCAGGCAGCCGGACAAGACAATACCTGGTATGGCGGTGCCAAGCTGGGTTGGTCCAACTTCTATGGCGTCGATCACAACCAGGATATCAAGGACAACTACGCCATCAGCGAAGAGGACAAGAATGACGTCGGCGCCGGCGCCTTCCTCGGCTATCAAATCAACCAGAACCTTGGCGTCGAGCTCGGTTATGACTGGCTCGGCAAATACAAATACACGGCGACCGACAAGCTGGTCCCCACCGACATCAGCCGGGACGAGCTCAAAGCCCAGCTGGCACAGCTCACCCTGAAGATCGGCCTGCCGGTCAGCGAGAGCCTGGATCTCTATACCCGCCTCGGTGGCGCCTACGCCTGGACCGACAGCAAGCAGCTGGACAATGACAACGGCGCCGCCTTCGTCGGTGCCCTGGGCGCCGAATACGCCTTCAACCGCGACTGGGCTGCCCGTCTCGAGTACCAGTACACCACCCCGCTCGGCGACAAGGCGCTCGACAAGACCGGGGCCGAACTCGACAACGGCCTGCTGGCGGTCGGCGTGGTCTATCGCTTCGGTCAGGTAGCCCCCGTGGTAGCCGCGCCGGTGCCGGCCCCGGCGCCCGAGCCGGTGGTGGTCGACAAACAGTTCACCCTGAGCTCGGACGTGCTGTTCGACTTCAACAAGGCCACCCTCAAACCGGCCGCCGGCCAGGCGCTGGATAACCTCTACAGCCAGATTGAGCAGGCCAGGCCCAAGGATGGCGTCGCCACCGTGATCGGCTATACCGACCGCATCGGCTCCGATGCCTACAACCAGAAGCTCTCCGAGCAGCGTGCCCGGACCGTCGCCGACTATCTGGTAGGCAAGGGCCTGCCGGCAGGCAAGGTCAACGTGGAAGGTCGCGGCAAGGGCAATCCGGTCACTGGCGACAGCTGCACCAGCAAGTCCAAGAAAGAGCTGATCGTCTGCCTGGCCCCGGATCGTCGGGTTGAGGTCAAGGTCGAAGGGATCTCGGAAGTTCAGCAGTGATCCTCAAGCGTGGCTGACAGCCACGAATGAAAAAACGGGAGGCCAAGGCCTCCCGTTTCATTTTGGGTCGATGCATCGGTAAACCGTCAGGCACTCTTGCGCACCTCTGTCGCAATCTGGTCGAGCAGTTGCTGCCAGCCAGCTCCCAACTCGCTTACCAGAGTGCCGTAGCCATCGGCCGGCAACACCCGCACCTGCTGGAAGGGAACGTCACGCAGTACAGTGCCCTCTTCGGTCAGCAGGCGCCAGCGGCCGCTCAGCACGGCACGACCGTCGTGGCGCCCCTGGAAGCGCTCCACCGAAATGGTCAGCACCGGCCCCTTACGGGCACCGTCCTGCCGTACCACCCAACCCGGCAAGCGGCTAGAGAGGCCGTTCAGGGTCAGCTGATCGAGCTGGGCATCCAGCGACCCCGCCCAGCGATGGTACTCGGCGAAGTGCAGCTCCTTGCCCTCCAGCTGATAGACCAGGCTCATCCGATCCAGCTGGCCGGACAGGGACACCGGCTTGAGCACCAGCTGGTGCTGCGGCTGAGCCACCACTGCAGTCGGTTGCTGCACCTCAGCGTCGAGGGAGTAGTAGTGGAGTTGCGTTGGCGCAGAACTGCAACCCGCCAGCAGGCCCAGCAAGGCCAGCGCCATCATCTGTTTTTTCATCATTGACCTCGCTTGGGCTCGGGATCACGGGGACGAGCCCGATCGAAAATCAACGAGCTCGGCTGCTCGTTGAGCGAATGCACCAGCGGCTGCAACTCGCGCATCAGCTGGTTGAGCGACTGCACCGACTGCCGCAGATCCTGATTGGTCTGGGAGTTGGCGTCATACTCCTGCAGTGTGCTCTGCAACTGCTTCAGGCTGTCGTTGAGGGACGCCGGCAACTGCTGGGTCGCACTCTGACCGGTGAACTTGTCCAGGTTGGCGCTCACCGCGCTGACGTTCTTCAGGGTCTGCTCCAGGGTCACCAGGGTGTGGTTGACCTGGTTCAGCGTCTTGGCGGTGTCCATATCGACGAACTTGTCGAGGATCTGGTTTACCTTGCGCTCAATCTGATCCAACCCAGCCTGCACGGTCGGGAACACCTGATAGCCCGCCAGCTTGGTGGGCTGGAACTTGGGCGCATCCGGATAGAAGTTGAGATCCACCACCTTGCCCCCGGTCAGCAGGCTGGAAGTCTTGAGCGTCGCCCGCAACCCCTCCTTGAACTGCCGGCCGAACAGCGCCCGCCACTGCTCCTTCTCCGCATTGGCATAGCGGTGAGAGAGGCGCTGCACCTCGATCCGCGCCAGTACCGGGATCTGCCTGCTCTGGAACATCTGTACCCCTTTCTCATCGATGAGATAGGGGGCCGAGATGACAGTGCCGACCCGGATGCCACGATACTCCACAGCCGCACCCGGGTGCAGGCCGCCGACGCTGTCCTCGAACAGGAACACGTAGTCGATGAACTGATCCAGGCTACCGGCCAGTACGCTGGCCTGATCCTGGAACAGGGTGAAGTCGTCCATCTGCTTGACCGGCTCGCCGGGCGCCCAGCCGGGCGGCAGCCCCATGGTGATGCCACCGTCCAGCAGGCTCTCCAGCGAATCCATCTTCACCTTCATCCCCTCGCTGCTCATGGAGACTTCGAAACCCGGGGTCATCCAGAAGCGGGAGTTACTGCTCACCAGCACGTCATAGGGGGCGTTGATGAAGATCTGATACTGCATCTCGCTCTTCTCGGGCAGGAACTTCGCCTCTTCCACCTGGCCTATGGTGAAGCCCTGGTAGTTGATGGGCGAGCCGACCCCGAGCGCCCGGGTGTCGCGGCTGCTCAGCGATAATCGCAGCCCTTTGGCGTCCTGCGAGGCCAGTGGCGGCTTGTCCAGCATGGCGTACTCGTCGCGCGCCTTGCCCTTCTTGCCGGGTGCCAGTTCGATGTAGGCGCCGGAGAGCAGGGTGCCGAGGCCGGAGACCCCCTCCCGACCGACTCTGGGCTTGACCACCCAGAACTGGCTGTCCTTCTTGAGCATGCCGGCGGCGGCGTTGGTCAAACGGGCCTTGAGCACCGCATGGCTGTAGTCCTCGCTGAGCTCCACCGCCTCGATGCGGCCCACTTCCACCTCGCGGGAGCGGATCACCGTCTTGCCCGCCACTATGCCTTCGGCCGTCGCCACCGTCAGGGTGAAGCTGGGACCTTGTGAATACCAGTGCTGGAACAGCATCCAGATCCCGATGAACAGCGCCAGCAGCGGCACCATCCAGATAGCGGCGGCCGAGCTCAGAAAATCAGAGCCGGGTTTCCACCTTTTCTTACGCTCACTCACGTTCGCGTTCTCCTTGTTGTAAATCCCAGATCAGGCGGGAATCGAAGCTCATGGCTGCCACCATGGTGATCAGCACCACACCCGCAAATGCGACGGCCGCAGGGCCCGGATAGATGGTCATCAGGTTGTCGAGCCGGATCAGGCCCGCCAGGATGGCCACCACGAAGACGTCGATCATCGACCAGCGTCCCACAAATTCAGTCATGCGATAAAGCTTGAGCTTGCCAAGGGGCGATGCCCCCTGGCCGCGCTGCACCATGTAGCAGAGCCACAGCAGCGCCAGGATCTTGACCAGCGGCACCACCACGCTGGCGAAAAAAATCACCGCGGCAATCGGATAGGAGCCCATGGCCCACAACAGCACCACCCCGCCCAGAATGGTGGAGGGACTGTCATCCCCGAGGAAGACGGTATCCATGATGGGATAGAGGTTGGCCGGGATGTAGAGGATCACCGAGGTGAAGAGCAGCGCCCAGGTCCGGTTCAGCCCACCCGGTTTGCGGCTGTGCAGATGATCGCCGCACCGTTTGCAACTGTCGGCACCGACCTCGCTCAGGGCACCGCAGATGTGGCAGCCCACCAGCCCGGAGGCCATGGCGCTGGCCTCGTCATCCTCCACCGTCAGCCCGTGCAGCTCGCTCGGCCCGAACAATCGTTGCCACAGCCACATCCGGTCCAGCGACGAGATCATCTTGATCAGCAGTACCGTGTAGCCGACGAAGGCCCAGAACGACAGGCCCATCTTGATGTCGGCCATTCCCATCAGCTTGACCAGCGAGATGAGCACCCCGATGAGGAAGACGTCCACCATCAGCCAGGGCTTGATCCGGCACAGCAGCCGGCCGAGGGAGCGCAGGGCGTTGCTGTGCAGATCCTTGTCGACCCGCCACAGCACCAGCATGATGGAACCGATATAGACCAGCGGCAAGCCGATCAGGGTCAGGCTCAGCACGGCCCCGAGAAACAGGTAGCCCTGATCCACCAGGGTGGTGATGCACTGCAAAAAGGTCATCTCCTGCCCCACCCCCTTAGCGGAGAAGGACATGAAGGTAAAAGAGTTGGAGAGCACGAACATGATGATGGCCGCAAAGCCGTAGGCGATGGGCCTGCGCTCCTGCTCCGGCAGATGGCGGCTCAGGGTGTGACCGCAACGCGGGCAACTGCTCGCCTCCCCCACGGCCAGCGTGGTGGCCGGCACCAGCAGGTCGCACTCTTCGCACGCGGTGGCGTCATGGGTATAGGTGGGTTGGTGTTGGTGTGAAACCGGATGCAAGATGAAACCCCAGCATGAGGCCCGCCACGGGGCCAGAGCCGCCAATTATTACAGCAGCGGCCCGCGCCGACCAGCCCTGTCGTTGCACCAACCGGGTCAGGTGTGAGAATGACTTTGACAAGCTAGTGACCATTTAGCACAATCAAACGCCACTTTTTTTCCGCGGGACAATAATTTATGACAACTGAATCCCCAAGCTACTCCACGATTGAGCAAGCCTTCTCCCTCGGGAACGGGCAAGATTCTGCACTCAACTGGTTGCGCAAGAATCGCAGTCAGGTCGCCATCTTCCTGGTGAGCGGCATCAAGCTGGAGGGGACCATCAGCGGTTTCGACCAGTACAGCGTGCTGTTGACCGATGCCCACGGCAATCAGCAGCTGGTCTACAAGGCCAAGATTTCCACCATCGCCATGCACTCCGGCCGCCCGCAGGTCAGCATCCAGCGTGCCCGCAAACCCCGCGTCTCCATGGCGCCGCGCCCCCACGGCGCCCCCGGTCGTTATGACGACAACCAGGGCGGCGGTAGCAGCGAGCAGTAATGCACTTGCCTGAGTCATCCCGACGCCATTGCTGCGTCAAAGGGTGACCGAGTCCATTCTCATGTATCATGTCTGTCCCGTATGAGAATGGACTCCACTCTTCCTCCCAGTGGATCCATCTGTTTTCTCTCTTCCCTTCAATACTGCAAGTCGACCGGTCTGCCATCCCTGACCATGCAGGTCTGCATCCCCGCAGCCTGACCGGCCTGCACGCCAATCCCCGTATCCTCGAATACCAGACAGCCTGCCGGCTCGACGGCCAGTCGACGTGCGACCAGCAGAAACGTATCGGGATGGGGTTTGTGCAACTCCACATCGTCGGCGGTCACCACCACGGGGAAGTAGCGATCCAGCCCGGTGTTGCGCAGTACGGCCTCCGCATTGATGCGGGGCGAGCCGGTGCCGATCCCCATCGGGATGCGGCCATGATAGCGCTCAACCAGTTCCAGCATGGCCGGGAAGACGGTCGCCTTGTGCAGGTTGGCCACATAGTGTTCAGTCTTGCAGCGGGTCACGATGAGCGGATCCAGGGCGATCTGCTGCTGCTCGGCCACCAGCAGGGCGATTTTGCGGCTCGGCATGCCGCCCAGCTCATAGAACCAGTCGGCATCGAAGTGAAAGCCAAATTCGCGGGCCGTGTGCGCCCAGGCGGCGAGGTGCAGCGGCATGGAGTCCACCAGGGTGCCGTCGAGGTCAAATACCAGGCCTTGAAATCCGGATAGGGTCATGTGCGGAGTCTGTCTCTGAACAAAGGGCCCCCATTCTAGCCAGAGCCTTCTTTACTCGCCACGACCTAGGTGGCGAGAAACGCTTGCCCCCACATTTGTGCCTGAAAATAGATGGGCGTCAGTCTGGCGGGCTCCAGCTGATAAGTGGGCGCCAGCTGGGCCAGCAAGGGCCAATCCCCCTGTTCATAGCTCTTCACCAGCTGAAACAGATGAAAGAGCGGCCCCTCGCGAGACTCCAACGCCCGTCTCACGTCCTTGGGCAGGTGGGCCTTGAGCTGCTCGGAGAGCAGCGAACCATCCAGGACCAACCCCACCAGAAAGGCCCAGCTGGCAGCCGCCTTGCCGAGCGCATTCAGGGCGATCAGCTCGCAGAAGCGGCCGCGGGCGATGGCCATGCGGGTGCAGGCCTCCGGCATGTGTTGGCTGACCCTGGCCAGCCCGTAGATGAGCACGAACTTGCGGATCTCCTGCTCCCCCAGATAGGAGAGCGCCCGGGTGACCGAGACGATGGGGCTGGCGTGATCGAAACCGGGAGCGTTGACATAGCTCAGCAGCTGCCCCGGCAGCCAGGCATCCTGCTCCAGCAGGGTGGCTACCCGGGCAAAGGAGAACTCCTCGCGGCAGATCAGCTGCAGTATCTCCTGCACCAGCTTCATGTCCGGCTGGGCGGCGCGCTGGTTGACCAGCTCGGGACGGGCGAGAAAACCGCCGGCGAAGAAGTCGACACCCGCCTCCTTGAGCGGCAGGAAGTCTCCCCAGGTCTCGATGTCGAGCGCCATCCGCTTGTGCTCGGTCGGCTGGCGGATCCCCTCTTCGCCCATCCAGAACACCAGCAGCCGGGAGGCGTTGAACCAGCGCGGCTCGCGCTGTGCACCGTGCACCGCCAACCGGCGCCGGTAGTCGCGCCACTGCTCCAGCACGGGGAAGGAGGCGGGCAGCCGATCGGCCGAAGCCTCGACCAGCGGTATGGTGTCCTGATCGAACAGCAGGGGGCGCAGTTCATCGAGCTGCTGGTGGGTGAAGGGCAGCAGGTATTGCCGCCCCTGTGCCAGCAGCCGGCACTGGGCCGCCAGCAGCGTCCATTCGGACGGGTCGGCAAGCTGGTAGTCGATGCCATAGGCTACGAGGGCGAGGCGGCGGTTGAAGATGGGATAGCGACGTAACAACATGGGCTCACCGATAGGCTAGCGTACACGCCCTCCCCTGCGATTTGGCATGATAGAGCGCCTGATCAGCCTGTTCGGTCAAGCTCTGCCATGTTCCATCCAGCGAGGGAACCAGATAGCTAAAGCCTATGCTAACCGTAATGAAATCAGCAACTCGGGAGGCCGGATGCGGGATCTTTAATTCGCTGAGCCCCTGGTGAATCTGTTCCGCCAATCGCTCCGCTTCGCCGGGTTGCGGACCACACAACAGGATCACGAACTCCTCACCGCCGTAGCGTGCCACCAGGTTGGTGCGCCGCCGCTCCGCCTCTTGCAGCAGACGGGCCACCTGTTGCAGACATTGGTCCCCCTTGGCGTGACCAAAGTGATCGTTGTAGGACTTGAACTCATCCACATCGATCATCAGCACCGCCAGCAGGTTTTGATGACGGCGCGCCCACTCCCACTCCCGCTGCATGGTGAGATCCCAGTGGCGGCGGTTGGCAATGCCGGTCAGCGGGTCCTCCAGCGACAACAGCGACAGGCGCTTGTTGGCCTCCTCCAGTGCCCGGTTGGTCTCCGCCAGCTGCATGGTACGCTCGCTGACCCGCAGCTCCAGTTCACGATTGAACCGTTCAAGCGCTTCCTGGGTGCGCTGGCGGATCAGCAACTGGGAGAGCATGGCCGCATACTGCTTGAAGATCTCGCTCTGATAGGTCTTGAGCGGTCGACGCCACAGCAGGTTGTCGGCCGCAATCCAGCCGATCGGGGTGGCGCCGTCCCACAGCGACACCATGGCGTTCCAGCCGCGACCCACCTCCTGCTTTTCGTAGTAGAGCGGTGCATCTTCCAGCACCAGCACATAGTCTTTGCGGCGCAGCGCCTCCTGCACCGTGGGGTGATCCGGAATCGGACTGATGAAGTGGTGCTCGTCGATCAGCTCGCCCGCCTCGTTGGTACCCCAGGTGCCGTGCATGGTCTTGAATTCGGCGTCGACCAGGAAGATGGCGATGCGATCAAACTGCAGCTCCTGGCGGGCCAGCACCACAGCCTCGCGCAACAGTTGATGCTCGCTGTCGCAGCGGGAGAGTTGAACCCCCACCTGATGCAACGCCTGCAGCATGCTGAGGAAGGAGCCTTGCAGCGCCTGGCTGCGAATAAGGTCGGCCTGGGTATGGAGTCGTTGATCCCGTTCCAGATCGATCTGGCAGGCGAGCAACCGGCTCTCCAGCTCGGCGGCAAGATAGTGCATCAACAACTGAATGCTCTGTTGCTGGCGACGGGAGAGGCGATCTAGGCGACGGCGGGTCTCCAGATAGACCACCGCCTCCAGCCCCTTGGGACGCTTGAGCGGGAAACAGGCGCGCAGGCGTGTTGTCTGCGGCTCAACCGTCTCCCAGATATCGTGAGGGTGGGCTAGCTGCTCCACCACCAGCTGCCCCTTGTCGAGGGCATGTTCGATGAAAACGATTGGCAGCTGGAGCGTAACAAGGGCGTCGGCAGTCAGGCTGACCAGCCCCTGTTCTAGCTGAAAGCTATATAGCTGGGACTCGGGTGCCCGCAGCCACAAGTAGATCTGTTCCGCTTCGGTTTTTTCCCTGACTGCCGCCAGCGTCACTTCACAGAGATGTTCAAAACTGGTGAAGTGCTCTGGATCCCATTCCTGCATGCCTGCCATCCTTGGTTGTACCCAAGCGAGTATATCGGCAAACTTTGCACTTTAATTGACTAGCCAGTCAAAAGCGCGATCCAGAGCCCACTTTTTATAACAGATTCAACGCCTGCATCGCGTCACGAATGCGGGTGCGCGTCGCCTCGGACAGCGGCATCACCGGCAGGCGGCACTCCTCGCTGCAAAAGCCCAGCAGGGAGACCGCATACTTGGCACCGGCGGGGCTCGGCTCGGCAAACATCGCCTGATGGAGCGGAATCAGCTTGTCTTGCAGTTCACGCGCGGCTTGCCACTGGCCGGCCAGCGTGAGGTTCTGCACTTCAGCCACCAGCTTGGGCGCCACGTTGGCGGTCACCGAGATGCAGCCCTGACCGCCGCCGATGTTGTAGGCCACGGCGGTGGCATCTTCACCGGACAGCCAGGCAAACGGCTTCTTGATCAGCTGGCGTTCGGTCCAGGGGCGGGCCAGATCGCCGGTGGCGTCTTTCACCCCGGCAATGCGCGGCAGCTCGGCCAGTCGGGCCAGGGTGGCCGGCTGCACGTCGACGATGGCGCGCGGCGGGATGTTGTAGACGATGATCGGCTTGCTGGTGGCGTCGTGCACCGCCTTGAAGTGGTGGTAGAGTCCCTCCTGATTGGGGCGGTTGTAGTAACCGGCCACATGCAGGGTGGCATCGGCCCCCGCCTGCTCGGCGTGACGGGTGTACTCGATCGCCTCGACCGGGTTGTTGGAGCCGGCCCCGGCGATCACCGGAATGCGCCCCGCCACCAGCTTGACCACCAGCTCCACCACCCGGCAGTGCTCGTCATGGGTCAGGGTCGGGCTCTCGCCCGTGGTGCCCACCGGCACTATGCCGTGGGTACCCTGCTCGATATGCCACTCCACCAGACGCGCCAGCGCTTCTTCATCCAGCTTGCCCTGTCGAAAGGGGGTGATAAGGGCGACGATTGAACCTTTGAACATGGAATTTCCTTCTCCGTTGACTCATGAATGTGGCAATAAAAAACCCCGGTACGATGTGCGCAACCGGGGTTTGAATCTGCTCAGGGATGAGAGGTTACGCGCGAACGTCGGCAGGCCCGAATGTCAGGCTTTTTTTATGCTTTCGTTTCAACCCGTTGAACCGCATTGCGTCATCTCTGCTCAAAAAATGGTGTCTGGGCATATTTCGGGAACACGGCATAAATGTCAAGGCGAAAGCGGCTATGTATAATGGCCGCCCAAAATTGCGTGGAGAGACCCGATGAGCAGCCCGATCAGTGCCGTCAGCCAGATGCTGGAACGAAACCAAGCCCTCTTTGTCGGCAAGCGGCTGCTGGTGTGCGGCGCGCTGGAGGATGACTATCCCCGCCAGCTGGCTACCCTGGCCCACTCCCTTACCGTCTTTACCACAGATTACTGCTACTACCGCAGCCAGCAGGCCGCGCTGGGGGATACCATCCTGTTCGACCATCAGCTCGGCGGCGCCCCCCGTTTCGATGCCCTGCTGCTGCTGATGCCCAAGGCCAAGGCCGAGGCCCAGTATCTGCTGGCCATGATGACTCCGCTGCTGGAGGCCGGTGCCGAGCTGTTCCTCGCCGGTGAAAACCGCGGCGGCATCAATGGGGCCGACAAGCTGCTGGCCCCCTATGGCGACAAGCCGGTCAAGCGCGACTCGGCCCGCCGCTGCTCCCTCTATCACGGCGAGCTGAGCAAACCGGTTGAACCGTTCGAGCTGGATGGCTGGTTTGGCCGCTACCAGTGCCAGGCTGGCGACACCGAACTGACCGTGCTGGCGCTGCCCGGCGTGTTCAGTGCATCCGAACTGGATCTGGGCAGCCAGATGCTGCTGGCCAGCCTGCCGGCCATGCAGGGAGCGCTGCTCGATTTCGGTTGCGGTGCCGGGGTGATTGGCTCAGTGCTGGCCAAGCGCAATCCCGAACTCAAGGTCACCATGGTGGATATCAACGCGCTGGCGCTGGAGTCCAGCCGCCGCACTCTGGCCATCAACGGCCTGCAGGGCGAGGTGCAGGCATCCGACGTCTATTCCGACATTCAGGAAAAATTTGACCGGATCGTCTCCAACCCGCCGTTCCACGCCGGCCTCAAGACCTTCTACGCGGCCACCGAGACCTTCCTGGCCAAGGCGCCGGATCATCTGCAGCCCCAGGGCTCGCTGACGATAGTTGCCAACGCCTTCCTGCGATATCAGCCTATACTGGAGACGCACTTCAAACGGACTGAAGTGATCAGCAGCGATGCCAAATTCAAGGTCTATCTGAGCAAAGTGTAAATAAGTGTAACCAGTCACCGGAAACAGGTAGAGAGCCCCATACGGGATCTGATAAGGTAATTGTCACACCTCAAACCACCCCTTTAGGGGTGTTTTTTTGCATCAAGCTGAAAACCTTTTCATAGTATGAATTCAGGGAGAGAAATACGATGGCAGGCATACTCACCATGATTCTGGCGGGCGGCGAAGGTACTCGCCTCCAGCCACTTACCACCACCCGTAGCAAGCCCTCGGTTCCCTTCGGCGGCAGCTACCGACTGATCGACTTCGTCCTCAACAACTTCGTCAACGCCGACTTCCTGCGCATCTACGTATTGACCCAGTTCAAGTCCCAGTCCCTCTATCTGCACATGAAGAAGGGCTGGAACATCGTCGGCATCACGGACCGCTTCATCGACCCGATTCCGGCCCAGATGCGGATGGGTAAACGCTGGTATGACGGCACCGCCGATGCCATCTACCAAAACCTGCGCTTCATCGAGATCTCCGACCCCGAGCACGTCTGCATCTTCGGCTCCGACCACATCTACAAGATGGACGTGAGCCAGATGGTGACCTTCCACAAGCAGAAGGCCGCCGCCCTGACCGTCGCCGCCCTGCGCATGCCCATCGAGGAGGCGAGCGCCTTCGGGGTAATCGAGGTGGATCAGGAGGGCCGGATGATTGGCTTTGAAGAGAAGCCCAAGCGCCCCAAGCACATCCCCGGCGATCCTACCCAGGCGCTGGTTTCCATGGGCAACTACATCTTCGAGACCGAGGCGCTCTATCGCGAACTCAAGCGCGATGCCGCCGAGGAGAACTCCAGCCACGATTTCGGCAAGGACATCATCCCCAGCCTGTTCCCGCGCGCTCCCGTCTATGTCTATGACTACAGCACCAACGTCATTCCGGGCGAGAAACCCAACGTCTACTGGCGCGATGTGGGGACGCTGGACTCCTACTGGCAGGCGCACATGGACCTGGTGGCCGACGATGCCCCCTTCTCTCTCTACAACCGCAAGTGGCCGCTGCATACCCACTACCCGCCGCTGCCGCCCGCCACCTTCGTCGATACCGACGACTGCAAGGTGAAGATTGCCAACTCGCTGATCTCCGGCGGCTGCTTCATCCAGGGCAGCCAGATCCAGCGCTCCATCCTGGGTTTTCGCTGCAACGTGGGGCCTTGCAGCCACATCAGCGAGTCGGTCCTGCTCGGGGACGTGAAGATCGGCGAGGGCTGCTCCATTCGCCGCGCCATCATCGACAAGAACGTTGAAATTGCGCCCGGCACCGTGATCGGTGAAAATCTGGACCATGACAGAGAACGATTTACCGTGTCCGAAGGCGGTATCGTCGTGGTACCTAAGGGAGCAAGAGTTGGCTATTAACCCACTGAAAATCCTGTTCGTTGCCTCGGAAGTTGAGGGGCTTGTGAAGACCGGGGGCCTGGCGGACGTGGCCAGAGCCCTGCCGCTGTACCTGGCCCAGAAGGGGCATGATGTCAGGATCATGCTGCCCTTCTACAAGACGATAAAGCGACGGGATGAGGCCAAACTGCTGGTCTCGCGCTGGCTGCCAACCCACCCGGGCCTGCCGGATATCGGCTATCGCATCTATCAGATGGATCTGGAGGGAGTCTGCGTCTACCTGCTCGACTGCCCGCAGTACTTCGATCGCCCCCAGCTCTACGCCGAAAACAACCAGGCCTATCCGGACAACGGCGAGCGCTTTGCCTTTTTGGCCGCGGCTGCGCTGCACGCCAGCGAACAGCTCGCCTTTGCCCCCGACATAGTGCACTGCAACGACTGGCACACCGGCCTGCTGCCGCTGCTGCTGAAAACCCGTCACGCCCACAACCCCTTCTTCCAGCACACCCGCAGCGTGATCAGCATCCACAACGCAGCCTTTCAGGGGGTATTCGAGCGCCAGCAGTTCTGGGCGGTGCCCGAGATTGCCGACTACGAACAGCGCATCAGCTACGACTACGGCCACGTCAACCTGCTCAAGTGCGGTGTGCTCTATGCCGACAAGATCAATGCAGTCAGCCCCAACTATGCCAGCGAATTGCTGACCCACCTGGGCGCCCACGGCATGGCCAGCATCTTCCAGCAACGGGCGGCGGATCTGCGCGGCATTCTCAACGGCTGTGACTATCAGGACTGGGATCCGGCGTTCGACGACTTCCTGCCAGCCACCTATGACGTCGACAACCTGGCCGGCAAGCGCATCTGCAAACAGAGCCTGCAACAGGAGACCGGCCTGCCGGTGGTGGACCTGCCTATCTATGGCATGGTGTGCCGGCTGACCGAGCAGAAGGGCGTTCACCTGCTGCTGCCGGTGCTGGACAAATTTCTGCATCACAAGGTGCAGGTGGTGATCGTCGGCTCGGGCGATCCCTCCCTCGCAGCCCAGTTGCAGACCCTGGCGCAACAATTCCCGGACCGGCTCGCCTTCATCAACACCTATGACGACCGGCTCGCTCATCTGGTGGAAGCGGGCGCCGACTTCTTCCTGATGCCCTCCCTGTTCGAACCGTGTGGACTCAACCAGATGTACAGCCTGGCCTATGGCACCCTGCCGCTGGTGCGGGCCGTCGGCGGCCTGAAAGATACGGTGGTGGACTGGGATGCCGACCCGGAGCACGCAACCGGCTTCTGCTTCAACGATCCGACCGCCAACATCTTGCTCGATGCCATGCGCCGCAGCCTGCTCTACTACCTGCAAGATCCAGAACAGTTTGCCCGGGTGCAGCGCAATGCCATGAACACCCGCTTCAACTGGCCGGATTCGGTCACTCAATACGAGCAGATGTATCAGGACGCACTGGCCCGCAACTGAGGCTGATTGCTGAAGTTTTGTCCCCTTGATGCTGCTTTGAACGTCAACAGCGAAAAAAGTCCCCTTTGGCTGTTGACGCTCCTTCAAAACTCTATAGAATCCCCCACCGCAGTGATGCGAAGGTGGCGGAATTGGTAGACGCGCTAGCTTCAGGTGTTAGTGTCCCACGGATGTGAGGGTTCGAGTCCCTCTCTTCGCACCATACTGCAACATGCTTTATCAGACAGCATGTCAATCCAGACTGATAACCCGAATGTGCGAAGGTGGCGGAATTGGTAGACGCGCTAGCTTCAGGTGTTAGTGCCCCCCGGGTGTGAGGGTTCGAGTCCCTCTCTTCGCACCATGCTTCTCCAGACAGCATGTAAATCAAAACTGGTAACACAATGTGCGAAGGTGGCGGAATTGGTAGACGCGCTAGCTTCAGGTGTTAGTGTCCCACGGATGTGAGGGTTCGAGTCCCTCTCTTCGCACCATGCTTTATCCAGACAGCATGTAAAACCAGACTGGAAACCCGATGTGCGAAGGTGGCGGAATTGGTAGACGCGCTAGCTTCAGGTGTTAGTGCCCCCCGGGTGTGAGGGTTCGAGTCCCTCTCTTCGCACCATGCTTCTGGCATGTAAAACGCAGAAAATGCGCTCCAACCGCATTTAAAAACCAGCTGGAGAAAATCAGTGTGCGAAGGTGGCGGAATTGGTAGACGCGCTAGCTTCAGGTGTTAGTGTCCCACGGATGTGAGGGTTCGAGTCCCTCTCTTCGCACCATTCATTATGCAAAAGGTCCATCACGAAAGTGACGGGCCTTTTGTTTTTAGCCCTTGTTATGACTATGCTTTTGACGACTCACCGCCCATCGTCATGCCAAGGAACGCATATGATACTGGATACCGACATTCACAACTTCTACGAGCATCTGGTGCTCAAGGAGATTGAGAGACAGGGGCTCAACCAGAAGCTGAGCGCCAACCAGATGGCCGATCTCTGCTGCCTGACCCTGAACCAGCTGCCCTCCCACTACATTCGTCACGACGTCGACATGATCTACTTCCTGACCGATGCCAAACGTACCGAGATGGAGAAAAACGTCATCGAGTCGCTCAAGCTGGCGCAAGAGAAGGTGCAAAGCGCCCCGGCCACCTCGTCATAACCAGGGCTGCTGCCAGATCAGGGCCGCGACGCCCGTCATACCGGCCACCGGCAGCAGGATCAGCGCAGGCCTCAGCCTGGGTTCCAGCATGACCCAGGCGGCCAGCAAGAAGCCTAGGCTCCACATACCGTATGCCTTGTCCTGACCCCAGATCAGGATCGCCAGCAGCCCGATCAGCAGCATGGCTCTCACTATCCATCTCATGACACACTCCCCTTCAACAACTGATAACAATTATCATTTGTATTTTAGGAGTATGCAATCGGACTTTTCTATCGGAGTCGAATGTCCCATCGGGGCAAACAGAGCACTCAAAAACGGGTTATGAGATCAACTAATTTGTAAGTTTTTCAATCAAAACTGCATTTTTGCTAAATCAGTTGGGATTTGCCCCCCCAGGTTTGTGGTAGATTGCGGCCTCTTTTTGGGTGGGCCCCTCGGGATACGTGTATCCACAGGACGAGAGGGACTGACCTTGGCGAGCAAGAGTTTAGGAAGTATCTATGCAAAACCAACAAAACCACATCCGATTGCCGGGCATGTCACAGGTGTTTGCCTGCCTGGCCATTTTCCTGGCCCTGGCCTTCTCCTTCACCAGCGTGCTCGACCTGCCAATCCAGTTGGCACTGTTCATCGCCTGGTTCGTCATCATGGGGCTTGGCATCAAACTCGGCCATGATTACAAATCCCTGGAGCAGGCGGCCGTCGACGGCGTCGCCAAGGGGATGGGGGCCATCCTGATCCTGGTCTCCGTCGGTGCTCTGGTGGGCACCTGGATTGCCGGCGGCATCGTCCCCAGCATCATCTACTTCGGCCTCAAGGTGATTCACCCGTCCATCTTCCTGCTGGCGACCCTGATTATCTGCTCGCTGACCTCGCTGGCCACCGGCACCTCCTGGGGCTCGGCCGCCACCGCCGGCATCGCCATGATGGGGATCGGCCACAGCCTCGGCGTGCCCGCGCCGCTGGTAGCGGGTGCCGTGCTCTCCGGCGTCTATTTCGGTGACAAGCTCTCCCCGCTTTCCGACTCCGTGGTGCTGGCCTCGACCATGTCCAACGTCGACGTGATGGAACACATCAAGGGGATGCTGCCCATCAGCCTGTTCTCCTATGTCATCACCGCCGCCCTGTTCACCGTGGTCGGCATGCAGTACTCCGGCAACGTCAGCCTGGAGCAGGTCAACCTGGTGATGGAAGCGCTCGACAAGCAGTTCAACATCACCCCGCTGGCCATAGTCCCGGTGGTGCTGGTGCTGGGCCTGTTGGCCAACCGCAAGCCCGCCTTCCCGGTGATCAGCTTCGGCGCCCTGCTGGGCCTGATCTGGGCCATCCTGTTCCAAGACATGGATCCGGTCAAGGCGATGCATTCCGCCTACAGCCCGTTTGCCATCACCTCCGGCGTCGACTTCATCGACAACATCCTGGGCCGCGGTGGCATGGAGTCCATGCTGGGCTCGGTGGCCGTCATCATCTTCGGCTTGGGCTTCGGTGGCCTGCTGGAGAAGGTCGGCATCCTGGAAGTGATCGCCAGCGCCTTCGAGAAGCGCATCAAGGGTGCCGGTAGCCTGACCACCCACACCATAGGTACCGCCTTCCTGGCCAACGTGTTCGGATCGGCCATGTATGTGTCGCTGATCCTGACCCCCAAGATCATGGCCAAGAACTACGATCGACTGGGACTGGCACGCAAGAACCTCTCCCGCAACGCCGAGTTTGGCGGCACCCTCACCTGCGGCATGGTGCCCTGGAGCGACAACGGCATCTTCATGGCCGGGGTACTGGGGGTGGCGACCCTCGACTACCTGCCCTACATGTGGCTCAGCTTCACCTGCATCATGGTGACCATCACCCTCGCCTACATGGGCAAGGCGGTGAACCGGATCCCGGTGATCGAAGCGGCCAGCTCCCGCTAACCGCCGGAAAAACCATGACAAAAGGCGCCAGCACGGCGCCTTTTGTCTGGCCGTGATTCGAGGTTAAGCTGGCAGTCACTTTGATCACATGCGGCAGGACGCCCAGATGAACTTCACCTTTCGCCAGATCCGCTATTTCGTGGCGGTGGCCGACAGCTTCTCGGTCAGCCGCGCCGCCGCCGAGCTGCACATCTCCCAGTCGGCGGTCACCAGCGCCATCCGCGAGCTGGAGACCGAGCTCGGCGCCGCCCTGTTCGAGCGCAATCCACGCGGCGTCAGCCTCACCACCCAGGGTCACCAGTTTTTGCTGCACGCCCGTCGCATCCTAAGCGCCATGACCGAAGCCGGCCAGTCCCTCAAGGCGGTGGCCCAGCAGGATCAGGGGCGGCTCACCATAGGCGTGACCACGCTGGTGGCCGGCTACTACCTGTCGGAGGCACTCGGCCGCTTTCGCCGCGCCTTCCCGGCGGTGCAGATCGAGGTGAAGGAGGATGAGCAGCCCTACCTCGAGCACCAGATCGTCAACGGCGAGGTGGACGTGGGGATCCTGATGACCAACCGCACCATCCGCCAGGAGGCGTTCGATACCGAACTGCTGACCCGCTCGCCGCTGCGGGTCTGGCTCGCCGCCAACCACCCGCTCTGCGCCGAGTCGACCCTCTCTCTCAAAGCGCTCGGCGAGGAGCCCATGATCTCGCTGACCGCCGACCAGCTGGACCAGATCATCGGCGGCGGCCTGCGCCGCTACGGCATAGCGCCACGCATCGTGCTGCGTACCGCCTCGGTAGAAGCGGTGCGCAGCCTGGTGGCGAGCCAGCTCGGGCTCGCCCTGCTGCCGGACTTTGCCTACCGCCCCTGGTCGCTGGAGCAGGAGCGGGTCGAGGCCCGCACCATCAAGGAGCCCATTCCCGCCATCGACATAGGGTTGGTGTGGCGGCGTGGCTCGCGGCTGGATTGGACCGCTCGCGAGTTCATCGACATAGTGCGGGATCAGAGCCGGCTGCGAGCACGTCAGCCACTCGCCCGCTGAGCCTGCTCCTGGCACTGTCGTGGCATCTGCCGCAGAAATTCAGATTCATCTGCACTCGATATCGATTTAGCAGATACCTCTGGCGTTAAAAATTGAAATTCTCATTGCTCACGGCTTCTCCTACGCTCATGGCTGGTTAACAGGATGTTAATTGTCAGCGTGGCATCACAACCGTGCCCGCTCCAGCAAGGAGAGCAAGATGAAACTGACCCCCCTCACCCTGGCCCTGATCCCCGCCCTGCTGGCAGGCCAGGTCCAGGCTGCCCCCACCACCCTCGGCAAGGGTGAAGGCCAGCTCAACATCGTGGCCTGGGCCGGCTACGTGGAGCGCGGCGAGACCGACAAGAACTACGACTGGGTCACCGGCTTCGAGCAAGAGACCGGCTGCAAGGTCAACGTCAAGACGGCCGCCACCTCGGACGAGATGGTGGCGCTGATGAACGAGGGGGGCTTCGATCTGGTGACCGCCTCCGGCGACGCCAGCCTGCGCCTCATCGCCGGCGGCAAGGTGCAGGCACTGAACCTGGCGCTCATTCCGAGCTACGGCAAGATAGACCCCCGCCTGCAGAATGCCCCCTGGCACACGGTAGACGGCAAGCACTACGGCGTGCCCTACCAGTGGGGCGGCAACATCCTGATGTACAACACCAAGGTGTTCCCCAAGGCGCCCGACTCCTGGAGCGTGGTGTTCGAGGAGCAGACCCTGCCGGACGGCAAGTCCAACAAGGGGCGAGTGCAGGCGTTCGACGGCCCCATCCACATCGCCGATGCCGCCCTCTATCTGATGAGCCACCAGCCGGCGCTCGGCATCAAGGATCCTTACGAGCTGAACGAGGATCAGTACAAGGCCGCCCTCGACCTCTTGCGCCAGCAGCGCCAGCTGGTGGGGCGCTACTGGCACGACGCCTTCGTCCAGATCGACGACTTCAAGAACGAGGGGGTGGTCGCCTCCGGCTCCTGGCCGTTCCAGGCCAACACCCTGATCGCCGACAAGCAGCCCATCGCCACTACCGTGCCCAAGGAGGGCGTCACCGGTTGGGCCGACACCAGCATGGTGCACAGCGAGGCGAAGAACCTCACCTGTGCCTATAAGTGGCTGGAGCACTCCCTCAACAACAAGCTGCAAGGGGATCTCGCCTCCTGGTTCGGTTCCGTGCCTGTGGTGCCCGCCGCCTGCGAGGGCAATGCCCTGCTCGGAAAAGAGGGGTGCAAGACCAACGGCATCGACAACTTCGATCGGGTGCGCTTCTGGCGTACTCCCGTCAGCCAGTGCAAGAGCCAGGGAAACTGCGTGCCTTACTACCGCTGGGTCTCGGACTATATCGCCATCCTGGGTGGTCGCTGAGGTTGACTGAGTAAATGCCGATATGGGGCCGGACAGGAGTCCGGCCCGCTTCCCACACAGACAAGGACGCCCCATGAATGCCGTACAATTTGACCGGGTCAGCCGCCACTATGGCGAGGTGAAGGCGGTCGATGACATCTCCTTCCAGATCCCGGCCGGCGAGTTTTTCACTCTGCTGGGGCCAAGCGGTTCCGGCAAGACCACCTGCCTGCGGATGATCGCGGGCTTCGAATACCCGAGCGAGGGGGAGATCCGGCTGTTCGGCGAACCCTGCTCCACCGTGCCCCCCTACGATCGCAACCTCAATACCGTGTTTCAGGACTACGCCCTGTTTCCCAACATGGATGTGCGCGACAATATCGGCTACGGCCTGATGCTCAAGGGCGTCGCCAAGGCAGAGCGTTACCGCAAGGTGGACGAGATGCTGGAGCTGGTACGCTTGCCCGGCGTCGGCAACCGCAAGCCGGGCCAGCTCTCCGGCGGCCAGCGCCAGCGCATCGCCATCGCCCGCGCGCTGATCAACCAGCCGCGCATCCTGCTGCTGGACGAACCGCTCGGGGCGCTCGACCTCAAGCTGCGCGAGCAGATGCAGCTCGAACTGAAAGCCTTGCAGCGCCAGCTCGGCATCACCTTCATCTTCGTCACCCACGATCAGCAGGAGGCGCTCTCCATGAGCGACCGGATCTGCATCTTCAATCAGGGCAAGATCGAGCAGATAGCCGCGCCGGATACCATCTACGACGCCCCCGCCACCCCCTTCGTCGCTCGCTTCGTCGGCACCGTCAACCTGTTCGAGGGGGAGCAGGCCCGCCGGCTGTGCGGCGATGCTCAGCAGATGATGGTGCGCCCGGAGCGGATCCGGCTCGCCGAGGCCGGCACACCGGGCTGGTCCGGGGAGGTGCGCGAGGTTGAGTATCTCGGCCCCTTCGTGCGCTACCGGGTTGATCTCGGCGAGCAGCTCGAGCTTATCGTCAACCACCCCAACGAGGGCCAGGCCCGCCTGCCCCGTGGCGCCCGGGTCAGCCTCAGCTGGCCGGAGCAGGCGATCCATCACCTGCACACCGCCCCTCAGGGAGCTCAACCATGAGCGCCCCCCACAGTGCGAGCCTTGCCATGAGCCAACCCACTGCCCCCCTCTCCTATCGGCCGCTGCGGCGCCTCTCCACCCTGCTCTACGGGCGGCCAGGCCTGCTGCTGGCCATCCTGCTGGGGCCGCCCCTGCTCTGGCTTGGCATCATCTATGTCGGCTCCCTGCTGATGCTGCTCTCCAACGCCTTCTTCGGGCTGGACGAATTCAGCGGCCAGATCCGCCACGAGCTGGGGCTGCAGAACTTCGTTGCCCTGCTGCGGGCTGAGAACTTGGACGTGATCCTGCGCACCGTCGGCATGTCGCTGCTGGTGACCCTGGCCTGCGCCCTGCTCGGTTTTCCGATCGCCTACTACATGGCGCGCTACACCAGCGGCAAGACCCGGGCCCTGTTCTACGTCGGCATCATGCTGCCGCTCTGGTCCAGCTATCTGGTGCGGGTCTACGCCTGGAAGCTGATCCTGGCCAAGGAGGGGGTCATCAGCTGGCTGGCAGACACCCTGGGACTGGACTGGCTGCTGGACGCCATCCTCTCGCTGCCGGTGATCGGGGGGCCGTCGCTGTCATTCTCGCGCATCGGCACCTTCATCGTGTTCGTCTACGTCTGGCTGCCCTTCATGATCCTGCCCATCCAGGCAGCGGTGGAGCGGATCCCGCGCTCTTTGCTGGAGGCGAGCGGCGATCTCGGCGCCACCCCGGCCCAGACCTTTCGCACCCTGATCCTGCCGTTGGCTCTGCCCGGCGTGGTGGCGGGCTCCATCTTCACCTTCTCCCTGACGCTGGGGGACTACATCATCCCCGGCATCATAGGCAACTCCACCATGTACATAGGTCAGGTGGTCTACATGCAGCAGGGCACGGCGGGCAACCTGCCCTTCGCCGCCGCCTTCTCGCTGGTGCCGATCCTCATCATCGCCATCTATCTGGCGATAGCAAAACGCCTGGGGGCCTTTGATGCGCTTTGAATCAATCGCTTTTAACCGGCAGCAAGGAGGCCGTCATGTCAGCTAGCTCAGTGATCAGTCAGGGAGAGCGCCCTTCGGGCCTGCTCAAGTACGCGGCCATCGGCGGCCTCTTGTTCCTGCACTTCCCGATCCTGTTCATCTTCCTCTACGCCTTCACCAGCGAGAGCAAGAGCTACCAGTTCCCACCCCCGGGCTCACCCTCAAGTGGTTCGAGGTGACCCTCAACCGCCCCGACGTGTGGCGCGCCATCCAGCTGTCGCTGGAGGTAGCGGGGCTGGCGACGCTGGCCGCCATGGTGCTTGGCACTCTGGCGGCGGGGGCCATCGCCCGCAGCCGCTTCTTCGGCCAGGAGGTGGTATCGCTGTTGCTGGTGCTGCCCATCGCCCTGCCCGGCATCGTCACCGGCATCGCGCTGCGCTCCGCCTACGGGGTGATGGAGATCCCTTTCAGCTTCTGGACCATCGTCATCGGTCACGCCACCTTTTGCGTGGTGGTGGTCTACAACAATGCCCTGGCGCGCTTTCGCCGCACCAACCAGAGCCTCATCGAGGCGTCCATGGATCTCGGTGCCGACGGCTTCCAGACCCTGCGCTACGTGATCCTGCCCAACCTCGCCACCGCGCTGTTGGCGGGAGGAATGCTGGCCTTTGCCCTCAGCTTTGACGAGGTGATCGTCACCACCTTCACCGCTGGCCAGCAGACCACGCTGCCGATCTGGATGTATCAGGAGCTGATCCGGCCACGGGACAGGCCGGTCACCAACGTGGTGGCGCTCATCATAGTGGCCTTCACCACCATTCCCATTCTGCTTGCCTACTACCTCACCCGCGACGGCCAGGACGTTGCCGGCAGTGGCAAATAACGACTCAACGCGTGCGCAAGGATGCAACCATGAAACTCTCTACCCAACTTTTGATCGACGGTCAGTTCGTCACCGGTGACGGCCAGGCCGAGCCCATCCTCAACCCGGCCACCGGCGAGCTTCTCACCTCGGTGCCAGAAGCCTCGTTCGAGCAGGTGAACCGGGCGGTGAACGGCGCCCAGCGCGCCTTCGCCCAGTGGAGCCGCACCACCCCGGCGAGCCGCAGTACCCTGCTGCTGCGCCTGGCCGATGCCATCGAGCGCCACGCCGAGGAGTTCGCGGCGCTGGAATCCCTCAACTGCGGCAAGCCCTATCTGGCGGTGCTCAATGACGAGCTGCCGGCGGTGGTGGACTGCTTCCGCTTCTTCGCCGGCGCGGCCCGCTGCCTGCAGGGGCCGCTGGCGGGGGAGTACATCGAGGGGCACACCAGCATGATCCGCCGCGATCCCATCGGGGTGGTGGGCAGTATCGCCCCCTGGAACTATCCGCTGATGATGGCGGCTTGGAAGATGGCCCCGGTGCTCGCCGCCGGCAATACAGTGGTGCTCAAGCCCTCCGAGCAGACCCCGCTCACCGCCCTGCGCCTAGCGGAGCTGGCCAGCGAGCTCTTCCCGCGCGGCGTCATCAACATCGTCTGCGGCCGGGGCGAGAGCGTGGGGGCGCCGCTGGTGGAGCACCCGCTGGTGCGCATGGTGTCGCTCACCGGTGACATCGCCACCGGTCAGAAGATCCTGCAGAGCGCCGCCCGCACCATGAAGCGCACCCACCTGGAGCTTGGCGGTAAGGCGCCGGTCATCATCTTCGACGATGCAGATCTGGAGGCCGTGGTGGCGGGCATTCGCACCTTCGGTTTCTATAACGCCGGCCAGGATTGCACCGCCGCCTGCCGCATCTACGCCCAGGGCAAGATCTACGACAAGTTTGTCGCCGCCATGACAGATGCGGTCGCCTCCATCAAGGTGGGCGGTCCGCGCGAGGAGGGGGTGGAGATGGGGCCGCTCATCTCGGACCGGCAGCGCAACCGGGTGGCCAGCTTCGTGGAGCGGGCCCAGAGCAGCGGTCACGTGGAGGTGACGGCGGGGGGCAAGATCCGCCCCGGCAACGGCTTCTTCTTCGAGCCGACCCTGATCGCCCACGCCCGTCAGGAGGATGAAATCGTGCGCCGGGAGGTGTTCGGCCCGGTGGTGTCGGTGACCCGCTTCAGCGACGCCGAGCAGGTGGTGCAGTGGGCCAACGACTCGGACTACGGCCTCGCCAGCTCGGTCTGGACCCGGGATCTCGGTCTTGCCAGCAAGGTGGCCAGCCACCTGCAGTACGGCTGCACCTGGATCAACACCCACTTCATGCTCACCTCCGAGATGCCCCACGGCGGCATGAAGATGTCCGGCTACGGCAAGGATCTCTCCCTCTACGCCCTCGAAGACTACACGGTGCCGCGCCACATCATGCTCAAGCTGTGAAACCCAGCCAGCCGAAGACGAAAAGCAGAAGGCCCCGCATGGCGGGGCCTTCTCTCTGAGCACTCTGCATCTGCACGCCACTGTGGCGATCATGGCCGGGGACGGTACCGGTCGTACCGGTGCGGTCTGCGGCCATCGCGCCAGGGCGTCGTCGGCTTAGCGCTGCTTGCCGCTGCCGATACCGAACGGAATGCGGTAGTCGCTGCTCTGGTCACCCAGGCTCACGGTCAGGTTGCCCTGAGTGCGGCTCGGGATCTGCACTTGCTGGGTGCCCATCAGGTTGGCATGGACGGAGGCAACCACGTCACCAGACTCGTCACGCACTTCCAGCATGGGGTTGGCCTTGCCTTCGACGGCGGCGGTCGCGTGCCAGTTCACAAACAGCACGCCCGGGGCGGCGTTGAAGTCAGCCGGAACGGAAGCCTGGGCGAAACCTGCGGTCATCAGGCCTGCAACGGCCAGCATCTTGATTACGTTTTTCATGTTCATTCACTCTCTTGGTTTTTATGTCATTGCCTGGGCCGACAGGCCCGAATCAATGCATCCTTGCAAGAGGTTATTCAAATAGTGTGTTGTTCTTTCACCGACATCTGGCACCCTGTTTGAGAGTGCCACAGCCTTGAACGACCAGTTATTTGGCCGCTTGGCGTTCCTGCCTAAGCGTTGAGTGAATATTAAACATCCAGGTCCGTCATTGTTAGCGAGATAAACTGGCCTAGATGTTCAAAAAATCTGAAGTGGCTGTACATCCCGGGTTCAGCCAATGACGGACGAGAAAAAGGGCAGGATAACCTGCCCTTGGTGTTGGAAAGTGCGCGCTGGCCGGTACCGCTAGCCACCAGCCAACTCTTCCTCCGTCATGGGTCGCAGTATCTTGCAGGGGTTGCCGGCCGCCACCACACCCGCTGGCACATCCTTGGTCACCACCGAACCGGCACCGATGACACTGTTGTCACCGATGGTGACGCCGGGGCAGATGACGACGCTGCCACCAATCCAGACGTTGTGACCGATCCGCACCGGCTTGCCGAACTCCACCCCCTTGATGCGCGGCGCCACCGCCACCGGGTGGGCTGCGGTGTAGACCTGCACCCCGGGCGCCAGCAGCACGTTGTTGCCAATATGCACCTCACAGACGTCGAGGATGGTGCAGCCCACGTTGGCGTAGAAGTTCTCGCCGACGAAGATATTGGCGCCATAGTCGCAGAAGAACGGCGGATTGATGGCGCACTCTTTGCCACGGCCGCCCAGCAGCTCATGGAGCAGGGCATCCCGCGCCGGTTTCTCCTGCCAGCTGGTGTTGAAGGTGTGATAGAGCCTGCGGCAGCGCTCGCGCGCCGCTTTGAGCTCGGGATCGCCCGCATCATAAGGTTCCCCCGCCACCATCTTCTGCCACTCGGCACCACGCACCACCTTCTCCATTACCTACTCCATCAGCCAGATCAGGGATTCATAAGGGCGCAGCATACCCGATTGCGGTTGGGCCGGGCTATCCGGGTAGTTGCCAAGCAGCAGCCGACCTTGCCCGCTTTGCAGCTCGGCAGGCAAGGCAAACTCAACCGGCTCGCCGTAGAAGTTGCTCACCACCAGCAGGGTCTGACCGTTGGCACGGCGGGCATAGGCCCAGATCTGCGGGTGCCCGGTCAGCAGCTCCTGATAATCCCCCTGAGTGAAGATGGGGTACGCCTTGCGAAGGGCGATGAGATCCCTATAGTGCCAGAACATCGAGTTCTGGTCGGCCAGCGCCGCCTCGGCGTTGATCTCGGAATAGTTGGCGGCAGGCTTGAGCCAGGGCGTCCCGCTGGTGAAACCGGCATTGGGGGCGGCACTCCACTGCATCGGGGTGCGCGAGTTATCGCGGGACTTGGCACCGAGAATGGCGAGGATCTCGGCCTCGCTCATCCCTTCGGCCTGCTTGATGGCGAAGATGTTGCGGCTCTCCACATCCTGATAGTCATCGATGCGCTGATAACCGGGGTTGGTCATGCCTATCTCCTCCCCCTGATAGATGTAGGGGGTGCCTTGCAGGCCGTGCAGCGTGCTGGCCAGCATCTTGGCGGCCACTACCCGATGCTCACCCTCATCGCCGAAACGGGAGACAATGCGCGGCTGATCGTGGTTGCACCAGAACAGCGCCGACCACCCCTTGCCGTGCATACCGCTCTGCCAGTGATTGAAGATGCGCTTGAGCTCGAGGAAATCGAACGGCGCCTTGGTCCACTTGTCGCCATTGGGGTAATCCACCTTGAGGTGGTGGAAGTTGAACACCATGGAGAGCTCGGAGCCGTCCAGTGCGCCGTAGCGCTGGCAGTGCTCCAGCGAAGTAGAAGACATCTCCCCCACCGTCATGGCACCGACCGGGGCAAAGACGTCGCGGCTCACATCCTGCAAGAATTCGTGGATGCGCGGCCCGTCGGTGTAGAAGCGGCGGCCATCGCCAATCTCGTCGTTCGGGAACGCCTGATCCTTGGAGATGAGGTTGATGACGTCGAGGCGGAATCCATCGACCCCCTTCTTGGCCCAAAAGTGGATGATGTTTTTCACCTCGGCGCGCACCGCCGGGTTCTCCCAGTTGAGATCCGCCTGCTCACGGGCAAACAGGTGCAGGTAGTACTGACCGGTGAGCTCATCGAACTCCCAGGCGCTGCCGCCAAACTTGGATTGCCAGTTGTTCGGCACGCCGCCGTCCACTGGATCGCGCCAGATGTAGTAGTCGCGGTAGGGACTGTTTTTATCCCCCAGCGCCGACTTGAACCAGGCGTGCTCGGTGGAGGTGTGGTTCACCACTATATCCATCACGATGCGGATGTCGCGCGCGTGGGCGGCAGCCAGCAGCGCCTCGAAGTCGGCCATAGTGCCGTAGGCGGGGTCGATGGCAAGGTAGTCGGCGATGTCGTAGCCGTTGTCCACCTGCGGGGAAACGTAAACCGGAGTCAGCCAGAGGGCATCGACACCGAGGATCTTGAAATAGTCGAGGCGGGCCATGATCCCCTTGAGATCGCCGGTGCCACGGGCAGCGGAATCCTGAAAGCTCTTGGGGTAAATCTGGTAAATCACGGCGCTCTGCCACCAGGGTGTTTGGCTCATGGGTCTTGCTCTTGTCTCGAATGAAAAAGGGAGAGGGCGACCCCTGCGGGTCGCCCTGATGCGTGGAATCAGGCGCTGGCCTGGGCCAGCTTGCCAGCCGCCTGCTGGCGCTTGTAAACCAGCAGAGTCAGCACCACAGGCACTACTATGGCCACCAGCATGGCGAGGGAATAAACGGCCCAGTATTGCGGCTGGATGGAGAGGATGCCAGGCAGGCCCCCTACCCCGATGCCGTTGGCCATCACCCCGGCGAAACCGCAGATGAGGGCCGCAAGGCTGGAACCCACCATGGCGCACAGCATGGGGAACTTGTACTTGAGGTTGATGCCGTACATGGCCGGCTCGGTCACCCCAAGGTAGGCGGAGATAGCGGCAGGCACCGAGATCTCCCGTTCGTTCTCCTTGCGGCTGATCAGAATGATGCCGACGACCGCAGAAGCCTGGGCGATATTGGAGAGGGCGATCAGCGGCCAAATCGGGGTGCCACCCATGCTCTGCATCAGCTGCAGATCCACCGCGTTGGTGGTGTGATGGATGCCGGTGATGACCAGCGGCGCGTAGAGGAAACCGAACAGGGCAGCACCGATAGGAGCGAAGGAGCCGGTCATGGCCGCCTTGGCAGCGAAGCCGACGCCCTCACCAATCCAGCGGCCGAACGGGCCGATAAAGGCGTGAGCCACGATCACCGCCAGCAGCAGCGAGACAAACGGCACAATAACCAGATAGAGATAGGCCGGAATGATCCGCTTGAGGTTGGTCTCTACCCAAGCCAGGAAGACACCCGCCAGCAGGGCCGGAATGACCTGCGCCTGATAACCCACCTTCTGGATCACGAACAGGCCGAAGTCCCACACCTCGGGAGTCTGCTGACCGATGCCGTAGGCGTTCATCAACTGTGGCGACACCAGCGTGATGCCGAGCACGATGCCCAGGATCTCGGAGCCGCCCATCTTCTTCACTGCAGACCAGCAGACGCCCACCGGCAGGAAGTGGAAAATCGCTTCGCCCAGCAGCCAGAGGAAGGCGTGCACCTGAGCCCAGAACTGGCTGATCTCGGTGAGGGTGTGAGTGCCATCGTCGAACATCTTGATGTCGCCGATGACGTTGCGAAAGCCCAGGATCAAACCGCCGGTGATGATGGCGGGCAGCAGCGGCACGAAGATCTCCGCCAGGTGGGAGATGCCCCGTTCCAGCGGATTCATATTCTGGCGCGCCGCCTGCTTGGCGGCCTCCTTGCTGCCGCCGCTGACGCCGATCTCTTCGGTCAGCGCCTTGTACCACTGCTCTACCTCGTTGCCGATGACCACCTGAAACTGACCACCCTGGGTGAAGCTGCCCTTCACCGCCGGGATGGTTTCGATGGCCTTGCTGTCGGCCTTGGCCGGATCGTTCAGGACGAAGCGCAGCCGGGTCAGGCAGTGGCTGACGGTGGCGATGTTCTCCTTGCCACCGATCTTGTCGATGAGCGTGGCCAGGTGTTGTGCGTTGATCTTGGACATGAGTCTTCCCTCTGTGACTCCATTGATATTGGTCTGCGTCGCCCTTTTGGGCCAGTCAGTGGGCCCGAGCGTTTTTGGTATCGTTCCCATTTAGCATGCCGACAATCTGGCCAGATCAAAATGGGAACGTTCCCATTTCGTGGCCGAGCTCACAAAAAGCACAGTTTTTGTGCAGGACTAGGTGATGGCAATCACAGAGGGTGGCTGGGGGCTATGGTCGCCAGCGGGGGCAGATCCTGCTCGATCTGGCCGAGCAGCTGACGAGCCGCCTGCTCGCCCGCCCCCTTGTAGCCGAGATCCAGGCTGAGGGCATTGGGGAAGAGAAAGCTGAGCATGGGGTTGTTGCCAAGGCCGGTCACCAGCACCTCGCTGCGTCCCTGCTCCTGCAGGTATTTCGCCGCGCCGATGGCGAGGGTGTCGCTGGCGCAGACCAGGGCGCCGGTGGTCGGGGTGAGCAGCTCCCCCGCCAGCCGATAGCCGCTCTGCAGGCTGAGATCGCCGAGGGAGCTGCGCGCCGCCAGCCCCTGCTCGGCACAGTAGCCGAGGTAGGCGTCGAGCCGGCGCTGGCCGGTGGTGAGGTCGCTGGTATCCACCCCCAGGTAGGCGATGTCGCGAATGCCGCGGGCGGCAAGCTGGTCCAGCATGGCGTGCACCGCACCGGCATCGTCGAAACAGACCGAGGAGAAGCCGGGATGTTCGCGCGCCACCAGCACCAGCTTATCCCTGAGCGGCGCCATGGCGGCATAGTCCAGATCGTTGAAGGCGAACAAGATGATGCCATCCACCCCGCGCCGCTCCAGCACCGCCAGATGCTCCTGTACCTTGGCGGGGGAGAACTTGCTCTCCATCAGCACGGCGTCGTAACCGCGCTGGTAGAGAGTCTCCAGCATGCCGCGCACCGCCTGGTTTTCCGAGCTGGAGTCGAGCCGCGAGACGATGATCCCCACCACCTGCTGGCTCTGGCTGCGCATGGCCCGCGCCGACTTGCTCGGCACGAAGCCGTGTTCGGCGATGATCTGCTCCACCCGGTCGCGCGTCGCCTGCTTCACCTTGGGATCCTGATTGAGCACCCGGGAGACGGTCGACTTGCCGACACCACTGAGTCGGGCGATATCGAGGATGGTCAGTTTTTTGTCCATGAAGTGGCTCACAGGGGCTCGGCGGTGGAATTGCCCACATTGTTGTGATTAACCCCTGTGAATACAAGCCCATGGCGTTAGAATGCCCCTTTGGCCCCGGCGAACGCCGTGCCATTCGCCATCGCACAGGACGCGCATCATGGGTCTATTCGCCAGTCTGCTTCAATCTCCCTCCGTCACGGGCCCCGTCTATCGCACAGGAGATCCATCATGACTCTGCTGGCCAGTCTGCACTTCTCCCTCTCCATTACGGGCCCCATCTGCGTGGTGCTGCTGCTTGGCATCTGGCTCAAGCAGCTGGGTCTGTTGCCCGACAGCTTTGTCGAGTCCGCCTCCCGCCTGGTGTTCCAGGTCACCCTGCCCGCCCTGCTGTTCCTCAGCATGGTGCGCACCGACTTTTCCACCATGCCGAGCCCCTGGCTCATCCTCTACGGCCTGCTCGGCACCCTCACCGGCTTTCTGGTGCTGGAGCTGCTGGCAGCCCGCTTCATCCCCGAGCGGCGCCAGCGAGGCATCTTCGTGCAGGGCAGCTTTCGCGGCAACATGGGGATCATGGGGCTGGCCTATGTACAGAACGCCTATGGTGCCGAGGGGATCGGCGCCGCCGCCCTGCTGGTGGGCTCGGTCACCGTGCTCTACAACGTGCTCGCGGTCATCACCCTGACCCGCAGCCTGGGGGGCAGCAAGGGGATCAAGCCAATCCTCAAGGGGATCGCCAAAAACCCGCTGATCATCGCCATTCTGTCCGCCCTGCCCTTCGGTCTGCTCGGCATCGAGCTGCCCCAGCTGGTGATCACCACCGGCAGCTACTTCGCCAACATGACCCTGCCGCTGGCCCTGCTCTGCACCGGCGCCAGCCTCAACCTCAAGGCACTGCGCGGGGGCGCCCTGCTGACCGGCTGGGCCACCGCCAACCGGCTGTTCTGCATCCCCGTGTTGCTGGTGATGGGGGCCTGGGCGCTGGGTTTCAGCCCGCAGGCGCTCGGCATCCTGTTTCTCATCAGCTCCACCCCCACCGCCGCCGCCAGCTATGTGATGACCCGCGCCATGGGGGGCGACAGCGTGCTGGCAGCCAACATCATCGCCACCACTACGCTGGGTTCTCTGGTCAGCACCAGCCTGGGCGCTGCCCTGATGAACTACCTGGGACTGATGGGCTAGCCAGCAGCAAACGTGCTGGCCCTCACCCCCTCATCGCCCCTTGACCTTGCCGCGGGCGGCAGCTTTACGCTGATTGCCTATCAACAGAGGAGATATCCCATGACCATCGAACTCACCGTCTCCGGCATGTCCTGCGGTGGCTGCGCCGCCAGCCTGCAAAAAGCCCTGCTGGCCCAGCCTGCCGTCAGCACAGCCAGCGTCGACTTTGCCAGCAGCAAGGCCGTCATCGAGAGCGAACTGAGCAAGGCCGAGCTGATCGCCCTGATCGAAGCCAAGGGCTTCTCGGCGAGTTAAATTATCTCCATATAGGTATAAAACAGGTTAAAATTCTGTACCCAGCTGTTTTTTGGTGAGAGTCATCACAAACCCCGGCAACAGAAAGCGCAAACTTGCTGCAATTTTTCTCACCTCAGAAGGATTTGCTGCATGACTCTCCCGATCCGCAAGACCCTGCTCGCCGCCGTCCTCGGCCTGACCCTCTCCCCGATGGCCATGGCTCTGCCCAACGTCCATATCCTGGCCACCGGCGGTACCATTGCCGGGGCGGGACAGTCCGCCACCCAGTCCAACTACGAGGCCGGCAAGGTGGCCATCGAGACGCTGATCGCCGCCGTGCCCGAGATGAAGAACGTTGCCGACGTGCAGGGTGAGCAGGTGGTCAAGATCGGCTCCCAGGACATGAACGACGAGGTGTGGCTGAAGCTGGCCAAGCGGGTCAACGAGCTGCTGGCCAAGGATGACGTGGACGGCATCGTCATCACCCACGGCACCGACACTATGGAAGAGACCGCCTACTTCCTCAACCTGACCGTCAAGAGCGACAAGCCGGTGGTGCTGGTCGGCGCCATGCGCCCCTCCACCGCCATGAGCGCCGACGGCCCGATGAACCTCTACAACGCCGTGGTGACCGCCTCTGACCCCGCCTCCAAGGGGCGTGGCGTCATGGTGGCGATGAATGACACCGTGCTCGATGCCCGCGACGTCACCAAGACCAACACCACCGGGGTGCAGACCTTCGCCTCCCCCAACTTCGGCCCGCTCGGCTATATCCACAACGGCAAGATCGACTATCAGCGCAGCCCGGCCCGCCTGCACACCAGCAAGACCCCGTTTGACGTGAGCAAGCTCGACAAGCTGCCGCAGGTCGGCATCGTCTACAGCTACGCCAACGCCACCGATCTGCCGGCCAAGGCGATGGTGGATGCCAAGTTCGACGGCATCGTCAGCGCCGGGGTGGGCAACGGCAACCTCTACCACACCCTGTTCGACACCCTGGCCAAGGCGAGCAAGGACGGTATCCGGGTAGTGCGCTCCGCCCGCGTGCCGACCGGCTCCACCACTCTGGATGCCGAGATCGATGACGCCAAGTACGGCTTCGTCGCCGCCGAGACCCTCAACCCGCAGAAAGCGCGGATCCTGTTGATGCTCTCGCTCACCCAGAGCAAGGATCCGGCCCAGATCCAGCGCTGGTTCCAGCAGTTCTGACCCCCTTGCCGGCATCGGCCGGCATGGGGTAATGACAACAAAAAGGGCGGGACAAGATCCCGCCCTTTTGCATGTGGTCTGGCTGGAGCCTCAGCTCGCCATCAGCCAACCGCAGAAGCCAAGATAGATCAGCCCCACCCAGGCGAGCCTGCCCGCCGTCATCCGCTCCCGACTGAACCCCCACCACAACAGCGCGACTGCCAGCAGCGTCACCAGCGAGGAGACCATCATGGTGCTGTCCAGCAGCCAGGGGGTGAACAACAGGCAGAACGCCTTGGGAATGGTGCCCTGGATCATCATGGCCCCCGAGATATTGGCCAGCGCCAGCCGGTGCTTGCCCTGCCGCACCCAGATCAGCACGTTCATCAGCTCGGGCATCTCGGTCGCCACCGGGCTCAACAACAGGGCCGCCAGCACCGGCGAGAGGCCAAACAGCTCGCCCATGCTCTCCAGCTGATGAACGAACAGCTGGGCCGCCAGCGCCACCACCACCAGCGCCACCAGGGTTTGCAGCAGCACCTTGCCGAGCGCCGGGATCTCGGCGCCCGGATCCAGCTTGAGGGGCTCTGGCAACTCGACCTCGTGGCTGTCGGTCTGCTTCAGCTCGCGCCGCACATAGACCAGGTACACCAATACGAACAGCGGGGCCAGCCAGGTTTTACCGGTGAAGGCCACCATGCCGAGGGCCATCGCCACCAGGAAGATGCCGACGAACCAGGTCTGATCGCGGCCTATCTCGCGCTGCACCTCGCCATCGATGGCCCTGTGCTCACGGCTCATGCACAGCAGCAGGGTCACGCCGACGGCGGCATAGCCAATGGTGGAGAGTACCAGCGGACCGCCAAGGGCGGCACCTATCCCGATCTGCTGCTGAGCGGGAGCATTCCCCATCAGCAATGCGGTCAGGGTGACGATGCATTCGGGCAGGGCCGTGCCGAGGGCCGCCAGCAGGGAGCCGGTAGCGCTCTGGGAAAACTTGAAGTGGTGGCCGGTCCATTCGATGCCGTTGACGAAATATTCGCAGGCCAGATAGATGGTGACGGCAGAGAGCAGAAATAATAGCAGGGTGATCAGCATGATGAGTAACCGCCAGGCGAGCAGAACAACCAATGGACCCGATACGGCTCGCCCGGCTGGCTTGCATATCGAGGCCAAAGGTCTTGCAGAGCGATGGATGCCATCGCCGCTCATGCCATGGATCTGAGGATCCAAGAATGTTGACATGAGCCCTGCCCGGATCACGGGCGGGTTGCTACTCCCCTATGACAGTGCGGGCTTTTTACCAAGTTGAGTGCCGCCTCACAAGGCAAACTAATGATCATTCGCTCAACAAGTTGTAAGGGAATGTAACCGTGCCCTCCACCGGTTTTGCCGTCCGGACCCACTCCCCTGCCGCTGAACGCTTCGCCTTGGCACACCGTTTGCTATGAGATGACTACTGTCCACACTGATTTGGGAAGGGTGAACGATGAAACGGTGGATCCAACATTTCTATCAACTGAACCGCCTCAACTGGCTGATGGTCTGGCTGCTGCTCTGCTGCAGCATCATCCTGCTGTTTCCGGCCGGTTTGATGAAGGGAGCCGTCAGCCAGTGGGCCGCCACACACGCCGCCTGGCTCGGAGTCGGCATGCTGATCGCCATCTCCTACTTCTGCAGTCAGGGCTTCCTGATCGCCTGGGAGTGGGCCTGCGACGAGTGGCAGTCCCGCCGCCAGCAGGATCAGCTGGCCCAGATGATCTCCTTTCTCGACTTCAACGAGAAGGCGGTGCTGCGCGAGTTCGTGCTGCAACGCAAAAGCGTCATAAACTTGCCGATCACCGAGCCTGCCGTCAAAAACCTGATGGATGCCGGCGTACTGACCTATGCCTATGGCAAACCGGTGCGCGAGAAAGAGGACGAAAACCAGATCCGCGCCCTGATGATCGCCCTGCCGGCCCGGCCGCTGCTTACCTACAAGGTATTGGGGCTGTCGCGCGGCAAGATGAGCGACGAGCAGGTGGAGCAGATCATGAATGCCAGACCCAAGTTCGCGCAGAAAAGCTTCCAGCGCTGATCTTCGTTCCCGCCAATAAAAAGAGCCGGCCCCATGGCCGGCTCTGTCGTTTCTGCCCCGTTACTGGGTTCTCGCCTTGAGATAGCCGGCATAGTCCGGGATCTGCACGCTGAACGCCTGGCGCATGTGGGGGCTGTCCATGATGAAATCGGCGGTCGCCTCGTTGGTGGCGACCGGGATGTTCCAGACTGCCGCAAGGCGCAGCAAGGCCTTCACGTCCGGATCGTGAGGCACCGCATTGAGGGGATCCCAGAAGAAGATCAGCACGTCGATCTTGCCCTCGGCGATCAGGGCGCCGAGCTGCTGGTCGCCCCCCATGGGGCCGGAGAAGAGACAGGTGATGGGCAGTTGTGCCTGCTTGCCGAGCATGGTGCCGGTGGTACCGGTGGCGTAGAGGTGGTGGAGCTTGAGCTCCTCCTTGCGCCGCATCACCCAGTTCAGCAGGGGGGTCTTCATGTTGTCGTGAGCCACCAGCGCCACTCGCTTGTGGGCCGCCATCTCACGGGCGATCTGTTCCATGGACATTATCCGTAGCAGTGTTGTTTGAATAGAGCCGTATCCTAATCGAAAGCGGCGCCCGTTGCCTTGCCGGGCGCCGTAACTGTGATCACTTCGACTGTTCAATCCACTGCTTGTTCTTCTGCTCCAGCACCGAGATAGGCAGCATGCCGTATTCCAGCACATGGTGGTGGAACGCCTTGAGGTCAAAGCCTCCACCCAGCGCCTGCTCGGCCGACTCCCGCATCCGGATCAGCGCCAGCTGGCCCGCCTTGTAGGAGGTCGCCTGGCCGGTGTAGGCCATGTAGCGGGGCACCTCGGAGCTGATGTCCCCCGCCCCCAGCGCCGAGTTCTCCTTCATGTAGTTGACGGCCTGGTCGTGGCTCCAGCCATACCAGTGGATACCGGTATCCACCACCAGCCGCATAGCCCTCAGCATCTCCTCGTTGAGGCGGCCGAAGTACTGCAGCTGGTTGTTGAAGGCGGACGATCCCTCGACCTTCACGTCCCCCACCGCCGGATCATAGAGACCGCGCCCCTGATAGAGCCCCATGTCGTGATCCGCCAGGTATTCGGTGTAGAGCGCCCAGCCCTCCGCATAGGCGGTGTATGAGGCGTTCGCCACGTACTGCGGGAAGTCGGGATCCTTGGCGGCCAGCTCCTGGGCGATGGTGATCTGGAAGTGGTGGCCCGGCGCCGCCTCGTGGGCCAGCAGGGTGCTGATGTTCCAGCTCTGCAGACCATAGGGGTAGTAGGTGTTGAGGAAGAACTGCCCCTTGCGGCCGGTCTGCGGGTTACCGTCCTGATACCAGGCCACCCCGCCGTATGGCGCATCTTCATAGGAGACGGGCACCACCTCGTAATCCAACTTGGGAATGGTACGCTCGGCATCGAAGAAGTCCGGCAGCACCAGCGCCGCCTTGCTCTTGAAGGCATTGTACTCCTGCAGTGCCCGCTCATGTTCGGCCAGCGCCTGCTGCTGCGGCCCGCTCAGGGTCGCACCCGCTGCATTGTCCGGGTTGAGGCCGGCGGACCAGACCGCCAGCGGATTCTGGTAGAAGAAGGCCGGCTCGTTCAGATAGCGGAAGAAGGCGTAAATCTGGCCACTCTGCTTGCTCTGGGCCACATCGTCGCTGTCACACTTGCCGACGGTATGGCACACCTTGACCATGGCGCCGAAGATCCGCTCCACCTCGCTCAGCCCCAGCGCATGCACCTGCTCCGGCGTCATGTCGGTGGTGGTGTGCTTCTTCAGCAGCCAGCGATACCAGTCGCGCCCATTGGTCATGCCGCAGAAACCGTCGTCGCACTTGCCGCTGCCAAGGCGCACCGCATAGGCGCCGCCGTGCTGGTAATCCAGATAGTCGCGCAGCGCCAGATAACGGCCGTTGATGCTGTCCAGCACTCCCTTGTACTCGCTGCGCAGCGCTTCGTCCGCCTCTCCCGGCAGCTGCTGCCAGCCGAGATAGGCGCCGGCGATCGCCTCCCCATCCAGCTTGCTGTTGAGCTGGGCCAGCAGCCGGTCCACCAGCTCGTCCGGCAGGGTGTTGCCCTGAGCGCTGCCCAGTTCGAACTGGTGCTTCACCTCGGCAAGGTAGCCGTCATAGGCCTTGAGCCAGGTGAGGTGCTCCTGATACCAGGCCAGTGGTGCGGTAGCGGCCCTCGCCTTGCTCACCGGAACCGGGGCTGCGGCCGGGCGATCGATATCGCGCCGCCAGGCGGCATCCCCCGGCGCGACCCGCTCGGTCGAACTCTGCTCGAAGTAGTCGAAGCCACCTTCGACAGTGCGGGCGGCTCTGCCACTGGCCGGGGCGGCCCCCACCTCATCGGCCAGATCCACCACGCGGTTGCGGAAGTGATGGATCGGGATCTGGGACTGGGGCAGATCGTAACCCGCCAGGTTGATCTGCAGATCCCAGCGGATCATGTCGTAGAACAACCGGTCCCGTTCGCTCAGTACGCTCGAGTCCAGGGCATCCAGCCGTTTGAGCAAGGAACTGTCGAGGGCCTTGCGCTTGGCGATGCTGGCGGCATCGATGGCAAAACCGTAGGGATCCAGCGCCTGGCCTTCACGCAGGGCCTCGTCCATGGTCTGCATCAGAGAGGCCTTGGTGGCGGCGGGATCCGCCGGGGCGTTGGAGCTGTTGTCGTTGCAGGCAGCGAGCGAGAGTGCGATGGCGCAAGCCAGCGCCAGCTTGTTGGGCAAGAAGTGCATGGTGTAGTCCTTTAACCGTTGTTATTGTTTGTCCCCAATAAGGGGTTCCAATAGTGCATCTCTCCCGTGTACTTTTTTGCGACCTGATTAACAAAAATAAGCTTACTTTTCATAATGATAAGACACATGAAAAGCTATGCAGCCAGACATTAAAAAACCCGCCGCAGCGGGTTTTTTAATCGTTTTTTCATGCCATAACTATTCAGGAGCCGCCGTGATGCAGCTGGGACTGCTGATAGTTCTCCAGCCCGATGCGATCGATGAGATCGAGCTGGGTCTCCAGCCAGTCCACGTGCTCCTCCTCGTCTTCCAGGATCTCCTGGAACAGGTCGCGGCTGATGTAATCCTGCACCGACTCGGCGTAGGCGATGGCGACCTTCAGATCCGGGATGGCATCCATCTCCAGCGACAGGTCGCAGCGCAGCATCTCCTCCACCGTCTCGCCGATGCGCAGCTTGCCCAGATCCTGCAAGTTGGGCAGCCCTTCCAGAAACAGCACCCGCTTGACCAGCTCGTCGGCGTGTTTCATCTCATCGATGGACTCGTGATACTCCTTGTGCCCGAGCGCCTTGAGGCCCCAGTCATCGTAGATGCGGGCATGCAGAAAATATTGGTTGATGGCTATCAGCTCATTGGCCAGCACCTTGTTGAGGTGGGCAATGATCTTGGGATCTCCTTTCATCGACAGTGCTCCTTGGTTCGTGCCTGAGGCTGAGATCCTTAGAGCTTAGTCCAGAAAAGTGACAACAAGAGGTCCGGCGAGCTAGCTCGCCTGCGGGAAGGGATTGAAAAGATGGGCCGGTTTTACCGGCGACAGGCCCTGCTCAGGCCACCTCGTAGTAGAGCGGCGCCTGTTCCAGCTCGGCCTTGTCGAGTTCGGCGGCGATGATCTCCATGGTCATGCGCACGCATTTGCCACACTGGGCACCCACTTCGAGCGACTGCTTGAGCTGGCGAAACTCGGTTTTGCCTGCCTGTACCGCCTTGCGGATCTGGGAATCTGTGATGCCGCGGCACAAACAGACGTACATAGTGTTTACCTCATGCTGGATTGCCATGAAATCTAAATGAGAATGGTTCGTAGTGCAAATAACGATTGGTAATAAGATCCCCCGCTTGCCAGCCATCAACCCCTTGGTGACAATGCCCTGTCACTGAGGGAAACATCATGCTCAAGAAACTGTTCACTGCCCTGTTTGGCGGCCAACCCGCTGTGGTCGCCGAAGTCACTCCCACCGAATACGCCGGCTACCTCATCTATCCCGAGCCCATGGCCGAAGGGGGTCAGTATCGGCTGGCTGGCCGCATCACCAAGGAGCTGGACGGCGTACTGCTGACCCACCGCTTCATCCGCTCCGATCTGTTTGCCAACCCCGCCGATGCGGAGCGCTTCATGGTGCAGAAGGCACACACCTTCATCGACCAGATGGGGGATCGCATGTTCGAGCCCCGCAAACCGGCCGACAGCACCGCCTCATGATGCCGACTGCGCTCGACGAGTTGCGCCAGGCGCTGGCCCGCACCGGCGAACGGCGGCTGATCTGGCTGGAAGGTGACGAGGCCGATTGCATCACCCGAGCCGAGGCGCTGCTAAGCGGCGTCAGCTACTGGCTGGGGGATGGCCCGAGCGAACACCACCCGCAACCGGCGGCCAAGGCGTTGCAGCGACTCGGTCAGGAGTGCGACACCCTGGTGTTCAATGCGTTCAGCGGTTTTCACCCCGACGCATTCGGGGCGCTGGCAGGCACCTTGCGGGCAGGCGGCCTGCTGCTGCTGCTGACGCCCCCCAGAGCGCAATGGCCCGAGTATCCGGATCCGGACCGGGTGCGGCTGGTGGCACAACCGGAAGACATGGTGCTGGCGGGTCACGGCTTTCTCGCCCGGCTGGTGCGGCTGCTGGCGGGTGACCCCGCCCTCGAGCTGACGCCCCCTGCCGCGACAACCCCGTGGCAACCGGTTGGGCCAGCGCGGCCGCTGAGCTGTGATCAGGCGCGCGCCCTGCCCGCCATCCACAAGGTGTTGCACGGTCACCGCCGCCGCCCGCTGGTGTTGAGTGCGGATCGGGGCCGCGGCAAGAGCAGCCTGCTGGGGCTGGCCGCCGCCGAGCTGCTGCGCCAACACCCCGATCTGCAGATCGTGGTGACGGCGCCCTCCCAGGCCACGGTCGCCACCCTGTTTGCCCACGCGGCCTATGCCCTTGAAGACGCGCCACAACTGCTGACAGGGCTCAGCTACTGCTCGCCGGATCGGCTGGTGCACGAACCGCTGCAACCCGACCTGCTGCTGGTGGACGAAGCGGCCGCCATTCCTACCCCGCTGCTGGAAGCCATGCTGGCCCGGCACGGCCGCATCGTCTTCGCCACCACAGAGCACGGCTACGAGGGCACCGGGCGCGGTTTTCACCTGCGCTTCAAGCGGGTACTCGATCGCGAGACACCCGGCTGGCAGGAGATCCACCTGGCCGAGCCGATCCGCTGGAGCAGCCGGGATCCGCTGGAGCCGCTGGTGTTCCGGCTGCTCGGCCTCAACGCCGAGGTCGAAACACCGCCAGCACCCACCCACCCTGGCTGGCGCCTGCTCGAACAGGATGCACTGACTGCCGACGAGGGGCTGCTCCATCGGCTGTTCGGCCTGCTGGTGCTGGCCCACTACCAGACCACGCCGAGCGATCTGCGCTACCTGCTGGAGAGCCCGGCCCTCGACATCCACCTGCTGGAGCAGGGCCCGCATCTGCTCGGGGTGGCGCTGGTTGCCCGGGAAGGAGAGATAGCAGACGAGCTGGCCGAGGCGATCTGGGCCGGGCGGCGGCGCCCGCGCGGCCATCTGCTACCTCAGTCGCTGCTGGCGCACGCCGGCTTCAAAACCGCAGGCGCACGCAGCTACGCCCGGGTGATGCGCATCGCCATCCATCCGGCGCTCCATCGCCACGGGCTGGGATCGCTCCTGCTGGCCCACCTAGAAAATCATTATCAGGCGGCAGGGCTCGATTATCTGGGCTCCGCCTTCTCGGCCAGCGCCGACTTGTTGCCCTTCTGGCGCAAGGCCGGGCTCAGGGTGCTGCGCATCGGCCTGCAACGGGATGCCGCCAGCGGCAGCCACGCCGCCCTGCTGCTCAAGGCGCTGCAACCGACCTGCGCCGCCGAGCTGGTCGACTGGCACCAACGCTTCGTGCGCCAGCTGCCCACCCTGCTGGCGGGCGAGCTGAAAACCTTTGAATCCGAGTTGGTGTGGCAGTGCCTGCAGGATGGTGAGGCCAGCTCGAGCGGGCTCGATGGCTTTGATCAGGATGAGCTGGCCTGCTTTGCCCACCACCACAAGCCGTTCGAGCTGTGCCAGCCCAGCCTGCAGCGCTGGCTGGCGGGCAACCTGACAACACTGGCAGAGCTTGACCCCGCCGAGCGGCAACTGCTGATCGCCACCATCTGGCAATATGCCGACTGGGGAACGCTGGCGGCCAGGCTGCAACTGGCAGGCAAGCCGGCAGTCATCAAGGCGCTGCGCAGCCTGCTGGCCAGGCTGATGCCGCCCGCTACCACTCGATAGGCTCACCTCGCCAGTCGAGGTAGCTCAGCTCGCCATCCGGCGTCAGCCGCGCCATCAGCGTTACCAGATGCGCGGCAGCCTGTTGCGGGCTGTGTAGGCTGCCGGCGGCCAGGTTGCCGTGAAATGGGCGCGATAACGCGGTATCCACCGTGCCCGGATGGAACGCCAGCAACTTGACGCCGGGCGCCCGTCTGGCGAGCTCGATGGCGGCACACTTGAGCAGCATGTTGAGAGCCGCCTTGGCGGCGCGATAGCCATACCAGCCCCCGGCGCGGTTGTCGCCGATGCTGCCGACCCGGGCACTGAGCACCGCCAGGGTACAGGGGCTCGACCCCAGCAGGGGCAGCAGCTGGCTGATCCAGCGCAGCGGCAGCAGAGCGTTGGTCTGATAGAGCTGGGTCATGGCCTCGAGGTTGAGCGCCTCGAGCCGCTTCTCCGGCCGGATACCTCCCTGCTGCAGCAGGCCGTTGCAGATCACCAGCCAGCGCGGCCTCGGTGCCAGCTCGCCGATGCGGGCCACCACCTGCGCCAGCTGTTCATCACTGTAATCACAGCGCAGCCAGTGCAGATTGCTGCTGTCGAGCCCCGCCGGTTGCGGCTGGCGACTGACGGCGATGACAGGTGCGGCACCCGCCGCCAGCCAGTGCGCCACCAGAGCGCTTCCCAGCCCCCCGCCGGCGCCGATCACCACGACACTCTCTTCCATGACAAGCCCCCTTGTGGCGAGTGTGATGGCCTTCTCCATCGCCCCGCGCTTTTCCTGATAGGCTGATACGCGCCTTCCAACCTGCGGGATCAAGCGGTTATGGAGGCGATCTTGTGTGGATCCCGTCGTCAGCGGCGGATCCATTCCTATACTGAGGGAAAACCGCAGCGGGTGCTGCCAGCGCAACCAGAAGCACGAGAGTGACCATGATGTCCAAAGACGGGGAAGAGCGTAAATCCATCCTGACCGAGAGCGGCACCAACGAGCTCGAGATCATCGAATTCCACCTCAAGAAGCAGCTGCCCGATGGCCGCGAGAAAATAGCCTATTACGGCATCAACGTCGCCAAGGTGCGCGAGGTGATCCGGGTCCCGGAGACCACCGACTACCCCAATGCCCAGCGCCACATGGTGGGGGTCTTCTCCCTGCGCGAGCGGCTGATCCCGCTGGTGGACCTGGCCGGCTGGCTCGGCATCCGCACCAACCCGGACAACAGCAACAAGGTGGTCATCGTCACCGACTTCAACAAGATGGCAAACGGCTTCCTTATCGACAGCGTCAGCCGGATCCACCGGGTCTCCTGGGAGGATGTGGAGTCCCCCAGCCAGTTCCTGGAGGCGGGCGAGAATGACTGCGTGGTGGCAGTGGTCAGGCGCGACGGCAACCTCATCATGATCCTCGACTTCGAGAAGATCATCGCCGACATCAACCCAGAGCTCAGCATGGAGAAGTACGATGTGACCCAGGATCGCAAGGTCATCATCGACGATCGCATGATGGCTATGCGCCAGGCCAAAACCATTTTGGTGGTGGACGACTCCGCCTTCATCCGCAAGATGATAGAGACCACCCTGCGCACCGCTGGCTACAACGTGGTGACCGCCAAGGACGGGGGCGACGGGCTGGAGATGCTGATGGAGTTCGATCGCCTGTCTCAGGAGGAGAAGATCCCGGTGGCCGAGTTCGTCAGCGGCATCATCACCGACGTGGAGATGCCCCGCATGGACGGCATGCACCTGCTCAAGCGGCTGCGCGATACCCCCGCCTTCAAGGCCACCCCCATCGTCATGTTCTCGTCGCTGATGAGCGATGACAACCGCCACAAGGCGCTGCAGCTGGGCGCCAACGACACCATCACCAAACCGGAGCTGGGCCGCATGGTCGGCATGATGGACAACTTCCTGCTCGGCATCCCCATTCCCAAACCGGGCAACCTGTGAAGCCGCCGGACGGCCACGCAAGCAAAAGGGCGCCTCGGCGCCCTTTTGCTGCTTGATGACTCAGCCCAGCCAGAGATAGAGCTGATGAGCCGCCACCCCGGCGCACAGGCCGCCGATGGTGTGGGCCACGATGGCGCGAGAGGTGAGATGGCGATAGCCGAGCGCATCCAGCATGGCGGTGTGGGTGCTCAAGAAGCCACTCCAGCACATACCCATGGCGGTGAACACCGCTACCTCGTTGCCGGTGATCCAGCCCTTGCCGATGAAGGGGGGCACCAGCGACATGGCAGCCCCGACCGCCCCCAGCGAGGTGACCGGGAAGGCCACCAGCTCGGCGTGGGTGAAGCCGAACAGCAGCTCGAACAGCCAGCCCACCTTGGCCGCCAGCACCGGCAGCAGCGCTACCCCCTGGAAAGCCTCACCGCTGTAGCCCTGCTCGCCCGGGCCGAAGGTCAGCAGCATCACGAAGGTGCTGATGATGAGCACCCCCGGGATCACCGCCATCCCCAGCTCCACCCCGGACTTGCCACCGTCCAGCAGGGCGTTGAGCACCCGCAGCCAGGTCGGGGCGGCTTCCTGGCTAAGACCCGGTTTGGCCCCTACGCTCGCCACCTCGTCGGTGATCGGGGTCTCCCCCACCAGCGGGCGGATCATCCGCTGCATCAGCCGGGTCGACACCACTGAGCCGATGAGGGCGCCGAGCAGGCCGATCAGCGCCGCGCTGGCGGTGGACTCGCCACCCGGCAGTTGCAGGGTCGCCATGAAGGTCACCACGATCAGTCCCATGCCGAAGGCAGTGCCGAAGTTGGTGAGCGACACCAGCTGCCAGGGGGTGAAGCCCTTGCGAAAGCGGCTGTCCTTGGCGAGGCTGATCACCGCCGGGTTGTCGGAGAAGAAGGTCATCAGGGCCGCCAATGCCGTGTGTCCCGGCAGCCGGAACACCGGCTTCATCAGCGGTGCCAGCAGCACCTCCAGCAGGCGGATCACCCCGAACTCGCTGAGCAGCTGGCTGAGCGCGCCAGACAGCACGGTAATGCCCATGATGAAGAGCACTGTGTTGAGCAACAGCTGGTGAGCGGTGTTGAACAGGGTGTTGACCAGAGCGGAGAGCCCCATCTGGCTGCCGAGGTAGCCAAACAGGCTGCCGAGGATAACCAGCACCAATACCGGCTCCAGCCAGCGGCGAAGGGAGGCCGCCCCCTGATGAGAATCTTTAACTACTTGATTTTCCATACCAATCCTGAAATCTGTCGCTGTGTGGTGAGTATTGTTGTTATGGCACCCATAAAGCAGGAGCCCTTGTCTTGCGACAAGGGCTCCTTGAATGACTCTTCCTGCTGGCCGCGACCCCGTGCCATACGGATTGACGCTTCGCCGCGCTAGCGGCTGAACCAGGGAGGAAAAAACGGGTGGCCGGACGATCCTGTCCAGTCTGCCCGTCTCGCGTCAGCGCGCCGGCCCACGGCCAGCCCGGCGACGAAACGGGGCGGCAGTATAACAACTGGGGCCTGTCAGCGAAACAAGGGGGAGGCTGGCGTGGATTGCCGTCTACGGCCCGGCGCGGGTAAGCTCGCCCCATCGGCCATCCATCTACTCACCCAGCATCCAGCAACACCATGAACGACCTCGTGACCTACATCAGGGCCATCCATCGCCAGGCGGGGCCGGCGATAATCGTCCGCCAGCAGAGTGAACAACATAGCGAGCAAGACGAGAGCGGTACCCTGACTCATCACCGGCAGACTCATTACTGGTTCGCCAACGGCGTGGTCATCTGCCACCAGCTGGAGCTGGACGAAGAGTCCTCCCCGCAGTTCTGCCCGGAGTGCTGGATCAGTTACCGGGTGGTCGCCAGCCCCATTCCCATCACACCTGCGCGCAAGCTGTTCCACAACCCCTGCCAGGAGGCCTTCTGGCTCAAGATGCAGGAAATCACGCCAGCCGGCTGACCCGCTCGACCGGCCGCCGACGTCCCATCAATACTGCTTGGTCTTGGAGGCAAACCCCGCCAGGAACAGTCCGGTCAGAAACATGCCGCAGAAGGCCTCGATGGCCGACAGCAGCTGAAGCGGGGAGGAGGTCTGGGAGATGTCGCCATAGCCCAAGGTCACGAAGGTGACGATGCTGAAGTAGAGTGAGCGGCCCAGGTGGTGGTAGGTGACCGAGGCCGGCGCCATAAAATAGGTCAGGGTCGCCAGCAGGATCACCCCCATCGACAGCAGCAGGCTGCGGATCGGCCCGCTCGCCAAAGCCCCAGGTGATGAAGCTGATGAACTTGGCGGCGCACTTCAGGTAGCACAGCAGGGTGAGCCAACCTTTCTTGAGCAAGCCGCTGCGCAGCCAGCACTCCTTGAACAGCTCCCTGGGGCTCGCCAGCGACTTCATCTCGTGCAGCTTTTCCTTGTAGTAGCACTCGCCGGCATCGACGGTATCCCCCACGCTGGAGAAGAGCCGCTTGGCGTTGCGGTAGAGCTTGCTGGCCTCGCTGTGATCGACCCGACCATTCTCGTTGTAGGCCACCTGCACCTTGTCCAGGTTGGTGTGCTCCATGGTGGCGTCGAAGTTCTTGGCCCGCACGTTGAAGTTTTTCAGCACTGCCCGGGAGGAGTGAAAACGGATCTCCTCGCACTCGATGGTGAAATCCTGAAACACTCCGTCCTCCAGCGCCAGCTCCCGTTTCTTGGCCCAGGCCCTGTGATCCCACAACAGGGAGTCGAACAGATCGAGCCCGATCACCCCGCCGTTGACCCTCACCCCCTTGGCCGAGCAGTGCCACAGATAGACCTTGGAGTTGTTGACGGCGCCATCCAGCGAGAGTTCGTCCAGGCAGGTGAAGTCGAGCAGCCGGCCGGAGATGATGGGGCTTTTGAGCTCGACGCCGCCGATGTTGAGCAGCCGGTGCTTGCCCAGTACCTGGGCCTCCCCCTTGTTGTTCTCGGAGACCGAGAGCAGGCTCTGCACCCGCTTCACCTCGTCCTTGCCGTGCTTGCCGGCCAGCCACATGCAGTAGGGTTCAAAGCGTGTCTCGGCACGGATCAACCCGCTCTTGCGCAGGGACTCCAGCGCGCTCGAGGCGGTCTCATAGAGCCTGATCTTGTCGTCGCTCATGTAGAGGCACAGGCTCAGCACGCAGCGGGAGCTGATGAAGCGGGCGATGCCGATCTGGAAAATCACCTGCTTGTCGATCTTCTGATCCGTCATCCAGTCGTCGAAATGGGGCAGCGACGCCACCAGCAGATCCCAGATCAGGGGATAGTCGTTGGCCCGGCGCCACTCGTTGAACTGTTCGGGGGAAAGCTGCCAAAGCTCTGTTGCATTCATGGATGACCTCGCTCAAGAAACGGTTCCGTTTGCCTGCACCGGGCCTGGTACCCGATAAGTCTGCATGACCCGAACCGGGCAGGAGACGGACTCAGCAAGCCATCATACTAGCCGAGCCGACGAAGTCACTGATGGGGAGGGGACAGGGTGAGCCATGCGACAACTTGGCGCCGGTTGGCCCATTTATTGTCCGCAGTGAGTGCCGGATAGCGACGAACGGGCAAAGAAAAAGCCCAGCATTGCTGCTGGGCTTTTGAATTGGCTCCTCCTACTGGACTTGAACCAGTGACATACGGATTAACAGTCCGCCGTTCTACCGACTGAACTAAGGAGGAATTGTACTTTGGAGACTAGATATCGCTATCTCATCGCCTTTATTGTGGTGCCCAGAGACGGAATCGAACCGCCGACACGGGGATTTTCAATCCCCTGCTCTACCGACTGAGCTATCTGGGCAAATGGTGCCGGCTACCGGAATCGAACTGGTGACCTACTGATTACAAGTCAGTTGCTCTACCTACTGAGCTAAGCCGGCACACTTTAAACCATTGTGCATGAACAAGTTTTTATTTCATGGCACCAAAATTTGGTGCCCAGAGACGGAATCGAACCGCCGACACGGGGATTTTCAATCCCCTGCTCTACCGACTGAGCTATCTGGGCGTGGGCGCTATTAAACGGATTTTAAGGCAGGTGGTCAACGGGAAATTTCACTTTTTGTCTCGTTCGTCTCTTTTTTGCTCAGGATCATCCATTTCCAGCACTTCTTCCTGCTCGGCGCGGTTCTGGCGGCCCCAGACTCTGGGTTCCTCCCCCTTCAGCAGGCGAGCAATGTTCTCGTGATGGCGGATCAGAATGAGGCAGGAGAGCAACGACACCGGCAACGTGTATTCCGGCTTGAGCAGGTAGGTAAAGAGCGGGGTCAGCAACACGGTAATGATGGAGGCCAGCGACGAATAGCCGCTCACCAGCAGCACCAGCAGCCAGGTGCCGATCACTGCCCCCCCCATGGTGAAGCCGATGGGCATCATGGTGCCGAGCGCCGTGGCCACTCCCTTGCCGCCACGAAAGTGGAAGAAGATGGGGTACATGTGGCCGAGACAGGCAGCCACCCCGATAAAGCCGAGGTAGACGGGTTTGATCTGCAGATACCAGGCGAGGTAGACGGGAGCCGTGCCCTTGAGCACATCGAGCAGCAACACCACCACGGCCGCCAGCCGACCACCGAGGCGCAGCACATTGGTGGCCCCCGGGTTGTGGGAGCCGTGATCACGGGGATCCGGCAGACCCGTGATGCGGGAAACCAGCACCGCACTGGACAGCGAGCCGCCCAGGTAGGCCAGAATAATCATCAAAATCGTCAGGGCCGTCATCTTGGTCGTTTTTACCACGATATGAATGGGGTATGATGCGGGCCACATTCTCTGGCGCCGACGTGGGGTTGCCCAACTCGTGTCGCCCAAACCGGCCGCCGGCACTCATCCGCTGGCCAGGCCTGCATCCCTGCGCTGTCATCACAGCCCATCAAGAGTAAAGAAGAAGTACTGTCATGGACAAGGTGTTTATTCGCGGACTCGAGGTTTTGACCACTATCGGTGTATACGAGTGGGAGAAAGGCATTCGCCAGAAGCTCTGTTTCGACCTCGAGATGGGGTTCGACAACCGCCCCGCCGCCGCAACCGACGATATCAAGCTGGCACTGGATTACGCCACCCTCTCTCGCAAGATCTGTGATCACGCCTCCAGCAAGGTGGTGGAGCTGGTCGAAACCATGGCCGAACAGGTCGCCATGCTGGTGCTGGCCGACGAACGGGTACAGTGGGTCAAGGTCACCCTGACCAAACCAGGCGCCGTCCCCAATGCCGCCGGTGTCGGCGTCGAAATCCTGCGTCACCGCACCCCGGCCGCGAGCGCCAACTGATGACCCGCATCTATATCAGCCTGGGATCCAACATCGAGCGGGAACGCCATATCCGCGCCGGCCTCGATGCGCTGCAGGCCGAGTTTGGTGAACTGCAGGTCTCCCGGGTGTTCGAGAGCGAGGCGGTGGGCTTCAACGGCCGCCCCTTCTACAACCTGGTGGTGAGCGCCGATACCGAGCTGCCGCTGGCGACCCTGTGCCAGCGACTGCGCGCCATGGAGTTTGCCCACGGCCGCGAGCCGGATGCCAAGAAGTTCGCCCCACGCACCCTGGATCTCGATCTGCTGCTCTATGGCGAGCTGGTCTGCGAGACGCCGCTGGTGCTGCCGCGTGGCGAGATCCTCAGCAACGCCTTCGTGCTCTGGCCGCTGGCCGAACTGGCCCCCACCCTGCGCCATCCGCTGGATGGGCGAACTCTCGGTGAGCTGTGGGAGAGTTACGACAAGGCCTCCCAACGGCTCTGCCCCATCCCCTTTCACTGGGCAGCGGGCGAATTGCAGCACCACTGAACGACAAGGGCACCTCGCGGTGCCCTTGTCGTTGATGGACGGAGCTGATAACGGATAAGAAACCGTGATTGGGCCTGCGCCGGTGCAAGTGGCAGGATGGCCGCCATCACAGGAGAACCCCATGCCACTCGATACCATTCACGACTTCAACTGCCGGCTGCTGGCCGGGCTGCCCCACCAGCGCTTCGAGCACGAACCCATTCTCGATTACGCCACCGATGAAAAGGTGAGAGCACGCCTCGGCTGGCAGGCCGAATTCAGCAAGACCCTGTTTCTCAAGTTCAAGGATGGCCGCTTCGCCCTGCTGCTGACCCACAGGGACGGCCGGCTCGACAACAAGGCGGTCAAGGCGGCGCTCGGCGCCAAGCCCTCCATCTGCACCGCCGACGAGATGCAGGCGGAGATCGGTTGCCTGCCGGGCGCGGTCTGCCCCTTCCTGCCCCGCGCCGACATCCCGCTGCTGGTGGATCCCGTGCTCATGACCCACCACGCCTTTACCTGGACGCCGGGCCACCCCGAGCAGACCTTCCTGCTGGAAACCGCCCACCTGGCCGGGCTGCTGACCCAGCTGCCCTGCCAGGTGAGCTACCTGCCAGCCCCCTGAGCCTGCGGCTCAGCGCTTGTCCCGTGCCAGCTGGGCGAAGATCAGCGCCGCCAGCATCGACATCAGGCCGATGCAGAGATAGGTGAGGTGAAAACCGCCCAGCCACTGGCCATCCGCCGCCGATGAGCCGGCAGAGAAGAGCCCCAGCAGGCTGGCGGCGATGGCCACCCCCAGGCTCATGGAGAGCTGCATCACCACCGACAGCAGGCCGTTGCCGCTGCTGGCGAACTCCGGGCTGAGATCCTGCAGGGTCAGGGTATTCATGGCGGAGAACTGCAGCGAGTTGATGGCGCCGAACACCATCAACCAGCCCAGCAGCACCCCGTAGGGGAGCTGGTTGTCGATGAGGGAGAAGCTGGCGATCATCACCCCGAGCGCCAGGGTGTTGCCGATCAGGATGCGGCGATAACCGATGCGCGGAATGAGCTTGTTCACCAGCGTCTTGGTCAGCATGGCCCCCAGCACGGTGGGGATCATGGTCATCCCCGCCTTGCTCGGCGAGAAGCCGAGCCCCAGTTGCAGGAACAGCGGGGTGAGAAACGGCATGGCGCCGCTGCCGAGGCGGGCAAACAGGTTGCCCCAGATACCGATGGCGAAGGTGCTGGTCTTGAACAGTCCCAACCCGAACAGCGGCTCCTCGGCATTGGCGGCGTAGAGCCAGTAGCTCGCCATGGCGGCCAGCCCGAACAGCAGAGCAAACAGCGCCCAGCCGGTGGAGATGCTGTGCTCCCCCAGCCCCTGCAGGCCCACCGACACCAGCACCATGCCGGCGCTGAACATCACGAATCCCTGCCAGTCGAACTTGGCCGTGCTCTGGCGCAAGTCCGGCATGAAGTACCAGCTGGCGATAAAGCCGAGCAACCCCACCGGCAGGTTGATGAGAAACACCCAGTGCCAGCTCGCCACTTCCACCAGCCAGCCCCCCAGTGCCGGGCCGATCAGTGGCCCCACCAGGCCGGGAATGGTGACGAACGACATCACCCGCAGCAGCTCGTGCTTGCTGTAGACCCGCAGTACCGCCAGCCTGCCCACCGGCATCAGCAGGGCACCACCAATCCCCTGCAGCACCCGCGCTGCCACCAGCAGCGGCAGGGAGTTGGCGGCCGCGCAGGCCAGGGAGCCCAGAGTAAACAGCAGGATGGCAGCCAGATAGATGCGGCGGGTGCCGAATCGGTCCGCCAGCCAGCCGGAGGCAGGAATGAGCAGCGCCACCGTCAGCATGTAGGCGATGATCACCGACTGCATCTGCAGCGGGCTCTCACCCAGGGTCTCGGCCATGCTCGGCAGGGCAGTGTTGAGGATGGTGCCATCCAGCGTCTGCATGAAGAAACCGACCGCCGTGAGCGGCGGCAGCCATTTGCGCTGGGCAGGGGTCACCATGTGTGTGCTATCGGGCATCTGCAGCCACCTCCTCTTCAGACAAAAAAAGACCCGCACAAGCGCGGGTCATCTCATTACATCAGGCATCAGGCTGGCCGAGCATGGCTCTGAGCTGCTCTTCCAGGCTGGGCTCGGGCGCCTTGAGCGTATCAAGGAACAACCGCTCTATGCCCGCCTTGTCCTGACTTTTCACGATGAACACCAGCCGGGACTGGGCCTTGCCTTCCGGCCACTCCCCCAGCGCCTGCAGCGGATAGAGCTGGCCGTGGACGCCGTGGATCACCACCGGCTGGCTCTCTCCTTCCAGCTGCAAGATGCCCTTGAGCCGCAGCAGAGCATCGCCGTATTGCGCCTGCACCGCGTCGATGGCGGCCAGCAGGCGGGAGGGCTTGAGCGGCTCGCCGATGCGCAGGGAGAAACTCTCTATGTTGCCGTGCTCGAAATGAGTCGGCGCCGCCGTGCCCACCTTGGCGGCGAACGGCTTCATCTTCGGCTGCATCGGCGAGGCCAGCCCCTGTTTCGGGGATTCTGTGCGCAGCCAGGCCAGCAGCTGGCGCACGTCGCGCCCGGCCGCCTCGTTGTAGGCACCCAGCTTCTCCAGCACCGCAGGCGACAGCACCCCGTTGCTGACCCGCTCGATGGGGGCCGCCGGATTGAGGGCCGCCAGCTGGGCTTCGACCCGTGCCAGCGTCTCTTCATCCACCAGGTCGCCCTTGCTCACTACCAGCAGATCCGCCAGCGCCACCTGTTTCACCGCTTCATACTGAGCCGCCAGCTGTTGCTCGATATGGCCGGCATCCACCACGGTGACGGTGCCGTCGAAGCGGTAACGCTGGGCGATAAAGCCCTCCTCCCTCAACGTGAACAGCACGGGGGCCGGATCGGCGAGGCCTGTGGTCTCGATGATGAGTCGCTTGAACGGTTTGATCTTGCGCTGGATGGCCTTCATAAACAGCCCCTGCAGCGCCTCCACCAGGGAGCCCTGCACCGAGCAGCAGATGCAGCCGGAATCGAGCAGCACCACCTGCTCGTCCACCTGCTGCACCAGGTGGTGATCCAGCCCCACCGAGCCGAACTCGTTGATCAGCACAGCGCACTCGCCGAGCTCCGGCTGCTTGACCCAGTGGTTGAGCAAGGTGGTCTTGCCGCTGCCGAGAAAGCCGGTCAGCAGGGTCACGGGGATACGCGTATCTTGCATGTCCGTCATAGGGATGACTCCCCTCTGGTCGGCAGGATGATGAGTAAGCGAGTGTCTTGCATATCGGTCATGTTAGATCCTTACCGGTTGGCAAACAGGTCGGCGAGCCAGCGGTTTTCAAAGCGGCCGTGGGGGTCGAGCTCGCCCTTGAGGGCCAGGAAGTCGTGCCAGCGCGGCAGCAGGGACGGGAAGTCGTAGAGATCCATCGCCAGATGCTTGCCGAAGTGCGGGATCCCACCGAGCGGCACCAGCAGTTGCTGCAGCTCGCGCATCTGCTCCATGGAGCCGTTGACGAAGGTGCCGTCCGCCGCCAGATAGACCAGGAACCCGATCCAGCACACCGACTGATCATAGGCGGCGCTGAGCCAGGCCTTGGAGGGTCCGGTGCAGCGCAGGATAAAGGGATAGTGCAGCACGCCCGGATTGGCCTGCTGCCACGCCTGCAGGGTCTCCAGCGCCTCGTTCATTCGATGCAGCGGCACCGCCACTTCGCAGTTGATCTGGGGCGCCGGGATCCCCTTGCAGAGGATCTGGTAGACGTTGCCCACCAGATCGGAGGCATCCTTGAAGCGGCGCACCGTCTCGAAGTGCTCGCCGGCCAGCGCCTCATCCTTGGTGTCCTTGGCCATCTTCTGCAGAGTCGCATCTATGGTGGCATTCATGCGGGCGTCGATGTCGCCCTCCAGCAACAACGGCTCGCTGCCACCGGCCCGATAGCGGGCCACCTCCTCCTCGGAGGCCGGGTCCACCAGCCAGATGTGGCTCTCGCCGGTCCAGGCAAACCACCAGCTCTTCACGAAGGCGTGCTCGCGGTTGAGCCGCTCGTTGTGCTTCAAGAGGAAGGGGTAATCGGTGGTGAACTTGGTACAGCGCATGATGCGGTTCGGCACGGTCTGCAGGGTGACATCGAGCAGGATGCCGAGCATCCCCATCCCCATCACGAAGGCGCCGAAGCGCGGATCGGTGCGATCCACCCGGATGATGTCGCCATTGGCCAGCATCACGGTCAGGGCCGCCACCGCATCGCAGAGGGCGGACTGGTGCAGCCCCTGGCCGTGAGTGCCGGTGCTGAGGGCGCCGCCCAGGGTCTGGATGCCGATGACGCCCGGGGAAGCCGGCAACATCCGCTCCATGGCGATGAGATCGGCGTAGACGGTGTCAAGCGGGGTGCCCGCCTGGTAGGTGACGGTGTCGGCGGTCTGCGCCAACTGGCCACGCAGGTGGTGCAAGTCCACCAGCAGCGCCTGGCTGCCCTCGGCATAGACGCTGTGGATGGGTTCGAAGGAGAGGCCGGAGCCGATGAGGCGCAGCTTGCGCTCGGGGTTTTCCCGCAGCAGTTGCTGCAGTTCGTCGCGATTCTTTGGACGCCACACCTGCTCCAGTGCGCCGAGCGGATTGGTCCTGGACCAGTTGAACAGCACCTCCCGCTGACCTATCGCCTTGATGCTGTGAAATGCCTGGAACCTGACCGTCATACCGCCCCTCATCTTTATTGACGTCAAAATGAGCGCCAATTCTACCGAAAAGCGGACCACAAGGCATGAAAAACAAGCCCCTACAGTCGGGGGTGAATAGGGGAGAGCGCCTCTCCCCTCGCCTCAGCGCGTCTGCTGGGTCAGTGCCAGCAGCATGCCGAATCCCACCAGCAACCCGCCAAACACCCGATCAATCCAGTGGCGCACCGCCAGCAGCCGACCCCGCACCGAGTCGGTGGAGAAGAAGATCGCCACCGCGCTGAACCAGACGGCATGGGCCAGCACGATGAAGGCGCCGTAACCGAGCTGGACCGCCAGCGGCGTCTGCGGCTGCACCACCTGCATGAACAGGCTGACGATGAAGATGGTGGTCTTGGGGTTGAGCACATTGGTCAGAAAACCGGTGCGCAGCGCCCCCAGGCTGGAGAGGGCGGGCTGCTCGGCCAGCACCTCGGCATTCGCCGGCTTGGCCCGCAGCATCTTGATGCCGAGGAAGATGAGGTAGGAGGCCCCCGCCAGCTTGATGAGATTGAACAACCAGAGCGACTGCTGGATCAGCAGCCCCACCCCGAGCAGGGTGTAGGTGACGTGCACGCAGACCCCGGCGCCGATGCCGAGCGCCGTCAGCACCCCGCTGCGACGCGAGAGCAGCAGGCTGTTGCGCGACACCATGGCGAAGTCGGGCCCCGGGCTGATGACGGCAAAGAAGGTAATGGCCACTACGGCTAACAGTTCGGTCATGAAAATAGTCCTGTTCAGATGAGATATCGGCTATTTTATTTGGCCATAACACCAATAACGAACGATAACTTCTGACATGAACGGTGAGAATGATTCACAGAAAAGCCTGTCGCTGCCGGCTCTGACCGCCCTGCGCTGTTTCGAGGTGGCAGCCCGCACCGAGCACTTCAGCCGCGCCGCCGACGAGTTGCACCTCACCCACGGTGCGGTCAGCCGGGCGGTACGACTGCTGGAGGAAGATCTCGGGGTCATGCTGTTCGAGCGGCGCCAGCGCCGGGTCTTTCTGACCGAGGCGGGCGAGCGGCTCTATCGGGCGGTCAGGGAGGGGCTGGGCGGCATTCGCCAGACGGCGCAGGCGCTGCGCCGGCAGGGGCGGCCGACGTCGCTGGTCATCTCCTGCGAGCCGACCCTGCTGATGCGTTGGCTGATCCCGCGCTGGCCTGCCTTCCAGGCCCAGCATCCCGAGCTGGACGTGCACCTGATGGCCGGTGGCGGCGCCCTCAGCTTCGGCAGCGGCATCGATCTCGCCATCCGGCGCAACGACTTCCAGTGGCCCGCCGAACTCTACAGCCAGCCGCTGTTCGAGGAGCTGACCGGGCCGGTCTGCCAACCGGGCAAGGTGGCACAGTTTTTCGAGACGGGAACCAACGGCCCGGCCCTGCGCCCTGGCGCCCCCCGCCTGCACACCAAGACCCGGCCGGGAGCCTGGCAGGAGTGGTTGCAGCACGCCGGCCAGTTTGCCGGCGAGGAGGCGCCGGGGCAGACCTTCGAGCACTTCTATTTCAGCCTGCAGGCGGCAGTCGCCGGGCTGGGGGTCGCCATCGGCCCCTACCGGCAGGTGTGCGACGACATCGAGGCCGGTCTGCTGGTGGCGCCGCTCGGCTTTTGCCCAGACGGCACCGGCTACCACCTGCTCGCCCCCGCCCCGCCCGCTCCCGGCAGTGCCCACGCCAGACTGGCAGAGTGGCTACAATCCCTCACCTGATGGCTCAGGCAGAAGCCAGCTGCACCGTGCGGTCAACCTCAGGCTGGGCCAATGCAGCCTGAAAGTCGCGCAGCGGCAGCGGACGGCCAAACAAAAGCCCCAGCACGGGCCGGGGCTTTGCATCAGCACGGGAGCGCCATGGCGGCGCCGACCCTTATACCGCTTGCTGCAGGATCACCGCATCGGCCTTCTTGGTGTAGGAGGCGATCTCGTTGAAGTTGAGGTAGCGATAGGTGTCGGCCGCAGTGGCGTCCAGGGTCTTGGCGTACTGCAGGTACTCGGCCACGGTCGGGATCTTGCCGATGATGGCGGCAACCGCAGCCAGCTCGGCAGAAGCCAGATAGACGTTGGCACCCTTGCCCAGGCGGTTCGGGAAGTTGCGGGTGGAGGTGGAGACCACGGAGGCCCCTTCCGCTACCCGCGCCTGGTTGCCCATGCAGAGGGAGCAGCCCGGAATCTCGATGCGGGCACCGACCCGACCAAAGATGCCGTAGTAGCCCTCTTCGGTCAGCTGATCCTTGTCCATCTTGGTGGGCGGCGCGATCCACATGCGGGTCGGCAGCTCGCCCTGGTACTTCTCGAGCAGTTTGCCGGCGGCGCGGAAGTGGCCGATGTTGGTCATGCAGGAACCGATGAACACCTCGTCGATCTTGTCACCAGCCACGTCGCTCAGCAGACGGGCATCGTCCGGATCGTTCGGCGCGCACAGGATCGGCTCCTTGATGGTGGCCAGATCGATCTCGATGATCTCGGCGTACTCGGCGTCCTTGTCCGCTTCCATCAGTACCGGGTTGGCCAGCCACTCTTCCATCCCCTTGATGCGGCGGGTGATGGTACGCACGTCGCCGTAGCCTTCGGAGAGCATCCACTTCAGCATCACGATGTTGGACTTCAGATACTCGATGATCGGCTCTTTATCCAGCTTGATGGTGCAACCGGCGGCAGAGCGCTCGGCGCTGGCGTCCGCCAGTTCGAACGCCTGCTCCACTTTCAGGGTCGGCAGACCTTCGATCTCGAGGATGCGGCCGGAGAAGATGTTCTTCTTGCCCGCTTTCTCGACGGTCAGCAGCCCTTTCTGGATGGCGGCGTAGGGGATGGCATGGACCAGGTCACGCAGGGTGATGCCCGGTTGCAGCTCGCCCTTGAAGCGCACCAGCACGGATTCCGGCATGTCCAGCGGCATCACGCCGGTGGCGGCGGCGAAGGCCACCAGACCGGAGCCCGCCGGGAAGGAGATGCCGATGGGGAAACGGGTGTGGGAGTCACCACCGGTACCCACGGTATCCGGCAGCAGCATGCGGTTCAGCCAGGAGTGGATGACACCGTCACCCGGACGCAGAGAGACACCGCCGCGGTTCATGATGAAGTCCGGCAGGGTATGGTGAGTCTGTACGTCGATGGGCTTGGGATAGGCTGCGGTGTGGCAGAAGGACTGCATGGTCAGATCGGCGGAGAAGCCGAGGCAGGCCAGATCTTTCAGCTCGTCGCGGGTCATCGGGCCCGTGGTGTCCTGGGAGCCGACCGTGGTCATCTTGGGCTCGCAGTAGGTGCCGGGGCGAATGCCCTTCACGCCGCACGCCTTGCCCACCATCTTCTGGGCCAGGGTAAAGCCGTTGCCGGTATCGGCCACCGGCTGCGGACGGCGGAACACGGTGGAGAACGGCAGACCCAGCGCTTCGCGGGCCTTGTCGGTCAGGCCGCGGCCGATGATCAGCGGAATACGGCCACCGGCGCGCACTTCGTCGATCAGCACGTCGGTTTTCAGTTCAAACTGCGCCAGCACCTGGTCGGTGCCGTGCTTGCAGATCTTGCCGGCAAACGGGTAGATGTCGATCACATCGCCCATTTCCAGCTTGGAGACGTCCACTTCGATGGGCAGAGCGCCGGCATCTTCCATGGTGTTGAAGAAGATCGGGGCAATCTTGCCGCCGAGGCAGACACCGCCGGCGCGCTTGTTCGGCACGTGCGGAATGTCGTCGCCCATGAACCAGAGCACCGAGTTGGTGGCGGATTTGCGGGAAGAGCCGGTACCGACCACGTCACCCACGTAAGCCAGCGGGAAACCTTTCTCTTTCAGGGCATCGATGGTCTTGATGGGGCCGATGACGCCATCCTTGTCCGGGGTGATGCCGGGACGGGCGTTCTTCAGCATGGCCAGCGCGTGCAGCGGAATGTCCGGACGGGACCAGGCGTCCGGCGCCGGCGACAAGTCGTCGGTGTTGGTTTCGCCGGTCACCTTGAACACGGTGACAGTGATCTTCTCGGCCAGTTCGGGACGGGAGAGGAACCACTCGGCGTCGGCCCAGGATTGCATCACCTGCTTGGCATGGGCATTGCCCGCCTTGGCCTTCTCTTCTACGTCGTGGAAGGAGTCAAACATCAGCAGGGTGTGGGAGAGACCCTTGGCGGCAAGAGGAGCCAGGGTCGCATTGTCCAGCAGGTCAATCAGCGGCTGAATGTTGTAACCACCCTGCATGGTGCCCAGCAGCTCGACGGCTTCGGCAGCGCTCAGGATGGGAGAGTGGGCTTCGCCCTTGGCGACGGCGGTGAGGAAGCCGGCTTTGACATAGGCCGCTTCATCAACACCAGGGGGAATACGGGAGGACAACAGCTCTTTCAGAAAGTCTTGTTCGCCGGCGGGCGGGTTCTTCAGCAGCTCAACCAGGGCGGCGACCTGCTCTGCGTCCAGAGGTTTGGCAACCACGCCTTCGGCGGCACGTTCTGCGACGTGTTTACGGTATGTTTCAAGCACGACTAATTCCTCTTTGGTCTTTTTTTGGGGTTCGCCCACGCTCGCGGCGATCGTCCTTGCGGGACACCCGTAGGGTGCCCCCCACTATATAAGTTTTAACGACTAATTAAAATCCAAAGCCTGTGCACATATTCATCAAAACAACATAACCATCTAAAGTTGCTGATGTTTTACAAGCAGATAAATGGCACACCAAAAATAAGTTAACAAAAAGGCATCATTTGACCGTTATTCGAATGTGCTGCCCAATTGCAGATAGAACATGTCGTTGCCCCCCTCCGCCATGCCGTAGCCGAGGAAGATGGGGCCGAGGAAGCTCTCCACCCCCACGTAGACGGAACCGGCGGTGAAGGAGCTCTCCATGCTGATGTCTTCGCCCTTGTCCCACACCCCGCCTTGCTCGAGGGAGCCCCCCAGATAAAGCGGCGCCCGCAGCGCACCGAAGTCGTTGTCCGCCACCCGGTAGATGTAGCGCAGCCCGCCAAACAGGCTGTAACGACCGCTCAGCTGATAGCGCTGAAAGCCCGACATGCGGAACAAGCCGCCCAGATCCTGCACGAACAGCGGCAGCTCTTCCTGGGAGGTGGAGCCCCCGCCCTCCAGCAGCAGGTTGAGGCTGTGCCTGTCCCAGGACCAAGGCTTGACCATCGCCAGGTGGTAGTTGACCCCCTCATAACGGTCATTGATCGTGTCGTTGTCATCCAACCGGACGGCGGAGTATCCCCCCTTGATGTCCCAGTAGGCGCCCTGATAGGGGAAGTAGCGGCTATCGAGGGTATCGTGTTCGAAGCGGACATAGGGGCCCCAGGAGGAGGCATCCACCTTGGCATTCGCTACGTTGCGCACGTCGATGTCGCCCACCTTCCCCTCCAGCCCGAGCGAGAGACGGCTCCAGGGCTGACGATTCCAGCCCACCGACAGATCGATGTTGGTAAAGTTGTACTCGGAGTCGACATAACTCACCGCATCCACCGCTCGCGTCTCCTCGGGAATGAAGATGCGGCGCTGGGTCTTGTCATAAGCCAGGCTCGCCTCACCGAAAAAGGTCTGGGAGGGCTCCAGCGGGGTGTAGAAGTCGGTCTTGAAGTGCTTGGCAGTACCGAGCGATGCCTCGGTCAGCCACTCGGCCCCCCAGTCGTTGACGTTGGTGAGGGTGTAGGACATGCCCACGTTGTAGTTGGAGCTGCTCTCGAAGTCATCGGAGAAACCGAACTGGAAGTTGAGGTAGCCCGGCCCCCAGTTCTTCTCGCTGGCGTTGACCACCAGCACGTTCTCGCCGCCCCGCTCCTCCACCTCGTAGGTGATGCGATCGAACGACTCCAGCGCATAGAGGCGGCGAATGCCCGCCTCCAGGCTCTCGTTGGTCTGGATCTTGTCGGGCCGCACTTTCAGCATGGCGCGTACCGTCTCGTCGGAGAGACGGGACTTGTTGATGATCTCCACCTTGTCGATGTAGTAGGCGGGCTGGCCGCTGCGCTCGGCACGCCGGCTCAGCTTCTGGTTGCGATAGGTGGCATAGGCGGCGGGCGAGAGAGAGAGCGCATCGAGCTGGGCCGAGGCGCGCCTGGCCACCTGTTCTCCTATCTTGATCCCCTCCGGCATCAGGGCGAAGTCGGCGATGCCCATGTTGCCGAATTCCGGGCTGAGCAGCACATCTTTGGGCCCCATCAGCGCCTTCTGCTTTTCGGTGCCGACCTGGGTCATGTAGGTGGTGAGCTGATCGATCATGGCCAGCCCCGACTTCAAGGACTCACGGGTGCGCAGCTTGGCGCTGATGTCCACCGCGATCACCACATCGGCCCCCATCGCCTTGGCCACGTCCACCGGCATGTTGTTGACGGTGCCGCCATCGGCCAGGATGTGTCCCTCCCAGTCCACCGGCTTGAGGGCGCCGGGAATGGACATGGACGCCTGCATCGCCTTGGCGAGGCTGCCGTGGTCCAGCACGAAGGGGGTCACCGTCTCCATGTCGGTGGCCATGGCACGGTAGGGAATGGGCAGATCGTCGAAGCTCTTCTGTACCGGCAGGTTGGAGGTGGCGTGGCGCAGCAGGCTGGCCATGGACTGGCCCTGGAAGAAGCCATCGGGGAACTGGACCGAGTCGCCATTGACGCCGATGTCGGTGCGCAGCTGATACTGCTCGCTCTGCTGCTTCTTGCGCAGGGAGAGCTCGTCGCGCCCCACCTTGTCCTGATAGCCCTTGTTCCAGTCGATGGCCAGGGTGGTGCGCTCCACCTCTTCGGCGCTGAGCCCCATGGCGTACATGCCCGCAACGTAGGAGCCCATGCTGGTGCCCACTATGATGTCGACCGGGATGCGCTTCTCTTCCAGCACCTTGAGGATGCCGATGTGGGCTGCCCCCTTGGCGCCGCCGCCGCTGAGCACCAGGGCAATTTTGGGCCGCTCGGACTGGGCCGCCGCCATCAGCGGCAGACAGGCCAGCAATATCAGGAACAGGGGGTTCCATCCTCGACGAAAGATGCGCATATGATTTTCCATTGAATCCAGGGCGAGCCAGCTAGGCAGTGAAGCCTACTATAAGGGGCGGCCGGCGAACCGCAACAGTTCGCAGGGGATATCGGCACGCATTGCGACGCTGGCCGCCCATGCGGCGATGTGAGCGCAAACGTAATCCGTCAATAAAGTGGGTCGGCCTATCAAGGGTGACGCCGGGCTGCCGCTAATATGTCCTCAATTCCGTGTTCACACACCCGAGTCACTCCTATGCTTGCAAGCCTGACACTCAAACAGAAAATCCTGGCCACGGTCACCCTGGCCGTGGTGCTCTCCTGCCTGCTGGTTGGCTACTTCAGCCAGCGCTCGGCGCAGCAGCTGATCGAAAACCGCATGTTCGAGCAGGAGCTGCCCAACCTGACCCAGCGCATCGGCAAGGAGATCGAGAAGGATCTCACCTCGGTCGCCGGTGCCGCCAGACAGCTGGCCAACGATCGCTTCGTGCTGGACTGGGTGGCCCGCGGCATGCCCAAGGAGCAGGAGACGATCCTGATCGACCAGCTCAAGGACATGGCAGCCCAGTACGGGCTGGTCACCGCCTCTTTCGCCGATCGCCAGAGCGCCGCCTACTACAACCAGGATGGCTTCCTGCGCAACCTCACCCCGGAGCAGGATGCCTGGTTCTACGGCTACACCAAGAGCCAGCAAGACCTGATGCTCAGCATCTTTCGCGAGAGCAACGGCGAGGTGAAGCTGTTCGTCAACTTCCAGCAGCTCAATGGCCGCGGCCTCGCCGGCCTCGCCAAGTCCCTCGACAGCATGGTCAGCATGCTCGCCAACTTCCGTATCGGCGACAGCGGCTTCGTGTTCATGACCGACGGCAGCGGCAAGGTGAAACTGCACCCCGACGCCAGCCGCATCGACCGTGACAGCCTGGCCCAGCTGGCAAGCGGCAGCGGCAACCTGCTGAACAAGCAGCCCTTTGCCGCCACCCACGCCGAGATCGACGGTCAGCCGGTGGTGCTGGCCAGCAGCTACATTCCGCTGCTCGACTGGTATCTGGTGGCCCAGGTGCCGGAAGCGGAGATCTATGCCGAGCTGGACCGAGCCCGCCTGCACATCCTGCTGGTGAGCCTGGCCATCGCCGCCGGCATGGGGCTGCTCGGCATGCTGCTGGCCGGCTCGGTGAGCCGTCCGCTCAACCAGCTGGCCCGCCTGTTTCGCGAACTCGGCAGCGGCGACGGCGATCTGACCCAGCGCCTCAAGGTGGAGGGGCGGGATGAACTGGCCCAGGTTGCCACCGGCTTCAACAACTTCGTCGCCAAGATCCACGGCTCCATCGAGCAGGTGGCGAGCAACTCTCGCCAGCTCGCCGCCACTGCCAACGAGGTGGCCGCCAAGGCCCAGCTGACCCAGCACAACTGTACCGCCCAGCGGGATCGCACCGTGCAGGTGGCCACCGCCATCCACGAGATGGGCGCCACCGTGAGCGAAATCGCCGGCAATGCCTCGCTGGCGGCCGATGTGGCCAAGCAGGCCAACGAACAGGCCGACGCCGGCGCCCTGGTGGTAGCCCAGGCCCGTCACGGCATCGTCGGCCTCTCCGGCGAGATTGAGCAGGTGGCCGGGGTCATCGAGTCGCTGGCCAGCCAGACCGACTCCATCGGCAGCATCCTCGACACCATCCGCAGCATCTCGGAGCAGACCAACCTGCTGGCGCTCAACGCCGCCATCGAGGCTGCCCGCGCCGGTGAGCAGGGCCGTGGCTTCGCGGTGGTGGCCGACGAGGTGCGCAACCTCGCCAGCCGCTCTGCCGCCTCCACCGCCGAGATCCAGGGCATGATCAACCGGCTGCAGGAGCAGAGCGCCCGCGCCGTCAGCGCCATGGCTCAGGGCCGCAACCAGAGTCTGGAAGTGGTGACCCAGGCTGACGAGGCCAACGGCGCCCTCGGCCAGATCACCGCCCACATCACCCAGATCAGCGACATGAACATCCAGGTCGCCACCGCCACCGAGGAGCAGTCCAGCGTGGTGGGCGAGATCAACCGCAACGTGGAAGACATCAACCAGCTCACCATGGAGACCGCCGACATCGCCCACCAGCTGACCGAGTCGAGCCGCAGCCTGCAGCACCTCTCCGGCGAGCTGGACAAGCTGGTCGGCAACTTCCGGCTCTAAGACTTCTGACATCATAAGGGGCGCTATGGCGCCCCTTTTTGTTGGTCGTTTGTTAACAAAAACTCAAGTTGGCGCCAAATCCGTCGATTTATACTGTGATAATTCACATCGCCATGATCACCAAGGAGAACCCATGCTAGAGGGTAAACTGACAATCAAGAGCCAGTTGATACTGGCTGTCGCCGTGCCCTGCCTGGCGCTGCTGCTGGTGGGCGCCGCCAGCCTTCGCAGCATGGGCGCTATCGAACGACAGGCCACCGAGCTCTACGAGAACACCGCCACCCCCATGCGGGCCATGGCAGAGGTAGTGTCGCGCATCCCCCGCATGCGGGTGGGGCTCGACATGATGCTGCTGCAAGAAACCTCGCTCAAGGATGAAAAAGGGGTGTTGACCCGGGTCAAGGAGACACGGGAAGAGGACATCCCAGAGATGCGCCAGGCCATGCAGCTGGCGGTCAGCGCCCAGGTTGATCCCGCCGCGCGGCAAAATGCCCAGCAGCTGTTCGAACAATTCGAGGCGATGGAAAAGAGTGAGTTGCAGCCCATGCTGGCCGCCATGGAGCAGGGTGACATGGAGAGTGCACGTCGCATCTACAAGGAACGCTACGCGGTGACCTACGGCACCATGCGCAAGAGTGCCAACACCCAGCTCGACGAGCTGATGAAGCTGGCCCAACAACGTCACGCCCTCAGCCAGCAGAGTTTTGCACGGGGCGAAAGCCAGATGCTCGCCATCATAGGCGGCGCACTCGTCATCTGCCTGCTGGTCTCTTTCCTGGTGCTGCGCGGCCTGCGCAATCGCGTCAGCTTCCTGCAGCAGTACATCGGCTATGCCGCCGAACACCTGGCGCTGGATTCCCGTGCCCAGCTGAACGGCAATGACGAGCTGGCGGAGATCACCGTGAGCTTCAACCACTTCGTCGGCAAGATCCACAGCGCCATCGAGCAGGTGGCCCGCAACTCCCACCAACTGGCCGCCACGGCCGACGAGGTGGCCGCCAAGGCCCAGCTGACCCAGCAGAACTGCACCGCCCAGCGCGATCGCACCGTGCAGGTGGCCACCGCCATCCACCAGATGGGCGCTACCGTCACCGAGATCGCCGGCAACGCCTCCCTCGCCGCAGAAGTGGCGAGACAGGCCAACGAGCAGGCGGATGCGGGTGCCGGCGTGGTGGCCCAGGCACGCCACGGCATCGTCGGCCTCTCTGACGAGATTGCACAGGTCGCCGGGGTGATTGAATCACTGGCAACCCAGACCGACTCCATCGGCAGCATTCTGGAAACCATCCGCAGCATCTCGGAACAGACCAACCTGCTGGCACTCAACGCCGCCATCGAGGCGGCCCGCGCCGGTGAGCAGGGTCGTGGTTTCGCCGTGGTGGCCGACGAGGTGCGCAACCTCGCCAACCGCTCCGCCGCCTCCACCGCCGAAATCCAGGGCATGATCAACCGGCTGCAGGAACAGAGCGCACGCGCCGTCAGTGCCATGACCCAAGGCCGCAGCCAGAGCCTGGCCGTCGTGACCCAGGCTGACGAGGCCAACGGTGCACTCGGCCAGATCACCGCCCATATCACCCAGATCAACGACATGAATATCCAGGTCGCCACCGCCACCGAAGAGCAATCGAGCGTGGTGGGCGAACTCAACCGCAACGTGGAGGACATCAACCAGCTCACCATGGAGACCGCCGACATTGCCCACCAGCTGACCGATGCCAGTCGCGGCCTGCAGCAGCTCTCCGGAGAGCTGGACAAGCTGGTCGGCCACTTCCGTCTGTAGCTTTTGGCTGCCTCGGCACGACTGACCAGAGGGCGCTGCGGCGCCCTCTGTCGCCACCACGGCAGGCCGTGACGCAGGGGCTTTTCACCGCCTCCACCCGCCTCTGAAAAGACCCCATAATCAAGAAAATGAGAGGAGGAGTTATGGGCAAGCGGGTGGTGATGATCTTGCTGAGCGGTCTGCTCAGCGCCTGCAGCTGCGGGCCGGTGCGGGTACACGGCGCCGACGTGAGCGTGGACGATACCCGGATCCGGGTCAGCGACGGGGATCGGGGGGGCTACGGTACCTTCTGTCCGCCAGGACAAGCCAAGAAAGGGCGCTGCTAAACCGCCAGCAGACGCTGAAAAACAAAAAGCCGCTCCATTGAGCGGCTTTTTTACAGGCAGAAGCGAATTACTTCTTCTTCTTGGCCTTGGCGTTCGGCAGGTCGGTGATGGAGCCTTCGAACACTTCGGCAGCCAGACCCACGGACTCGTGCAGAGTCGGGTGAGCGTGGATGGTCAGCGCGATGTCTTCGGCGTCGGCCCCCATCTCGATAGCCAGACCGATTTCACCCAGCAGTTCACCACCGTTGGTACCCACGATGGCACCACCGATGACGCGACCGCTCTCCTTGTCGAAGATCAGCTTGGTCATGCCGTCGGAGCAATCAGAAGCGATTGCACGACCGGAAGCCGCCCACGGGAAGGTGGCGACTTCGAAGTTCAGGCCCTGTTGCTTGGCCTCTTTCTCGGTCAGACCAACCCAGGCCATCTCCGGCTCGGTGTAGGCGATGGACGGGATCACTTTCGGGTCGAAGTAGTGCTTCTTGCCAGCGATCACTTCGGCAGCCACGTGACCTTCGTGAACACCTTTGTGCGCCAGCATCGGCTGACCCACGATGTCACCGATGGCGTGGATGTGCGCCACGTTGGTACGCAGCTGCTTGTCCACTTCGATGAAACCGCGCTCGGTCACGGCAACGCCGGCCTTCTCGGCATCCAGCATCTTGCCATTCGGCACACGACCTACGGCAACCAGCACGTTGTCGTAACGGACCGGCTCGGCCGGAGCGTGCTTGCCTTCGTAGGAGACGTACAGGCCGTCTTCGCGAGCTTCAACTGCGGTGACCTTGGTCTCCAGCATGATGTTGAATTTCTTGGCGACGCGCTTGGTGTAGATCTTGACGATGTCTTTGTCGGCAGCCGGTACCAGCTGGTCGGCAAATTCCACCACGTCGATCTCGGAACCCAGGGAGGAGTACACGGTACCCATCTCCAGGCCGATGATGCCGCCACCGATAACCAGCAGCTTGCCAGGAACGGTAGTCAGCTCCAGCGCATCGGTAGAGTCCCATACGCGCGGGTCGTCATGCGGAATGAACGGCAGCTTCACCGGACGGGAACCGGCAGCGATGATGGCGTTGTCGAAGGTCACGGTGGTTTTGCCGTCTTCCCCGGTCACTTCGAGCGTGTTCGGGCCGGTAAATTTACCGAAGCCGTTAACAACCTGTACTTTACGCATCTTGGCCATGCCAGCCAGACCGCCGGTCAGCTGGTTGATGACTTTCTCTTTCCACAGACGGATCTTGTCGATGTCGGTCTGCGGGGCACCGAAGACGATGCCGTGCTCGGCCAGCGCCTTGGCTTCTTCAATGACTTTGGCGACGTGCAGCAGCGCCTTGGACGGGATGCAACCCACGTTCAGGCAGACGCCACCCAGGGTGGAGTAACGCTCGACGATAATGGTATCCAGACCCAAGTCAGCCGCACGGAAGGCAGCGGAATAACCGGCAGGGCCAGCACCCAGTACTACGACCTGGGTTTTGATTTCTTTACTCATCATGACCTCTTTGTCGTTCTTATATCCCCGGACAGCGCAGTCTTAAACCAGAACGAGGCGGCTGCAGCCGTGAAAAAAACGGGGCAAGTTTACAATCCTGTTAACGAAATGAGAAGTAAAAAGGGCAGGCTCTGGGCCCGCCCTCTCACTTACAGGACCAGTCGACGGATGTCGGACAGTACGCCGTTCATGGTGGTGATGAAGCGGGCTCCATCGGCACCATCGATGACGCGGTGGTCGTAGCTCAGGGCCAGCGGCAGCATCAGGCGCGGCGCGAACTCTTTGCCGTTCCACTTCGGCTTCATCTCGGACTTGGAGACGCCCAGGATGGCCACTTCCGGCGCGTTGACGATCGGGGTAAAGCTGGTACCGCCGATGCCACCCAGGCTGGAGATGGTGAAGCAACCGCCCTGCATGTCGGCAGCGGTCAGCTTGCCGGCACGAGCTTTCTTGGAGATCTCGGCCAGATCGCGAGACAGCTCCATGATGCCCTTTTTGTTGACGTCGCGCACCACGGGCACAACCAGACCGTTGGGGGTATCCACCGCCACACCGATGTGGATGTACTTCTTCATGATCAGCTTGCTGCCATCTTCGGACAGGGAGCTGCAGAAGCGCGGATGGGCTTCCAGCGCCTTGGCGGCGGCTTTCAGGATGAACACCAGCGGGGTGATCTTCACATCTGCCTTCTGCTTCTCGAGCATCGCGTTCTGCTCTTTGCGGAACGCTTCCAGCTCGGTGGTATCGGCTTCGTCGAACTGGGTAACATGGGGGATCATGACCCAGTTACGGTGCAGGTTCGGACCAGAGATCTTCTGGATGCGGGTCAGATCGACCTCTTCCACATCACCGAACTTGCTGAAATCGACCTTCGGCCACGCCAGCACACTCATGCCGCTACCGTTGCCAGTGCCTTGACCTGCAGCCGGAGCGGACTCGGCGCGCTTGACCGCATCCTTCACGTAGGCCTGCACGTCTTCTTTGACGATGCGGCCCTTGCGACCGGAGGCTTTCACCTTGGCCAGATTGACACCGAACTCACGCGCCAGACGGCGTACGGCCGGAGAGGCGTGTACGTAGGCATCGTTGGCAACGAAATCGGAGGCGGCAGCAGCCTGGGCAACCGGAGCCGGTGCAGCGGCAACAGGGGCAGCAGCGACCGGGGCGGCAGCCTGAGCAACCGGGGCAGCTGCGGCGACCGGAGCAGCACCAGCCACTTCGAATACCATGATCAGGGAACCGGTGGAGACCTTGTCACCCGCCTTCACCTTGATCTCTTTGACCACACCGGCGAACGGTGCAGGCACTTCCATGGAGGCCTTGTCACCTTCCACGGCGATCAGGGACTGGTCGGCTTCAACCTTGTCACCCACGGCGACCATGATCTCGGTGACTTCGACTTCGTCGCCACCGATATCCGGTACGTTGACCTCTTTGGCAGCAGCGGCAACCGGGGCAGCAGCCACCGGAGCGGCAGCCTGGGCCGGTGCAGCAGCAACAGCAGGAGCGGCGCCAGCCACTTCAAAGACCATCACCAGGGAACCGGTAGAGACCTTGGCGCCGGCGGCAACCTTGATCTCGACCACGCGGCCCGCGAACGGTGCCGGTACTTCCATGGAGGCCTTGTCACCTTCCACGGCGATGATGGACTGGTCGGCTTCAACCATGTCGCCCACGGCAACCATGATCTCGGTCACGTCCACTTCGTCGTCACCGATGTCCGGCACGTGCACGTCTTTGCGAGCGGCAGCAGCAGGAGCGGCGGCCGGGGCGGCTGCAACCGGTGCAGCGGCCTGAACCGGCGCAGGTGCGGCAGCACCTTCGGCTTCGAAGACCATGATCTGGGAACCGGTGGCAACCTTGTCACCCACCTTGATCAGGATCTCTTTGACGATACCGGCGGACGGGGCCGGTACTTCCATGGAGGCCTTGTCGCCTTCTACCGCGATGATGGACTGATCGAGTTCGACCTTGTCACCCACGGCCACCATGATCTCGGTGACTTCAACTTCATCGGCGCCGATATCCGGCACCATAATCTGTTTGGACATTGTGCTTTATCCTCTTGCGTGCATCCGCGTGACCGACTGCTGTCACGCGTCTCTCGCGTTAACCTTTGCAAGGCCGTGCCGGGCAGCGAGTCCCGGCACGACACTTGATCCTCTTACGCGTACAGCGGGTTGACCTTGTCGGCATCGATGCCGTACTTGGCGATGGCATCGGCCACAACCTGCTTGTCGACCTCGCCGCGCTTGGCCAGTTCGGTCAGGGCAGCAACCACCACGTAAAATTCGTTCACTTCGAAGTGACGACGCAGGTTGGCACGGCTGTCGGAACGGGCCGTAACCGTCGGTACCCAGCACGCGGTAGTTCTCGGTCGGTACGAAGGCACGCACCTGATCGGCGAAGGACTTCATGTAGTCGGTCGCGGCGATGGTGGCTTCGGAACCCAGTACCTGAGCGATGTACGGTACGCGAGCATCGGCGTTCGGGTGCAGCATGTTCCAGCGATCCGCGTCCTGACCGTCACGAGCCAGCTCGTTGAAGGAGGTGACGCTGAACACGTCGGAGCCGATGCCGTACTCGCTGGCCAGGATCTGGGCGGCGGTGCGCACGTGACCCAGGATGGAGCCACAGCCCAGCAGCTGTACCTTGGCCTTGGTGCCGGCCACGGTTTCCAGCTTGTAGATACCCTTGCGGATGCCTTCCTCTGCGCCTTCCGGCATGGCCGGCATGGCGTAGTTCTCGTTCAGGGTGGTGATGTAGTAGAAGACGTTCTCCGGCTTCTCACCGTACATGCGACGCAGACCGTCCTGTACGATCACCGCTACTTCATAGGCGTAGGACGGGTCGTAGGAGACGCAGTTCGGGATGGTGTTGGCCAGGATGTGGCTGTGACCATCTTCGTGCTGCAGACCTTCGCCGTTCAGGGTAGTACGACCGGAGGTCGCACCCAGCAGGAAGCCACGGGCTTGCTGGTCACCGGCTGCCCACGCCATGTCGCCGATCCGCTGGAAGCCGAACATGGAGTAGTAGATGTAGAACGGGATCATCGGGCAATCGTTGGTGCTGTAAGAGGTCGCAGCAGCCAGCCAGGAGGACATGGCGCCCAGCTCGTTGATACCGTCTTGCAGAACCTGACCCTGCTTGTCTTCCTTGTAGTAGGAGACGATGTCGCGGTCTTGCGGGGTGTACTGCTGACCGTGCGGGCTGTAGATACCGATCTGGCGGAACAGACCTTCCATACCGAAGGTACGGGCTTCGTCAGCCAGAATCGGGACGATGCGCTTGCCGATGGACTTGTCTTTCAGCATCACGTTCAGGGAACGCACGAACGCCATGGTGGTGGAGATTTCGCGCGCCTGTTCACCCAGCAGCGGACCGAAAGCATCCAGCGCCGGGATTTCCAGCTTGGTGGTACTCTCGCGCAGACGGGTCGGTACATAGCCCTTCAGCGCGGCACGGCGGGCGTGCAGGTATTTGTGCTCTTCGGTACCCTCTTCGATCTTCAGGTACGGCAGGTTTTCCAGCTGCTCGTCGGTGACCGGCAGGTTGAAACGATCGCGCAGGTGACGCACGGAGCCCAGGTCCATCTTCTTGACCTGGTGAGCGATGTTCTTGCCTTCGGCCGCTTCACCCATGCCGTAACCCTTGATGGTCTTGGCCAGGATCACGGTCGGCTTGCCCTTGGTCGCTGCAGCCTTGGAGAAGGCGGCGAACAGTTTGCGAGGATCGTGACCACCGCGGTTCAGGGCGAAGATCTCCTCGTCGGTCATGTCTTTGACCAGCGCGGCGGTTTCCGGATAACGGTTGAAGAAGTGCTCGCGCACGTAGCCGCCATCACGGGACTTCATGGTCTGGTAGTCACCGTCCACGGTCTCGTTCATCAGCTGGATCAGCTTGCCGGAAGTGTCTTTCTTCAGCAGCTCATCCCACTTGCGACCCCAGATCACCTTGGTCACGTCCCAACCAGCGCCGGAGAACAGGCCTTCCAGCTCGTTGATGACCTTGCCGTTGCCGACAACCGGACCATCCAGACGCTGCAGGTTGCAGTTGACCACGAACACCAGGTTGTCGAGCTTTTCACGCACAGCAACGGTCAGGGCACCCTTGGCTTCCGGCTCGTCCATCTCGCCGTCACCCAGGAAGGCGTAAACGGTCTGCTCGGAGCAATCCTTGATGCCACGGTCGGTCAGGTACTTCAGGAAACGCGCCTGATAGATGGCAGCGATGGGGCCCAGACCCATGGAGACGGTCGGGAACTGCCAGAAGTCCGGCATCAGTTTCGGGTGCGGGTAGGAAGGGATACCCTTGCCATCCACTTCCTGACGGAAGTTGTCCAGCTGCTCTTCGGTCAGACGACCTTCGGCGAAGGCACGGGCATAGATGCCCGGGGAGATGTGACCCTGGAAGTAGACCAGGTCGCCACCGTCCTTCTCGCTGCGAGCGCGGAAGAAGTGGTTGTAGCAGACTTCGTAGATGGTCGCGGAAGAAGCGAAGGAAGACATGTGACCACCCAGGTCCAGGTCTTTCTTGGAAGCGCGCAGCACGATCATCATGGCGTTCCAGCGGATGATGGCGCGAATGCGGCGCTCCATCTCCAGGTCGCCCGGGTAGTCCGGCTCTTCGCTGGACGGGATGGTGTTGATGTAATCGCGGTTTGCCTTGGCAGCCACGTCCACACCGCTTGCGCGGGCTTTCTCGGCCAACTGTTCAAGGATGAACTGAGCGCGTTGGGGACCCTCTTCACGCAGCAGGGATTCCAGAGAGGCAAGCCACTCCAGCGTTTCTATCGGGTCCACATCGTTCTTCAGGATATCAGACATGGCTGGTTCCTATTTTGTTGTGATTGCACGGCATTGCACGGCGAAGGGCGCAAGCATTCGACAATAAAGCCTTGTGGGATTAGTTTTCCTGCTGACGGATCCGACGCATGGATCGCTGGATCCGGCTGTCTTCCCTCTGCATATCCAACAAGGTGTCCTCGATAAAGGCCAGGTGCTCATGACAAGCTGCCCTGGCCCGCTCCGGAGCCCCCGACAGGATAGCCTCGATCAGATGCGCGCGATGGCGACGGATCTTGGCGACCACTCCCGGACGGCGATTCAGAATTTCGTTATTGCGTAAAATGTTCTGCTCAAGCATGGGGCCCATGGCCCGCAGCAGATGCAGCAGCACCACGTTGTGGGACGCCTCGGCCACCGCCAGATAGAACTGGGTGACGGCAGCGGATTCGCTGACCAGCGAGCCTTGCTGGCCGGCCTCCTCGATGGCGGACTGCACCTGACGGATGCGCTCGAAATCGGCGTCAGTACCCCGTAACGCAGCATAGTAGGCGCAGATGCCTTCCAGTGCGTGGCGAAACTCCAGCAGGTCATACTGGGCTTCCGGGTGAGTGCTGAGCAGCTCGAACAGGGGATCGGCGATCCCTTTGCTCAAGGCGTTTTGTACGTAAGTGCCGCCGCCCTGACGACGATACAAGAGTCCTCTTGCCTCGAGGCGCTGGATGGCTTCGCGCAGCGAGGGGCGCGACACCTGAAACTGGATGGCCAGTTCCCGCTCGGGCGGCAACTTCTGGCCCGGCTGCAAACTGCCTTCCAGAATCATCTGTTCCAGCTCGGCGACAATGGCGTCGGCCAACTTGGGTTGAGTAATCTTGAGATAGGGCATGAGGCTGCTTTGTTAAATTGGTATTACCAATTTCATGAATGGGGCGAAAATTAGCAGAGGGCATGGGAAAAGTCCACCCAAAAGATGATCTGAATCAAGAATCAACCTTGCCACTTAAGGGGTAAAGAGAGGGATTTATGATTTAGCTCATAGAAATTGGTCAGACCAATATTTTTGACATCGCTCACAGGCAACATTTGATCAACAGCCAGTAAAAATGGCCTGCCATAAAAGCAAGCCATTGTTTTAAAAACACAAACTTATTTTTAGAATAATTACTTAAAGTTGAGTGCCTGACGGTAGCGCGGCCATTCGAAACTGTCACCCGGATCCGTCTTGCGCCCCGGCGCTATGTCGCAATGGCCGACGATGCGATCCGCCGTAATGGCGGGGTAATGGCTAGACAAGGTTCGGCTGAGCCCGACCAATGCCTCATATTGTGCATCCGTGTAGGGCTGCTCATCGGTCCCTTCCAGCTCGATCCCGATGGAAAAGTCGTTGCACGCCTCGCGTCCCTGCCAACTCGATACTCCCGCATGCCAGGCTCTAGCACCAAACGGCACATATTGCACCAGCTCACCGTCGCGCCGGATCAGGCAGTGTGCCGAGACCCGCAGCTGGTGGATACCGGCAAAATAGGGATGAGCGTCGGGATCGAGTCGCCCAAGGAAAAGATCATCGATGAAGGGACCGCCAAACTCGCCAGGCGGCAGGCTGATGCCATGCACCACCAGCAGGGAGATATCGCTCGGGGTGGTCCGCTCGTTGTGGTGCGGTGATGGCACCTTGCGGGCTTGCTCACACCAACCGTCTGAATCAATGGAAAAAACTATTTTAGGCTGAGTCATTGTCTACTCGCTCTGCAATGGGATGGCGAATCTGGCAACACTGGACAGGCAACAAGGCGATCCATCTCTCAGGCTCATCGCAGTCGCCTCATGACAACGGGCAACTGTGGTAGGCTGAGCCATCTTCCGCTGACTCAGGAAAGAATATGCACCCGATGGCACGCCGCTTCTGGTTGCTGGCCTGGCTCTCCCTGATGGGATTGCTGACCCTCTATTTTCATGCCCGCGAACAACCATCAGTCACCGCCAGCGGCGACCTGCTGCTCAAGGCCGATGCCAGCGGCCACTATCGTCTGGAGGGTGCCATCAACGGTCAGCCGGTGCAACTGCTGCTCGATACCGGAGCAACCCGCATTACCGTACCGCAACAGGTCGCTGAGCGGCTTGGCCTGACCGCCCGCGGTAGCAGCCAGGTCAATACGGCAGCCGGCTTTATCCGGGTCGGCAACGGCACCATCGAAACGCTGGCGATGGGACCACTGACCTTGTACGATCTGGCCATCTTCATCAATCCGGCAGCGGCTGGCGACGAGGTGCTGGTAGGCATGAACGCCCTCGGCCGGCTGGAGCTGGTTCAAAAGGAGCGGCAGTTGCTGCTCAGACCTTTGCAGGAATAAAAGGCATGCTACAACAGGACATCCGCCGCGCCGTGCGCGCCGCACTACTCGAAGACTTGGGCGATTCCCTCACCCCGTTGGATCAACCGGATGCCAGCGCCGACATCACGGCTCAGCTGATCCCGGCGGATCGCCTCGCCAGCGCTAGGGTCATCACCCGCGAGGCTGGCGTATTTTGCGGCCAGCCCTGGGTCGATGAGGTGTTTGTCCAGCTTGGTGGCGAAGTCAGAGTTGAATGGCTGGTACAAGATGGCGAAGTGCTCTCCCCCAATCAGGAGCTGTTTCGCCTGCACGGCCCAGCCCGCGTGTTGCTGACCGGTGAGCGCAATGCGCTGAACTTCGTGCAGACCCTCTCCGGAGTGGCCTCTCTTACCGCTCGCTACGTGGCCGAGCTGGCAGATACCGATTGTCGGCTGCTCGATACCCGCAAGACCCTGCCAGGACTGCGCAGCGCCCAGAAGTACGCAGTCACCTGCGGCGGCGGCAAGAATCACAGGATCGGCCTGTTCGACGCTTACCTCATCAAGGAGAACCACATTCTCGCCTGTGGCGGCATCTCTGAAGCAATCAACGAAGCCCGCCGTCTCAACCCGGGCAAACCGGTAGAGGTAGAAGTCGAATCCCTGGTCGAGCTGGAGCAGGCATTGGCTGCAAGCGCCGACATAGTGATGCTGGATAACTTCGACATTCCCATGATGCGCGAGGCGGTTGCCCTCAATCAGGACCGGGCCAAGCTGGAGGTATCTGGCAACGTCACGCTGGATACCCTGGCTGACTATGCCGCCACCGGCGTCGATTTTATCTCGGTCGGCGCACTGACCAAGCATGTCCGGGCCCTGGATCTCTCGATGCGATTTATCTAGCCGAAGAGGCATCATCATGCCCCCATCTTGTCGCGGACATATAACAAGATGAAGGACTTGCAAAAGGCGCCACGGGCGCCTTTTCTTTAAGGCAGGATCCCTCGGCAAAGGAGTGTGAGATGGACCCATCCCCGCCAGTAAAAAAGAGTCGATAGGGACTCTTTATCCATGATTTATATCAAATTTTTCGCAAATGACAGAAAGATCGTTAACAAAGACCCCGACCTCTGTTGCCAAGCCAAACAGCTCGGATAAGATACTGACGTGTGGATAGTTTTCCACCGGCACTTCCCAGGAACCAAGGACAAAAAGGATATTTGAAATGAAGAAACAATCAGGCTTTACCCTTATCGAATTGATGATCGTGGTCGCGATCGTCGCCATCCTGGCCGCAGTTGCACTGCCGGCTTACCAGACCTATACCCAAAAAGCCAAATTCACCGAAGTTGTATCTGCAACCGGTGCTTTTAAAACTGCAATCGAGGTCTGTTACCAAACTGGTGGTGACATGTCATTGTGTGACCAAAACAGCAGCGGGGGTATTCCATCTGCAGCAGGCGCCAGCGGGTATGTTAGTGGTGTGACTGTCGGTACGGGGGCAGCAAGTGCAGCCCGCATTACTGCAACCGGTGTATCTCCTGTAGCATACACATATATTCTTGACGGCACAGGTAGTAACGGCCAGGTAACTTGGGCAGTCGTAAGTAGTTCAACCTGCATCGCTGCTGGTGTTTGCTGATATAGCATGACCTCCAGCCCGAATAGCGGCCTGGCATTAAGCCTGGCCGCCTCTTCCCTGCTCAGTGAGTCCGACTCACAACGCTATCTGAGCCAAGCCAAGGCCCAGCGCAAACCTTTTGTGACCTTTCTCATCGAAAACGAAATCCTCGATAGCAAGGCACTGGCTGACTTCTGCGAGCTAGAGTATGGGGTACCTCTGCTGGATCTTGCTGCCTTCGACCTGGCCGAGATCCCGCAGAAATACCTCAATCAGAAGTTGATTGAAAAACATCACGTCCTGCCCATCTACACTCAGGGCCACACCCTCTATATCGCCATGTCGGATCCTACCAATGTGTCGGCACTGGAGGACTTTGGCTTCAGCTTCGGGTTGCACACCGAGGCTCTGCTGGTCGAGGAGAACAAGCTGACCGCCGCCATCGGCAAGCTGATGGAGAGCGATCAGGATGCCCTCGGCATGGAGGACATCGACGAATCCGAGATTTCCGAACTGGAGGTGTCGGATGAGGGGTCGCGACTCGACGAGAGCGTCAATACAGCTGACGATGACGCCCCCATCGTCAAATACATCAACAAAATCATGATGGATGCCATCAAGCGCGGTGCCTCTGACCTTCACTTCGAGCCCTATGAGACCAAATACCGCATCCGCTTTCGGATAGACGGGATCTTGCATGAGATAGCAACTCCACCGGTCAATCTGGCCAACCGCTTCTCGGCACGCCTCAAGGTGATGGCACGGCTCGATATCGCCGAACGGCGACTGCCCCAGGATGGTCGCATCAAGCTCAAGCTGTCGCGCAACAAATCGATGGATATGCGGGTCAACACCCTGCCCACCATGTGGGGCGAAAAGATCGTTATCCGTCTGCTCGACTCCTCCGCTGCGCGCCTCAATATCGAGCAGCTCGGTTTTGACGATCGGCAGAAGGCGCAATATCTGCGTGCTCTCTCTAAGCCTCAGGGCATGATCCTGGTGACCGGCCCGACCGGTTCTGGCAAGACGGTTTCACTCTATACCGGCCTCAATATTCTCAATACCACCGAGGTCAATATCTCCACCGCCGAAGATCCGGTGGAGATCAACCTGCCCGGCGTCAACCAAGTGCAGGTCAATCCCAAGGCAGGGCTCACCTTCGCCAGCGCCCTGCGTTCTTTCTTGCGCCAGGATCCCGATGTGGTCATGGTGGGTGAAATCCGGGATCTGGAGACCGCCGAAATTGCCATCAAGGCCGCCCAGACCGGCCACCTAGTGCTCTCCACCCTGCACACCAACTCGGCGGCGGAAACGCTGACCCGGATGATGAACATGGGGGTGCCCGCCTTCAATATCGCCTCCTCGGTCACTCTGATCATGGCTCAGCGGCTGGCGCGTAAACTGTGCGATCACTGCAAAGCCCCCGAAGTGGTGCCAGAGGCTGAGCTGCTTGAGCTGGGTTTTACCCAGCAGCAGCTGGCCGCGGGCTTGCGGCTGTTCAAACCAGTTGGCTGCAAAGAGTGCTCGGGTGGGTACAAGGGCCGGGTCGGCATCTACGAAATCATGCTAATGTCTGAAAATATCGCAAAATTGATCATGCAGGGGGCCAACTCTCTGCAGATTGCCGCCATCGCCCAGAAGGAGGGCATGCGCACCTTGCGCACCTCTGGCCTTGAGAAGGCCCGCCTTGGGGTGACCAGTCTGGCGGAGATAAACCGGGTAACAACCAACTGACAGAACCTTTCGCTCAGCCGATTCATCCAGGTGCCGCCGGCCCTGGCGATTTCCATCAGGCCGAGGCTGCTTCTCCTCATGAAGAGCAACCCGAGCCCCATTGCAGGACGCAGTGATGGCAACGCTAACCCAGAAACAGAATGCCCCCAAGAAAGTCTTCGCCTTTCGCTGGAGCGGGGTGAACCGCAAGGGCCAGAAGGTCTCCGGTGAATTGCAGGCCGACAGCATCAACACGGTCAAGGCAGAGCTGCGCAAACAGGGTGTCAACGTCACCAAGGTGAGCAAGAAGAGCCAGGGGCTCTTCTCCAAGGGCGGCGCCAAGATCAAGCCGATGGACATCGCCGTCGTCTCCCGCCAGATCACCACCATGCTGTCAGCCGGCGTACCTCTGGTACAGAGCCTGCAGATCATCGCTCGCAGCCACGAGAAGGCGGCCATGCGTGAGCTCATGGGCCAGATTGCCGCCGATGTGGAGACCGGCACCCCCATGTCCGAAGCGCTGCGCCGCCATCCCCGTCACTTTGACGATCTCTACTGCGATCTGGTGGAGGCTGGCGAACAATCCGGCGCCCTGGAGACCATCTACGATCGCATCGCTACCTATCGCGAGAAATCGGAAGCCCTCAAGTCCAAGATCAAGAAAGCCATGTTCTACCCCACCATGGTCATCCTGGTGGCCATTGTCGTCACCTCCATCCTGCTGCTGTTCGTCATTCCTCAGTTCGAGGACATCTTCAAGAGCTTCGGCGCCGAGCTGCCCATCTTCACCCAGTTCGTCATCGGCATCTCCCGTTTCATGCAGAACTGGTGGTATGTGATCTTTGGCGGCATAGCGCTCACCATCTTTCTCTACGTGCGCGCCTGGCGCGCCTCCCAGAAGGTCAAGGACAACACCGACAAGTTCGTACTGACCATCCCCGTGGTCGGCATGATATTGCACAAGGCCGCCATGGCGCGCTTCGCCCGCACCCTCTCCACTACCTTCTCCGCCGGTATCCCACTGGTGGATGCTCTGATCTCTGCGGCAGGCGCCTCTGGTAACTATGTCTACCGCACTGCCGTCATGGCCATTCGTAACGAGGTGGTGGCCGGCATGCAGATCAACGTGGCTATGCGCACCGTCGATCTGTTCCCGGACATGGTGATCCAGATGGTGATGATCGGCGAGGAGTCTGGCGCCATCGATGATATGCTCTCCAAGGTCGCCACCATCTTCGAACAGGAGGTAGACGACTTGGTCGACGGCCTCACCAGCCTGCTGGAGCCTCTCATCATGGTGGTGCTGGGGGTTCTGGTCGGCGGCATGGTGGTCGCCATGTATCTGCCCATCTTCAAACTGGGATCGGTGATCCACTGATCCCCCATCAATCCGAGACTCAATGTTGATTATCACTGACGTTTTTCACAGCCTGCCCTGGCTCTATTTCTCGCTGGTATTTCTCTTTTCCCTGATGATCGGCAGTTTTCTCAACGTGGTGATCCATCGCCTGCCCATCATGCTGGAGCGGGAGTGGCAGGCCGAATATCTCGGCTATTTCAATCCGGAAACACAGCCGCAGCAGGAAGAACGCTACAACCTGATGGTGCCGCGCTCTGCCTGTCCCCATTGCGGCCACGCCATCACGGCCATGGAGAACATCCCCCTGCTCAGCTGGCTCTGGCTCAAGGGGCGCTGCCGTGAATGCCAGGCCCCCATCTCGGCCCGTTATCCCCTGGTAGAGCTGCTGACGGCCCTCCTCTCGCTGGTCGTCGCCGCAACATACCCACCGGGCTGGGGCTTACTGGCCGCCCTGCTGCTCACCTGGGTACTGGTGGCACTCACTTTCATCGATCTGGACAAGATGCTGCTGCCGGACCAGCTGACCCTGCCACTGCTGTGGGGCGGTCTGCTGTTCAATCTGACTGGGGGATTTGTACCGCTGGCCGATGCGGTGATCGGTGCCATGGCTGGCTATCTGGTGCTCTGGAGCCTCTACTGGGCCTTCAAGCTGCTGACCGGCAAGGAAGGGATGGGCTATGGCGACTTCAAGCTGCTGGCGGCGCTGGGCGCCTGGCTCGGCTGGCAAGCACTGCCCATCGTGTTGCTGCTCTCTTCGCTGGTTGGCGCTTTCATCGGGATTGGTCTCATTCTGCTGCGCAACCATCATCAGAACAAACCCATCCCCTTCGGCCCCTATCTGGCCATCGCCGGCTGGATCGCGCTGCTGTGGGGCGATACCATCACCCGCTGGTACCTCACGACGTTTCTCTGACCAAGGCAACACTGACCCATGTATGTAGTCGCAATCACCGGCGGAATTGGCAGCGGCAAGACCACGGTTGCCAATCAGTTTGCCGAGCTCGGCATCGAAGTAGTGGATGCGGACATCATCGCCCGCGAGGTCGTAGAGCCCGGTACCCCGGCTCTGGCCGCCATTGCTACCCATTTTGGCCCAGAAGTCATCACCCCCGATGGCCAGCTCGATCGCCGTCGGCTGCGTGAGCGGGTCTTCACTGACCCGCAGACCAAGAGCTGGCTCAACGCCCTGCTCCACCCCCTCATTCGCACCGAGATGCAGCGCCAGTGTGCCGCCGCTCGCTCCCCCTATTGCTTGCTCGTAGTGCCCTTGCTGGTGGAAAACCGGCTCACGGCACTGGCCAATCGGGTACTGGTGATCGACGTGGACGAAGCGACCCAGATTGAGCGTACCTGCCGCCGGGACGGCGTGAGCCATGAACAGGCCCAAGCCATCCTGGCCGCCCAGGCAAGCCGGGCCGAGCGACTGGCGGCAGCCGACGATGTGCTGGACAACCAGAATGGCACGCCCGAGGCGATAAAGAGCCGAATTTTAGCACTGCACGAGACATATCTGGCATTTGCCTCTCAACAAGCCAGCCAACTGTGAGTACACTAGGCCGGTTTATGGCTGGCCAGGATTAGGCATGATTTACGATTTTCCCCTCAATGAAAAAAGCCGGACCTATCTTCGTCTGGAGTCCCTGTTTTCCCAGATCCGCGACAATCTGGAAAGCGACCAGTCCTGGGCACATATCGCCTTTTTCAAGGGTCTGTTTGACCTGCAGGAGCTGCTGGAACGCGGCGACCTGCGCGCCGATCTGATCAAGGATCTGGAGCGCCTCGGCCAGCGCCTGAGCCACTGGGCCAGCTTGCCCGATGTCGACCTGGAGCAGATCAGCCAGATGCAGCAGGAGAGCGCCCAGCTCTCCCGCAACCTGCTGAGTGCCCCGCGTCCCGGTGCCCGCCTGAAAGAGGATCGGCTGCTCGGCTCCATTCGCCAGCGCTTCTCCATTCCGGGCGGGTTGTGCGCCTTCGACGTGCCGCAACTGCACCACTGGCTCGCTACCCCTGCCATCGCCCGTCATCAGCAGATGCAGCTGTGGCTGAGCGACATCAATCTGTTGATGAACGCCATCTCCCTGCTGCTGCGGCTGTGGCGTGAGTCCGGCAACTTCAGCGAGCAGGTTGCCGTCAACGGTTTCTTCCAGGATACCGCCGAGAGCGCCGAGCTGATCCGCATCCGTCTGACCGGCACCCAGCAGTGCTACCCCACCCTGAGCGGCCACAAGAACCGGTTCGCCCTGCGTTTCCTGCCTACTACGGAGCAGCAGATCGGTGATGTCCCCTTCCAGCTTGCCTGCTGCTGAGGAGTATTCATGGTGACCAAAGTAAAGTGCCCGACCTGCCAAACCGAGCTGGAATGGGGCCCGCAAAGCCCGTTTCGGCCGTTCTGCAGCAAGCGCTGCCAGCTGATCGATCTCGGCGAGTGGGCCGACGAGGAGAAGCGGATCCCGGGGGAAATAGACCCGGAGCTGCTGCCCTACCCCGAAGAAGGGGAGCTGTGGCAGTAAGCCAGCAAACAAAAAGGGCCGATACGGCCCTTTTTGTTTTGGTATGCACTGCGGCTCACATCAGCCCTGTGCGGCCAGCGATGCCTGCAGGCGCGTCACAATCGGGCCATTGGCGTCGGGGAAGTGGTACTCGTGCAGCGAAGCCAGCGGCACCCAGCGACACTCCTGCCCCTCCTTGCCAAACGGCTCGCCGCTGAAGCGGGTCACCTTCCAGATATCCAGCAGCACCTGCTTGTCCGGGTAGTCGTGATGCAGTTCCATGAAGGGGGCGCAATCCTGTACCCGGATCCCGATCTCTTCCCACAGTTCGCGATCCAGCGCGGTAAGCAGATCTTCCCCGGCTTCCACCTTGCCGCCAGGAAACTCCCAGCGATCCCCCTGATGGCGATCGGTGGAGCGCTTGGCGATAAAGATATCGCCCCGTTCGTTCTCGATGACGCCGACCGCCACCCAGATCCGTTTCTTCTGTTCCATCATTGTCCTCAACGTAAACACGGCAAACGAGCAATCCAGGGCGCCAGCCGACGGGCCTGCGGCTCCCTTTGTGCCGTAAAGATATCCTGCCCCACATGCTCGCTCCCGCCAGGGGCGGGCTGCGGCCAGGGTATGGCGCCTGGCGGCGTGAAGCAGCGATCGTGCACCAGACAGCTCTGCGAGAGATAACCCCAGAGCCGGTCGCGCAAAAACCATTGATCGATGTTCGGCGTCTCCATCACGTCGGGCTGATAGCCTTCGAGCAGGGGGGACAACGGCGGCAATACGCCAGCCACCCCGCCCCACATCCCTGCCAGCACCAGGTCGGTATGGCTCCACCAGTCGCGCATGATATGAAACCAGCGCGTCGATGCAAGCCACTCCTGCACTGCCAGTCGCTCGCGCACGCCCGGCACCGAATCCACATCCCGCACCAGGAAGCGCCCCACCAGTGGATCATTGGCCACCTGGAAACGCCAGCACAGACGCTGTCGCAAAGGCTGACCGGCAGGTTGCAACAAGAGCTCGACCCCCAGTTCGCGCAGCGCAGCGAGCAACTCGGCCGGCACGCTCTCATCCACGTAGAAACGCACCCGCCAGCCCGGGTAGAGATAGGCCGCCGCCAGCACGTTGTCGATGGCCCCCCGCAGATAGCGGGGCTCGCTGCCCCACAGGGAAAAAGCGATGACATCCGGCTTGCGACTGCCATCGGCCAACCAGACGGCCGGTTCTGCCGCAGGCAATGACCAGGATGGTGGCGCCTTGCCCGCTGACCGGGCCTTCAGGGTCAGTGAGCGAGTTCCCGCCTGGGCAGCCTCATCGTGGCGATCCAGCCTGGCCAACGAGGCGCAGAGGGCGTCCAGCGCGTGGAAATCGTCGGGGACGCGCTGCAGCAGAGTTTGCAAGCGTGTCACTGCCAGCTCGTACTGACCAGCCCGCGACAGACAAGCGCAGAGGTTGCGCAGCACCTCGTCATTGCCGGGTTCGGCCTTGTGGGCCATCTCCAGCACCTGCGCCGCGGAAGCCGGGTCATCGCACAGAAAGAGGTAATAGGCAAACTGCAGCTGCAAGGCAATCGGCTTGGCCGCGCTGCCGTTGAGCCGGGCCAGCAGTTGCTGGATGGCAACCTGGCGCTGGCCCGCCAGCCAGCTGTTGTGGGCAGTAGTATCCCATCCTGTCGGCATCTTGCTCATCGCACGGCTCTCCTTCTTTGCCTGCCGGAAATGAATGCACCGCCCGGAGGCGGTGCATCATCGTCATTGCGCTATCAGGTCAACTGACCGTGGCAGTGCTTGTATTTTTTGCCTGAACCGCATGGGCAGGGGTCATTGCGTCCCACCTTCTGCTCATCCCGCACGAAGGTAACCGGGGCCGCTTCGGCCTGGGCCTCGTCGTCAGCCAGCTGGTTGTCGGCCGCGGCATGGGTGTAGGTGCGGGGAGCGGCTTCGGCCTGCTGGCGCTGCTGCTCTTCCATCGCCTCCACATCGCGTTCCTGAACCTGTACCCGGCTCAGGATGCTGACCACGTCGCGCTTCAGGGTTTCCAGCATCTGGGTGAACAGATCGAAGGATTCGCGCTTGTACTCCTGCTTGGGGTTCTTCTGGGCGTAGCCGCGCAGATGGATACCCTGACGCAGGTGGTCCATGGCCGCCAGGTGCTCTTTCCACAGGCCGTCCAGGGTTTGCAGCATCACCGCCTTCTCGAAGTTGCGCAGCACCTCTTTGCCGACCAGCTCTTCCTTGTGGGCATAGAGCTTGGTGGCTTCATCCAGGATGCGCTCGCGCAGCTTCTCTTCATAGAGCTTGTCGTCTTCCGCCAGCCACTGCTGCAACGGCAGATCCAGCGCGAAGTCGGACTTCAGACGGGCTTCCAGGCCCGGCACGTCCCACATCTCTTCCAGGGACTGCGGCGGGATGTACTCGTCGATGATGGCGCCATAGACATCGTCACGGATGACGTGGATGGTCTCGGAGATGTCGCTGGTGTCCAGCAGCTCGTTGCGCTGCTCGTAGACCACCTTGCGCTGGTCATTGGCCACGTCATCAAACTCCAGCAGGCTCTTGCGGATATCGAAGTTGCGGCCTTCCACCTTGCGCTGGGCATTTTCGATCGCCTTGGTCACCCACGGGTGCTCGATGGCCTCGCCCTCTTCCATCCCCAGCTTCTTCATCATGCCGGTGACACGATCGGAGGCGAAGATCCGCATCAGGGTATCTTCCATGGAGAGGTAGAAACGGGAGGAACCCGGGTCGCCCTGACGACCGGAACGGCCGCGCAACTGGTTGTCGATACGACGGGATTCGTGGCGCTCGGTACCAATGATGTGCAGACCGCCGGCGGCCAATACCGCATCGTGACGCACCTGCCAGGACGCTTTCAGCTCGGCGATCTGTGCCTCGGTCGGGTTCTCCAGCTGGGCGATCTCTGCCTGCCAGTTGCCGCCCAGCACGATGTCGGTACCACGACCAGCCATGTTGGTGGCGATGGTGACGGCGCCAGTCTGACCTGCCTGGGCGACGATCTCCGCTTCCATGGCGTGGAACTTGGCGTTCAGCACCTTGTGCGGGATGTTCTCCTTGGTCAGGATGCCGGAAAGCAGCTCGGAGTTCTCGATGGAGACGGTACCAACCAGCACCGGCTGGCCGCGCTCGACACAACCGCGAATGTCTTCGATGATGGCGGCATATTTCTCGTTGGCGGTCAGGTAGACCAGATCGCCCATGTCTTTGCGCACCATCGGTTTGTTGGTCGGGATAACCACGGTATCCAGGCCATAAATTTGCTGGAATTCAAAGGCTTCGGTATCAGCAGTACCCGTCATGCCCGCCAGCTTGTCGTACAAACGGAAGTAGTTCTGGAAGGTGATGGAGGCCAGGGTCTGGTTCTCGTTCTGGATCTTGACCCCTTCCTTCGCCTCGACCGCCTGGTGCAGACCATCGGACCAGCGACGGCCCGGCATGGTACGGCCGGTATGCTCGTCGACGATGACGATCTCGTCCTTCTGGACGATGTAGTCGACGTTGCGCTCAAACAGGGTGTGAGCGCGCAGGCCGGCGTTGACGTGGTGCAGCAGGCTGATGTTGGTGGCGGAGAACAGGGAGTCGTCCTCGGCCAGCAGCCCCTCTTTCTTGAGCAGCTCTTCCACGAAAATCTGGCCGTTCTCGGTCAGCAATGCCTGGCGGTTCTTCTCGTCCACCGTGTAGTGGCCGTCGCCGGTGTACTCTTCAGAGTCTTCCTTGTCCTGCTTGACCAGCAGCGGGATCAGCTTGTTGACGCGGATATAGAGCTCGGAGCTGTCTTCAGCCGGGCCGGAGATGATGAGCGGGGTACGGGCTTCATCGATGAGCACCGAGTCCACCTCATCCACCAGCGCGTAGTTGAGCGGACGCTGCACGCGCTGCTCGGGCGAGAACGCCATGTTGTCGCGCAGGTAGTCGAAACCGAATTCGTTGTTGGTACCGTAGGTGATGTCGGCGGCGTAGGCGTCACGCTTCTGGGACGCGTCCATGCCGGGCACGTTGCAGTCGACTGTCATGCCGAGGAAGGCGAACAGCGGGCGGTTCGCCTCGGCGTCACGCTTGGCCAGATAGTCGTTCACGGTCACCACGTGCACGCCGCGACCGCTCAGGGCGTTCAGGTAGGCCGGCAGGGTCGCGGTGAGGGTCTTGCCTTCACCTGTCTTCATCTCGGCGATGCGGTTGGAGTTCAGCACCATGCCACCGATCAGCTGCACGTCGAAGTGACGCATGCCGAACACCCGGCGAGAGGCTTCACGCACGGTGGCAAAGGCCTCCGGCAGTAACTGCTCCAGTGTCTCACCCTGCTCCAGACGCTGACGATACTCGGCCGTCTTGGCCTGCAGCTGTGCATCGGACAGAGCTTCGAACTGAGGCTCCATCGCATTGATCTGTTTTACAATTTTGCGCAGAGCCTTGAGCGTTCTGTCGTTCCGGCTGCCGATAATCTTGGTAAGCAGTGTGCTAATCATGGGTACCAACTATTTCTGGTTATATAAGTGTTCCGTCACTGGAACCTGGAGAAAAAAACCTAACCCCGTCTGGCATTGAGAAAACGCGCGGGGTCCACCTGACGACCATCTTTCAACACTTCGTAATGCAAATGGACCCCGGTCGCGCGACCGGTGCGTCCCATCAAGGCAATTTTCTGGCCCTCATCGACCAGGGTGCCCACTTCGACCAGCAACTTGGAGTTGTGGGCATAGCGGGTCACCAAACCATTGCCGTGGTTGATCTCCACCATGTTGCCAAATTCCGGATGACGGCCCGCCCAGCTCACAACCCCTGGGCCCGTCGCCAGAATGGGGGTGCCGGGCTTGCCACGGAAATCAACCCCTTTGTGCATCTTGGCGCGACCGTTGAACGGATCGACCCGGCCACCGAAGCCAGAGGAGACCCAAACCCGCTCCTGCTTGACCGGTGTTCCGGAAATAAAGCCGGCATCGGTTATATGGTGATTCATGATGAAAGATTCAAGTACCGACAGCTGCTCTTCACGACTGCTGAGCTGCTGGCTGAGATGCTTCATGGAGTCCTGCAGCTCGTTGAGGCTGACTTCCAGATCCGCATCATAGGAGGGGCCACCCATGGGGGGCAGCTCCTTGAAATTGAACTCTTCGGGATCGAGGTCGGCCTTTTCGGTCAGCCGCTCGCCGAGCGCGTTGAGACGACCCAGCTGCCCCTGCATGGTGCCCACCTGGGCGGCCAGCATGGCAAGCTGTTCGCGGGCTTCATCTGCCCCTTGCGTGGATTTTTGCTGTTCGGCCATGGCCAGCGCGACTTCCAGCGCCTCCATTTTTTGATGCCAGCTCTGCCAGAGCCAGCCACCACTCAGGGCCAATACAGTGAAGAAGATACCGCCGACCCAAGCCAGACGTTGTTTCGGTAAGTGCAACTTGCGTCGCTGCTTGCCATTGAGGATCAGGGTAATGCTCATAGAAATCAGTCTGCTCGGTCAGGTGTGGCCATTGGCCCGCACGGGAAATAAAACCGGGAGATAATCGGTATTACAGAATGGAGTAAACAAATGACGGAACGTCGGTGCGGAGAGAGGACCGACGTTCCGTTGCACAGCTATCAGGCCAGAACCAGACCGTTATCGTAGTAAGCGATGGGCGCTTTGTCGCCCTCACCCTCGAAGGTCACCAGTTCCCAGGCCTCCTGCTTGGCCAGCAAGGCACGCAGCAGCTTGTTGTTCAGGGCATGGCCGGTCTTGTAGGCACGGAATTCGCCGATGATGCTGCGGTTACACATGTAAAGGTCACCGATCGCATCCAACATCTTGTGTTTGACGAATTCATCTTCATAGCGCAGACCATCTTCGTTCAGTACCCGGTAGTCATCCAGCACCACGGCGTTTTCCAGGCTACCGCCCAGCGCCAGGTTTTGGGAACGCAGGTACTCGATGTCACGCATGAAACCGAACGTACGAGCACGGCTGATCTCTTTCACGAAAGAGGCACCGGAGAAGTCCAGCACGCAACGCTGATTGCGTCCTTCAAATACCGGATGCTGGAAGTCGATCTCGAGATCCATTTTGAAGCCGTTGCGATAGGGGTGGAATTCCGCCCACTTGTCACCGTCTTCAACCCGGATGCTCTGCTTGATCCGCACAAACTGCTTGGGTGCATTCTGTTCACGGATACCGACTTCTTGCAGCAGGTAGATAAAGGGGTGCGCACTGCCGTCCATCACCGGGATCTCGGGCGCATCAACCTCGACATAGAGGTTGTCGATACCCATCCCGGCCAGCGCGGCAGAGAGGTGCTCAATGGTAGAGACTCGGACACCGGCTTCATTGACCAGAGCAGTACAAAGCACGGTATCACGCACCTGATCGGCATTGGCTGGCAGCTCAACCACAGGATTCAGATCGGTACGCAAGTAAACGATCCCTGTGTTAACAGGCGCCGGACGGAACGTCATTGTGACTTTCCGGCCCGAATGCAGGCCGACACCGGTGGCCTGGACACTCGTTTTCAAGGTTCTTTGTCTAATCATGGGCGTATCCGCTTAACAGCTCAAATTCCTGACCAGATGGTCGTTGCCGGGCCATCTTAGCACATTCCTTAAGCAACAAACAAACCAGCGTCATTAGAGGCTTAGTCAGCTTGCTTGCGCAGGAACGCAGGAATATCGAGATAATCCGGTTCGCGACGAGCTTGCGGCTCGGCGTTGACCACCTTGGCCGGGGCCTCTTCCATCACACGAGACTGCAGGGCTTCGCTGATCAGGGGCTGACGGGCCGGACGCTCTTGTACCATGTTGTTCTTCACCAGGGTGATGTCGGGCTTGCGCTCGGCACCGATACCGGTGGCAACCACGGTCACACGCAGTTCGTCGTGCATTTCCGGGTCGATTACGGTACCCACCACCACGGTGGCGTTCTCGGAGGCGAAGGCCTTGACCGCGTTACCCACGGTTTCGAACTCTTCGATGGTCATGTCCATGCCGGCGGTGATATTGACCAGGATGCCACGGGCACCGGCCAGATCCACGTCTTCCAGCAGCGGGCTGGAGATGGCTTTCTCTGCCGCTTCTTCGGCACGGTCATCACCGGAGGCGGAACCGGTACCCATCATGGCGGTACCCATTTCACGCATTACGGTACGCACGTCCGCAAAGTCGACGTTGATCAAGCCCGGACGGGTGATCAGCTCGGCAATCCCCTGTACCGCGCCAAGCAGTACATCGTTGGCAGCCTTGAAGGCGTCCAGCAGGGAGATGCCGCGGCCCAGCACCTTCAGCAACTTGTCGTTGGGGATGGTGATCAGGGAGTCGACGTTCTTTGACAGCTCTTCGATGCCGTGAGCCGCGAAGCCCATCCGCTTCTTCCCTTCGAAGGAGAACGGCTTGGTTACGACAGCAACTGTCAGGATGCCCATCTCGCGGGCCACTTCGGCCACGATCGGTGCAGCACCGGTACCGGTACCGCCACCCATGCCGGCGGCGATGAACACCATGTCGGAGCCAGTCAGCAGCTCGCGCAGCGCTTCCCGATCTTCCATGGCCGCATCACGACCCACTTCCGGATTGGCTCCGGCACCCAGACCCTTGGTGATGCCACCGCCGATCTGCAGGGTTGTGTTGGCGCTGGAGTTACGCAGAGCCTGGGCGTCGGTGTTGACGGTAATGAATTCAACGCCTTCGATGTTTTGACGAACCATGTGCTCGACCGCGTTGCCGCCGCCGCCACCCACACCAATCACTTTAATGACGGCTTCGTCAGTGTGGCTATCCATAAATTCAAACATGTTGTCTCTCCGCTTTATTTGCCTGACTCAGCAAAATCTTTTAGAACTCGCCACGCAACCAGTTGCTGACCCGTTTGACCAGCCCACCTACGCTTGCCTTGGCGGCATATTCCTTGCTACTGCCGGTGGATTGATGGGTGCGGCCATACTGCAGCAACCCGACCGCGGTCGAGTACACAGGCGCCTGCACATAATCACTCAATCCCCGGATATTCATGGGCTCCCCTACCCGGACCTGGCTCTGGAAGATCTGCTCTGCACACTCCACAATGCCTTCGATCTGGGCAGCGCCGCCGGTCAAGACCACACCGGCTGCAAGCTGATGCTTGACCCCCTGCGCTTTCAATTCGCTTTGTACCCGCACCAGCTCATCATTCACCATGGAGAGCAACTCGGTGTAACGGGGCTCAATCACTTCAGCCAGTGTCTGCCGCTGCAGGCTGCGCGCCGGACGACCGCCGACACTGGGTACTTCAATATTGTCTTCCTTGCTGACCAGCCGGCCGAGGGCGCAGCCATAGCGCACCTTGATCGCCTCCGCATCCAGCGGCGGGGTGCCGAAGGCATAGGCGATGTCGCTGGTCACCGTGCTGCCGGCGTACGGGATCACCTTGGTGTGACGCAGGGCACCGCCGGTAAACAGCGACATGTCCATGGTGCCGCCACCGATGTCCACCACGCAGACACCCAGCTCCTTCTCGTCTTCGGTCAGCACGGCGTAGCTGGAGGCCAGTGCGGAGAAGATCAGCTGATCCACTCGCAGACCCACCTTCTCCACGCATTTCTCGATGTTGCGAGCCATGTCGTTGTGGCAGGTGATCAGGTGCACCTTGGCCGCCATCCGCACGCCGGAGAGGCCGACCGGGTTCTTGATCCCTTCCTGGTAGTCGATGGCGAACTCCTGGGGCAGCACGTGCAGCACCCTCAGCTCATCGGACAACCGTACCGACTTGGCGGTGTGGATGACGTTGTCCACGTCTTCCTGGGTCACCTCTTCATCGGAGATGGGCACCATGCCGGTTTCATTGCGACAGTCGATATGCTTGCCGGACAACCCCAGATAGACGGAGCTGATCTGGCAGTCGGCCATCATTTCAGCCTCTTCCACCGCGCGACGCAGGGACTTGACCACGGAATCAAGATCGTTGACCCCGCCCTTGTCCATGCCGCGAGAGGCGTGACTGCCCATGCCGATGACATTGAGCTCACCGTCTGGCAGCACTTCGCCAACCAGAACCGCCACCTTGGTTGTGCCGATATCCAGCCCGACAATCAGATTTCTATCTGCGGTTTTGGTCATTCACTTTCTCTTCGTTCTTCTTCCAGCCAACTGCCATTCCGGTGTCGTATCGAAGATCCACGTAAGCAACCCGCTCACGAGGTTCGATGACCGGAAAAGCATCGATAAACCGCTGCAGTCGAAGCGCGATATCCGAGCGCCCCAAAAACAGCTGAATGTTGCCATCCAGGGTCAGTTCCCAGGCATGGCGGGGGGTCAGATTCACCCCCAGCAGCTTGTAGCCTCTGGCCGCCAGCTGCGCCTCGTATTGGCGGCTGGCCTCCAGCACCTTGACGGCCTGATCTTCTGGCCCGGACAGCTGCATCAGAGGGGTCTTCACCCTGTCCGGCGCACTGAACACCTCACCCTTGGTGTTGACGAAGCGGTTGCCATTCCAGCGGGCCGCGACCGCCTGTTCGGTGAGGTAGACCTTGATCTTGTTGGGCCACTTCTTGCGTACCGAGACCTGGGCCACCCAAGGCAAGGCGTTCAACCGCGCCTGCAATTCGTTCACATCCAACTCGAAGAAATTGCGCAACTCGGCGCCATCCAGCACGGCGCTGCGCAGTTCATCGGTTTGCAAATACTGGTGTTGCCCCTGCAGCAACAGCTCGCTCATGGGCAACCGATTGGCATCCGTCAGCCAATCTTTAACATCCAGCGCGGTCTGGTAGAGGCCCCACATGACCAGGATGAAAAATCCCACCCCGGCGATGAAGCCTCCCTTGGTGCGCCCTTGTGCCCTTGCCTCCACCCGATCGATCCCCGTTTAACGCGCCATGCCGGCCCTTTGCAGACCGGTTCGCCATTATATAGGCCCCGGCTTGGCGGTCAAAATACTCATTGGGCCCTCAGGCGCCGGATTTCATGCTCTCGATGCTCAATTTCATCTCGCCGAGACGACGAGCCAGTGCGCCGACGTTCCCTGCCCCCTGGGTCAGTACCAGATCGCCCTCGCCGACCAGCCCGGCCAGCACCGCCGGCACATCGTCCGGCGTCGCGACAAAGATGGGCTCCAGGCTGCCGCGGGAGCGGATGGAGCGGCACAGGGCACGGCCATCGGCGCCCGGAATCGGCTCTTCACCGGCGGCATAAACCTCCAGCATCACCAGCACGTCCACCTTGGAGAGCACATCCGCGAAATCTTCGTAAAGATCGCGGGTACGGGTATAGCGGTGCGGCTGGAACACCATCACCAACCGCTTCTCGGGCCAGCCGGCGCGAGCTGCGTTGATGGTGACCTTGACCTCGCTCGGGTGGTGACCGTAGTCGTCCACCAGCATGGCCTTGCCGCGACCGGTCTCGAACTCGCCATATTGCTGGAAGCGGCGACCCACCCCTTCAAACTTGGCCAGCGCCCGGATGATGGCATCATCGCCGATCCCGTCCTCGGTGGCGACCGCAATCGCCGCGGCGGCATTAAGCGCGTTGTGGATGCCGGGCAGGTTGAGGGTCACCTCCAGCTCGCCGGCATCTTTGCGGCGCACCCGGAAGCGACTGCGGTTGCTGGTCTGCACGAAGTCCAGCACCTGCACGTCGGCATCATCACTCAGGCCGTAGGTGATGGTAGGACGAGCGATCTCCGGCAGCATGCCGCGGATAACAGGATCATCCACGCACACCACGGCCAGTCCGTAGAACGGCAGGTTGTGCAGGAAGTCGATGAAGGTGGCCTTCAGCTTGGAGAAGTCGCCACCATAGGTATCCATGTGATCCGCTTCGATGTTGGTCACGATGGAGACCATCGGCTGCAGATGCAGGAAGGAGGCGTCGCTCTCGTCCGCCTCGGCAATCAGATAGCGGCTGCTGCCCAGGCGGGCATTGGTGCCGGCGCTATTGAGCAAACCGCCGATGACGAAGGTCGGGTCCCGGTCCGCTTCGGCATAGATGCTCGCCACCAGACTGGTGGTGGTGGTCTTGCCGTGAGTGCCGGCGATGGCGATGCCGTGGCGGAAGCGCATCAGCTCGGCCAGCATCTCGGCGCGGCGCACCACGGGGATGCGCAGCTCGCGGGCGGCCAGCAGCTCGGGGTTGTCCTGCTTGATGGCGGTGGAGACCACCACCACACTCGCCTCGTTCACGTGCTCGGCACTGTGGCCGACGAAAATGTGGGCACCAAGGGACTCGAGTCGCTCGGTCACCGCATTGCGGGCCAGATCCGAGCCGGTTACCTGATACCCTTCGTTGGCAAGTACTTCGGCGATACCGCCCATCCCGGCACCACCGATGCCGATGAAGTGGATGCGACGCACGCGGCGCATTTCAGGGATAACGGTACGCAGTTTTGCCAGTTCAACCTTGGTCATAGTTCTCTCTCAATCTGCCCGGTCGCCAGGCGTTTGCACTCGTCGGCAACCCGCTCTGCGGCATCGGTAATGGCCACGCGACGGGCGGCCTGGGCCATGTTCAATAGGGTTTCCCTGCGCCCGGCAAGCCAGGAAAGACGGGCGGCCAGCGAGGCTGTCGTCAGCTCGGATTGGGGCAGGAATTCAGCCGCACCGCCATCGACCAGGGTCAGGGCGTTGCGGGTCTGGTGATCATCCACTGCGTGAGGCAGCGGTACAAAAATGGCGGCGACCCCGGCGGCAGCCACTTCGGAGACGGTCAGCGCCCCCGCCCGGCACACCACCAGATCGGCCCAGGCGTAGGCATCGGCCATGTCCTTGATAAATTCGCTCACTTCGGCCGCGACACCCTCTTTGGCATAGGCTTCGGCCACGGCCTCCCGATTGCCCTTGCCACACTGGTGACGCACCTCGATGGGCACGCCGGCCGCCGCCACCGCTGGCGGCACCTGCTCGTTGAGCACCCGGGCCCCCAGGCTGCCACCGACGATCAGCAGCCGCAGTGGCTCGGCCCCGCTGCGCAACTGGGGATCCGGCAGCGCCACCACTTCGGGGCGTACCGGGTTGCCCACCACGGCGGTGCGACGGCTCGGCGCAAAGGCGCCCGGAAATGCCATCAGCACCCGCTTGGCGAGGCGAGCCAGCAGCTTGTTGGTCAGGCCTGCCGCAGCATTCTGCTCGTGCAGCAGCAGCGGGATGCCGGACAGCCAGGCCGCCACGCCACCCGGGCCAGAGGCAAAGCCGCCCATGCCGAGCACCACGTCGGGGCGAATGGTCTTGAGCACCCGGCGCGCCTGCAGCACTGACTTGACGATGCGATAGGGCGCGACCAGCAGACGCTTGATGCCGTTGCCACGCACCCCCTGGATATCGATGAAGGAGATGGGGTAACCATGGGCAGGCACCAGCTCGGCCTCCATCCGGTCGGCGGTGCCGAGCCAGTGAATGGTCCAGCCCTGGGCCTTGAGGCGATCAGCCACGGCCAAGCCGGGGAACACATGGCCCCCGGTACCGCCTGCCATCACCAACAGCGTCTTGCTCACTAAACCTCCCGCACGCGCGCCTGGGCACTGGCCTGGCGCAACTCGAAATCGATACGAATCAACATGCTCACCGCCACCATCATGATGATGAGGCTCGAACCACCATAACTGACCAGCGGCAGGGTCAGCCCCTTGGTCGGCATCATGCCGCTGGCTGCCCCCACGTTGACGAAGGTCTGGAAGCTGAACCAGATGCCGATGCCAATGGCCAGATAGCCTTCATACAGTCGCTCGGCCACCAGCGCCTGGTGACCCAGCTTGAGCGCCTTGATTGCCAGCGCAAAGATGAGAAACAGCGCGCCCAGCACGCCCACATAGCCCAGCTCTTCCCCCAGGATGGCGAACACGAAGTCGGTGTGCGCCTCCGGCAGGTACTCCATCTTCTGGATGGAGTTGCCAAGCCCCTCGCCAAACCAGCTGCCACGGCCGAAGGCCATCAGCGACTGGGTCAGCTGGTAGCCGCTGCCGAACGGATCGGCCCAGGGGTCGAGGAAAGAGGTCACCCGCCGCATCCGGTACGGCTCGGCGATGATCAGGGTCACCACGGCGCTCACCCCCACCAGGATGAGACCGATGAACTGCACCAGCCGGGCGCCGGCCAGGAACAGCATGCCGAGCGAGGTGACGAACATCACCACCACCGAACCCAGATCGGGCTGGGCCAGCAGCAGGATGGCCACCACGAACAGCACCGCCATCGGCTTCATGAAACCGATGAAACGCTCACGCACCTCGCTCTGGCGGCGCACCAGGTAGCCCGCCAGATAGACGAACAGCGCCAGCTTGCCGAACTCGGCCGGCTGCAGGTTGAACGGGCCAAGCGGCAACCAGCGCACCGAGCCGTTGACGCTGCGGCCCACCAGCAACACCAGCACCAGCATGACGATGGCCAGCAGCAGCATGGGGCCGTTGTAGTGCTGCCAGCGCGCCATCGGCACCTGCAGCACGAACCAGGAGATGCCGAGCGCCATCAGCAGAAACAGGCCGTGACGCTTCACGAACATGAAGGGATCGTTGTTGATGGCGATCCCCTCCGGGATCGAGGCGGAGGCCACGATCACCAGACCCACCGCCATCAGCGCCAGCGCCAGCACGACCAGCTGCCGGTCATAGAGACCGGCAGGGCGCGCCGGCAACAGCCAGCGCTGCAAGAAGCCTGCGACTGCGCGAAGGGCGTTCATAACTTCTGTACCAGCTCGGTGAAACGATCACCGCGCGCTTCGAAAGACTTGAACTGGTCCAGGCTGGCGCAGGCCGGCGCCAGCAGCACCCAGTCACCGGGTCTGGCATCGGCGGCCGCCTTGGCGACCGCGGCATCCAGATCCGCCACCCGCTCGGTCTGCTCGCCCAGCGCCAGCAGCACCTCGGCATCCTGGCCGAAACAGTACATGTGATCGATCTGGCTGCCGAGCAGCGCCTGCACCGGGCCGAAATCCTGGCCCTTGCCCTGGCCACCGGCCAGCAGCAGCAGGCGGCCCTTCACCGACTCGCGCACCCCGGCCACGGCAGCCAGGGTCGCCCCCACGTTGGTGGCCTTGGAGTCGTTGATCCAGCGCACCCCATTCACCTCCCGCACGAAGCGGGCACGGTGAGGCAGCCCCTCGAACCGACGCAGTACTCGCAACTGCGGCTCGCGCGGGATACCGACCGCATCGCACAGGGCCATGGCGGCCAGCGCGTTGGCCTGGTTGTGGGCGCCGACGATCTTCATCTCGTCCACAGCCAGCAACGGTTCGCCGTGCAGAGTCAGCCAGTGACGGCCATCCAGCTCGCAGCGGCCATAGCCGTTGCAGTCGAGGCCGAAGCTCTGCCACACCTGACCCACATCAGGCAGGGTCTGGGCATCGTCGCGATTGATCAGGATGTGCTGGGAGTGCTGATGGATCTCCATCTTGGCGGCGCGATAGTCGGCCATGCCCTGATAGCGATCCATATGATCTTCGGAGAGGTTCAATACCACGGAGGCGGCGGCGCGCAGGCTGTGGGTGGTCTCCAGCTGGAAGCTGGAGAGCTCCAGCACGCAGAGATCCATCGGCTGCTTGAGCAGCTCGAGCGCCGGCGTGCCTATGTTGCCACCTACCCCAACCTTGAGGCCGGCTTCGGCGATCATCTCGCCCACCAGGGTGGTGACCGTGCTCTTGCCGTTGGAGCCGGTGATGGCGATCACCGGCACCTGGGTCTCGCGCACGAACAGCTCGATGTCGCCGACGATGCGCACCCCGAACTCGGCGGCGGCTTGCAGTTCGGGCGTCGCCAGGGCAATGCCCGGGCTCGCCACTATCATGTGTGCCTGCTTGAGCAGCTCGCCATCCAGCCCGTGGATGAGTTCCACCTCGGCAGGCAGTTGATCCCTGCCGGGCGGGTTGGCGCGGGTGTCCATCACCAGAGGTGTCACGCCACGGCCGAGGAAGTAATCGACGCAGGATAGTCCGGTTTTGCCGAGTCCGATGATGATGACCATGGCTTACCTCACCTTCAGGGTGGCGAGGCCGAGCAGCACCAGCATGAGAGTGATGATCCAGAAGCGCACGATGACGCGCGGCTCCGGCCAGCCCTTCTTCTCATAGTGGTGATGGATCGGTGCCATGCGGAAGATGCGCACGCCGCGCAGCTTGTAGGACCCCACCTGCAGGATCACCGAGACGGTCTCCATCACGAAGACACCGCCCATGATCACCAGCAGAAACTCCTGACGCACCAGCACGGCGATGGTGCCGAGCGCGCCGCCCAGCGCCAGGGAGCCCACGTCCCCCATGAACACCTGCGCCGGGTAGGTGTTGAACCAGAGGAAACCCAGACCCGCCCCGACGATGGCGGTACAGACGATCACCAGCTCGGAGGTATAGGGCACATAGGGAATATGCAGGTAGTTGGCGAAATTGACGTTGCCGGTGGCCCAGGCGATGAAGGCGAAGCCCCCCGCCACCATCACGGTCGGCATGATGGCCAGACCATCCAGGCCATCCGTGAGATTGACCGCGTTGGAGGTGCCGACGATGACAAAGTAGGTCAGTACGATGAACATCAGGCCGAGCTGCGGCATCACATCCTTGAGGAAGGGCACCACCAGCTGGGTCTGACCATCGTGAGTGGCGGTGGCGTAAAGGAACACGGCCACCCCCAGCGCAACGGCGGATTGCCAGAAGTACTTCCAGCGGGCGATCAGGCCGTCGGTGTTCTTGCGCACCACCTTGAGGTAGTCATCGGCGAAGCCGATGGCGCCATAGGCACCCAGCACGAACAGCACCAGCCAGACATAAGGGTTGTCGAGGCGGCACCAGAGCAGCACCGAGATGAAGATGGCGGCAATGATCATCAGGCCGCCCATGGTCGGGGTGCCTTTCTTGCTCAGGTGCGACTCGGGACCGTCATTGCGGATCACCTGGCCAAATTTGAGGATCTGCAATCGGCGGATGAGACGCGGCCCCATCCAGAGCGCCACCACCAGGCCGGTGATGATCGACAGGATGGCGCGAAACGTCAGGTAGGAGAAGACGTTGAAGAAGGTGAAGTGCGGGGTGAGCAGTTCCGCCAGCCAGACTAGCATGTGGCTGACTCCTGACGGTCTTTGACCATCTCGACGATATCTTCCATGCGGGAGCCGCGGGCACCCTTGACCAGGATCGCGATTTCTTGATGTGTATTTATCATTTGCGCAAGCACTTCAAACAACGACGCCTTGTTATCGAAATGTCGGCCAGCCGCGGCATCTGCGGTGTGGCGACTCTGTTCCCCTACGGTCAGCACGGCATCGAGGCCGCGCTCGCTGGCGTGGCGTCCGACCCGTGCATGCTGCGCGGCGGACTCCTCACCCAACTCTTTCATGTCACCGAACACCAGCACCTTGTAGCCGCTCATGGCGGTCAGGGCATCGATGCCCGCCAGCACGGACTCCACGCTGGCGTTGTAGGTGTCGTCCACCAGAGTGAGACCACCCCAGCGCTGGACACAGAAACGGCCCTTGACCGGTGCCATCTGCTCGAGCCCGGCCTTGACCGAGGCGAGCGAGGCGCCGAGCGCCAGCGTGCCGGCGGCGGCGGCCAGGGCGTTCGCCACGTTGTGGCGGCCCGGGATGGCCAGGGTCAGGCTCACTTCGCCCTGCGGGGTCACCATGACGAACTCGGCACAACCCTTCTGATTGATCACCACGTTGCTGGCGTGGAACGGCTGACGCTGATCCTCGATGGAGAAGGCACAGTGGATCCCGCGCGCCTGCCACTTAGGCCAGAATTCGTTGTCGGCATTGACGATGGCAGTACCGCCCTCGCCCAGCCCCTCGAAGATTTCGCTCTTGGCATGGAATACCCCTTCCAGCGAGCCGAAACCCTCCAGGTGGGCAGCCGCCACGTTGTTGATGATGGCGGCATCGGGTTTGGCCAGCGAGGTGGTCCAGGCGATCTCGCCCGGGTGGTTGGCCCCCAGCTCCATCACCGCAAAGCGGTGTTGCGGCTCGAGGCGCAGCAGGGTCAGCGGTACCCCTACTTCGTTGTTGAAGTTGCCAGCGGTGGCCAGCACTTCCCCTTCCTGACGCAGGATGGCCGTCGCCATCTCCTTCACCGTGGTCTTGCCGCAGCTACCGGTGATGGCCAGCACTTTCGGGTTGATCCGCTCGCGTACCAACCGACCGAGGCGACCCAGTCCTTTGAGACTGTCGGTCACCACCAGCTGGGGGATTGCCAACGGCAGTTCACGCTCGACCAGCAGGGCCGATGCCCCGGCGGCCACGGCCTGCTCGCAGAAATCGTGGGCATCGAAACGCTCGCCGCGCAGCGCAACAAACAGTGCGCCTGCGCCCAGGGTACGGGTGTCGGTGCTGACAGCCGTGATCGCTCCGTCTTCACCAATCAGACGGGCATCGAGTACCTGCGCCAGCTCGGCAAGCCTGAGGGTCATCATGCGAATGACTCCAATAATGTGTGCAAGGCGGCCGCGACGGTTTCCCGGTCGCTGTAGTGCCGCTTGTCGGTTCCAATGATCTGATAATCCTCGTGACCCTTACCGGCCACCAGGATGATGTCCTGTTTGCTCGCCTGGCTCAGTGCCAGCTGGATTGCCTTGGTCCTGTCGTGCTCGATCTGCACGGCGCCGGGATCGCGAAGCCCCGCCACCATGTCGGCCATGATCCGGGCCGGTTCCTCGGTACGGGGATTGTCATCGGTCAGGATCACGCGATCCGCATGCAGCTCTGCCATGGCGGCCATCATGGGACGCTTGCCGCGATCCCTGTCACCACCACAGCCCACCAGACACCAGAGCCGCCCTTCACAGTGCACCCGCAGGGCCTGCAAGGCCTTCTCCAGCGCATCCGGCGTGTGGGCATAATCGACCACGGCCAGCGGCGCCTTGCCGCCACCGAAGCACTCCATGCGGCCGGTTACCGGCTGCAGTTGCGGCGCGCTGGCCAGCAACTCGTCGAAGTCATAACCGAGCACCAGCATGGCGCCCATCGCGGCCAGCACGTTGCTGACGTTGAAGCGCCCGAGCAAGGGGGCGGATAATACACCATTCCCCCAGCTGGAGTTAATCTGCGTGCGAAAACCTTGCTGGTGGAAATGGGGATCCTGCGCCGTCAGCTGTCGCCCCGGGTGACCGGCCACCGGGCCGTGCACGCTGAACGCCACTGCGGCCGGATAGGCAGCCAGCCATTGGCGGCCCAACCGGTCGTCGGCATTGAGCACGGCGCAGGGTTCGTCCACCAGTTTCAGCAGCTCTTCCTTGGCGGCGCCGTAGGCCTCCATGGTGCCGTGATAGTCCAGATGATCCCGGCTCAGGTTGGTGAATACGGCGGCGGCAAACGGCAGGGCCGCCACGCGATGCTGTACCAAACCGTGACTGGACACCTCCATCGCTACCAGATCCGCCCCCTGCGCTTGCAGAGCGGCCAGATTGGCCTGCACCTGCACCGCGCTGCCGGTGGTGTTTTCCGCTTCCACCAGATCGCCGAACAGGCCATTGCCGATGGTGCCCATCACCCCGGCCTTGCCCCCCAGCAGGGTACGCCAGTTGGCCACCAGCAGCGCCGTGGTGCTCTTGCCGTTGGTGCCGGTGATGCCCACCAGATCCAGCTTGCTGGCCGGCTGGTCGTAGAAATAGCCAGCCAGCTCGGAGAGCCTGGCTGACAGAGCCGGGATCCCGAGACAAGGCACGCTCAGTGCCGGGGCCACGAATTCACCGTCCTCTTCAAACAGTACGGCGGTCGCTCCCTGAGCCACCGCCTGTTCGATAAACCGTCTGCCATCCACCTGATGCCCGCGAATCGCCACGAAGAGACAACCGGGCCCGACCCGCCGACTGTCCAGCTGGATGTCGGTAAGCGCGAGCGCCGGGGCAGTAATGCCAAAGGGGCGCATCAGTTGATCAAGTGCGCGGGACAACATTGGAAGCCTCCGTACGGGCAAGTTTGGTGGGCACCGCAGGCGGTACCGCGTCGGGACGAATATTGAAGAGCTGCAGTACCCCGCCCATGGCCTCGGCAAACGGCGGCGTCGCCACGGCGCCACCGTAGTAGGCGTCGCCTTTGGGCTCGTTGATCACCACTACCATGACGAAACGGGGATTGCTGGCCGGGGCGAAACCGGCGAACCAGGCCATGTAGTCCTTGCCGTAGCCGCCTGCGACCGCGACCTTGGCGGTACCACTCTTGCCGCCGACCCGGTAACCGGGGATCTGCGCTTTGGGAATGGCATTGCTGACCACATACTCCAGCGCCTGCAGCATGGCGGTGGCGTTGTTGTGATCGATGACCTGCTCCCCCTTGGGTGGCTCGGTCACCTTGACGATGGAGAGCGGCACCCGCTTGCCCTTGTTGGCCAGGGTGGCATAGGCGGAGGCCAGCTGCAGCGGGGTGACCCGCAGGCCATAGCCGAACGACAGGGTGGCCCGTTCGATATCGGACCAGCGCCGGCGCTGGGGCAGCATGCCGCTGCTCTCACCCATCAGGCCGCTGCCGGTATCCATCCCGAAGCCCACCATGCTGAGGGTGTTGATCATCTCCTGCGCCGGCATCCGCAGCGCGATGCGCGACATGCCGATGTTGGAGGAGTAGCGCAGGATGTCGTACAGGTTGGTGGCCTTGTGGATACTCACGTCGCGGATCTGCTTGGCCCCGATAAACAGCGGGCCGCCCGGAATGGTGTCCTTCCAGCTGGTGACGCCGGCCTGCAGGGCGCTGAGCAGGATCAGCGGCTTGACGGTGGAGCCCGGTTCATAGGTATCGGTCACCACCCGGTTGCGCACCCGGAAACTCTGGTACTGACCGCGGTTGTTGGGGTTGTAGGAGGGGGTGTTGACCATGGCGAGCACTTCGCCGGTCTTGACGTCCAGCATCACCATGGAGCCGGAGGTCGCCTTGTTCTCGTCGGTGGCGCGCTTGAGCGCCCGGTAGGCCAGCGCCTGCACCCGTTGATCGATGCTCAGCTGCAGATCGTTGGCGTTCTTGCCCTCTTTCACCAGACCAAGCCGCTCGATGACCCGGCCCTGTCTGTCCTTGCGCACCCGCATCTCGCCAGGGGTTGCCGTCAGCCACTCGTTGTAGCTGCGCTCGATCCCCTCGATGCCGCTGCCGTCGATGTTGGTTACCCCCACCAGGTGGGCGCTGATCTCGCCGGTCGGGTAGAAACGGCGCGCCTCGGGGCGCAGATAGATGCCGCCCAGCTTGAGGCCCTTGATGTATTCCGCCACTGCCGGCGTCACCTGGCGCTGCAGGTAGACGAAGCGCTTGCTCGGGTTGGAGATACGGTGCTTGAGAGTGTTGATGTCGAGCTTGAGCACGGCGGACAAGGCCAGCCAGGCCCGCTCGTTATGGATGGCGCCGGATTCATGCACCGTCTTGGGATCGGCCCAGACAGCCTCAACAGGCACCGAAACCGCCAGCTGTTCGCCGTTGCGATCGGTGATCATGCCGCGCACCGCCTGAGTGGAAGTGGTACGCAGCGAACGCATGTCCCCTTCCTGGCGCAGCCGATCCGGGTCGATCACCTGGATCCAGGCCAGTCGCAGGATCAAGCCGGCAAACGCAATGCCGATGAAGAACACCAGCGTGCGAAAGCGCCACGGATAGAGTGACGGAGCTTTGACCTTGGGTTGGGCCTTGGCGGAAGCCTTGCGTTTCATGGTTGTGTAATTACCTTCTCGGTGGTCACCAGCGGGCGAGCCATCTGCAACTTGTCCATGGCCAGACTCGCCACCCGGGAGTGCTCGGCCAGCGTGCCCTGCTCCAGCAACAGGTGCCGCCATTCGATGTTGAGGCGATCCTCCTCCGCCATCAGGTCGTTCTGCTTGGCCGTCAGACCACGGGTCATGTTGGTCACCAGGATCACCGCAAAGGCGGTGATCAGCACGGCGATGGCCAGCACCACCTGCAGCTTGTGCCGCCAGAGATCACCGAGGATCTCCCTGGCCAGATGAACGCGCACCTCGCTCATGGCTTACTCCGCCAGCCGCTGGGCGACCCGCAGCACCGAGCTGCGGGACCGGCTGTTTTCGCTCACTTCGTGCTCGGAAGGCTTGAGTGCCTTGCCGACCGACTTCAATTTACGACCGCCGGCCAGCTGGGCCTCGGTCAACGGAATGCCATGCGGCACTTCCGGGCCTTTCTCATGCTTGCGAATGAAATGCTTCACCAGCCGATCTTCCAGCGAGTGGAAGCTGATCACTGACAGACGGCCATGTGGTGCCAATACTTCCAGCGCACCGTTGAGCGCGGTTTCGATCTCGTCCAGCTCGCTGTTGATGTAGATGCGGATGGCCTGGAAGCTGCGGGTAGCGGCGTGCTTGCCCTTCTCCTTGCTCGGATTGACCCGGGCAATCATCTCCGCCAGTTGGCGGGTGCGCACATAGGGCTCGGTCACCCGATCGTGCACGATGGCACGAGCAATCTTCTTGGCGAAACGCTCCTCGCCAAAGGTCTTCAGTACCCAGGCGATGTCGTCCACATCGGCGCGAGCCAGCCATTCGGCGGCGCTCTGACCGGAGGTGGGGTCCATCCGCATGTCGAGCGGACCGTCCTTCATGAAGCTGAAACCGCGCTCGGCATCGTCCAGCTGGGGAGAAGAGACCCCCAGATCCAGCAGGAAACCGTCTACCTTGCCCAGCAGGCCGCGTTCATCCAGATAGGAGGCAATGCCGGAGAAGGGGCCGTGCACGATTTCGAAACGTGGATCCTGGATCTTGGCCGCTTCGGCAATGGCCTGGGGATCCCGATCGATGGCGATCAGCCGACCATTGGGGCCAAGCTGCTGGAGAATGAGACGAGAGTGACCACCCCGGCCAAACGTACCGTCGACGTAGATGCCGTCCGGCTTGATGGCCAGCCCTTCAACGGCTTCGTGCAGCAGCACTGTGATGTGTTCAGCGGCTTGGGTCATTTATAAAGAGAAATCCTGTAGTCGTGGCGAGCTTGCCCAGTCGTCTTCGGGCAGGCCCTGAATGTCATCATTGACCTGTTGTTGCCAGCGGGCTTCATCCCACAGCTCAAACTTGTTGAGCTGGCCCACCAGCATGATCTTCTTGTCCAGCCCTGCATGGCTGCGCAGTGGCTGACTGAGCAGCAGACGGCCATTACCGTCCAGCTCGCATTCGGTCGCATGCCCGAGCAACAACCGCTGCAGGCGGCGCTCAAGGGGATTCATGCTGGAGAGCGTCTTGAGCTTGCGCTCGATCTCTTCCCATTCGTTCAGGGGGTAAAGCAGCAGGCAGGGATGGGCAATATCGATGGTGCAGACCAGCTGGCCCTCGCTTTCGTCGCGCAGCCAATCACGGTACTTGGTCGGAATCGCCAATCGCCCCTTGCTGTCGAGGCTGATGGCATGCGCACCACGCAACAAATTGCAGTCCCTGAAAATGAGTTAAAGGGGGCAAACCGCCCGATAAAAACCACTTTGATCCACTTTTCCCCACCTTGAAGTTTAAGGACGTGCTGAGGGCTTTTCAAGCGAGGATCTCGGGCATGGGGAACATATTGACGCAGCGTTTCAGCAGCGAGGATTAAATGAGTTGATTTTCCACAAGTTATTTGAGCAAGAGGTGTATCGATTAATTAGCTGCCGGGCTGAATGCCGACTCTGTCAGGGAGAAATAATGAAACGGAACAACACCACGGCACACAAGATGATGCTAACACCGACCACGGGATAAATGATGTAGCCATCCCCGGCACGCCGAGCCCGTAGACAGACCAGCTGGCAAAGCAGCAGATTGTAGATAATCAGCAGGAACGTCAGCAGGATATTGGTACCAAATGCCAGCTCTCCGGCATGCACGACATAAAGTCCCATCAATACAAAATTGGCGAGAATCAAATACAGTAGAAATTTCTGGATCGCCTTGCCCGCTTTTGGGGTCTTTTTTACTCGTGCTATCATGCTTATCACATCCTGGATTCCACATGAACAGTCGACAAAAACTATCGAAAACTGTTGAGATACATCATGTTTTTATTTTTTAGCGCTGCTTGTCTTTCCCCCGTATCATGACTCGAGCTATCCGCTGGCTAGTTAGCGTACTGCTAATGAGTCCGCCTTATTGTTATTCCTATCATAACTATCATTGGCAGGCTGGTTTTCCTACCCCAATACAAGGAAAAGGAGCTGACCTAGTCACTCAGCAAACCCAGTTTCTGTTGAAGCAACGAGATCACCTGCAAAGACGACTGGCGCAATCCCAGCCAATGATCCGTTGGGTGGAACAACAGGTTAGCGCTCGCAAGTTGCCCAGTATGCTGGCCTTTTTGCCACTGATTGAGAGCAGTTATCGGCTGGATGTGGTATCGACAGCGGGAGCCGCAGGTCCCTGGCAGTTGATGCCGGACACAGCCGCACGCTTCTCCATTCCCATGATGCCAAGCTTTGATGGCCGCTACTCCTTGCCCCTTGCGACCGATGCTGCGCTTTCCTATCTCAGCTGGCTTCATCAATTCTTTGGGCAGGACTGGTTACTGGCGCTGGCGGCCTATAACGCGGGGGAGGGCCGAGTACTAAAAGCTGTGCTCAATGCAGGTACGCGCAATGTATGGGAGCTGCAGTTACCCTCGGAAACACGCCTCTATGTGGCTCGCTTTATCGCGCTCGCCCAATTGCTTGATCGAGCAGAACAACACCAGCTCACCCTGCCCCCCTGGCAAGCAGGAGAAAATATTCAGGTAGCCATGCATCCTGGCAGTTGCTCCCTGTTGCAGTGGGCCATGACAAAGGGGATAGCGATGAATGAAGCAAGCCGCTGGAATCCGGCGTGGCAGCTTCCCGATGCTCCTGGCATCATCAACTGTCCCATCGTCTACAGCCGGGGAGGCTCTCCTGCCCCGACACACCAAAACAGCAAAGTTGTGTTTCGCAAGGCAGTATCACTGGAAAGCTTGCATGACCCCTTGTTGCTGCAAGCGGCAAGAGGATTGGATATGAGTCGGGGTAAGATCAAGCTGGATGCGTTACAGGATCCACTGGGGCTGGACACGAGGCGCCCACCCCTGTTGCCATGAAACAGTGACGCCAGTGGCTGAGTACCGGTGAGAGATCGACTGACTCAGGTACTGACCAGCGGGCACCATAGAAACTGAGATATTGCCCGATGGCTCGTCGATGGGTTATACGGCAATCGAGCACAATCCGGGGGGAGAGAGACAAACTGACAGTCTCGGGCAAGATGAAACGGGCAGGAGCCAGAAAACCAACGCCTCCCGGTCCAATATCCTTGATCACTGCCCTGCCGATGCTCTTGTCAAACAGCAAACCAGAGACCATCAGCCGCGCGGCAATGCCGCAGCTTTGTGATTCCAAGGGGGTAGTACCATCGTGTAGATACCAGCGGGGTACCTTGCGGCGGGGATCATTGAACTCGCTCGGTTCCGACAGCGCTACTTCAAGGTTGTCCATGGGAAGTTTCGTCCTTGGCCTGCTTCACGGCGGCTTGCGTTTGTGCGCTAAACAGTTGTTCCAGATTCTTTTCTGCCTGACTGGTCATCACCAGCAGCTCAATCCGGCGATTCTGGCTACCACGTGGGTCAGCCGTATTCTCCAGCATGGTATCCGACATGGCGACGACCTGCCCGACTCGTTCCGGAGGCATGCCACCGGCCAGCAGTACCCGCCTTGCCATCATGGCGCGATCGGATGACAGCTCCCAGTTACTGTAATTATCCCCCGCGAAAGGAGTACTGTCGGTATGACCCGAAATCATGACTCGATTTTCGACGCGTTGAAAAATCGGAGCCAGCGCCATTAGCATATGTCTGAAGAAAGGGCTGATGCGAGCACTGCCACGGCTGTACATCTCCCGCTCATCATCATCACGAATGAGGATCCGCAGACCCTGCGGGACCAGCTGTAACTCCAGATTATTTTTGGCCTGCATCTGCTCAGCCAGCGAGCCAATGAAACCGGCCAGCTGCTTCATCTGTGCTTCGCCTTCAATTTTTCCGACCAACAGGCTTTCATAACCACCGCTGGCACCATCAGAAAAAATACTGCGGTCCCGCTCCATGTGCCTCGGCATCCTCTGTCCTTGCTCAACGAACTTGGGACTGAGTTCTTCCAATACAGAAGGATTACCACCCAGATCAACCGGATAGGGGCTATTTCTGATATCGAATGGATTGGCCTCGCTGTCCATGATGCTGTAATCACGCAAGCGGCTGGCAACGACTTCACGCTCCTCCTGGCTGGAAACAGCTAGGATCCAGAGCACCATGAAAAATGCCATCATCGCCAGGGTAAAATCAGCAAAGGCAACTTTCCAGGCCCCGCCCCCTTGGGCGCACTATTACGCCGTTGCTGGCGTTTGATGATGATCTGTTCGTGATTGCGCATTACATGGCCCTGTTGGTCACCCAATCTTCCAGTTCAAGGAAGCTGGGTTTCACATCGGGCTCCAACATCTTGCGGCCCGAGTCAACTGAGATCAGCGGGGTTTTGCCGCGCAACTGGGCGATCAGAATGGACTTGATGCACATCAGCAGCCCAATTCGCCGTTTGACCATCTCTTCCATGGCATTGCTGATGGGCTCAAGCAGGCAGTAACAGAGGAAGATACCGATGAAAGTGCCTACCAGCGCTGCGGCGACATGTACACCGATATTGCTCAGCGGGCCGTCCAGTTGCTGCATGGTGATGATGATCCCCATCACGGCTGCCAAAATACCGAAACCGGGACAAGCTTCCCCGGTCTTGTGCAGTGCGTGCGCCGGCTTGAGCATATCTTCCTCGATGGCCATGATCTCCTGTTCCAGCACAGTATCCAGCTCATGCGGCGTGATCTTGCCCATGCCCAGCAAACGCAAGTTGTCGATAATGAAACCGAGCAACTGAGGATCTTCCGATATCTGGGGATACATCAGAAACACCGAACTCTGCTGCGGGTTCTCAATGTGCTCATCCAGCGCCTTCATGCCCTTGTTGCGCGTCTCCTCCAGCAATTGATGCATCAGAGTCAGCAGCTCGCGATAGATCTCTTTTTCATCCTTGTTGGATTTGAAGCACAACTTCATCTGCCGCCACATCTCATGCATCACTTCCTTTGAATTGCCCAGGAACATGGAGCCCACCGCAGCCCCGATGATGATGATCAGCTCGGCAGGCTGCCACAAGGCAATGGGCTTGCCACCCGCCATCATGAAACCACCCAGCACACATATGAAAATGACGCCAAGGCCTATCTGTTTTTGCATGAACGCTCCCGCAGAATTCAAGGATCCTCACCAGGGATGGTGAAGCGTTAATAAATGGAGTCGACCAAACGCTGCTTGAGCTGAAGGACACACTGCTTGTGCAACTGACAAACCCGAGACTCCGTCAGCCCCAGCACCAGGGCAATCTCTTTCATGTTCAGTTCTTGCTGATAGTAGAGGGAGAGCAGCAGCTGCTCACGCTTGTCCAGCGAGGTCAGCACCTTGCTGATGGTCATCGCCATATCGACATCATCGGATTCGGTAGCTGGCGCCTTGCCACCGTTCTCCAGCCACTCCTCCAGGCTATGCAGTGCTTCAGCCTGACTGGCGTAGGCCAGTTGACGCACTTCCTCGATGGAGCACTCCAATACCGTGGCCAACTCCTGCTCTGATGGAGGTCTTCCCAATCGGTTGTGCAATTCGCGCTGGGCCTGATTATGACTGTGTACTTGCTGCCGCAGCTGGCGCGGCCGCCAATCCAGGCGGCGAAGCTCATCCAGCATGGCCCCACGGATCCGCTTGAAGGCATAACTCTCAAACTGGGCATCCGGCTCGCTGTCGTATCGGCGCCAGGCTTCCAGAAGCCCCATCATGCCAACCTGTTCCATATCCTCCTGATCGAAGCAAGCCGACACCTGACTGCGCAAGTGACTGGCAGCTCGCTTCACCAGCGGCAAATATCGGGTCAGGATGGCCTGTTCGCCCGTACGGGGAGGAGAAACACTGAACTCGTGCGGGGTATCCCAGTCGACATCGGTCATATATGCGTTACTGCACCAGCACTTTGGTGATCAACACCTCATCCAGATAGGTCTTGTAACCGTAACTCTGCAACGTGGTGACCAGCTTGCCCAGTAGAGAACTTTGCAGTGCAGTGATGTTCTGCAGCTCTTTCTTCACATCATCGTGGGTACGGTGACTGAAATACTGCACCATGGCATTGCGGATCAATGGTGTCAGCTCATTGAGCGAATTGAGCTGTGCCGGATTGTGGGTCACCAAAGCCAACTCGAGCACGAGATAATGGGACTCAACACCCCCTTCCAAGCTGATGACAAAGCGCTCCATCGGCTTGAACAGCGGAGTGGCGCTGAGCTCGGGTTTTGGCTCAGCCAATCCCAGCCAGACGGCAACCAGATCTCGCTTCAGATAGGCCCCATAGGCCAGCACGGCCAGCAAGCACAGAGCCATTACGCCCATCATCAACCACTTAACCACTCGCCGCATAATATGAAATCACTCTTGCTATTGCCGGATAATAAAAATCAAACCAGGGTGTTCAGCCAGTCACGTCCACTACCATCGGCAGGCTCGAACTCTTCCTGCCATTGACGTCGTCCGGCCATGATCTGCTGTTGTTGCCACTTACCCTGCCGCTCTTGCTCACCACCCTGCCCCACGTTGACTTCGACTCCCCCCGCATGATGGGGAGCCAGGCTCATCCGCAAGCGTTCCATCGACTGGATCAATGCCTCGCGCACCGCAGGATTGGTTACGTTGAGCTGAACATTGAGGCGATCCCCCTCAAGACGCACAGTCAACTCGAGTCGACCCAGTTCGGGGGGGTCAAGGCGGATATGGGCCTGCTTGATCTGCTGGTTGACCTGAAGCTCCACCTTGTCTTTCAGCACAACCATCAGCTGCTGTCCCCACTGAGCGGGGTTGTCGGCCAACTTCACAGGAGCCCATTGATACTCGGCTGATTTGGGGGCTGCCACAGGCGCCAGATTGCTGAGCACACCTTTCACATCGGCGAAGGTGGATTCACGTTCACCGGCACCGTCGCTCGCAAGCAGGGGCTGTACATTGGCAATCACCTTGTCACGCAATACCGGGTCCATTGTCTGCCCAGCAGGCTGTGTGCCCATGCGGTTGGATACATCCGTACTGGAGACGAACACCCGATTTTCACTCTGAAGACCCGCCGTCTCCCCTGCTACCTTGTTGTAATCAGAACGACCATAGACAGACAGTGAACGCAATACCGCCGAGACAGCTGACGATCCGTCAGGTCGGGCAGCCTCAACCCCTTCACCAGCCGTTGCGGCTACAGGTTGTGCCTGGCGCAGCATCGATAGTCTCGCAGCATCATCGGTCAAGAGGAAAACGGGGGGCAGGTTGCTGAAAGAATCCAACTGCTCTGTGGCATCATCTCGCTGCTCATCAGTCACATCCGGCTCTTCCTCGTCGATGGTTTCAGCTGGCAAAGGCAATGCCACCAGCTCTTCCATGAATGGCAGGTCCAGCGGTTGGTATGTGTCGCCCTGGCCATCAGGCTGTCGGGAAAGACGACTGAATCCTGCGGAATCAAGCGCAGCCAAGCCATCAAGGCCTGGGAATTGAATCATGCCCATTCCTGTACCTCACCATAGGCTTGCAGCCCTTCCCGCTTCTGGGACAACTCCTGCCACTCCCGCTTACGCAAGGCCGTCTCTTGCTGGCAAAGCAGCAGGGCCTCCTGCTGCCAGGATCGCACCTGATCCCTAGCAGGTTGCATGGCGGCCCATAATTCTGGCTGCCCTTGCATATGCTGAATGAACTGGGACAATCGGCTATCAGCCAAACGAACTGCATCCCACTGACCGGCACGGGCCTGCTGCAATATCAGGCGTCCCAACCCCAGTAGCTGGCGCTGGCGAGTCTCATGCTCTGCAGTAAGTTGCTTAGTTCCGGTTACCGACATGGTGATGGCCCCCAATGAAAATGACCTTGCCTGCTAGCAAGGAGCAGGCCAGCTGAGAAATACAGGAATTCAGGAGAATGGTCAGGGATCAGGCCGGGGGAGGAAGGAAGCATCACTTCCGCATCAGCGAGGATGACGCGCCATTGCTTCCCAACCTTCCTTCAGCTCCAAAAGGATGCGACGCACTTCGGCGAACCCGGCCACATCGTTCGACACGCTGATTTCAAATAGGCGCTGACCACAATAGTCATAGAGACGATGCAGGTTGACAGCAAGCTCCCCGCCCTTCTCCATGTCCAGTGCACTGTCCAGTCCACCCAGGATCTGCAGGCATTTGTTGATAGCTTGCCCTTTGCGCTCAAACTGCTTGGCCAGAATATGGCCTTCCGCCCGGGCCATTTCATCGAGCAGCCCATCCATCAACATCAGCACTAGCTGATGTGGGTCCGCACTCGCCGCCTTGGCCTGGGTAGCGGCGAATTGGTAGGCATCGTAGCCATCTTGATCTTCAAACATGTACAACTCGCTTGTTCCGGATAAGATGCCACAGACAGCAGGAAGCGTGCCGGTTTAGAGAGCACCCATGGTCTGCAACATTTGATTCATGGTGCTGAATTGATTGAGATAGCGCTTATACGCGGAGTCCATGCGGCGATCCAGCGCATCCATACGTTCTTTGATGCGTTTCTCGCTCGCCTCAAGACCCGTCTTGCGACCCTTGAGTGCGCCATCACGCTTGGTATAAGGATCGAGTGCATCACTCATGCGTTTGAGCAGGCCATCATCGCCCAGCAATGCCTTGCCAAGCAGCTCGGGGTCCTTGTCCAACGCCTTGTTGAAATCGGTCTCGCTGAAGGAGAGCTTGCCGGCCTTGTCAGTCTTGATACCCAGACTGCTGAGGCTCAGGCCATTGGGCAGGTCGCGCACACTGTTGGAGAGCACGCTCTTGAGGCTGCGCACCCCGCTGTCGGAAGAGAGAGCACCGGGAGCCTTGGGATCACTGGACGTCATCTTGGCCAGCTCATCGACCAACTCGTTATAGCTGTCGACAAACTTTTTGAGCGAGCCGGTCACCGCCTCCTTGTCTTGCTCGATGTTGACCAGCAAGGGGGCATCACCGCTCTTCTGGGCCTTGGTCAGCTGCAGTGTCAGACCATCAACCACGTTTTCTATCTTGTTGCTGGCGGAGGTGATGGTCAACGGGTTGTCCCCCCCATCCGCAACCTGGCATCCTGGGCTTTGGTAATGTCCGTTTTGCCGCTTATCGCGGCCCCAAGCGAATTGGTCGCATCTCCGCTGTAGTTGACAGAGATGGCATTCTCCAGCCCGCTGTCCTTGCTGGTCAGCACCATGTTGACCTTGCCGTCGGTGCGGACCAACGTCGCCTTGACGCCGGGATTATCCTTGGCATCGTTGATTTTGGAGACCAGATCCTTGACGGTTGACCCTGCTGGCAAGGTAGCCAGATCGATGTCGATAGTCTTTCCCTTGACGGTGAGCGAGAAGACTCCATCCGCAGGCAGGGGAGCCGTTTCACTACCCAGACTGAGACCGACCTGATGGGACTGGGCCAGTTGCTCCACAAAGAAGTTGTACTGTCCCGAGCTGGCCTTGCCGTTGCTCGTCACTGTCATGACCCCGTCCTGGGACATTGTCGCCTTCTGTGCCTGTAAATTGGACGCCTTGTTGAGATCCTTGAGCATGGTCTGGAAGGTCGACAGCTTGGTATTGAGGGTGCTGATCGCACTCTGTTGACCCTTGATGCCATCCATCTGCTTCTTCAGCAACGCGTCCATATTTTTTCGCTCGATAGCGACTAGCTGCATCGCCGTAGCGGCCGGATCTATTTGCATCTTAATCCCTCTTCATTTCACTCAACTGGCATGCCTGTTGGAAAAAGCCGCCTCGACTCTTTCCAACCGACAACCCTTGTCAGACAAGGGCCGCCCCACAGGAGCGGCCATGCGATTCATTAACGCAGCAGACCAGTTACCATGCCGGTCATCTGGTTGGAGTTGGACAGCACGGACATGCCAGCCTGCATCAGCATCTGGTTCTTGGTCATGTTGGTGCTTTCCTGAGCGAAGTCGGCATCCATGATGCGACCATTCGCCATGTCGGTGTTCTCTTTCATGTTGGAAAGGTTGTTGACGGTGTGCTCCAGACGATTGATGTTGGCACCGAAAGTGGAGCGGGCTTCACCGATCTTCTCCAGCATGCCGTCCATAGCAGTGATCTGGGCAGTCGCATTGGTGGAGCTCAGAGTCACGGCGGCGGCGCTGGTGATGGCAGTGTTGACCGCTTTCACTTGGTGGATGCATTCAAGTCCAGCTTCTCGGTAGCGCTGGCACCAATCTGGAAGGAAACCGCACCGGCCTCGAATTTACCAGAGGATTTCAGCAAGGCAGTGCCGCCGAAAGTGGTGTTGTCACGGATGTTGCCCAGCTCTTTACCCAGCTCCTTGAATTCGGCGTCCATGGCGGCGATGTCTTTATCGCTGTTGGTACCGTTGGCTGCCTGGGTAGCCAGATCTTTCATACGCTGGGTGATGTTGGTCATCTCGTCCATGGCGCCTTCAGCGGTCTGGATCATGGAGATGGCATCCTGAGCGTTGCGCATACCCACTTTTTGACCGTTGGACTGAGCCTGCAGACGGGTGGCGATTTGCAGACCGGCAGCATCGTCGGCAGCAGAGTTGATACGCAGACCGGTACCCAGACGCTGCATGGCGGTACCCAGCATCTTGTTGGTGGAGTTCAGCTGGTTCTGGGTGGTCATGGAAGCAAAGTTGGTATGAATGGACAAGCCCATGGTTATTTCCTCGATTTAGGCGCTGCACTGCAGCTTGTTAGGTAGACAAAATAGAAGGACGACCACGGGTTGGAAAAAATTGAACAAAAGAGAGGGATTTTTCTTTTTATACCTGAGAAGGGCATGCTCAGCGGCAGAAGAGTGGGGCTGACAAAGTGCCAGCCCCGTAGGAATAATCGCAGTGACGATCAGCGCAAGGCGCGATCAATATCATCCAGCAAGACCGGAAGTTCGAACTCCAGGTAGTCAGACAGTCCAACCCAATCATGACGTTCCTGACATTGCAGCAACTGCCTTGCCAGAAGCAGCAACGTTGATTGCAGCTCGACCGGTAGATTCGTCATCAGCGGCGTCAGCAATTGCAGCATCCGTCCGCATTCGAAGCAGGCCTCTTCATCCTTTCCTTCACGCAACAAGGCGGCCAGAGCATCTGCCCCAACTTTGAAACTGACCACATCGATCATCCGGCAAACTCCTCATGGTAACTGGTTCCCAGAATACGGGCCCCGTCCCGGCTGCTATTCATGAAATTCACCTCGGGATGGCGTTGAATATAAACTTCCAAGCCATTCAGATAGATGCAGAAGCTGAGTAGTGTTTTCACCGGTTGACCATGTCCATTGGGTACTGTTCTGCGGCCATAACGGGCATCACTACCCAGTTCACCATCCTGCCATCCGGTGTGAGTCCGGCCTTCAGGAAAGGAGAAATCGGCCCCAAACAGCGTAATGTTGTGGGCCCCCATCCTGACCGCTAGGTCTGTGGCAGGGTGAATAACGCTCCCCCCGGTAAAGAGGGATGCCCGCCGCAATTTTTTCTGCAGGCTGGCATAGGTATCCAGTACCTCATAAGCGCCATAACGCGGGCCTTGCCATTGTGACAACACCTTGTTGTCCACCATGGGGATATAGACAAGAGCAACATGGGAAGAGTACTGAGGATCCAGGATACCGAGGTGAATATGCCGATCTATGGTCACAACAATATCGGGTTTAATTCCTTGGGCCATCAGAGGGCGTAGAGCCGTGTCGACACAGATGAAAAGAGGACGCTCAGGTCGCTCATAAACCGCTTTCAATGCACTCAGATGATGAGCCAGCGTCGGCCCTGTAGCCACTACATAAGCATTCCGCCCTTTGGCTGTGCCAAATAACTGCGCCACATCAGCATCTTCGCGCAATAGGTCAAGATTGCCAGCCAGGCGCTCTGATACCCAGTCCTGCCCGAATTGTTCATTGATTGCCTCAAGCCGACTCTGGATAAGGACTCTATCCCTGATCTTGGCGGCAGATTCATCCGCCAATTCCAATTCCGAAGTGAGGAAAAGGAAAGGGGACATGACCAGCTCATTTTCTTGAGCAAGCAACAGGTTCACCCTGGGGTCAGAAAGCCAGTCCAGTTGTTCCGTCAAATGCAAGACCAGAGCAAAGATCGAGGCATTCATGATCTTCACATTCAGCCGGCGCAGACGCTTGCGCCTCAACAGTACCCGCGGTACGTCACCAAGACCCGTCCCATAGAGGTTCAGCTCCGGAGCCTTTGCCGAAGACATGGCCACAATCCGTTCGGCCTCCTGCATCCTGTCATGACGACTGGTCAGTTGAATGCCGTTGATGGCCAGGGTGGAGCTGAGCCCTTCTACCAGCTCGGCAGGAATACTGTTGACGTCCTGTGCTTGCAGGCACGCCAAAACGGCAGGCCAGCGACGGGCAATGAGCTCTGCATGCTGGGGGAAGTAGTCGATCATATGGGTAATGTCACTTGCAGAAGAGGGATGAAAAAAAGAGAAGAAAATGTTCAGGTCAGCAACGCGACCACATTCTGGCGGGAGACATTTGCTTGTGCCAGCAGGCCGGCCATGGTGCCCATGAAGCCACCCTCCTTGAGTTGCTGGCTGAGCTTGCCCTGCAACTGCTCAAGCTCTTCCTGCTTGAGGTTCTGGCTGCGTGCCTTGACCCGATCAAGCTGCTTGACCATGCGTTGGCGAAACTGTTTCAACTCACGGACAGATTGCTCAATCTCACCCAACAGGCGCTTCAGCCGCTGCTGTTCCTGCTTGAGCTCCCCCTTGTCGATGCCCTCCCCCAGCTGGGTCAACTGCCCAGGTTTGGGTTTGAACTGCACCGGAACAGGATTGCCGGCCGGGATACGGATCCCCTCGCCGCTGAGCAGAACCGGTTCATCCAGTTTGCGTCGATGCAGCTCGGGGACGGTCAGTTCCAGCTTGCCCAGTTCGTTCAAGCGAGCCTGGATGTGCTCTTTGCGCAGAGCCCGATCCAGCCGGGTAACCACCTCCGCCTCATTGGCGCCAGCAGGCAGCATCACTTCAACGGCGCTGCTGGTCTGCGGGAAGGAAAAAACCAGGCGTTCTGCACTCGCTTTGGGACTCAACAGGTCGAGCCGCTCCGAGCCATAACTTACCCGGCTCTCCCCTGCTGACGCCAGCAAGCGGGGCTTCAACTCTGTGGTCAGCGGAGCCTGGGGCTGGGTCAGCTTCTCTTCCAGCAACTTGAGGCGTGAGACCAGATCACCGCTCGTGGCACGGTTTTGGCCAAGCTGCTGCTCGAGACGTTTCAATTCACCCCAGACCTGGCTCAGCGCCTGTTCTCCCCCCTGCGCGTGGGCGATCCGCTGCTGCGCCGTACCAATCAGGGCCCAGCGGTCCAGCCGGACAATATTGGGATGGCGCTCCGTTTTACTGGTTGGCTGGGACGCACTCTGAGCAGTCACACGCCCGCGCAGTCTGGGTTGGGCTGGCGTTTCGGCCACGCCGCCCAAACGGGTTTGTTGAATCTGCATCATGGCTCCCTGAAGCTGAACTTATGGCATGTAATTGAACAGGCTCAGCCCATTGACCTTGGCAAAGGCCTGCTGCTGAACTTGCAGAGCCATCAGCACATGGGCCTGCTGGGTGACGGCACTGGCATAGTCGAGGGACTCTATCTGATTACTCACTTCCTTGCTATAGGTCCCCTTCTCGGCATGCCCTTCATCCACCTGATCGAGCAGATTGATGCGGGCACCAATGGTGCTGACCATCTGGCTGATATCATCCTGCAGTGTCTTGCTCCGACCCAGCATGTCACGGGCTTGGTCGGCTGCATCCGGCGCACCATTTTCCAGGGCATCCACCACGGCATCGAGTTGCTTGAAAAAGTCACCATTCTGGATGAACAGCTGATCCGCCGTCTGATTGAGCCCAACGGTCACCCCCTTAGCGATGCTGACCTCGCGGATCAAGGCATCCCCCTGATACTGATAGTCACCGGTCGGGGTTTTGACGATGGCAGTCTTGCCAACCTGGCTGCCCGCAAAGAGGCTGGAGCCACTCTCATTTCTGGCATTGGCCAGATCGAGCAACCCATCTTTGATAACGGCCGTCTCACTGGCGACCGCCCGGCGATCGTCCTCTGACAATGAGCCCGTAGCAGCTGTCTGAGTCAGCTCGCGCAGCCGCATCAGCATGTTGGTCATGGTTTCCAGCTGCTGTTCTCCTTGGGAGAGCTGGCTCTTGGCATTGGCAATGTTCTTCTGATACTGCTCCATGGCCACCTGCTCTTTCTTCAGACCGAGCAGACGCACACTCCCCACCGGGTCATCCGAGGGTTGCAGAATGCGCTTGTTGGTGGAGATCTGACGATCGAGGCGGGCATATTCACCAAAACCATGCTGCAGGTTGTCGAGCATGCTGAGTTGAATCTGGTTGGTACTGATGCGCATGATCGCTCCGTTAGAACATGTTCAGGATGGAGGTAAAAAGTTGCTCTGAAGTGCTGATCACCTTGGCGTTGGCCTGATACGCCTTGGTGTAGGCCATGATCTTGACCCCTTCCTCATCCGTGTTAACCCCGCTGACGCTGCTCAGCTTGGTGGCCAGCTGTTTCTCCATATTCGCATCAGCCGTCATGGTGGCCTTGGCCTGGCCACTTTGTACCGCCATCTGGCCAAGCAAGGCGCTGTAGGCATCATATTGATCATCCTTGATGGTCAACAGCTCCTGCAGATTGCGGTTATCACCACTGCCGCCACCAGCCTTGGCAAAGGCGAGGTCATCGCCAGTGAAGCCATCGGCAATCTTCAGAGTGCCGGACGGGTTGAGGGGATCATAGGTGAAGAGCGGCTTGCCCGGATTACCATGCAAGTCGACACCGCCACCCTGCTTGGCATTGAAATCATCTGCCAGTTTTTTCGCGATCTGGTTGAGCTCGTCGCGCAGCGGACGCAGAACTGTCGTCCGATATTCCATAACCCCCGCCAGGCTGCCGCCATGCAGCTTGGGAATATCGAACGATTGCGGACCGAAGCTCAAACTGAGCTTGTCACCCGCCAGCGAGAGTGTACTGCTGCTGCCGGCCAGCACCAGCGGCTGGCCCTGAGGCAGGCTCAGTGAGAACGAACCATCACTTTGCCGGTTGACCCGGACCTCCATGAAGGTCGACAGCTCACGTACGATCTGCTCACGACTGTCTTCCAGCACCGAGGTATTGACACCCTTGGACGCCTGCTCGCTGATCTGGGTGTTCAGCTCGGCAACCTGTTTCAGATAGCTGTTGACCTGAGAAACGGTGCTATTGAGCTGATCATCGATCTGCTTCTCCTGGGTCAGCATGCTTTCATTCAATTGGCCAAAGCGGTTGGCCAGCGCCCCCGCCGAGCTGACGATCTGGCTGCGCTGAGCCGGCGTTTCCGGGCTATCTAACGCTGCGCTCAGAGAGGCGAAGAAGCTGTCCAGCCCCTTGGCGATGTTCATCGACTCGCTGCCCAACAGCTGTTCGGTGGTATTGATGTATTGGTGGAAAGAGTAAGAAGCGCCGGTTGCAGAGCGGCTGCGCCAATGTTGGGAGACCAGATAGTCATCCGTGATCCTGCGAACACCGGTTACCTCTACCCCCTGGCCATTATCCAGCCGGCCAAAACCGGACAGGCTGCCCATCATGGCTTCCTGGCGGCTATAGCCGATGGTATTGACGTTGGCGATATTCTGGGCGGTGATATTTAACGCGATCTGGGCCGAGTTAAGTCCGCTAAAACCGATATTGAGCAGCGACATCAGTCAACTTTCCTCATTTTTGCCGAATTCAGAGGCTGACTGAAGGCAGCCAGGGTCTGCTGTTCTGAAGCGACCACCGACTCGGCATTCTTTAATGTCGGCGCCAATTGGCTGACCATCTGCTCTTTCAACCCGATACCGCCGCGCTTGACCATGCTCATCGCCAGCTGGCTGTCATACATGTCGCGATAGAGCTCCTGGCCCTTGACGAGCTTGTCATCCTCGTCCTGCATGGCATCGGAGGCTGAACGCATGTGCTTGAGTACAGTTTGCAGAAAGCTCACTTCGAATTGGCCAGCGGCCGCATCCAGTGCGGCACGCTGATCCGGGTTGCTCTTTATCTGCTGCAGTTCGTTGAGATCCTGATAAAACCCAGGTTCCGAGGTTATTCTGGTCATAGAGATCCTTAGATGACCACCAGCTCTCCCTCGAGGGCACCAGCCTCATCGAGTGCTTGTAGGATGGCCATGACATCATCGGGGGTTGCCCCGAGCGAGTTGACTGCCTTGACGATCACCTCCAGTGAGGTGCCATCCGGCCAGACAAACATGTTGTTTCGTTCCCGATCCACCTGGATCTTCGAGTTGGGGGTCGTTGTGGTCTGCCCATTGGAGAAGGCATTGGGCTGACTGACTGTCTGGCTCTCGCCAATGGTCACTGTCAGACTACCATGGCTGACCGCCGCTTTGTGAACCTTGACCCCTTGACCCATGACCACGGTTCCGGTCCGGCTGTTGAAGACGACCCGGGGGCGCTCCTTGCCCATATCGACCTGAATGTCTTGCAGCAGCGCCATGAACGAGATCCGCTGGCTCTCGTCCTTGGGAGCCGCCACCTGGATCCGCCCCGCACTGACCGCTCTGGCCACCGGCCCCAACTGACGATTGATCTCCCGCTCCACATTGCGAGCGGTCTTGAAGTTGGGCTGGTGCAGATTGAGCGTCACTTCGGGTTTGTCGGCAAAATTGCTGGCCACTTCCCGCTCAATGATGGCGCCATTGGGAATGATCCCTGCGGTCGGCACGTTGATGGTGACAGAAGAGCCCGACTGCCCCTCGGCCTTGACCCCGGCCACCACCAGATTGCCCTGGGCGACGGCATACACTTCCCCATCGATACCGCGCAGTGGCGTCAGCAGCAGCGAACCGCCGCGCAGACTCTTGGCATCCCCGATCGAGGTGACCGTTACATCCACCATCTGCCCTTTACCTGCCAGAGCCGGCAAATTGGCCTGAACCGACACCGCAGCAACGTTCTTGAGCTTGGGATCGATATCATCCGGCAGTTGGACCCCAAACTGCTTGAGCATGTTGGCCATCGACTGGCCGGTGAACTTGACCTGACTCTTGTCACCTGTACCGGACAACCCCACCACCAACCCATAGCCCACCAGCTGGTTGGTCCGCATCCCCTGCACATCAGCAATATCCAGCAAAGCCCGCTTGGCGGGTGCGGCATTGGCCCACCAGGGCAGGCAGAGGCAAAGCAGGGTGATAAACCATCTGTTCATGTAAGACCTCAAAAGGGGGCGAATGCGGAGCTGAAGAAACGCCCCAGCCACCCCATCTGGTTGCTGTCGGCAAGGGCTCCACGCCCGGCATAGGTGATGCGGGCATCGGCGATGCGCTGAGATGAAATACGGTTGCTCTGGTCGATATCCTCAACCCGCACCATGCCACCCAACCGGATATACTCATCGCCCTGATTGAGCCGGATCCACTTCTCGCCGCGGATCCCCAGCACCCCGTTTGGCATCACTTCGGCCACCGTCACCGTGATCGAGCCAGCCAGGGTATTTTGCTGGCTGGAAGTCGCCCCACCATCAAAGTCACGATCCGCGCTGAGTGACGCCCCCAGTCAGAACGCACCTTGCCACCTATGGTCGGTGCCGGCACGTTCATGCTGCTGTTCTTGCTCATGCTGGTGTTGGCTTTCTTGCTCGACTGGGTGCGCTCTTCCAGCACCACGGTGAGAATATCGCCAATGCGATAGGCTCGACGATCCTGAAATAGGGTCATCATGTAGTCGCCGCGATAGAGGCTACCGTCTTCTCCCTTGGCCGAGACGGGCAACTTGGGGCGTGAAGGCGCCCACTTTTCCTCACCCGGTTCGGGAGCCTTGAGCTCATAGGTGGCACAACCGCCCAACAGCAGAGCCACCCACAGATAACGCCACATCGTTTTCATCATCACAGCGCTTGGGTAATGAACTTGAGCATCTGGTCGGCCGACGAGACGACCTTGGCGTTCATCTCATAAGCCCGCTGGGTGGTGATCATGTCGACCATCTCCTCCACCACGTTGACGTTGGAGCTCTCCAGCGTGAACTGCTTGATGGCCCCCATGGCCTCTTCACCGGGCACACCTTCAATGGCCTCACCAGAGGCGCCGGTCGCTCGATAGAGGTTGCCACCGAGTGCTTCCAAGCCGGCAGGGTTGGCAAAGTTGGTCAGGGTGATGCGACCCAGCTCCACATTTTCCTGTTGGCCCGGCAAAGTCGCACTCACGGTTCCGTCGGTGCCGATGGACACCTTGGTCGCATTGTCCGGGATCTGGATCTGCGGCAGCATGGGCAAGCCATCGGAGTTGACCAGCAGGCCTTCGGCGTTGCGATGCCACTGACCATTACGGGTATAGGCGGTCTCGCCGTCAGGGCGTTCCACCCCGAAGAAACCGGCCCCCACGACCGCCATATCCAGCTCCTGGTTGGTGTTCTGGAACTGACCGGGAGTGAACACTTTCTGGGTACCGACCACACGAACACCGTTACCCATCTGGATGCCGATGGGAGACAGGTTCTGTTGATCCTGCTGGGCCCCGGGCTGGCGTTGCACCTGATAGAACAGATCTTCAAAAGCAACCCGATCGCGCTTGAACCCGACCGTGTTTACGTTAGCCAAGTTGTTGGAAATACTGGCCATCTTGGCATCTTGCGCCGACAGACCGGTTTTACTTACCCAAAGTGCCGCGTGCATCTTCGTCTCTCCACCTGATTCATGAGGGCGTCAACGCCCCCTCAATGCGAATTGGCCGTGGCGGGCTGCAAGCCCGCCACTCATCAGCCCTGGCCGGAAATCAACCGGGCACCTTGCCGGGCCTGATCGTCCGCCGTTTTCATCAATTTGACCTGCAGTTCGAAATTGCGGGTCAGCGACATGCTGCTGATCAGCTCGTCGACTGCATTCACGTTCGCCCCTTCCAGAAAGCCGGACGCCAGTACCACCTGCTCGCTGGCCTCGGCATCCCCACCCTGACGCAACCGGAAGAGACCATCCGGCCCCTTGACCAGTTCTGCCGGGTCCGGGTTCACCAGCTTGAGACGACCCACATCCAGCCGGGCACCGCCGCCGGGCGGTGTGATACTGAGTGAACCGTCCTTGCCAAAACTCAGATCCCGATAGGCAGGAAGCACCATTTCCCCGCCTTCCCCCAGTACCGGACGACCATTGAGCGTCAGCAGACCATCGGCATCGCTCTCCAGATTGCCGGCTCGGGTATAGGCCTCTTTACCATCAGCGGTCTGGACCGTGATAAAGCCTTCACCGCGGATCGCCACATCCAGCTTGCGGCCCGTCTGCATCAGGGCTCCCGCCTTGAAGTCGGTACCGGCCAGCTCCTCACGGGCCATAACCCGGCTTGGATAGCCATCACCGGCCAGGGCATAGGCCGACACGCGCTCGAAGTCAGCCCGAAAGCCGGCCGTGTTGACGTTGGCAAGGTTGTTTGCCCGGATTTGCTGGGCCATCAGGGTATGCTGCGCCCCTGACATGGCGGTATAGATAAGCTTTTCCACGCATCAAGCCTTAGAAGGAGTTGAAGAGAACCTGGGTCATCTTGTCAGCGGAGCTGATGGTCTTGGCGTTGGCCTGATAGTTGCGCTGAGAAGTCATCAGGCTGACCAGCTCCCCGGTCAGATCCACGTTGGACCCCTCATAAGCCCCTGCGGTCAATGACCCCATGGTCCCTGTGCCAGGGGCACCCAATACCGGCTGGCCAGAGCTGAACGATTGCTGCCAGGTGGTGTTGTTGGTTTGCAGCAGACCGTTGGGGTTGGTGAAGTTCGCCATCACCACCTGGCCCTGCAACAGGCTCTGACCGTTGGTAAAGGTGGCATAGACACCACCATCGGCATCCACCCGCACCCCGGTCAGATCGCCGGCCGCATAACCATTTGACTGGTTGCGCGTGGCGTTGAAATCGGAGGCGTACTGGCTGACACGGGCAATATCGACCTGCAGGGAGATCTTTTCAGCGCCGGGCGGAGTCAGGTCCAGGACCGGGGAGGTCGTCGGAGACTTCAGGGTACCGTTGGTGTTGAACTCCAGCGTCACCGGTGTGCCTGTCTTGGTGCCATTGAAGGCATAGTTGACCTGCCAGGTGTTGTCGGCCGTCTTGACGAAATACTGGGTGACGGTGTGCTCAACCCCCAGCGAGTCATACACCTTGCTGGACTGGGAATAGCTGAAGCTGTCCGACTTGGCTGGGTCGAACGGATGGGCCGTCTGGTCGATCACGCCGGCATCGGCCTTGAGGTTGGCGACGAACTCCAGCTTGTCGGATGGTTTGGCAGGCAGGCTGCCAGCCTTGACCTGAATGTCTCCCACCACGCCGGACTGCAGTTCGCCCGCATCATTGGTGGTGTAGCCTTGCAGCCGGGTACCGCTGGCGGTGGTCAGGTAATTGTTAGGATCCCGTTGGAACATACCTGCCCGGGTATAGGAGGTCTGGCCGTTGCTGTCCTTGAGCACAAAGAAGCCGCTGCCCGAGATCGCCAGATCCAGCCCACGACCGGTACGGGTCACGTCACCATTGCGGTCGAAGTTCTGGGAAACGTTGTTCATCTCTACACCACCAGCCTGACCACCGCCATAAATGGCGGCAAATTCGGCACGGCTTGACTTGAAGCCGGCCGTGCTGGCGTTGGCCACGTTGTTGCTGATGACACTCAATTCCTGGTTTACGGCGCGCAGGCCGCTCAATCCGATACTGAAAGACACAGTTTCGCTCCTATCTGATTACGCCGATTTGCCGAACTGGATGGCGCTGAAGAGAGGGACATCGCCCACTCCGGCCACCTGTAACATGATTTCGCCTGTACCAGGCAGGGTGACCCGCTCTACCGTGCTGGCCACATAATTCTTGGTAGTGGTCGCCACACCGTTGAGCGAGGCTTTGACCTCGAAGCTGTATTCACCAGCAGGCAAAGGCGGCAGTTCATAGTCGAGGCCACCGGCCTTGCTCTCACCCCAGTTCTTGGTTGCAACCAGGGTGCCGTGCTCGTCATACACCTTGAGCTCAACCTGATCGGCTGCACCGGCCAGCTCCACCTGCCCCCGGATCGCTTTTTCATCGCTCTTGGTCAGTGTCTTGCTCGGAACCATCACTTCCTTGTCGATCAGGTCCGTACTCTGCAGTACCTGCTGGGTATCCATCATGTTGATAGACTTCTGCTGCAAGACTTTCAGGCTTTCCACCCCTTCCACCATGCTGAACTGGGCCAACTGGGTAACATACTGGGCGCCATCCAGCGGGTTGGTGGGATCCTGATTCTGGATCTGGGCAACCATCATCTGCAGGAATTCGTTACGCAACTGCATACCACTCTGGGCATTTTGGCCAGCAGCCGTGTTATTGGGGGCAATCTCCGGTGTCGTGTTGCGCTGGCTGGTGCTGCGGGCCGTATCCAGACTGCTTACCTGAGGCAGGCTCATGACTTACACTCCCTGACCCAGGCGCAACAGACCCTGCTGCATGCTGTTGATACGGTTGATCACCTCGACGGAGGTTTCAAAACCACGGGAGGCACTCATCATGTCGGCCATTTCCTCCACCGCGTTGACGTTGGAGTAGTAGACAAAGCCGTCCTGATCAGCCAAAGGGTTAGTAGGCTCAAGACGCTTCTCGACCTGACGATCCGACTGCACTATGCCGGCAATCTGCACCTGGGCCGATCCCAGCGACTCGGCATCCTGCACCCGCTGATAGAGGGTGGAGAACACCGGCTTGATGGCACGGAAGGCAGCCTCTTCACTGCCCGCGGCACTGTCCACGTTCGCCAGGTTGGAGGCAACTGTGTCCAGGCGAACGGTTTGTGCTCGCATTGCACTACCGGCAATGTCATAGATGCGGTTGAACGACATGATCAGCGGCCCTCGATCGCCTTGGCGATCCCGGTAATTTTCATATTCAGAAAGGTGAGGCTGGTCTGGAAATCAGTGGCATTGTTGGCAAACTTGCTCTGCTCGACGCTGAGTTCGGCGGTATTGCCATCCATCGATACCTGATAGGGAATACGATAGAGAGGATGCTGCATGTCATTGGCCATGCTGCCCTGTGCAATGGCGGCACTCTCGTCACCCGCTGCAACTTGCTGCGCGACACGCCCCAGAATCGTCTTATAATCGACATCCCGGGCCAGATAACCTGGGGTATCTACATTGGCCAGGTTGCCTGCCAGGATACGCGCCCGATCCGCCCGCACATCGAGGGCATAAGGGTGTACACCCAAAGCGCTGTCAAATGAGATACTCATGCTTCATCCTTCTATGAATCAGTCAGACCGGTGCACTCTTTATCAAGACTCATGCCAACCATGAAGAACCTTTATTTCCGCTGGTTACAGCGTCAACAGTGGCTGATAACACGGATAAAAGGGGAAGCACTGTTTCCCGTATGGAAGCGAAGCAACCTGCTGGCTCTGTGGCTGCTGTCATGGCAACTGCTGGCCGAGCCAACCGCCCTGACCCGGCAGCTTGAAGCGCTGTTGCAGGAGGATGCCAGCCAGGCCCTGCATGCCTATCTGCAGCAGCAGGGCTGGCCAGCGCCCGAAGCGGAATATCAGGTCTGGATCTCCCCGGCAGTCACCCATCTGCCGGACTGTTCGCAACCTATCCGCCTGCAGGCCGGCGGTCAGTACCGTCAGCCCTGGGGACGGCGCCCCTACCTGGCAGAGTGTGTCGACCCGGCCTGGCAGGTCAGGGCCAGGGTCGAGGTGACACTGATGCTGCCGGTCTGGGTGACGGCACAGGAGCTGCCGAGAGGCCATGTCATCCGACCGGGCGATCTGATTGAGAAATCACTTGAAGTCAGCCGGTTGCAACGTGGCTTTGTGCCCACCTCAGAGTCTCTGGTGGGCAGCAAGAGCAACCGCAACCTGCGGATGGGTCAGCTGATTGGCGAACTGGATTTGCAGAAAGCCTGGGCCATACGGGAAGGTGAAGGGGTGTTGATCCGGGCTGGCCAAGATGGATTTTCCGCCACAACGCGGGGCCGAGCCCTGGCGAACGGGGCCATCGGCGAGGGAATTCGGGTGAAAAATCTGAGTTCAGGCAAGGAAATCCAGGCCTGGGTGATCGACAAGGGAGAAGTTGAAACCCGTTTTTAACGCAAAGCACGGGTTTGATTTAAGTTACATCGACCTTGGGTCGCTTGTCATAGATAGACCATCAGGAATTGACGTTATGAAGATCACACGCACCGACCCGCTCTATGTTCAGGCCCAGCTGCAACGCAAGCAGGAAGCGCCATCCACCCCGTCGCAGCCACGCGCCAGCCAGGCTGATGCCCAGATCAGCACCACCGCCCAGTTCGTGAATCAGGCGAGGGCCGAGCTGGCTACGACTTCCGACGTGGACATGGACAAGGTCAACCGGATCCGCCAGGCCATCAGCGAGGGCAAGCTCGAACTCGACATGGATGCGCTGGGTCAGGCCATTCTGGACATGCATCGTCGATGAGCATGGACGCTAAACAGAGGGTCAAAGAGCTGATCCTGGGCATTCAGCAAGACGGCACCCGCTATGTCGCCCTGCAACAACTGCTGCTGCGCCAGCACAGTCTGCTGGCAGCTCACGACGTCGACGCGCTGGCTGAACATAATCAGCAGCAAACACAACTGATGATGCAGGTGCAGCAACAGGCGCAACAACGCTGTCAGCATCTGCTGGCGCTGGGATTGAAGCCTGATGAAAAGGGGATGGCGGCACTCATCGAAAAACTGCCCGCCAACCTGCAACACAATGTTGCCAAGCAGTGGCTGCAGCTGGAACAGCTGTTGCAGCAATGTCTGCGTCAGAACGAGCTTAACGGCCGCTTGCTGGCCGGCCAGATAGAAACCATCAATACGCTGCTGGGTCAGGAACCCGCTTATGGGCAGCAGGAACGCTTTCCGGATTAATCCCTACTCCCCTTTCATCATGCGATGCCGCAGACTGGCCAGCTCATCCAGCTGGCGCTGATCGCGCGACTCCAGCTGCCGCTGCTGTGCCTGTTCACGTTTATCCAACAGCAGTTCCAACCCTTTGACCCGACCAAACTGTTTGAGCACCTCTCCCTCGTGTCGCTCCAGATCGAGTCTGGCCAGAGCAGACTGCTGCATTTGATGGGTCAGCAGTTGCCGCAGCTGACCATCCATCTGATGCTTGTTCTGCCACAACAGAGGGTGAAAAGTTGCCGAACCACAGTGCAATGAGCCAATGACCTCCTGCAACCGCAATGCCCGCAGCTCTTCCCGCATGGCATCCTCCCGCAGTCGTTGGCGCTCCTTGCCCATGTTTTCCAGCGCATCCTGCTGCAAACCAAGATAAGACTTCAGCACGGTAGCCCCTTATTGCCTTCCGAGCACTTGTCGGAGCCCGGTGGTGACCTGAGCGAGGGGGGTCTCTTCGTGGATGCCTTGCTGCAGGAAGGCGGCAATGGCTGGATAACGCTGCACGGCTTCATCCATCTGGGGATCGGCGCCAGGCTGATAACCACCTAGCGGCAGCAATTCACGCACCTGCTGATAACGGCCCCACAGTTGACGCAACGTGACGGCCAGTTGCTGCCACTCGGTGGGCACCACTTGCGGCATTACCCGGCTGACCGAGGCACCAATGTCGATGGCCGGATAGTGACCTTCCTCCGCCAGTCTGCGAGTCAACACTATGTGACCATCCAGAATGGCGCGAGCCGAATCCACCACCGGATCCTGCTGATCATCCCCCTCCGCCAGCACCGTATAGAAGGCGCTCAGGGAACCATCCGGGTGCGTACCATTACCGGCTCGTTCCACCAGCTGGGTCAGCATGCTGAATACCGAGGGTGGATAACCTCGAGTCGCGGGCGGTTCCCCTATTGCCAGGGCTATTTCACGCTGGGCCTGGGCATAGCGGGTCAGAGAGTCCATCAACAGCAACACATCCTGACCCTGCTCACGAAAGTACTCGGCGATACGGTGGCACAGCTGAGCCGCCCGCAGCCGCATCAGTGGTGACTGATCTGCCGGCGCCGCTATCACCACGGCGCGAGCCAGCCCTTCCGCCCCCAGGCTGTGCTCGATGAACTCGCGCACCTCACGTCCCCGCTCACCAATCAGGCCGACGACGACTATCTGGGCGGTGGTATTGCGGGTCATCATGCCGAGCAACATACTCTTGCCGACCCCCGAGCCTGCAAACAGGCCCAACCGCTGTCCCTTGCCGACGGTCAGCAAACCGTTGATGGCACGGATGCCAACATCCAGCGGCTCGCGAACCGGTGTACGCAGCAAAGGGTTCGGGGGGGAAGAGAACAGCGCCACATGCTCCCCCTCATCGCGCAGCGGCCGGCCATCCAGTGGCTGCAGCAGGCCATCGACGACACGACCCAGCAGATGTTCACCGACCCGAATCGTCTCTTCTCCGTCGATGGGCAGAGCCCGGGCTCCGGCATAGAGACCGCCCATCGGTTGCAGCGGCATCAGATAGGAGACATCGCGGTTGAAGCCCACCACTTCAGCCAGCAATGGCGTGCCTGTCGCAGTATCGACCCTGCAACGCTGACCCATCACCAGCTGGCAGCCCACCACCTCCAGCGTCAGCCCCGTCACCCGCACCAGCCGACCATAGCGGCGAAAGCCGGGGACATCGTCAAAGCTGTACAGCGCCGATGTGAGCGCCTGTTGCAGGGCTTCATGCATCCTGGGGCAATTCCAGTGTGCTGTTGAGCTGCTCCATGCAGGCGGCAAGACGTTCGCTCGTGTTGACCTCTATGACCGCCGCCCGGGTCTCCAGGCGTGCATCGCCTATGCCCAGTGCCGGGTCCACTTGCAATGGCCACCCCTCGCAGCGGGTCACCCCCTGCTCTGCCAGTCGCTGCCGATCCCCTTCGCTGAGATAGATCACCAGCTCTTCCGAGGTGGCAGGCAGGCTCGCCAATGCCTGTTCTACCTGTTTGAGTACCTGTTGCGGATTGAGCGTAAATTCGGCCTGGATCACCCGCTTCGCCACCTGGGCAACCAGCTGGGCAACCAGTTCCTTCTGTTCCTGCATTCGACTGCGGGTCAGGGATTCCCACTGCGCCTGCAATTTGGCAAACGGCACCATGGCCTGATCGAAAGAGGCTCGCCCTTCTGCCAGTCCCTGGGCAAACCCGCGGGTTTGCCCTTGTTGCAGCCCCTTCGCCTCCCCTTCCACCAGACCGCTGGTCAGGCCCTGCTGGTATCCTGACTGATACCCTTCGTCGTGGCCTTGTTCCAACCCCTGCTGATAGCCGAATTCGAATTGTTCCTGCTGGCTCTGTGCCTCTTCTCCACTCTGTCCCAACGACGGAAAACGGTAGAGGCGGGTGGCTCCCGCCGCCAGCTTGCGCACACTGTGGCTCATGGACGCCTCCTGTTAATTGACGGTGGGTTCTTCGAATAACTGGAATTCGACTTCGCCCTGCTCCACCAATTCGCGGACCAGCTGCATCACCTCTTCGCGGGCCTGTTCGACCTTGCGCAAGGAGACACTGCCCTGTCCCTGGATCTGGGCTTCCAGCGCCTGTGCCATCCGCTTCGGCATGGCTCCCAGCACCACCTTGCGGAAGCTGGCCTCGGTATTTTTCAGTGCCAACGCCAGCAGATCGCCTGGCAGCTCCTGCACCAGACGCTGCAGGGTTTCGTCGGTCTGACGACGCAGCGCCATGAAGTCGAACATGTTTTTCTCGATTTCCAGCGCCATGTCGCCATCGTGTTCGCGCAGCAGAGAGAGCATCTGCTCCTTGTCACCCTGATAGCGGTTCAGAATGTCCGCCACCTGGCGCACCCCGTTGACCTTGGCTCCCGACTGATCGGCAACATAAGCCAGACAACGGTCCAGGGTCAGACGCAATTCTCCCAGCACGTGTTCGCTGACACTGTTGAGACTGGCGACACGAACCAGCAGATCGTCGTGCACCGAACCCGGCAGAGCATCCAGCACGGCGGATGCCGTCTGCGGGGGCAGGAAGGCCAGCAACACGGCCTGCATCTGTGGGTGTTCATTGTGGAAGAAACGGGCAAGCACCTCGGCAGGCACCCACTGCAAACGCTGGATGTCCTGGCTCATCACGTCGCCATACAGGCTGTCGAGCAGGCTGCGGGAGAGGCGCTGACCCAGCGCCAGATCCAGCGTCTGTTCCAGATACTCGCGTGAGGCGCTGCCAATGCCGCTCTGTTCACGGTACTGATTGAAGAACTGCTGCAGCGTCCACTTGGCTTCCATCGAACTGACCCCAGACAGGCCGGCCATCTTGGAGATAAGTCGTTGTACCTCATCACGGGACAGCTTTTGCATCACCTTGGCGGCGGCCTCGGTCCCCATGCTCAGCAGCAGAATCGCGGCCTTCTCCAGATTGTCGATGTCGATGTCGACGGCGTTTTGGTTCAGGTTAACGTTGTTCATTGCCACTCACCCATGATCTGACCACTTCCGCGACACGCGCCGTGTCTTTTTCCACCAGCAGTTGCAGGTGTTTGAGCTGTACTTCAAGTTCGGAGCCAGGCTCTGGCAAAGCCTCCAGATCCAGCGAGGAGAACTGCGGTTCCATCTGGTTGTCAGAGCGGATCAAACCATTGCCCATCGCGGGGGCAGCCAGAGCCGTATCATCATCCCGACGCATGGAAAGACCCACAGTCGGTTCCAGCGGCTCATCTTGCTCCTCGGTCGCGGTTTCCTCAGGCAATTGTTGGGTACGCACCAGATGTTTGACCAACGGTCTGATGCCGAAGAACACCAGCGTCAGGCCAAGCAGGCCGCCCACCAGGTAACGCAGAGAATCCTGCCAGTACGGGGTTTCCCACCAGCTCGACTCGGGCGGAGCAATCGGCACAGCTCCGGTAAAATCGAATACCTGCAGGCTGATCTGATCGCCACGGGTATCGTCAAACCCCACCGAACGTTCCACCATCTGCCGGATCTGCTCCAGCTGCTGCTCATTCCAGCCACCCTTGGGGGCACTCTGCTGGTTCAGCAAGATGGAGACATTCATCTTCTCCAAACGCCCCTGCTGGTAGCGGGTGTGCACTATGGTGCGGCTGTTTTCGTACTGCTTGTTGACCTCTTGGCGCTCGGTACGAGAATCGTTCTTCTGGGCTTCTGCACTGGCCGCCCCCTGATTCTGGGCTGGTTGTTCAGTCTTGGGCGTCGTTTCGGGCGGGCGATTGGACAAGGCGCCGGGGATCCCCAATGCCAACGCATCGATGGTTTTGTCCGACTTGCTGGACTCCTTGGTGACCACGCCCTGTGGATCCAGCTGCTGCTGGGTCTCCTCTACCGCGTTGAAGTTCACGTCGGCAGCAATCTGTACCCTGAAGTTGCCGGTGCCCAGCATGGGATAGAGCATGTCGTTGGCGCGCTGACGGATGTACTGCTCCAGCTTGCGTACATACTCCATCTGCTGCACGCTCTGCTTGCCAAAGCCAGCCTTGTCTCCCAGTTCGGCGCTCAGCAGCTGACCAGCTTGATCCACTATGGTCACCGCCCCCGGCTTCATGCCGGAGATGCTGCCAGCGACCAGGTTGGCGATCGCTTCAACCTGTCCAGGCTCCATGGCCTGACCAGGCTGCAGGTCCAGCATGACGGACGCACTGGGCTTCTCTTCATCCCGGCCGACGAACAGTGTCCGCTTGGGGATCGCCAGATGCACGCGGGCACTGCGCACCGCATCCAGAGAAATGATGGTTCTCGCCAGCTCCCCTTCCAGCGCATGCCGGTAACGGGCTCCCTCCATGAACTCGCTGGTCCCGAGGCCGGTCACATTGTCCAGTCCTTCCAGACCAGCGGGCATGGCGGCCCTTACCCCTCTGGCCGCCAGCGCCATGCGCACATGGGCCAGCTGATTTTCTGGCACCAGGATCTGACCGGAGCTCTTCTCCAGCCTGAATGGCACCTGCTCTTTTTCCAACATCTCCATGATGTTGGCCGTGTCATACAACTCCTGCTTGCCGTAAAGAGGGACGTAGTTCTTGCTGGAGGTCCACAGGATCACCACGATGGTGCCCGCCACGATGGCGGCGAGCAGCGCTATGGTCAGGATGGATTTGTTGTCACGGGACAGACTGCGCCAGTTGCGCAACCCCTCCTGGACGCGTGTTCTGAAGGAATCCGAAGCCCCTTGCGGGGACGTTACCAGTTCAGTCATCACTTACCTCAGAGTGGCATACGCATAATGTCGTCGAAACCGGTCATCAGCTTGTTTCGCACCTGCATGAGGGCGGAGAAACTGAGGCCCGCTTTCTGGCTGGCGACCATGGCACCAACCAGATCATCGCTCTGACCCGCATCCACGGCAGTCATCAGCCGTGAGGCGATATTTTGTTGTTCGTTGACCCGGCCAACCACATCGCGCATGGCGTCACCGAATGATACGTTCGAGACATCATTTGATTCGATAACAGGGGTTTGGCTGGCGACTCGCTGCATCTCCTGCATCTGCTGCAAGAGCGTCACCTGTGATGACATCATTTCAATCTTCACTCGGTTTATCCCTTAGTTTTGAAGCTGCTGCTCAATATCTATGCCCTGCTCACGCATGGCCGCCAGCTTGTATCTCAGTGCCCGGGTCGTCATCCCAAGGGCTTCAGCCGTGCGGGTCCGATGGCCGCGAAAGCGGCGCAAGGTCTCTAGTACAAATTGAAATTCTGCGTAGCGGCGAGTCTCACTCAGCCCTTCCGGGGCGGAAAGCACTTCCGGCAACGCATCGTCGGATTCAATGGTGTAACTGGGCAGCATCAAATCGACGGCCTGAATATGCAATCCGCGAGCCATGATTAATGAACGTTGTATGACATTGTCCAACTCCCTGACATTGCCGGGCCAGCCGTATGTCAGCAGTTGCTTGCGCGCATTTTCACTGAGGCGATAGCCCTGCTGCGGGGCATGCCGTTCAATGAAGTATTCCGCCAGCGGCAATATGTCGTCGGGGCGCTCGCGCAATGCAGGCCAGCTCATGGGCAACACATCAAGGCGGTAAAACAGATCTTCCCGAAACTGACCTGCCGTGACGAGGGTACGTAGATCCTTGTTGCTGGCAGCGATGATCCGGACATCCAGCGAAATGGTTTGGTGGCTGCCGAGCCGTTCAACTTCTTTCTCCTGCAAGACCCGCAGCAATTTTGCCTGCAGCGTCAACGGCAGTTCGGAGATTTCGTCGAGCAACAGCGTGCCTCCCTGGGCCTGCTCGAATTTCCCGGCTTGGGCTCCCGTTGCACCGGTAAACGCGCCCTTATTGTGACCAAACAAAATGGACTCGAGCATGGATTCGGGGATAGCTGCGCAGTTGATGGCAACGAATGGTCGACCGGACCGGCTGGACATATCGTGGATATAACGGGCCAATCGCTCCTTGCCGGTACCGGACTCACCACCAATCAGAATGGTGGCAGGGGTCTTGGCCGCGCGGCGGGCCAGTTGCAGTACCTGCAGGCTCATGGCGGAGACAGCGATCAGATTGGGAATGGATTGACGCAAACGCAGCGCCCCCTTCACCGCATCAACCATCTGCTGGCCACTGAAGGGTTTGATGATGTAGTCGATGGCCCCCGCCCGCATCGCTTCCGCCGCAAGATAGGCTTGATGTTCGTTGACCAACACCAGGCAATCAGTACCACTGAAATCATGTACCAATTGCGGACCGGCTTCGGTCATGGCATCCATATCGAGCAGGATCAGATTAACTGAATTATCAGCGAGAATTAATTTTGATTTGCTGATGGAATCAACACAGGAAATGTTATAGCCATGGGCCAACAATATTCCTGCAATATCGTTTCCATTTGATAACGAAGAGCCAATCAATAACAAATGGGGAGCACTCTCAATAGCGATTGGCCTTGAGTTTTTTTTAGTAGATAAATCCGAAAGCATAGGAACCCGAACCCGTGATTGTGGACAAACCAATCAACAGAACTGATGTGTCAAAAATAAAAGCGCACCATCCCCAAAAGGCGCCAAAAAAGACGTCATCTATTGGGTGAGAAGTGATATCAAGGCGGTGACAATGGCCTTGGTAACCCCGCTATCATTAGCATTCCTGCTATTAGACCGGAGGCTTTGCGTCCTGACTTTTCAGTTCAGTTTGCCTTTATCATGCGACTGTCCGTATTGGGACAAGGCAGCACCACCTATTCGGTGGGAGCTGCATGGCACATGTGAATTGTTATATTTGTTATTTATTTTTAACATCAAGTGCGTCAAAAACAGTCACATCATAACGGCTTCCAATGACAATTCAAGTAGATATGCGGAATATCATCTTCCCGTCAGTTCATTAACATGGCAGTTCCGCTTCAGCCCAAGGTACCAATAACTTCCACCCGTAAATCCTCCGGAATTTCATTATAAGAGAGCACTTTGAGGCCTTTTGAAAATGAACGGGCATAACGTGCCATCAGGGGGCGAAGTTGAGGCATGACCACCAGCACGGGAGCATGTCCCTGCTGTTGCAATTGCTCCTTCACCAGCGGCATGTTTTGCTGCAATTGCGCCAGCAACTGGGGATCAACCGGAAAACTGTCCAGCTGGATCTTGCCTTGCTGCTGGGACTGGTTCATGGCCGCCAGCAAGGTTTGCTCCAGCCGATCATCCAGCGTAAAGGTGGCCAGTACATCCCGGTTGCCGATGGCCTGTCTGACAATCTGGCGCTTGAGCGCACAACGCACATCGGAGGCCAGCAGAACCGGATCCTTGGTTAACTCACTCGCATCCAGCAAGGTAGTGGCAATGGTGCGGATATCGGTCAGGCTGATCTGCTCCTTGAGCAGTTGACGAAAAACTCGCAATTGCTGCATTTGGGTCAGCGCCAGATTCAGTTCTTCCGCCAGACGGGGAGACTGGGTAGCCAGGTGCTGGCCGAGCTTGCCGACCTCGTCATGACCGAACAACCCATCCAATTGCTCCCTGAGCAGCTTGCTTGCATGAGTGGCGATGACTGTCGCAGAATCGACCACCGAATAGCCCAGGTTCAGCGCCTTGGCCTTGTTCTCAGGCGAGATCCAGACTGCACTCATGCCATAGGCCGGATCCTGGGTCAGCTCACCGTCCAGCGCACCATAGGTTTCACCACTGCTGATCGCCATCAGTCGCTGGCAATCCACGTTACCGGTCGCCAGCCCTACACCTGACAGCTTGATCCGGTATTGATCCGGCTGCAGTTGCAGGTTGTCACGTACCCGGATTTCGGGCAGCAGAAAACCATACTGCTCTGACAAGGTTTTACGAATGCCCCGCACCCGAGCCAGCAATTCTGCCCCCTTGTCGGCCTCAGCCAGTGGTACCAGTCGATAACCCAGTTCAATGGCAACCGCATCCACCGGCAGCAAATCCTGCCACTCCAGCCCCTGCGGTTCCGGCTGAACCAGCTGACGAGTCAATTCTTGCGCGGCATCCAGATCCGGTTCATTGGCCCGACGCTTGCTCACGCTCCAGCCAGCCCAGGCCAGTACGGCCGCGAAGCTGAGGAATGCCAGCATGGGCATACCGGGTACCAGACCCAGGATCAGCATGATGGCAGCCGCAGTGTAGATTACCCGGGGCGATGCCAGGATCTGCTGACCCACCTGATCAGACATCTCTCCTTCATCACTGACCCGGGTCACTATGATGGCCGCCGCAGTGGACATCAGCAGGGAGGGGATCTGGGCAACCAGACCATCACCGATAGTGAGCAGTGCATAGCTCTGGAACGCCTCAGCAACTGGCAGAGAGTGCTGGAAGATACCGATGGCCAAACCGCCAACCAGGTTGATGATGAGTACCAGCAGACCGGCAATGGCATCACCACGCACGAATTTGGACGCTCCATCCATCGCACCGTAGAAATCCGCTTCCCTCGCGATCTCATCACGCCTTGCTCGCGCCTGATACTGATCCATGGTCCCAGCATTGAGATCGGCATCGATCGCCATCTGTTTACCCGGCATGGCATCCAGGGTGAAACGGGCGGATACTTCGGAGATCCGCTCTCCCCCTTGGTGATCACCACGAAGTTGATGATCATCAGGATCACGAAGACCACCAGACCGACGACATAGTTGCCGCCAATCACCACCTCACCAAAGGCTTGAATGACCTTGCCTGCGGCCTCATGCCCTTCATGACCATGCAGCAACACCACCCGGGTAGAAGCGACGTTCAGCGACAGTCGCATCAAGGTGGCAACCAGCAGCACGGTCGGAAACACGGAAAAATCGAGTGGTCGACGAGCCGAGACGGAAACCAGCAACACAAGCACCGCCAACACTATGTTGAATGTAAACAGAGCATCCAGCAGCCAACCCGGCAGAGGCAGGATCATCATGGCCAGAATGGCCAGGAGCATCATGGGGATCGCGGTATAGGATTTGGTCAATACACGCCAGTTCACAACTTACCTCTCAGGTTGACGTAACTCGGGCGGCACATGCAAAGGCGCAAGAGGATTAGGTTTTTTCCCCTTGCCAGCCGCATAGGCCCGTAACTGCAATACATGGTTCAGCACATAGGCGACCGCGGTATAGAGGCCTGCCGGCACCTCCTGGTCCACCCGGGTGGAGTAGTAAATGGCCCGGGTCAGCTCAGGCAGACTCATGACCATCTTGTCGTGCTGCTTTGCGACCTGGCGGATCCGTTCCGCCATGCCGTCGACCCCTTTGGCAATCACATAAGGTGCATTGGCCCGGGCAGGGTCATACTTGATGGCCACCGCATAATGGGTCGGGTTGACGATGATCACATCCGCCTGCGGCACACGCTGTTCAATGCGCGCCCTGGCAAGCATCCCCTGAACCTGGCGGATCTTGGCCTTTATCTCGGGTCTGCCTTCGCTATTCTTGTGCTCATCCTTGACCTCCTGCTTGGTCATGCGCAACTGCTTGTTCAACGACCAGCGCTGATAGGGCACGTCCAGCACGGCAATCAGCATCTGCACGGAACCAAGCAAAATAAATGCCTGCGAAAGAATGCGCAGCGCCTGCTCCATCGCAGCCTGGGGAGGCATGCGGTTCATCATCATCAGCAAGGGCCACTGGTGTTGCAACATCAAGGCCAGCGTCGAACCAATGAGCAGGATCTTGAGCACCGACTTGAGCAACTCCATCATGCTGTGAGACGAGAACATCCGTTTAAGCCCTTTGAGCGGATTGATTTTTTCCGCACTGGGCAGGAGTTTCTTCCAGGTCAGTACCATGCCACCCGGAACAATGCTGAGCATCACCAGCAGCAGGGCCAGAAAACCGAACAGAGGCAGCAATACCCACAACATGCTGAGCAGGGCTTCTGCCGTCCAGTGGAGCATCATCTGGGGATCCCGAGCCCCCTGCCAGTCGAAACGCTGGGGGCGTTTCATCAACTCGGCAAAGAAGTTACCGAAGCTGGGCACCATCCATTGCATGGCTAGCCCCCCCAGCAACAGCAGCCCGGCCGAGCTCAGCTCCTTTGAGCGCGCAATTTGCCCCTCTTCCCGTGCCTTGCGCAGTTTCTGGGAAGAGGCCTCTTCGGTTTTGTCCTGAGCGCTGTTCTGACTCATGAAGGTGTCAATGCCCTGAGCTGTTCCAGCACATAGGTCACCAGATCAAGGTAACGAGCCGGCACGCCGCTGATGGAAATGGCCATGGTCAGCAGGCCCAGCATCAGTGTCATCGGAAAGCCCAGCGAGAAGATATTCAGGGAAGGGGCGGTTCTGTTCATCACCCCGAAGGTAAGGTTGACCATCAACATGGCAACCACGGCTGGCAGAGTCAGGATCAGGGCGGCTCCGATACTCCAGCCAAACAGACCGATGACGCCCTTCATATCCAGCAGATCGAGCGAGGAACCGGGCGGCCAGCTCCGCAAACTCTGCACCAGCACGTCCAGCGTGACCAGGTGCCCATTCAGACCGAGAAACAGCAATGAGCAGAAGATAAGCATCAGCTGGCTGACGATGGGGGCCGTATCTCCGTTACTGGGATCATTCATCACCGCCATCGCCAGACCCATCTGCATGGAGAGGATCTGACCGGCCATGGTCATGATCATGAACAGCATCTGGACACAAAGCCCGAACAGCAGTCCAAACAATAACTGCTCTATGGTCAGCACCAGCGCGCCCGTGCTGAAAGGGTCAACCACGGGCATGCCCTTGAGCATGGGCGCCAGCAGCAGGCTGATGATGAAGGCAAGAAATAGACGAACCTGAGGCGGCAATCGGCCATCACCGAAGATGGGCATCACCCAGAAGGCGGTGGCGATCCGGATAAACGGCCACCACCACTGCCCCAACCAGGCCGTCAGGTCGGCTGCGCTGAGGGACAGCAGAGAATTCATCCGATCAGTCCGGGTATCTTCAAAAACAGATCGTGGAACAGGGTGGTGATTTGGGAGAGCAGCCAGTTTCCGGTAAAGATGAGCGTCATCAGGGTGACCAAAAAACGAGGCAGAAAGCTGAGGGTCTGCTCCTGGATCTGCGTTGCGGCCTGGAACACGCTGACGATGAGGCCGATGATGAGGCCGGGAACAATCAGCACCGACACCATCACCACGACCAGGTTGACGGCACCGCCAACCAGCGCAACACTCTGCTCCGGCGTCATGTCAGCCTCCCCCGCCAAAGCTGGCCGCCAGCGTACCGACCGTCATCGACCAGCCGTCTACCAGCACGAACACCATCAGCTTGAATGGCAACGAAATGATCAGAGGGGACAACATCATCATCCCCATCGCCATCAGCACGCTGGCCACCACCAAATCGATCACCAGAAAGGGGATAAACAACATGAATCCGATCTGGAATGCCGTATTCAGTTCACTCAGCACAAACGCCGGCAACAAGACACCAAACGGGACGTCGGCCTTGCTGAGGGTGGTGGGCTCACCGGAGATCCGCAGCATCTGCTCCAGATCCGGCTCCCGGGTCTGGGCCAGCATAAAGTGACGCAGCGGTTTTTCAGCCCGGGCCAGCCCTTCCGACAAGGTAATTTCGTTCTGATCGTAGGGAACAAACGCGTTCTGATACATATCGGTCCAGACCGGACGCATGATCACCAACGTCAGGATCAGGCTGATGCCGATCAACACCCTATTAGGCGGGCTTTGCTGCAATCCCATCGCCTGCCGTAAAATTGCCAACACTATGATAATACGAGTAAAACTCGTCATCATCAGCAACAGCGTCGGCAGCAATCCCAACAGGGTCATGAAGAAAAGGATCTGCAACTTGATGTTGTAGTCCTCACCGCCACCAGCCCCTGGCAGTACTGAGAACAGCGTCATATCCGCTCCCCAGCCGGGCAGCGAAAATAGCAGCAGAGCAAACAGCAGATGGCGCATCAGTCGTCCATGCCACCCAGCAGATTGGTGTCGATCACATCTACCAGACGCAGGCCATACTTGCCGTTGACCACGACCACTTCCCCCTTGGCAAGCAATCGGCCGTTGACTCGAACATCCAGCGGTTCACCAGCCAACTTGTCGAGCTCGATCACGGCCCCCTCTTCAATACGCATCAAATCACCAAGAGGCACTTCGGTGCTGGCCACTTCCAATGTCACTTTGACCGGGATCTGGCGAAAAAAGGAGAGATCACGCTGCTTGCTGCTACTGGTGGGGGACATGTAATCGGCGGCACTCGGCATGCTGATATCATCACCAAACAGTTGATCCAGTCCATCCAGGTCCAGCGGGTCGTTCATATTGTGCTCGTTCATGATGTGATTATTCCTCTACAACTGTCGCGACCTGATAGACCAGGTTGCCTTTATGTTCGGCGACTCGTCCGCTGAAACAGGAACGATTGCCAATCAGGGCCGGAACTACCTCCGGTAGATCCAGCGAGAGCACATCGCCTACCTTGAGGCACTCCAGATCGGCCAGTGTCATGGAGAGTTGTCCCATGACCACGCGCAGCCGCACTGGCACATGTGTCAATGCCTGCTCCAATGCACCATCCTGCAAATCATGTCCCACAGAGCAACCGTTACTCTCGGCAGGTGGTACCAGCCAGAGCCGCCAATCATGGGCAAAACTACCCACGGTCAGGTTGGCCTCTGCCATCCACAACCGTGATTGCGGTAATGCATCGCGGGTAATCAGGGTCAGCTGCCAATCAAGATCGCCCAATCCCAGACATGAAGACCAGATGTCGACCTGATATTGGCAAAGACGCTGCATCAGCCGCTGCTCGGTATCGGTCAGCCCTTTACCATGGGAGGGAGCCTCGCTCTGGTCGCGCAACGCACCACCAAAAAAGAGCACGGCCAGGCGATATATGACGGCCGGCGAGATAGAAAAATAGGCAACCCGATGCACATCGAGTGCACTGCGAGCTTCAACCCAGATCAGACCGTCGTCATGCTCGGGGGATGCCAGCACGGTGAACTCCTGATAATTCAGTTCACAATCCGCGCTATTGAAAAGCTGGGCCATACACCCTGCCGCTTGCAGAGAAAAGGTTCCCAACAGGGCATTGATTTGTTTGAGTCGTTCTTGGTCGGCACGTTCAATACCAAGAAGATCGTAATGGGGAAGAGTTTTGCCCCGCTGTGCACAGAGCAACCGGGAAGGTGTGAGCATTACGCCGCTTGATGACATTCAAAATCCACCTTAGCCATTCTTATTTCACCTTACAGCCACAAAGGCGTCTATCAGGCCAGCCATGTGATCGGTACAGATAGTCCAGCCGACTTAGAGCGACCAGAATGGGCGAGAACTTTATTACAAAACCCTAAAAGGCGCCACGCACCAGGCCCGCAACTCCATAATAAAAATCCCGGCACCAGAAGGTGCCGGGATTGGTTGGTATTTGCATACCTTGAATAGGTCGGAGTCGGCCTGTAAGCCGGGTTCTGTACCGGGTTGCCCCGGGTAGCAATCATTCCTCTAGGCCAGCAATCGCTCGCTGGCTCAAGCAACCTACCCGCCCCCAACGCGGGCCGCGCCAATAGGGGCCTATTTGGTCTTGCTTCGGGTGGAGTTTACCGTGCCACGAACTGTTACCAGTCGCGCGGTGCGCTCTTACCGCACCCTTTCACCCTTACCTGATCCCTTGCGGGCCATCGGCGGTTTGCTCTCTGTTGCACTGGTCGTAGGCTCACGCCCCCCAGGCGTTACCTGGCACCCTGCCCTATGAAGCCCGGACTTTCCTCCCCTCCGCCCGTCTGTCCCGAGGGACACAACGACGAAGCAGCGATTGCCCAGCCAACTCCGAGGCGCGGATTATAGCCTTGCGATAGCCACGGGGTAAACCGGCAATTCCCGTTTACAACGATTAATAGTGCTCGAGACCGTACTTGTAGAGCGCGTTCTTCTTCACCCCGTGGATCTCGGCGGTGAGCGCGGCCGCTTTTTTGAGCGGCAGTTCGGCCACCAGCAGTCCCAGGGTGCGGATCGCCTCGGCCGGCAGATCCTCTTCCGTTTTATTGGCACCCGCAACCACCAGCACGATCTCGCCGCGGCAGCGATTTTCGTCTTCGCCCAGCCAGACCAGCATCTCGGAGGCGGGCAGACCGTGGATCGACTCGAAGGTCTTGGTCAGCTCGCGGCACACCACCACCTGGCGTTCGCCGAGAATGCGGGCGATTGCTTCCACCGTGTCCTGCACCCGGCGCGGGGATTCGTAGAACACCAGTGAGCGAGTGTCTTCGATCACCGCCTGCAAACGGTCGTCACGGCCCTTGCTCTTGGCAGGCAAAAAACCTTCGAAGGCAAACCGGTCGGTGGGCAGCCCGGCCGCGGACAGCGCCGTGATCGCGGCACAGGGGCCGGGCAGCGGCACTACCTTGACCCCGGCTTCGCGACAACGGGTGACCAGGTGATAACCGGGGTCGCTGATGAGTGGCGTACCGGCATCGGAGACCAAGGCCACGCTCTTGCCCTCTTTTATCCGGCCGATCAGCACGTCAGCCTTCTGCTGCTCGTTGTGATCGTGCAGGGCGAAGGTGGGCACCGAGATTTGATAGTGGCTGAGCAGGATGCCGGTATGGCGGGTATCCTCGGCAGCCACCAGATCGACACTGCGTAAAATGTCCAATGCACGCTGGGTAATGTCAGCAAGATTGCCGATCGGGGTGGGGACTATGTACAGGGTTGGGATGTCACTCATGGGAGCTCCGAGTGTCCCGACAATTGTGTCGCCATATTGGCCCGTTTACACTATGGAGAATTTCAACACTGGTCGGGGAATGAACTTGAACCGGGTTACAAAGCAGCTAAGTGTATCACGACTCTTCGGCATCCTACTCGCGGCAGTACTGCTTGCCGCCTGTGCGTCGGAGCCCAATCAATCAGCCGGACAATCCGGCATGCCGTCGGCCTTCTCGGATCTGGCCAAGAATGCCCAGTGGTATCTGGCGCAGGTGGATCCGGCCAAGCCGGCCGAAGCCTTCACCTGGCAGGTGATGGCGGCGCGCAGCTATCTGGCGCTCGGTCAGGCCAAGCCGGCTGCGGCCCTGTTCCAGCAACTGCAGAAGCAGGGTCAGAGCGCCGAGCAAAAGGCCCAGCTGCAACTGTTGCAGGCTCACCTGCTGCTCGCCCAGGGCAACGCCAACCAGGCGCTGATCCTGCTGGAGGGCAAGCCCGAGGTGGCGCTGGATGCCGATACCCAGAAGGACTGGTATCGCCAGCGGGTGGTGCTGCAACTGGATATCAACAACAAGTTCGGGGCCGCCAAGTCGCTGATCCTGCTGGAGCCCTATCTGGCCCAGAACGAGCTGGCCACCAATCACCAGCAAATCTGGTCACTGCTCAAAAGCATGACCCCCTCCACCCTGCAGGCACTGGAAGAGGCGCCGGCTCCCGACGTGACTACCGGCTGGCTGCGACTGGCGGCGCTGGTGAACGAGTTCGGCGCCCAGCCCAATCAGCTGGCACGCCAGCTCGCTGGCTGGAAGCAGGCCTTCCCGAACCACCCTGCCCAGAAAGACATGCCAGCGGGTCTGGGCGATCTGGCGACCAGCAACATCAATACCCTGCAGCAGATCGCCGTGTTCCTGCCGCTCTCCGGCAATCTGGAACCGCAGGGCGCCGCCATCCGCAACGGCATGCTGATGTCTTACAAGGAGAATCAGGGCCAGTTCACCCTGAACTTCTACGACACCCAGACCAAGTCGATGGGCGAGCTCTACAAACAGGCGATTCAGGAAGGGGCCAACATGATCATCGGCCCGCTGCTCAAGGACCGGGTCGAGGAGCTGCTCAAGTCCAATCCGACCGTGCCGGTGCTGGCTCTCAACGAACTGGACAAGCCGATCGTCAATGACAACACCTTCTACTTCTCCCTCTCCGCCGCCGCCGATGCAGCGCAGGCCGCCCAGTACCTCTACGGTCAGGGCTATCGCAAGCCGCTGCTGATCGCCGCCCAGGGGCGGATCGGTTATGGCAGCATCAAGGCGTTCGAACAGGCCTGGGCCACCGTGAGCCAGGACAAGCCGGTCGTCGCCACCTTCGGCGCTCGCAACGAAGTGCAGGGCATGGTCAAGAACGCCCTGAGCGGTCGCTCCACCGCCCGGGCCGGCGAAGTGGTGCAGCTTGCTGACACGGCGCCGCGCAGCATCGACGTGGTCTATGTGGTCGCCAACAGCCTGGAGACCCGGATGATCAAGCCGTATGTGGACATCTCGGTCAATCCGATGGGCAGCCTGCCGATCTACAGCAGCTCGCGCAGCTATGACAGCGCCACCACCGAAGTGGCTTCCGAGCTCAACGGCATGCATATCTCCGACATGCCGCTGCTGCTGGGGGGTTACGAGAAGCAGCGCGAACAGATCGCCCTGCTCTGGCCGCAAACCCAGGGTGACCTGCTGCGTCTGTTCGCGCTGGGCTACGATGCCGTGGCACTGGCGGAAAACCTGCAGCAGATGCGCAAGGTCAATGCCATGCAGCAGCCTGGCATGAGCGGCCAGCTGAGCGTGGATGCCAGCGGCAACATAGTGCGGGTACTGGACTGGGCTACCTACCAGAACGGCAAGCTGGTCAGCGACAGTGCCATGCCTCAGCTCGAGGGAGCCCCCCATGAAGGGTCTATTGGCACGGATGCACCAGCAGTGGCAGAACCTGTTCCCGTCAGCACCGAGCAAGGGACAGCACTTTGAGCAGCTAGCGGAGCGCTGGTTGCAGGCCCGCGGCCTGCAACCCGTGAGCCGCAACTACCGCTGCCGGGGCGGCGAGATCGATCTCATCATGCGCCAGGGGGAGACCCTGGTGTTTGTTGAGGTCCGCTACCGCGCCCAGACCAGCCATGGCGGCGCCGCCGCTTCGGTCACCCGGCGCAAGCAGCACAAGATCGTGCTGGCAGCGCGCCACTATTTCAAGCAACATGCCATCAACGAGGCCAGCCAGGCCTGCCGATTCGATGTGATCGCGTTCGAGGGCGACCAGCCAGACTGGATCCAGAACGCATTTTAAGAGGACCCCATGACTGACCGCATCAAAGAGAACTACACCGAGAGCATCCAGACCAAGATAGCCGCCGCCGAGGCACTGCCGGATGCCATCCATACCGCAGCCCAGATGCTGACCATCTGTCTGCTCAATGGCCACAAGGTGATGGCATGCGGCAACGGTCCTTCCGCAGCGCTGGCCCAGCTGTTCATCTCGGAATTGGTCAACTGCTACGAAACCGAACGCCCTTCCCTGCCCGGCATGGCGCTGACTCCTGACATGGCTACCATCAGCGCCATCGCCACCGACCACGGTTTTGAAGAGGTGTATGCCAAGCAGATCCGGGCGCTCGGTCAGCCCGGCGACATCCTGGTGGTCATCACCACCACGGGTAACAGCCGCAGCCTGATCAAGGCAGCCGAGGCAGCCCTCTCCCGCGACATGACCATAGTGGTGCTGGGTGGTGGCGACGGCGGCGAAATCGCCGGCCTGCTCGGCCCCAACGACGTGGAGATCCGGGTGCCGTCGGCTCGTCGACCCCGCATTCTGGAAGTGAACCTGTTGACCCTGCACTGCCTGTGTGATCTCATCGACCAGACTCTTTTCCCGCAACAGGAAGATTGAAACCATGAACAAGCAAATGCTCCTGCTCGGCCTGCTGGCCGGCACCCTGCTGCTGCAAGGCTGCGCGGCCGTAGTGGTTGGCGGTGCCGCCGGCACCGCCAAAGCCTCCGGCGATCGTCGCACCCTGGGCGCCCAGTGGGACGATCAGGCTATCGAGCTGAAAGCGGCCAACCTGCTGGCTGACAACAAGCCGCTCAGCGCGGCCAGCAAGATCAGCGTCTACAGCAACAACGGCCGCGTGTTGCTGGTCGGCCAGACACCTTCTGACGCTTACAAGCTCGAAGCTGGCAAGATAGTCGCCCGCATCGAGGGAGTGCGCCACGTCTACAACGAATTGCGCCTCGGCCAGCCGGTCAGCATAGGGGTTCGCAGCAACGACTCCTGGATCACCTCCAAGGTGCGGGCAGACATGCTGGGCGCCAAGAATTTTGACAGTGCCAAGGTCAAGGTGGTTACCGAGAATGGCGAGGTGTTCCTGATTGGCCTGGTGACCCGCCAAGAAGGGGATCACGCCGTCGAGATCGCCCGTCACGTCAGCGGCGTCAAGCGCGTGATCAAGGCCTTCGAGTTCGCCCAGAACTAGCACTGACCACCGACGCTCGGCATAAAAAAACGCAGCCAACTGGCTGCGTTTTTTATTTGATGACCTTCAGGGTCGGACGACCGCTCGGACGCGGCGGTTCCGGCTCGGGTTCCACCGGCGCCTCGGCTTGCTCCAGCCAGAGATCATAACCCGGCTCGGGCGGGAACAGGGTACCCACGCCGTTTTCCCGGGCATGGATGGCCAATACGGCCGCCATCGGGATGTAAACCTGCTGGGAGACCCCACCAAAACGGGCGCTGAAGCTGATGGCCTCATTGTCCATGTGGAACTGCCCTACCGCACGGGGGGCGATGTTCAGCACTATCTGTCCATCCTGGACAAACTGCATCGGCACCATCACATGAGGGATGTTGACGTTGACCACCAGATGCGGGGTCAGGTCATTGTCCAGCAACCAGTCGAAGAACGCCCGCAGCAGGTACGGGCGACTGGGTGTCATTGTCGGTTCCATGCTCATACGCCGGCACGGATCTCGCGCTCGGCTTCAGTCAGGGAAGCCTGGAAAGACTCGCGCTCGAACAGACGAACCATGTAGGCCTTCAGCTCTTTGGCGCCACGACCGGTGAAGTCGATGCCGAGGCTCGGCAGACGCCACAGCAGCGGGGCCATGTAGCAGTCGACCAGGCCAAACTCTTCGCTCATGAAATAGGGCATTTCACCGAAGATCGGCGCGATGGCCAGCAGGTTGTCCCGCAGTTCGGCACGCGCCGCATCCACGTCGGTGCCCGCCATGATCTTGTCGGCCAGAGAATACCAGTCCAGCTCGATACGATGCATCATCAGACGGCTGTTGCCGCGGGCCACAGGGTAGACCGGCATCAGGGGCGGGTGCGGGAAGCGCTCGTCCAGATACTCCATGATGATGCGTGAGGTGTACAACGCCAGCTCGCGATCGACCAGGGTCGGTACGGTGTTGTAGGGGTTCAGCTCGGCCAGCTCATCCGGCAGGTTGCTTGGGTCAACCTGGCAGATATCTACGCTAACACCCTTCTCCGCCAGGACAATGCGCACCTGATGGCTGAACATATCGTTGGCACCGGAAAACAGCGTCATTACCGAACGCTTATTGGCAGCTACAGCCATTGAACCCTCCCGTCATTAAAAAGCAGAAACGGCAATGAAGCCTCTTGGTCTTCATTGCCGTGCATTATATTACCCGGATCTGGTCGCTTAGTGAACGTCGCGCCAGAATTCCTTCTTCAACAGCACAGTGAAGATGAAGAAGATCACGATGAAGCCAAGTACCCAGAAGCCCATGCGTTCGCGCTCCTGTTGTACCGGTTCAGCCGAGTAGACCAAGAAGTTTACCAGATCCAGTACCGTCTGATCATACTCTTCGTTATTCATTTCACCGTTGCCGTCAGATTTGACACTGACAACCTGCTGTACTTCCACTCCGTCGACGGTGTAGGTCGCGAACTCGGCGCGGGGCGTGCCTTGCAGCGGCTCCAGCACATGGGGCATGCCCACGGACGGGAATACCACGTTGTTCACGCCAAACGGACGGGTCTCATCCACGTAGAAAGAACGCAGGTAAGTGTAAATCCAGTCGGCACCACGTACGCGGGCAACCAGGGTCAGATCGGGGGGCGGGGCGCCAAACCATTTGGCCGCATCCTTGTCCGGCACCGAGTTTTCCATCAGATCGCCGATCTTGGCACCATTGACGATCAGGTTGGCCGCCATCAGATCTTCCGGAATACCGATGTCTACCGCCACCCGGTTGTAACGCTGGTACTGGGTGCTGTGACAGCCAAAGCAATAGTTCATGAAGGTTGCCGCACCACGCTGTAACGACGCCTTGTCGTTCAGGTCGTAGTTGGCCTTGTCCAGGTGCACAGCCCCGGTGTTGGCAAACACCAGCGACGGCAGCAGGGTCAGCACTGCAAAAATTATTCTTTTCATTTAAATGTCACCCTCTCCGGCAGCGGCTTGGTGCTTTCATTCTTGCTGTAGAAGAACAACAGGACGAAGAACCCGAAATAACCCAGGGTACAGATCTGGGCGATCAGCGTCAGGGTCGGAGTCGATGGCAAAACGCCGAGCACCCCGAGAATGATGAAGCAGACCACGAACTGGGCGATGTTCAGTTTGTGCAGGGTACTGCGATAACGCACCGAACGTACCTTGCAGCGATCCAGCCAGGGCAGCAGGAACAGCACCACGATGGAGAGCCCCATCATGATGACGCCCAGCAGCTTGTCAGGCACCGCCCGCAAGATGGCGTAGAAGGGGGTGAAATACCAGACCGGGGCAATGTGCGCCGGGGTCTTCAGACCATTGGCCACTTCAAAGTTCGGCTTCTCGAGGAAATAACCCCACATGTCCGGCTTGAAGAAGATGATGGCGCAGAACAGGAACAGGAAGCCTGCAACCCCGATCATGTCCTTGACGGTGAAGTAGGGGTGGAATGCCACCGCATCCAGCGGCCAGCCGTTCTCGTCCTTGTGCTTCTTGATGTCGATGCCGTCCGGGTTGTTGGAACCCACTTCGTGCAACGCCAGGATGTGCATGGCAACCAGCATCACCAGTACCAGCGGCAGGGCGATGACGTGCAGCGCGAAGAAGCGGTTCAGGGTAGCGCCGGAGATGACGTAGTCACCGCGGATCCACAGGGTCAGATCGTCGCCGATGACCGGAATGGCACCAAACAGCGAGATGATGACCTGGGCACCCCAGAACGACATCTGGCCCCACGGCAACAGATAGCCCATGAAGGCTTCCGCCATCAGGCAGAGGAAGATCAACATGCCGAAGATCCACAGCAGCTCGCGCGGCTTCTGGTAGGAGCCGTAGATCATGCCACGGAACATGTGCAGATAGACCACGATGAAGAACGCAGACGCACCGGTAGAGTGCATGTAGCGCAGCAACCAGCCGTAGTCCACATCCCGCATGATGTACTCCACGGAGGCGAAGGCACCTTCGGCGGAGGGGTTGTAGTTCATGGTCAGCCAGATACCCGTGATGATCTGGTTGACCAGCACCAACATGGCGAGCGAGCCAAAGAAGTACCAGAAGTTCAGGTTCTTGGGCGCCGGATACTTGGCCATGTGGTCGTTGTACATGGCAGTGAGCGGAAAGCGGTAGTCAATCCAGCCCATCAGTTTGGCAAACATGGTCAGGCCTCCTTGCCATCGGCACCGACCAGGATGGTGGTGTCGCTAAGATATTTGTACGGCGGAATGACCAGGTTCAAGGGTGCTGGCACCCCCTGGAACACTCGACCAGCCATGTCGAACTTGGAGCCATGACAGGGGCAGAAGAAGCCTGAGGTCACGCCCTGCACCTGCTCGCCAAAGCTGTCCGGCAGATAGGAGGGGGAGCAGCCCAGATGAGTGCAGATACCAACGGCCACGAAGATCTCCGGCTTGATGGACCTGTAACCGTTGTGGGCATAGTCGGGTTGCTGGGGCTCGTCGGAAGCCGGATCGCGCAACTTGTCGTCGTGCGCGGCCAGGGCATCCAGCGTCTGCTTGGTGCGTTTCACCACCCAAACCGGCTTGCCGCGCCACTCAACACGGATGAGCTGGCCTGGTTCCAACTTACTGATATCCACTTCTACCGGAGCACCCGCCGCTTTGGCTTTGGCACTCGGGTTCCATGACTTAATAAACGGCACTGCGGTAAAAGCAGCTCCTACCCCACCAACGGCGACCGTTGACCAGGTAAGAAATCTGCGGCGACCGGTATCAACTGGCGCATTGCTCATCCAAAAACTCTCCCATGTGGACTCCGCACATTCTTATTGTGTCCCTGTTCCCCTTTCTTCCGTGACAACAGCGGCGGAAGCGGAGTTACAATTGTCACAGAAAAACCGAGGGAATTTTAAAGAAAAGATAACAACTTGACAAGAAAGAGAAGCGAAGGTCAAAAACAATAAATACACAATTTTTTGTCTTTTGTGACGTGGTGTTAGCAATGCCGTTGGTAATATTACCAATAAAAAAAGCCTGGCACATGGCCAGGCTTTTTTGACACTCGCGAGAGTGCGTACCAAAAGCGAATTAACGCTTGGAGTACTGCGGACGCTTACGAGCTTTGTGCAGACCGACTTTCTTACGCTCAACCTTACGGGCATCGCGAGTAACAAAGCCTGCTTTACGCAGTTCGGAACGCAGGGTTTCATCGTACTGCATCAGAGCACGAGTGATACCGTGGCGGATCGCACCAGCTTGACCGGAGATGCCACCACCGTTAACGGTGATGTACAGGTCCAGTTTCTCGGTCATCTCAACCAGTTCCAGCGGCTGACGAACTACCATGCGGGCAGTCGGACGGCCGAAGTACTGCTCCAGGGAGCGCTGGTTGATTACGATTTTACCGCTACCCGCTTTGATAAATACGCGAGCAGTGGAGCTTTTGCGACGGCCGGTACCGTAGTATTGATTTTCTGCCATTGTTGCCAGTTCCCGTTAGATATCCAGTACTTGAGGTTGCTGAGCAGCATGAGCGTGCTCGGCGCCTGCGTAAACTTTCAGCTTACGGAACATGGCACGGCCCAGCGGACCCTTCGGCAGCATGCCTTTGACGGCAGCTTCGATTACCATTTCCGGTTTACGCTGAATCAGCTTGTCGAAGCTGATGGACTTGATACCACCCGGGAAACCGGAGTGAGCATGGTACATTTTGTCGGTAAATTTCTTACCGGTTACGTGTACCTTCTCAGCGTTTACAACGATGATGTAATCACCGGTGTCAACGTGCGGAGTGTACTCAGCTTTGTGCTTACCACGCAGACGAGCAGCGATCTCGGTTGCGATACGACCCAGAGTTTTACCTTCTGCGTCCACAATGTACCAGTCACGTTTTACGGTTTCTGGCTTGGCAACGAAAGTTTTCATTAAGTTAAACCCAATTACCTGTTACAGACCCAATTGCTTATGGGGGCTCTCCCACAAACAACAAACGATGGCCTACCTGTACCCCTTCGAATACAAGTAAAGCTTAAAGTGTTGCTGTCTTATCGACAGCTGTAACGTGGGCCGGGCGATTATAAGTGAAGTTGCCTTAAATATCACCTGCTAATTTCACTGCCATGAAGCTAGCAAATGTCGCCCGGCCCTACCTGCCGCAGATGCCCATCCGACTGGCAGGCGCGGTATTGTGACTAAGGAAGGTGCACTCTGGCAAGGTATTCGTGCGATTGCATTTCCTGAAGCCGTGAAAGACAACGTTTGAACTCGAAATTCAGCAGCCCGTTGCCATAGAGTTCCTGCATCGGCACCGCCGCCGATATGATCAGCTTGACGTGCCGCTCATAGAACTCGTCCACCATGGCGATGAAGCGGCGCGCCGCGTCATCCGTGCCCGCCCCCATTGGCTGCACATTGGCCAGCAGGACGGTGTGAAACAGCCGCGCCAGCTCGATGTAATCGCCCTGTGAGCGGGGAGTACAGCAAAGTTGCTCGAATTCCATATAGAGCACACCTTCTCCCATCCCCAGCGACGTCAGCTGACGGTGATTGATCTCGACACTGCCCGCCCGGGCCTCTTCCAGCCCGGTTAACTGTCCAAAATAACGATCCAGATTGGATTTTGCCTGCTGATCCAGCGGGAAGTGATAAATCTCCGCCTGCTCCAGCGTGCGCAGGCGATAGTCGGTGCCGCCGTCCACGTTAAGTATCTCGCAATGGCGCTCGATGAGTGCAATCGCCGGTAGAAAACGGGCGCGCTGCAAGCCATTTCGATACAAGTCCTGCGGCGGTATGTTCGAGGTCGCCACCAGCACCACCCCGTGGCCGAACAACTCCTGGAACAGGGTTCCCAATAACATGGCGTCGGTGATGTCGGAGACGAAAAATTCGTCGAAGCAGATGACGTCGGTCTCGCCGGCCAGCTTGCTGGCGATCAACTTGAGCGGATCGGCCTGACCGGTCAGCCCCTTGAGCTCATCGTGCACCCGGTGCATGAAACGGTGGAAGTGAATGCGCAGCTTGCGCTCTCCCGGCAGGCTGTCGAAAAAAGTATCCATCAGCCAGGTCTTGCCTCTGCCCACTCCGCCCCACATATATAAACCCATGATGGACACGCGGGGTTTCGGCTTTTGCAGCCAGCCCAGCAGGCCACGGGATCTGGTCGGAGTCGGGGTTTGGCACAAATCCTGATAGAGTCGCTCCAGACGGGCCACTGCCATCGCCTGGGCGGGGTCGGCCACGAAGCCGGGGCGCTGCAAATCCTGCTGATACTTTTGCTGCGGGGTCATCCTGTCGATTGCCTTCAAGTCCCTGAATGAAGGACAAAATGGTATCACGCTCTCGGGGTGCACGGTATAGTGCCATCAAGGCGTAGCGGCCGCTTTGGCCGCATCAACCCACATTGATTTAGCTGTAACAAGGAGCATCTATGAGTCTGTTAAACGGGATCCTGCTGGCTGTCGCCGCCTTGATTATCGGCGTCATCATCGGACGCTTCACAGTGCGCAGCCGGGATGCCGGCCGTCTGGAACAAGAACTGAAGAAGGCTCACAAGGAACTTGAAAGCTACCAGGGCCAGATCAATACCCACTTCGCCGACAGCGCCGCCCTGATGGAGCAGCTGGCCGAGCAGTACCAGACCCTTTATCGCCATATGGCGGAGCAGAGCAAATTCCTGGCCAAGGCTCAGGAGCCGCTGTTCCGTGAAACTCTGCTCGACGAGAGCAGCGATGTCCCGGCCAATGAAGAACCGGGCGTACCACCCCGTGACTATGCAGGGGCCTCCGGTCTGCTCAAGCAGTCCAGTTAGTTCCCTGCGGAACTAATTGCGCGGTAGCGTGGTCAGACCTTGACGATTGCATTGCAACTTTTTCTGGGAGCTGTTTTTCATATGCGTAAACCTCTTTCTGTGCTCAGTGTGTTAGCCCTCAGTGTCGGTATCGCCATGTCTGCGGCCCCTGTACAGGCTGCACTGCCCTCTCTGCTGGCGAACAATCAGGAGATGCCGAGCCTGGCGCCGGTACTCGAGCAGGTCACCCCTGCCGTGGTCAATATTTCAGTCTCCGGCAAGAAGATCACCCGCCAGCGTCTGCCGGAACAGTTCCGTTTCTTCTTCGGCCCCAACATGCCCGACGAACAGGTGAGCGAGCAGCCCTTCCAGGCGCTCGGCTCCGGCGTCATCATCGATGCCAAGAAGGGCTACGTGATCACCAACGCCCACGTGGTGCACGAGGCGGACGAGATCAAGGTCAACCTGAAGGATGGCCGTGAATACGCCGCCAAGAAGATCGGCGAGGACAAGCAGTCCGACATCGCGCTGCTGCAAATCAAGGCCGAGGATCTGGTGCAGATCAAGTTTGCCGACTCCGACGAGCTGCGAGTCGGTGACTATGCGCTGGCCATCGGCAACCCGTTTGGCCTCGGCCAGACCGTCACCTCCGGCATCGTCAGTGCGCTTGGCCGCAGCGGCCTCAACATCGAAAATCTGGAAAACTTCATCCAGACCGATGCCGCCATCAACTCCGGCAACTCAGGTGGCGCCCTGCTCAACCTGCGCGGCGAGCTGATCGGCATCAACACCGCCATCCTGGGCCCGAACGGCGGCAACATCGGCATCGGCTTCGCCATTCCGTCCAACATGGTACGCGACCTGTCCGAGCAGATCGTGAAATACGGGGAAGTGCGCCGCGGCCAGCTGGGCATCACCGGCACCGAGCTCACCTCCGAAATCGCCAAGACCTTCGGTTACAACAAGAAGGATGGCGCCTTCGTCAACCAGGTCATGCCTGACTCCGCCGCAGCCAAGGCGGGTATCAAGGCCGGCGACATCATCATCAGCATCGATGGCAAGGCCATCCGCTCGTTTGGTGAGCTGCGCGCCAAGATCGCCACCATGGGGGCTGACAAGCAGGTCGCCCTGGGCCTCATCCGCGATGGCAAGGAGCAGACCGTCAAGGTCACGCTGAAGAAGGCGGATGACAGCGAGATCCTGGCCAGCGCCCTGCACCCGGCACTGGAAGGGGCCAAGCTGAGCACCACCGCCGAGCCGGTGACCGGCGTGGCCGTGGCCGACATCGATCCGCGCTCGCCTGCCGCGGCTTCCGGCCTGCAGAAGGGTGACATCATCATCGGGGTCAACCGCCTGCGCATCAACTCGCTGGAAGAGCTGAGCAAGGCGTTGAAGAACAAGCCGGATGTGCTGGCGCTGAACATCCAGCGCGGGGAATCTTCCCTCTATCTGGTGATCCGTTAACTGCCTCTCACCCGCGGCCCTCGCCGCGGGTGATTTTTATCCACCGATAGTGTTATTCTCTGCGCGCTGTATGTACGGATGAGAATGACATGAAAATCCCCCCTCTAGTCAGTTACTTGGGCAAGTCTGTCGGCTTCGGTCTCACCGTGGCGGCTCTTCTGTTGCTGCTGTTTCCCAATTTCCGTGGCGGGGCCCAGCTACCCGGCCTCATCACCAATGCCCGTGAACTGAGTTTCTCCTACGCCGCCCACCGCGCCGGGCCGGCAGTCGTCAACATCTATACCCGCAGCTTCGCCCGCAACCAGGGCAATCAGGCCGAACTCAGGCCGCAGGGGCTCGGCTCCGGCGTCATCATGAGCCAGCGTGGCCACGTGCTGACCAACTATCACGTCATCGCCGACGCGGACCAGATCATCGTTGCGCTGCAGGATGGGCGGGTATTCAGCGCCGAGCTGGTCGGCTCCGATCAGCTGACCGATCTGGCGGTACTCTACATCGAGTCGGACAATCTGCCGGTGATCCCACAGGATCCGGAGCGCCTGCCAGACGTGGGCGACGTGGTGCTCGCCATCGGCAACCCCTACAACGTCGGCCAGACCATCACCCAGGGCATCATCAGCGCCACCGGCGCATCGGCCTCTCCAGCATGGGCCCGGACAGCAACGGCCGGCAGGATCTGCTGCAGACCGACGCCGCCATCAACGAGGGCAACTCGGGGGGCGCCCTGGTCAACGCCCGCGGCGATCTGGTGGGCATCAACACCGCCGCCTACCACCTCAACGGCAACCAGGAGAGCTACGGCATCAGCTTCGCCATCCCCTACAAGCTGGCCAAGCGCATCATGGATGAGCTGATCGCCAACGGTCGGGTGATCCGTGGCTACCTCGGCATCTCCAGCGTCGAGATCAACCCCATCGTTGCCCGCATGATGAACCTGGGCGACCTGCGCGGCCTGGTGGTGGAGAGCCTGGATCCCAACGGCCCAGCCACCAGAGGCGGGTTGAAGCGGGGCGACGTGCTGCTCAAGATCAACGGTGAGGCCATCAGCGGCGTACGTACCGCCATGGACAAGATCGTCGAGAGCCGCCCGGGCACCAAGCTCACCATCTCGGTGATCCGTGACGGCAAGCCGCTGGAGGTGGAGGTCACCATCGAAGAGGATCTGCGCTACCAGAACCGGGCCAGCGCGAGTGCCGCCACCGCCAGCTGATCCCGCCAACTCTCTTTGACAGGGGCAGTCAACCGCCCCTGTCTGCTTCCCCCACACTCCCCCATCCGTGAGGCGACTCACAGTTTCCAGCAAGCCTGCTCGGCCCGGCTCGACGGGCCAAGTGCGCCCTCGATCACACAAAGTCGGCCCCGATAGCAGCCCTTTTCCCCTCCATTCCACAAAAATCACCGTTTTCAGCCCAAGCGTGCGGGAATTTCCGCTTCGAATCGGAAAAACAGTGCCTCCTCTCTCCTCTACTGCCGGCTTAGGGTAGCGCTATCCCTTCTGCCAGCCTTGGAGAGCAGACCTTGCACACAGAGACCCATGACCAGAACCTGACCCCGGACAGCCCCGCGTTGCTGCGCCAGACTGACCACACGCTGGCGCGCATCCACACCCTGCTCGACGAACAGGGCATCCGCCCCAACGAGGTACAGCGGCAGATGCTGGCCTCCCACGTCAAAGCCATGGTGTGGCGCTCCTACAGCGGTGAATCGCTGCCGGAGGTGGATCTCAGCCTGTTCGAGGAGATCTCCCCCCTCTCCCTGCGCCTGGCAGAGCAGGTCGTTGCCTGGCTCGACCGCCTCGCCTACGAGGAGGCACACCTCTTGTCCGTCCATTTCGAAGTGGCCAAAGAAAACGAACTCAGCTCAGTGAAAGGAGAAAACTAAATGACAGTCATCAAACTCGTGATCGGTGATCGACTCGGCAAGGGCCAGAAAGTGGGGGCAGGCGCGGAAACCGCCGGTGCCAGCGTGACCATCATCCCCGGCATGGCCGCCGACATGAAGCTCGGTGACGTGATGAACAAGGAGCAGGCGGATCTCGGCATCTCCTTCTGCGGCAGCGGTGGCGCCGGTGCCATCACGGCCCAGACCAAGTACGGCTACAAGTGCCGTTACGGCATGCGCTCCATCGAAGAGGGCGTGACCGCCATCAACGAAGGCTGCGTGGTGCTGGGCTTCGGCTTCATGGACAAGGAAGAGCTGGGTCAGAAGCTGATCGAAGCCTTCGCCAAGAAACACGGACGCGCCTGATGAAAGAGGACTTCACCACCCAGGTCATGGTCAGCGGCAAGGGGCCGACTCGCCAGCAGGCGTTCGCCGCCGCCCTCAGCCAGGTGCAGCCAACGCTGCTCAAGGACAACCCGCGGGTGATGCTGCGCATCGAGCCGCTCGAGGTGCAGGTGCTCAAGGCCGAAGAGTCGGTCCGGGTGGAGAAGTTCCTGTTCTTCTTCCTGCCGCGCCAGCGCCGCGAATTCCGGGTCCAGCTGGCGATCACGGTCAAGGTCACCAGCCTGGATGCCGAACAAGTGGCGTTCACCCTGGTGTGACTCCGCCCGCGGGTACCACCCCACAAGAAGGATACGTTGGATGTTTCTAATCATATTTATCAAGTCACTCATCATCGGCGGCCTGGTAGGCGTCGGGGTGGGGGCCGGCGCGGCACGGATGTTCCACGCGCCGACCGTACAGGGCATGGGAGCCTTCCGTACCCTGGGTGAACTCAACTCCTGCGAAGGGGACCCCGCCTCCCACTTCTCGTTCGGTCTGGGCTTCTTCTTCAACGCCTGGGCCTCCACCGTGGCAGCCGGCGCCTTCACCCAGGATGTGGATCACCGCATCATTCCGCACTGGGCCACGGCGGCACTGCTGTTCAAGAACCGGGATCTCACCACCACCCTGCACGACCCGAAGAAGATGGCCATTGCCGGCGGCATCATAGGTGCCATCGTGGTCGCCTTCCTCAACAGCACGGCCGCCGCCGTACCGGCCGCCCTGCAGGTCACCGCGGTCAAGGTGCTGGTACCGGCCGCCAACCTGCTGGTCAACACCGTCATGCCGGTGATCTTCTGGCTGGCCGCCATCGAGGCGGGCAAGAAGTCCGGTTTCTGGGCCACCATCTTCGGCGGTCTGGCCCAGCTCATCATGGGCAACGCGGTACCGGGCCTGGTGCTCGGCATCCTGATCGGCAAGGGCGTGGAAGAGAGCGGCTGGAACCACGTCACCAAGGTGATGATGGCGGCCATCGTCTTGCTGTTCGTGCTGAGCGGCTTCTTCCGCGGCTTCGACATGAAACTCATCGAGTCCTTCCATCTGGGTGTTCCCCTGTGGCTGGAAAACGTCCATAACCTGCTGAGCGGCAAATAAGGGGTCACACCGTGGATGAGAAACTGAAAAACAACTTCTGGTACGCCGACTGGTCCTTCCCCATCTTTGTCGGTCTGCTCTCGGCCGGGGTCTTTGCCGGTACCCACATGTTCTACCTGTACGGAGTCGGCGCCTTCAACGAGGTGGCCTTCGTCGCCATGCTCAAGGCCGGCATGGACACCGGTGCCTATGGCGCGGTGGCGGCCTTCGGCGCCAGTTTCCTGTTTGCCCGCATCATCGAGGGCTCCCTAGTGGGGATCCTGGATATCGGCGGTGCCATCCAGACCGGGGTCGGTCTCGGCGTGCCCGCCCTGCTGCTGGGGGCTGGTATCGTCTATCCGGTGGAAAACTTCGGTGCCTCGCTGGCAACCGGCATGGGGATCGGTCTAGCCATCGGCTACGTCATCATCCTGGCGCGCAAGTTCACCATCAACCAGAGCAACTCCACCTACGGCGCCGACGTCATGATGGGGGCTGGCAACAGCTCGGGCCGCTTCCTCGGTCCGCTCATCATCCTCTCCGCCATGGGCGCCTCGATCCCCATCGGCATCGGCTCCCTGCTGGGTGCGCTGCTGTTCTACGTATGGGGCAAGCCCATCACCGGCGGTGCCATCCTGGGGGCCATGCTGCTCGGTACCTTCTTCCCGGTTGCGCTTGCATAACCATCCGCCGCCCTGCGGGGCGGCGCTCGAGAGGCCATCTAGCATGTACGACATCATCATCAGAGCGGGGCGCCAGGGAGATGGCCAGCTCGTCGATATCGCCATCCAGCAGGGCAAGATAGCCGCCATCGGCACCCTGCCGGAGACGGCAGCGGCGCGGCAGATCCTGGATCTCGGCGGCCGGGTGCATGTGAGCGCCGGCTGGATCGACGGCCACACCCACTGCTACCCTGCCTCCCCCATCTATCACGATGAGCCGGACAAGGTGGGCGTGGAGTCAGGCGTCACCACCGTCATCGATGCTGGCAGCACCGGGGCCGACGACGTGGATGACTTCCAGCGTCTCACCACTGGCTGCAAGACCCGGGTGCATGCCCTTCTCAACATCTCCCGTATCGGCCTGCTGCGCCAGAACGAGCTGGCCGACAGCCGGGACCTCGATATGGTTCTCGCCTCGGCGGCCATTCGCCGCCACCCCGATTTTATTGTCGGCATCAAGGCGCGGATGAGCGGCAGCGTGGTCGGAGAAAACGGTCTGCAACCCCTGCGCATGGCCAAGGCGCTGCAACAGGCCCACGGCCGGCTACCGCTGGTGGTACACGTGGGCAACACGCCGCCGGATCTGGACGAGATCGTCGCCCTGCTGGGGGATGGCGATCTGCTGACCCACTGCTTCAACGGCAAGCCCAACCGCATCCTGACCCCGGCCGGCGAACTGCGCCAGGCGGTGCGTGAGGCGATGCAGCGGGGCCTCTTGCTCGACATCGGCCACGGCGGCGCCAGTTTCAGCTTCGAGGTGGCGGAGCTGGCCATTGCCCAGGGGATCCTGCCCCACACCATCAGCTCCGACATCTACTGCAAGAACCGCATCAAGGGGCCGGTCTACAACCTGGCCCACGTGATGTCGAAGTTTCTCGCCATCGGCATGACCCTGGAGCAGGTGCTGGCCTGCGTCACCCACCATGCCGCCGATGCCCTGCACCTGTCCGGCAAGGGGCGACTCGAGGTGGGCGCCGATGCCGATCTGACCCTGTTCGAGGTGATGAGCGGCCCCACCCTCTTTACCGATACCGAAGCCGGCGCCCGCAATGGCGATCGGCAGTTGCTGCCCCTCGCCGCCTTGGTCGGTGGCGAACTGGTTCTGACTCACTATGGGAAATCACACCATGCCTTCTGTGTATGAGAAATATCAGCTCAAACCGGTGATCAACGCCTCCGGGCGCATGACCATTCTCGGCGTCTCCACCCCCGAGCAGGAGGTGGTCGACGCGGTCAACTTTGGCCTTGGCCACTACTTCGAGGTGAAGGATCTCGTCAACAAGACCGGCGCCTACCTGGCCGGCTTGCTGGATGTGGAAGATGCGGTGGTGGTCTCCTGCGCCAGCGCCGGCATCGCCCAGTCGGTGGCCGCCGTGATCGTGCGCGGCGACCCCTACCGCCTCGAGCAGTTACACGCCCATGCCCACAATGTGCCGAGCGAAATCGTGCTGCCCAAGGGACACAACGTCAACTTCGGCGCCCCGGTCGGCACCATGGTCAACCTGGGTGGCGGCAAGGTGGTGGAGGCCGGCTACGCCAACGAGTGCTCTGCCGCCCAGCTGGCCGCCGCCATCAATGCCAGCACAGCTGCCATCCTCTACATCAAGTCCCACCACTGCGTGCAGAAGAGCATTCTGTCGGTGGCCGAGGCAGCCCAGGTGGCCCAGGCCCACGGGCTCCCGCTCATCGTTGATGCGGCCGCCGAGGAGGATCTGCGCTTCTACTACAGCCAAGGGGCAGATCTGGTCATCTACAGCGGCGCCAAGGCCATTGAAGGGCCCACCAGCGGGCTGGTAGTTGGCAAGCGTCAGTACGTGGAGTGGGTCAAGCAGCAAGCCAACGGCATCGGTCGCGCCATGAAGGTGGGCAAGGAGGGGATCCTCGGCCTCACCCACGCCATCGAGCGTTATCTGGCCAAAGAGAAAGAGAGCGGCGCCGCCATGGTCGCCAAGATGACCCCCTTCATCGAGCGTCTCAACCAGCTGCCCGGCGTTACCGCCAAAGTGGTGTGGGACAGCGCGGGGCGCGACATCGCCCGCACCGATATCGCCTTCGACCACCAGCAGATCGGCATGACCACAGTGCAGGTCGTCACCCGTCTGCAACAGGGCACGCCTGCCATCTACTGTCGTGGCTACAAGGCCAACGAGGGGCATATCGAGATCGATGTCCGCAGCGTCACCGTGCCCCAACTCGACCAAATCCACTCCGCCATTGCCAACCTCGTTCAGGAGAATCGCTGATGTCCCTTACCCCCAACTACTACCGTGATCGGGTCTGTCTCAACGTGCTGGCAGGTTCCAAGGAGAATGCCGTCGAGGTATACGACGCAGCCGAAGGCCACGTGCTGGTCGGTGTGCTCTCCAAAAACTACCCGGATGTGCCCTCCGCGGTAGCCGACATGCGGGCTTACGCCAAGCTTATCGATAACGCCCTCTCCATCGGGCTGGGAGCCGGTGATCCACGCCAGTCCGCCATGGTGGCCGAGCTGGCCTGCCAGCTGCAGCCCCAGCACGTCAACCAGGTGTTCACCGGGGTTGGCGCCAGCAGGGCGCTGCTCGGCCAGTCGGAAACGCTGGTCAACGGCCTGATCTCCCCCACCGGCATGCCGGGCATGGTGAAGATCTCCACCGGCCCCCTGAGTAGCCAGCAGCCCGACGGCATCGTCCCCATCGACACCGCCATCGCCCTGCTCAAGGACATGGGCGGCAGCTCAGTCAAGTTCTTCCCCATGGGTGGGCTGGCCTGCCGCGCCGAATATCAGGCGGTGGCCGAGGCTTGTGCTCGCAACGATTTCTGGCTGGAGCCCACCGGCGGCATCGATCTCGACAACTTCGAGGAGATAGTGCGGATTGCGCTGGATGCCGGGGTCGAGAAGGTGATCCCCCACATCTACAGCTCCATCATCGACAGCGCGAGCGGTCAGACCCGTCCCGAGGACGTGCGTACCCTGCTGACCACGGTGAAGCGGCTGCTGGCCTGACAGCCCTTCAGGCACCGGTCCGATCACTGACCGGTGCCTGGCTTGTTAATGACCCGCTTGTTAACATCGATTTTTCATTCCGCGACAGGAGTCCGTTCCCCCCTCATGATCAAGCTGCCCCACCCCCGACTCCATCAACTGCTCACCCTGCTCCACGCCGAGCCGCTGCCGCAGGAGGAGCTGGCCCGCCGCCTCAATGTCTCCACCCGCACGGTGCGTACCGACGTGGCGACCCTGAACGAGCTCATCGCCACCCGGGGCGCCCACCTGATCCACCAGCGCGGCAGCGGCTATCAGCTCAAGATCTACAATCAGGAGCTGTTCGAGGCGCTGCTGGCGGCCCAGGAACAGGAGAGCGGGCTGCCCCGCACCAGCCGCGAGCGGGTGCTGCATCTGCAGATCCTGCTGCTGACGGCGGAGCAGGGCATCAAGCTCGACGAGCTGGCGGACACCTGGTATCTGAGCCGGGCGGCACTGCAGGGGGACATGGCGGAAGTTCGGGAGCGGCTCGCCCACTTCGGACTCGCCATCGACAGCAAACCCAGACTGGGGATGCGGATCCAGGGGGGCGAAACGGCCATCCGCGCCTGCCTCACCCAGTTACTTTACCAGGAGCTGCTGCACAGCAACCCGCTGCAGAGCCTGCTGCCCAACCTCTGTCCCAGCAAGACGCTGGAGGTAGTGGGCAATCACATCCACGAGCAGCTCGGCCGTCATCAGCTGCGCCTGGCCGATGAGAGCCTGCAGCAGCTCGCCATCTACTGCGCCGTCGCCCTGCTGCGCCAGGCGGCCGGCCACGAGCTGCGCCAATTCGCCAGCGAGGATCTCACGGCGCCTCTGCTGGCGGTCGCCCGCGACATTTATGGCGAGCTGCCGACCCTGACCCCACCGGGGGAGGAGGAGATAGCCTGCCTCGCCATCCAGATCCAGGCCCGCCTCACCGCCGATGCCCCCCAGCTCAGCCCGGCCATGGCGGCCGAGAGCGAACAGCTGGTGGAGCATCTGCTGGCCTACATCCACCAGCACTACCCCTATGACCTGCGCGGCGATCTTCAACTGCGGGCCGACCTGCAGACCCATATCAGCGCCATGCTGCTGCGGGTCAAATACCAGATCGGCAGCCACAATCCGCTGGCGGACCACATCAAGCAGTACTACCCCCTCGCCTACGACATCACGCTGGCGGCCATCTCGGAGTGGATCAGACAGACTCCCTATCGGCTGACCCACCACGAGATAGGCTATCTGGTGATCCACATCGGGGTCGGACTGGAACGTCACTACGACATCGGTTACACCCGCCGCCCGCAGGCGCTGCTGCTGTGCGATGCGGGCAACGCCACCTTCCGGGTGCTGGAGGCCCGCATCAAGCGGGAGTATCCCCAGCTGCAGCTGACCACGCTGGAGTCGGTACGGGATTACGAAGGGCTGGCGCGGATCGAGCAGGATTTCGTCATCAGCACCGTCAAGGCTGGCGAGAAGAACGTGTCCGTGGTGCAGGTCGCCCCCTTCCCGACCCAGTACCAGCTGGAGCAGCTCGGCAAGCTGGTGCTGGTCGATCGCACCCGCCCCTACCTGCTCGACAAGTACTTCGATGCTGACCACTTCATGGTGGTCACCGAACCGCTCAGCCAGGCGGCGCTGTTTGATCGCATCTGCAGCCAGTTGGAGGCGGAGGAGCTGGTGGAGAGCGGCTTTCGGGGATCATTGCAGGAGCGGGAGAGGATCGTCTCCACCATGCTGGGGGACGGCATCGCCCTGCCCCACTCCCTCGGCCTGCTGGCGCGCCGGACTCTGGTCTATACCGTGCTGGCCCCGCAGGGGATCGACTGGGGCAACGGCGAGAGCGCCACCCTCGTCTTCGTACTGGCCATCGCCAAGACCGACTACGAAGAGGCGATGGGGCTCTACGACCTGTTCCTGGCGCTGATGAACGAAAAAGCCAGCAGGAGTCTGCTGGCTTGTCGGGATTTTGCCGCCTTCAAGGCGCTGGCACGCAGCGCACCTTGAGCATGCCGAGGGTCGTTACTCCTCGTTGAAGCCCGAGGTGAACAGCGCCACCACGGCGGCCAGGGCCTCCACTTCCTCGGGCCCCTCCACCTGGACTTCCACCTGCTTGCCCTGGGCGGAGTCCAGCATCAACAGGCCGATCACGCTGTCCGCGTCGGCTTCGACCCCCTCTTCATTGCGCAGCAACACGTGGGCATCAAACCCCTGCACCAGCTCGAACAGCATCATGGCCGGTCTGGCATGCATGCCCAGTTTGTTTTTCACTTCCACCGAGGCTGAGACGGTCATCTGATCTTCCTATTGGTCCATCAAAATTGCGGAGCACTCTTGTCGAGGGTGCGGTGGCGGATCTGGACGTTCTTGCCCAGCAGGCGGAAGGCGCCGGCCAGCTGCTCGGCAATGAACACCGATCTGTGCTGGCCACCGGTGCAACCGATACCGACTGTCACATAGCTGCGATTGTTGCGCTCCAGATGGGGCAACCAGGTCGCCAGCATGTTCTCGATCTGCAGGATGAACTGCATCACGTCAGGCTGGCTGGAGAGGTAGCGGGCCACCGGCTCATCCTTGCCGGTGAAGGGTTTGAGCTCGGGGATCCAGTGCGGATTGGGCAGGAAGCGGGCGTCGAACACGAAGTCGGCATCCTTGGGAATGCCGTACTTGAAGCCGAACGACTCGAACACCAGCACCAGCTCGTTCTCTTTCTTGCCGAGCACCCGGGTCTTGATGAGCTCGCTCAGGTCGTGAATGCTGAGGTTGGTAGTATCGATGCGTAGGTCGGCCGTCGAGGAGAGCGGCGCCAGCAGGTGGGTCTCTTCCCGAATCGCCTCGTCCAGCGACAACTGATTGCGTGACAAGGGGTGCAGCCGGCGGCTCTCGCCGTAGCGCTTGAGCAGGGTCGCGTTGTCCGCATCGAAGAAGAAGCTCGAGAACTCCACCCGCCCCTCGTTGCGAACCTGGGCCAGCAGGGTTTCCAGCTTGTCCGGGCTCGCCGGCAGGTTGCGCACGTCGATGCTGACCGCCAGCTTGTCATACTGGCTCTCGACCGAGACGATCAGCTGGGGCAGCAGGTTGACCGGCAGGTTATCCACGCAGTAATAACCGAGATCCTCCAGCACCCGCAGGGCAACTGTCTTGCCCGAGCCGGAGCGCCCACTCACCACTATTAATTGCATCTTGTTCCCTCACCGCTTGGCGTCATTGCAAGGGCCTGCATCTCAGGCCGATGTCATGATCTGATAGAGTTCTTCGTCGCTGGTTGCCTGGCGCAACTGGCGGCATACCGCCTTGTCGCCCAGTTTGGATGCCATCAGGGAAAGGGTCTTGAGGTGCTGCTTGCACTCGCTTTCCGGCACCAGCAGGGCGAACAGCAGGTCAACCGGTTGATTGTCGATGGAATCGAAGGGGATTGGCTCTGCGAAGGTCATCAGGATGGCGGTCGGCGGAAACTCGTCGCCAATCCGGGCCGTGGGGAATGGCGATACCGGCACCGATCCCGGTACTGCCCATTTTTTCTCGCGCCAGCAGGCACTCGAAGAGCACCTGACGAGAGGTCCCCAGGCGCTCAGCGGCTAACTCGCTGATGATCTCCAGGGCGCGTTTCTTGCTGGTACAAGGGACCGCACTTTTGGTGCAGTCCCGACTCAGTATGTGTTCAAGTTGCATGGTTATTTTTGATTTAACTTATCTTTGTGCTTGATGATCTGCCGATCCAGCTTGTCCAGCAGGGTATCAATCGCAGCGTACATGTCGGCATGCTGCGAGTTGGCGAACACCTCACCCCCGCTGACATGCAGCTTGGCTTCGGCGATCTGGTTCAGTTTTTCTACGCTCAACACCACATGAACATTGTTGATGTGGTCAAAGTGACGCTCGAGTTTGGCAAATTTGTTGTTCACATAATCACGCAGAGCTTCGGTGATCTCGACATGGTGTCCGGTCAGGTTAATTTGCATAACGTCTTCCTTTTGTTTTGCCTAAACCAGGCGTTTGCGCTGATTGGATGGCGGGATCAACAAGGATTCACGGTACTTTGCGATCGTGCGTCTCGCCACCATAATACCCTGTTCGGCCAGCAAATCCGCGATCTTGCTATCACTTAGCGGCTTGGCGGGATTCTCCGCCGTCACCAGCTTCTTGATGAGCGCGCGAATTGCGGTCGATGAGCACTCTCCTCCTCCCTCCGTATTGACATGACTGGAGAAAAAAACTTCCAGTTCGAAGATGCCGCGCGGCGTATGCATGTACTTCTGGGTCGTGACCCGCGAGATGGTCGACTCGTGCATCTCCACCGCTTCGGCGATGTCGTTGAGCACCATGGGTTTCATGGCCTCTTCACCGTATTCGAAAAAGCCCTGCTGCTGCTCGACGATGCAGCTGGCCACCTTGAGCAGGGTGTCGTTGCGGCTCTCCAGGCTCTTGATGAACCACTTGGCTTCCTGCAGGTGGGAACGGATGAACTGGGTATCCTGGCTGGTGCGAGCCTGACGGGCCATGGCGGCATAGGTCTCGTTGACCCGGATGCGCGGGGCCGAGTCCGGGTTGAGCTCGACCACCCACTTGTTGCCCTTCTTGACCACGGAAACATCCGGGATCACGTACTGGGATTCACTCTGGATGACGCCGTTGCCGGGTCTCGGCTCCAGCTGCTGGATCAAATCCAGCACCTCCTTGAGGTCGCTCTCCTTGAGCCGGGTCTTGCGCGCCAGGGTGCGGTAGTCGCGATTGCCGAGCAAATCCATGTGCTCGAGGATCACCTCCTTGGCCTCGTGCAGCCAGGGCAGGTCCGGGGAGTATTGGCCCAGCTGGATCAGCAGGCACTCCTGTACCGAGCGGGCGGCAATGCCGACCGGATCGAAGTGCTGCACTCGCTTGAGCACGGCCTCCACCTCATCGAGCTCCACCTCGACATCCTCGCTGCTTACCGCAGTCTGGATATCTTCCAGCGACACCGTCAGGTAACCGGATTCGTCGATGGCGTCGATGATGGCGAGGGCGATGGCGGCATCCACGTCGCTGAACGGCGTCAGGCGCATCTGCCACAGCAGATAATCCTGCAAGTTTTCGGTGGTTTCGCCCTGATAGATGCTGTCTTCACCGTCGTGGATCGGGCCCGCGCTCTGAGCCGTGCCGGCCGAGTAAACCTCTTCCCAGGTGGTATCTACTGGCAGTTCGTCCGGCATGTTGTCCTGGGACATAGCATCGCTGGAGTCGAGTTGGCTGGCATCGACCGGCTCTTCCGGGCTGGTCTCCTGCACATCATTTTCCTCTTGCTCCAGCAAGGGGTTGTTGTCGAGCGCTTGCTGAATTTCCTGCTGGAGTTCCAGAGTGGAGAGCTGGAGCAGACGAATCGCTTGTTGTAATTGCGGCGTCATGGTCAGGGACTGGCCGAGACGCAACTGTAATGTCGGCTTCATCTACGTCGGGATATCCTTATGTTCAGCGAGGCAGTCGTCACAGGAAATGAAGAGATGCCCCCTTACTATAGACTGAATTGATCGCCCAAATAGACGCGCTTGACCTGTTCATCGGCCAGTATGTCGGCCGGTGCACCTTCGGCAATCATCTTGCCGTGGCTGACGATATAGGCCTTCTCACATACGTCCAGAGTCTCTCTGACGTTGTGGTCGGTGATCAAGACGCCCAGGCCTCTATCTTTGAGATGCTGGATGACCTTCTTGATGTCTATCACAGAAATGGGGTCGACCCCGGCAAAGGGTTCATCCAGCAGGATAAAACGCGGCTCGGCAGCCAGTGCCCGGGCGATCTCGACCCGGCGCCGCTCCCCGCCCGACAGGCTCTGCCCCAAACTGTCACGGATATGGGTGATGTTGAACTCTTCCAGCAGTTGCTGGACCTTGTCCTCCCGCTCTTCGCGGCTCAACCCCTTGCGGGTCTGCATCACCCCCATCAGGTTGTCGAACACCGACAGGCGACGGAAGATGGAGGCCTCCTGCGGTAGATAGCCGATGCCGTTGCGGGCGCGGATATGCATGGGCTGCAGGCTGATGTCCTGATCATCGATGGTGATGAGGCCGGCATCACTCTGCACCAGCCCCACGATCATGTAGAAGGAGGTGGTCTTGCCAGCTCCGTTCGGGCCTAACAGCCCGACGATCTGGCCGGTCCCCACTTCCAGGCTCACATCGCTCACTACCATGCGGCGCTTGTAACTTTTTTGCAGGCCGGCTGCTTTCAACACTGCCATGGTTTATTTTCCCTGCTTCTTCTGATCGGCCGGCTTGTCGAAATTCTCTACCTGATCCGGCAGGAACACCGTCTTGACCCGCTGGTTCGGGGTCTTGCTCTCGGCAATCATCTTCTGTTTGACGATGTCATAACGGATCAGGTCGCCATTGACCTGGCTGTCTTCCTGCTTGAGCTGACCGTTGCCGGTGATGGTCACCAACCGGTTCTTCAGCTCATAACGGATGCTGTTGCCATGGGCATTGACCGGCTTGCCGTTGTCCAGGATCTGGAAGAAGGTGGCAGGCTTGCCATAGGCCGTCATCACCTCGGCACCTTTCTCGCCGGAGCGGATCACCACTACCTTGTCTGCCTTGATCTTGATGGTGCCCTGAGTGATGGTCACATCCTGCTCGAAGGTGATGCGGTTGTCCTGCATCTCGGCCACCTGCTTGACCGCATCCACATAGACCTTCTCGGCAAAGTCGGACTCTTTGGCGCTCACGGTGCCGCACAGCAGCAGGGCCGCGAGGGCCAGATTAGCGTTTTTCATTGAAATAGATGGCATGGCCCTGATCCAGTAATTCAAAATATTTGCGTTCCAGATGACCCTTCAGGCCGACGCCCTCGGTCTGGAAATCCTTACCCACTATGCTGACCTGCTGATTGCTTCTCACGTTCTGGGTCACCAGATCCAGCTCCAGATAGGGGGTATCCAGCGTGGAGATGAAAGAGGTGGGCAGCAAGCCGTCCAGATGCACCTTGTCCCGCAGGATCACGTTGTCATCGGTGTTGAGCACCCCGCTATCGGCAGTGACCTTCCACTCGGGCTCGCCCTGCTTGTCGAACATGTAGACCACCGGCTTGTCAAAAGTGGCCTGCTCGAGGATCTGGTAGTACTCCGCATAGCGGGACTCCAGCCGCTCGGTGCGACGGCCTTCGACATCGAAGCGGGTCGTCACCAGATTCTTGGCGGTGAAGTCCGGCTGATAATTCTCCACCTTGGTGGTCGGCTCCGGCGCCAGTTCGATGTCGCCGAGCTGCCAGGCGGCCAGCGCAACCAGAAACAGCAGGGCGAACAACAGTGTCTGTCTGCTCATACCGAGGCCTCAGGCTGATAGTCACCCAGCCCCTGGGCCTGCAAAATGAGATCGCACACCTCGCGCACCGCGCCAACACCGCCGGCCAGCCGGGTCACCATGTCGGCCCGCACCAGCACCAGCGGATGGGCATCGGCCACCGCGATGCCGAGGCCACAGGCCTGCATCACAGGCAGATCGATGGTGTCATCACCCATGTAGGCCGCCTGCTCGGGGGTCAGTGCCAGCTTGGCCAGCAGCGCCTCGAAGTGGGGCAGCTTCTGATCCGCCCCCTGCACCAGATGCTGCACCCCCAGGCTCTTCATCCGATCGCTGACGATACGGGAGTTGCGCCCGGTGATGATGGCAATCTCGATCCCGGCGTTGAGCAGCGCTCGCATGCCGGCACCGTCGCGGGTACAGAAGGTCTTCAGCTCTTCGCCGTCATTTCCCATGTAGATGAGGCCGTTGGAGAGCACCCCATCCACATCGCACACCAGCAGGCGGATCTGCGCCGCCTTCTCAAACTGGCTGCGCGTCACCGGACCATAGAGGGTCGGTACGTTTTGCATCAAATTACTCCGGCTTTCAGCAGGTCATGCATGTTGAAGGCACCCAGCGGGCGCTTGTCGCCATCCACAACCAGTAATCCGTTGATCTTTCTGGTTTCCATCAGTTTAACGGCCTCGGCTGCCATCATCTCCGGTCCCACGGTAACACAGTTGACCGTCATCACGCGGCTGATCGGGGTGTGGTGGATATCCACCTGCAAGTCCAGAATGCGGCGCAGGTCGCCATCGGTGAACAGGCCGGCCAGGCGGCCATTGGCATCGGCCACAGCCGTCATGCCGAGCCCCTTGCGACTCACTTCCAGCAGTGCCTGGCTGATGGTGGCATCTATCCCCACCTGGGGCAACAGCTCACCGCTGTGCATCAGATCGCCGACCCGCAGCAGCAGTCGCTTGCCAAGGGAACCACCCGGGTGAGAAAGGGCGAAATCGTCGGCGGTAAAGCCGCGGGCTTCCAGCAGGGCCACCGCCAGCGCATCTCCCATTACCAGAGTTGCCGTGGTGCTGGATGTGGGCGCCAGCCCCAGAGGGCAGGCTTCTTTCTCTACCTTGATGCACAGGTGCACGTTGGCTTCTTTCGCCATAGTGGAGGCCGGGTTGCCGGTCATGCAGATGAGCGGGATGCCGCGGCGCTTGAGCACCGGCAACAGGGCCAGGATCTCGTCACTCTCACCGGAGTTGGAGATGGCAATGATGAGATCGCCGCCGGAAATCATCCCCAGATCGCCGTGGCTGGCTTCACCCGGATGGAGGAAGAAGGCGGGAGTACCGGTGCTGGCCAAGGTGGCCGCAATCTTGCTTCCGACATGACCTGACTTGCCCATGCCGGTGACCACTATCTTGCCACTGCAGCGCAGTATCATCTCGCACGCCTGATCGAAGGCATCGTTCAGGTACTGGTAGAGTCCATCAATCGCTTGTTTCTCGATGTCCAGCACGGTACGGGCGCTGCGACGAAAATCGAACAGTTCAGACACTTTTTCAGACTTTACAGACATAAAGACACAGCTCCGGGCTGAAATTTGCTGCGGGATTATAAAAAAGTCTGTCGAGATAAGCGAATCGGATACTTCCCGACCGGAAAAGAGAGACAATTGGTTACAAAAAACTGTCGCGCGTCTGGACAGACAGGCTGTTCAATAGTTGTTCCTTGCTGTTGCTTAGACCTAGACTAGCCCATAAAATTCGCTCTTCATTTACACCGGATGGACAATTGTTTGAACGATGACCTGATCACCATCTCCGACCTCACCTTCAGTCACGGAGATCGGCTGTTATACGACGGGATAAACCTGACCATTCCCCGTGGCAAGGTCACTGCGGTCATGGGCCCCAGCGGCATCGGCAAGACCACCTTGCTGCGGTTGATCGGCGGCCAGCTCAAGCCCGAATCCGGTCATATCCTGTTTGACGGGGAAGATATCCCCACTCTCTCCCGCTCGCGCCTGTACGAGGTACGCAAGCGGATGAGCATGCTGTTCCAGAGCGGCGCCCTGTTTACCGGCATGACGGTGTACGACAACGTGGCCTTCCCGCTACGCGAGCACTCAGGCCTGCCCGAGGAGCTGATCCACACCATCGTCATGATGAAGCTGCAGGCGGTGGGTCTGCGCGGCGCGGCAAGACTGATGCCGTCCGAGCTCTCCGGCGGCATGGCCCGGCGCGCGGCGCTGGCCCGTTCCATCGCGCTGGATCCGGACCTCATCATGTATGACGAGCCGTTCGTCGGCCAGGATCCCATCACCATGGCGGTGCTGGTGAAGCTCATCAAGGATATGAACGATGCCCTCGGCATCACCTCCGTCATCGTCACCCACGACGTGAAAGAGGTGCTGAGCATTGCCGATTACGCCTATATCATCGCCAACCGCAAGGTGGTGGCGCACGGCACGCCGGCCCAGCTGCGCGAGGAGCACAATCCCGAGGTCGAGCAGTTCCTGAAAGGATTGCCCGACGGTCCTGTTCCGTTTCATTTTCCGGCAGGCGACCTGCTACAGGATCTCTGATGTTGACAAGCCAGGTAAGCAAACTGGGGCGAAGCGGGGTGCGATTCATCAGCGCCATCGGCCGCGCCACCATCATGTTGTTTCACGCGTTGGCGGGCAAACCCGCGCCGCGCAAGCACTTCCCGCTGCTGGTGCAGCAGTTGTATGTGGTCGGGGTGCAGTCGGTCGCCATCATTCTGGTGTCGGGGCTGTTCATCGGCATGGTGCTCTCGTTGCAGGGCTACAACGTACTGAAAGACTTCGGTGCCGAGCAGAGTTTGGGACCACTGGTTTCCCTCTCCCTGCTGCGGGAGCTGGGCCCCGTGGTGACCGCGCTGCTGTTTGCCGGACGCGCCGGCTCGGCCCTCACCGCCGAAATTGGCCTGATGAAGGCCACCGAACAGCTCTCCAGCCTGGAGATGATGGCGGTAGACCCGCTGCGCCGGGTCGTCGCGCCGCGCTTCTGGGCCGGGGTCATCAGCATGCCGCTGCTGGCCTTCATGTTCAGCCTGATCGGCATCTTCGGCGGCAAGCTGGTCGGCGTCGACTGGCTGGGGGTGGACGAAGGCAGCTTCTGGTCCGCCATGCAGGCCTCTGTCGACTGGCAGGATGACATCATGCAGGGCGCCATCAAGAGCCTGATCTTTGCCCTAGTGGTCACCTGGATTGCGCTCTTTAACGGTTATGATGCCAAGCCGACCTCGGCCGGGATCAGTCAGGCCACGACCCGTACCGTGGTCCACTCCTCCCTGGCCGTGCTCGGCCTGGATTTTATACTCACCGCAGTCATGTTTGGATAAGGTAAAGATGAAGTTCAGCAAAGTAGAATTCCTGGTTGGCGCTTTCATGCTGGCCGGCATCGGTGCCATTCTGGCGTTGGCACTGCAAGTGGCAGGTTTGAGTTTCAAACCGGAAGGAGAAACCTATACCCTGCGCGCCCATTTCGATAATATCGGCGGCCTGAAAGTACGCTCACCGGTCAAGGTAGGCGGCGTGGTCGTCGGTCGGGTCAGCGACATCACTCTGGACGCCAAGAGCCAGGTGCCGATCGTCTCTTTGCAGATGCAAAAGAGCGCCGGTGAGTTCTCCGAGACCAGTACCCTCTCCATCCTGACTTCGGGGCTGCTCGGCGAGCAATACATAGGCCTGATGCCCGGCTTTACCGATGAGGAGATGGGCACCAGCATGCTCAAGGATGGCGACATGATTGAAGACACCAAATCCGCCATTGTGCTGGAAGATCTGATTGGCAAGTTCCTCTACAGCCAGTCTTCCGACACCAAATCAGACAGCAAGTAAGGAGTAGCCATGTTCAAGAAGATCGCCCTGCTGCTGGGCCTGATGACCAGCATGCTGTTTTCCCTGACCGCACAAGCCACCGATGCCACCGACCCCTATGCCCTGGTGGATCAGGCGGCCAAGCAGACCTTCGCCCGCCTGAAGGCTGATCAGGCTCAGGTGAAGAGCAATCCGGATCACCTGCGGGTGATCATCCGCGAAGAGCTGCTGCCCTACGTGGACAACCGCTTCGCCGCCTACAAGGTGCTTGGCAACCAGATCAAGCAGACCACCCCGGCCCAGCGCGACGCCTTTGTCGAGGTGTTCACCGAGTACATGGTGAGCTCCTACGCCGACGCCCTGGCCCATTTTGACAAGCAGACCGTCAAGGTCGAGCCGGGCAAGGCCGCCGGTGACAGCAACATCACCGCCGTCAACGTCAGCGTGAAAGAGGCCGGCAAGCCGGACATCTTCCTCGAGTTCAAACTGCGCAAGAACAACAAGACCGGCGAATGGAAAGCCTTCGACATGGTCGCCGAAGGGATCAGCCTGCTCTCTGCCAAGCAGAACGAGCTGGGCGGCCTCATCCGCCAGAACGGCATCGATGCGGTGATCGCCCAGCTGCGCGCCCACAATGCCAAGCCGCTGGTACTCAAGAAATGAGACTGAGCGGCGAGCTGCAGGCGGCCCAGGTCGTTGAGTTGTGGCAACGGCGGGCCGACTGGTGGCAGGAAGACCAGATCGAGCTCGGCGACGTCACCACCCTGGATTCAGCAGGGCTTGCCCTGCTGGTCAAATGGGCCAAAGCCGCTCTGGCACGAGGCGCCACACCGCAACTGGTGGGCGCCTCCACTGATTTTTATACCCTGGCCAACCTCTACGGGGTGGCCGGATTGTTTCAGTCAACCCCGCTCACAACTGAGGACGCATAATGCAAGTCTCTGAAATTGAAGCGATACTCCTCGAGGCTCTGCCATTGTCCGAAGTCCATGTCAAAGGGGACGGCAGTCACTACCAAGTGATCGCCGTCGGCGACATGTTTGACGGCATGAGCCGGGTCAAGAAGCAACAGGCCATCTATGCCCCGCTGATGGACAAGATCGCCAGCAACGCCATTCACGCACTCTCCATCAAGGCTTTTACCGATGCCGAGTGGAAACGCGAACGCAAATTCCTACTGCCCTCCTGATTTGGTATCAAACGTAAATGGACAAATTCAAGATCGATGGTCGTTGTACTCTCAACGGCGAAGTGACCATCTCTGGCGCCAAGAACGCCGCTCTGCCGATCCTGTTCGCAACCCTGCTGTGTGATGAGGAGATCCACCTCTCCAACGTGCCGCGTCTGAAAGACGTGGGCACCACCATCAAGCTGCTGGAGATGCTGGGCGCCACCACCAAGGTGAATGGCAACGTCACCGTACTGACCGGCGCGGTGAACAACCATGTCGCCCCCTACGAGCTGGTGAAGACCATGCGCGCCTCCATCCTGGCGCTGGGCCCGCTGGCCGCCCGCTTTGGCGCGGCTGACGTCTCCCTGCCTGGTGGCTGCGCCATCGGCGCCCGTCCGGTCAACCTGCACGTGCACGGTCTGGAGCTGATGGGCGCCAATATTGCCATCGAAGATGGTTACATCAAGGCTCGTGTCGACGGCCGCCTGAAGGGTGCCCACATCCTGATGGACATGGTTTCCGTCACCGGTACCGAGAACCTGATGATGGCCGCCACCCTGGCTGACGGCCGTACCGTGATCGAAAACGCCGCCCGCGAGCCGGAAGTGGTCGATCTGGCCAACTTCCTCAACGCGCTGGGCGCCAAGATCCAGGGCGCGGGCACCGACACCCTGACCATCGACGGTGTCGAGCGTCTGCATGGCGGCAGCTACAGCGTACAGCCAGACCGTATCGAAACCGGCACCTTCCTGGTAGGCGCAGCGGTCACCGGCGGCAAGATCACCTGCCGCAAGACCGACCCGACCCTGCTGGAAGCGGTACTGGTCAAGCTGGAAGAGGCTGGCGCCCTGATTGAGAAGGGTGAAGACTGGATCACCCTCGACATGACCGGTCGCACCCTCAAGCCGGTCACCATCAAGACTGCCCCCTACCCGGCCTTCCCGACCGACATGCAGGCCCAGTTCACCGTGCTGAACGCAGTAGCCAAGGGCACCGGCATGGTCACCGAGACCATCTTCGAGAACCGCTTCATGCACGTACCCGAGCTGGTACGGATGGGCGCCGACATCGAACTGCAGGGCAATGTGGCTATCTGCCGCGACACCCAGCAGCTCAAGGGTGCCCAGGTGATGGCAACCGACCTGCGCGCCTCCGCCAGTCTGGTGCTGGCCGGCTTCGTGGCCGAAGGCTCCACCATCGTCGATCGCATCTACCACATTGACCGTGGCTACGAAGACATCGAGCACAAGCTGCAAGGCCTTGGCGGCCGCATCGAGCGCATCAAGGGCTGATTGCCGCCCCTGAGCACGCCGATACAAAAAGGCCCCTCGCACTGCGAGGGGCCTTTTTCATGGCTGCGAATCAGCTGGTGCCGGGATCAGTGACCGGCCAGCTTCATGTTCTCGACCAGCACCGAGCCGGTCTTTAGGCTGGAGCGCTCATCTTCGTCGCTACCCACCGCCACGATATGGCTGAACATCTCGGCCAGATTGCCGGCGATGGTGATCTCTTCGACCGGATAGGCTATCTCGCCATTCTCCACCCAGAAACCGGCAGCGCCGCGGGAGTAATCGCCATTGACGATGTTGACCCCCTGCCCCATCAGTTCGGTCACCAGCAGGCCGGTGTCCATCTCCTTGAGCATGCCATTGAAATCCTGACCGGTGCTGGAAACCTGCCAGTTGTGGATGCCGCCGGCGTGGCCCGTGGTGGTGAGCCCCAGCTTGCGGGCGGAGTAGGAGGTGAGCAGCCAGCTCATCAGCTCGCCATTGCGCACTATGTCCATATCGCGGGTGCGCACCCCTTCGCCATCAAACGGGGTGCTGGCCAGACCCCCCTGCAGGTGGGGAAACTCCTGAATGGTGAGCCACTCGGGCAAGATCTGATTGCCAAGCTTGTCCAGCAGAAAGCTCGACTTGCGGTAGAGATTGCCACCGCTGATGGCCATCACCAGATGACCCCACAGACCGGCCGCCGTATCGGGATGGAACAGCACGGGAGCGTGGCGAGTGCTGATCTTGCGGGCACCCAGGCGAGAGAGGGTGCGCTCCACCGCCTCGTCGGCGATCCGCTGCGGGCTCCAGAGTCCGTCCAAGGTGCGGCTGGAGGAGTAGCCGTAATCGCGCTGCATGTCGCCATCCTGCTCGCCGATCAGCACGCAGCTCAGGGAGTTGCGCGATGCCGCGTAGCCTTTGACGAAGCCATGGCTGTTGCCATACACCTTGATGCCAAGATGGCTGGAGAAGCCGGCGCCGTCGGAGTGTTTGATGCGGGCATCGCGGCCCAGCGCCAGTCGCTCACACTCGATGGCCAGTTCGATGCCGCGCTGCGGATCCAGCTCGATCGGATGACACAGTTGCAGATCCGGGGCATCCCAGGCCAGCAGCTCGGCATCAGCCAGACCGGCACAGGCATCCGGCGAGGTGTGCCGGGCAATCTCCATGGCCGCTTCGACGGCGGCACGAATGGCCGACGGGCTCAGATCCGTGGTGGAGGAGGAACCCTTGCAGCCATCGCGATAGACGGCGATGCCGAGCGCCCCGTCCTTGTTGAATTCGATGCTTTCCAGTTCACAACCCCGGGTGTTCACCGACAACCCGGTCTGCTTGCTGATGGAGACTTCGGCAAGCCCGGCCCCCAGTCCCTTGGCAATCTCCAGGGCCTCGGCAACTACGGCTTCAAGATGGGCTTGATCCTGGCGGATTTGGTCTTGCTGATCCATAACTCACATCTGTATGAAGGAAGGAAAGGGGCTAAGCATATCAGACCCCTGCGCCCAGCGGGAGAAGCTGGTAACATATCCACCAAACGTGAATGACAGGAATCAAGAGACCGATGAGTCAATATCAAGACGACAACGAGTGGGAAGACTGGGGCCCCAGCAAAAGCCAGCTCAAGCGCGACGCCGAAGCCTTGCAAAAGATGGGGGAAGAGATCGTCTCCCTCAGCCACAGCGAGCTGGAGAAGATCCCGCTGGATGAAGAGTTGGCCGAAGCGGTCGAGCTGGGCCGCAAGCTCAAGCCGAAGAAAGACGAGTCTTTCCGTCGCCACCTGCAGTTCATCGGCCGGTTGATGCGCAGCCGCGATGTGGAGCCCATCGTCGAGGCGCTCTCCATCATCAAGAATCGCCACTCCACCGTAAACGCCCGCCTGCACCGGCTGGAACAGTGGCGTGAGCGGCTGATCAATGAAGGTGACAGCGCCCTCAACGAGCTGATGTCCCAGTTCCACGAACTGGACCGCCAGAAAGCTGCGCCAGCTGATCCGCACCGCCAACAAGGAGCGTGAGCTGAACAAGCCGCCGGTGGCCTATCGCGAGATGTACCAGTATCTGCGCGGCGAGATCGAAGATCTGCTGTAAGTGATGACTCACCTTTGCCGACCGGCGATGAGCAGTACAAATAAAACGGGGCCGATATGGCCCCGTTTTCGTGTCGCCGCAACTGTCAGCTGCCCGCCATGCACTGGGTATGAGTGCCTGGCTGCAGATACGGCATCAGCAGCGGGGCCATCCCCTTGAGCACCTGCACCGGCAGGGCCGAGGTGAAGCGGAACTTGTCGGACTGGCTGCCCGGCACATAGGCCGTCAGGGTGCCGAAGTGATCCTCTCCCAGATAGAAGACGAAGGTGGCGGTCCGGTTGCGAGCCAGCGAACTGGTCACGTTGCCGTAGCGGCCGACCGTTTCAATACGGTTGTCGCCCGTCCCCGTCTTGCCCCCCATCTGCAGCACGGTGCCGTCCGGCAGGGCGAAGGCACCGGCAATCCGTCTGGCCGTACCCCCTTCCACCACCTTCGACAGCGCGTTGCGCAGCGCGGTGGCCACCTCGACCGGCAGCACCCGGGTCCCCTCGGTCTGCGCCGGCTGGAACTCGGTTTCGAACGGCGTGCCCTTGGCAAACGACAGATGCTCGATGCGCAGGGTCGGCGCACGAATGCCGCCATTCTGGATGATCCCCATCAGCTCGGCCAACGCAGCAGGGCGATCGCCCGAGCTGCCCAGGGCCGTTGCCAGCGACGGCACCAGGTGATCGAACGGGTAGCCCAGTTTGGCCCAGCGTTGATGGATGTCGAGGAAGGCCTCGACCTCCAGCATGGTGCGGATCCGGCTGTCGCGGGCGCTGCGGTGGCGAGTCTTGAACAGCCAGCTGTAGACCTCTTGCCGCTCGTCCCGGCTCGCCTCGACGGCATCGGCGAAGGTCGCCTTGTCGAACTCCTTGAGATAGGAGAGCAGCCACAGCTCCAGCGGGTGCACCCGGGCGATATAGCCTTGATCCGGCAGCGAATACTTGCCGGGACCATAGCTGGTATAGAGCTGCTCGATACGACGATCGCTCAGCTTCTCCCGCGGCAGACGCTTCGCCAGGAAGGCCGCAAAAGTCTCCTGCGACGCATCCGGCATCAGGTAGCGGTGTACGGCGGCCAGGCGCACGGCGCTGGGCTTGAGACCATCCAAGAAGGTATCAAGCTGTTCATCCGCAGTCTTGCCACGGTATTTGCGCCAGAAGCGCAGCAGATAGGTCTGCCCCTCTTTATCCGCAAACTTGGCCAGATACTCGGTACGGCGCGGATCCTTGTCATCCTTGAGCAGCTGGGCACGGTTGCCCTCCCGGTAGAGGCTGTAGCGGACGATGTCACGCATCAGGCGCACGAAGGGCAGGTTGATGGACTCGCGCAGCGCGTCGCGAATGGCCGGAATGCGGCCATTGTCCTCACGCCGGAAGTTGTTGAAGGTGTGCATGCCGCCACCGGTGAAGAATCCCTCGTTCGGACTGGCGGAGTATTTGCGATCGAGCGCCGCCTCCAGCATGGGTGGCAGGCTCTTGTCCTTGGCGGTCATCAGGTAGGAGACGGCCCAGCGGCTGATGTTGTCCTGCTCCGATACCTCTATCTTGCGCAGGCTCTCGGCCGACATGTCCGCGTAGTTGTCGTGCAGCTCGGAGACAATCTCCAGGTAGGTGGTCAACACCCGCAGCTTGGCGGTTGACCCCAGCTCCAGCTTGCTGCCCTCGTTGATATCGAACGGCTGATCCGTGTTGTCGGTCTGCACCCGCACCTTGAAGCCCTGCGGGGACTTCTCGAACAGCGTGAAGCTGTATTTCACGTCTCCCGTCTTCTCCGGCGAGAGCAGGCGCTCACCAAACAGCCCGACCTGGGCTGCAAATGTCGGATCGGCCAGCTGTTGCAGGTAGCGAGAGACCTCGTTTTGCAGCGGCATGTTGAGGCTGGTGTCGGCCGTCAGATCGAGTCGGTCCAGATCATAGAGCTGCACCCCGAGCTGGCGGCTCAGACGGGTGCGGGCAACTTGCAGACCCTTGTTGTTGTTGACCTTGGTCACCGCCGGGGACTGCAGGAAATCACGGAACGAGATCCTGGCCTTCAGCGCGGCCTCCATCAGCGGCGGCGTGATCATCCCCTCCTGTACAAACAGCCGTAGATAGCTGTCGGTCAGGGTCGCCAGTGCATCGCGCCCCTGCGCCAGATAGTAGGAGGGGCGACGATGGGCAATCATCAGCGAAACCACCTGGCGCAGCGCCAGGCCCTGCTCCGCCAAAGAGGCATCCTGGTTGCGCGCAGGGTCCAGCAGCCGGTTTACCTCGTCCACATTGGCGCCAAACCATACCCAGAGACCATCCCCCAGGCCGTGTACCTCCCCATAGCCAGGAGCTGCAGAGAGCGGGACCGAGTTGAGATAGGCCCAAGCGACCAGCTTGCGCGCCTCCAGCGTCTTGGGTCCCAACCGGTAGGCCCGCACACTGGCGGACGCCATCTGGCGGATCTTCTCGGTGGGTGACAGCGTCAGGCCATCCGGCGAGTGGCGATACTTCTCGACCTGAGTCGCCAGCGTACTGCCGCCGGCCGACTGATCCTGCATATCGAGCGCCTTGCCGACCTGGGACATGGCCGCCTTGGCAAAACGGGGCCAATCCACGGCCGGGTTGGCCAGCGGCTGTTCATTGCTGAGCAGGTCGCGGTTCTCGATGAACAGGAGCGACTGGATCACCAGCGGCGGGATGGAGGCAAAATCCGGATAATAGTGGGTCGGATACTTGAATTGATAGAAGGGTTCCGCCCGGCAGTCGTGCAGAGTCAGGCCGGCTTGCACCTTCTCGGTATAAGGAACGAAAAAGCCGCGACTGGCATAGTCATACAAGGCGTCGGAGAAATGTACCTGCTCGCTGACCTGATAACCCCGTTGCAGCAAGCGCTCCTGCATCATGGGCAACAGCACATAACCGAGCCGCTTGTCGAAGGGACCGTCTTCGGGGAAGGCAATCTGCTTGCTGGGGCCCGGTTCAACCTGATAGGTCAGCTTGGCCGCATAGCGGGAGATCTCCTGCGACTGCAGGCGGGAAGTCTGCATCTCATAACCGACCAGAGCAATCACCGCAGCCAGGCACAGCAAAAAGAAAAAGCAGAACAACCAGCGCCACCAGGAACGACGCTTGCGCTTGTACTTGCCGTCCGCGCTTGGGACAGATGAATCCTGAGATGCCACTTTGTTCAAATCCGTCTGTTCTGATGCGCCCATATCAGCCCCACCATGGTTGCGCAATTTATTGTGTTTCACTCAAGCTTAGTCGTTTCAAGTCAATGGCTTGAAAACTATTGACCGCTTTGTAGTGATGGTAACAGGGCGATAATAAAAAGTGGAGCCGATTGTTGCAGCGCGGTGAGAGATCCGAGCTGATGGCCGAAAACAAAACACCGACCTATGGCCGGTGTTTTGATAAGACTGGGAGCAGGCTTATTTGCTGGAGCTCATCGCCTTGAGCTTGGTGCTCAGCTCTTTACGCTCTTTGGACAGCTCGGCATTCTTGATGATGTGGTCGTCCACACGCTCTTCATAATCAGCCCGCATGTTGGCGATGATGGCTTGCACCTCATCGATGCTCATACCCGGTTTGATGTAATCGCTCAGGTTGTCGAGCAGCAGCACACGCTTCTGGTTGTCACGGACCTTCTTCTCGTTGTCCGCAATTTCACGCTTGAGTTTGTTCTGACGACGGGACATACGCACATATTCCAGTACATCGCTGAAGGTGGACTTGTTTACTTGTTCCATATCGATACCACTGACGTAAGGTTGATAAAAGCAGGCCAAGTTGCATCCGTACTAAAGAAACCAACATGAGAAAGTACGGGCCAACCCAAGATGCCTTTACTCTACCGAGTTATGAGGCAGATACAACCCTAATTGCAGGGCTGACGCCGGGTTTCGGCACGAGAGAGCCGAGTGAACAACAGGGTAGAAAGCAGCACAGGCTCTCCATCCGAAAGGACATTTCAGGGGTGAGATAAGACGAATTTCAGGCAATAAAAAACCCCGCTCAGATGAGCGGGGTTTCTTGTATTGGGTGCCTGGCAGTGTCCTACTCTCGCATGGCGAATGCCACACTACCATCGGCGCTACCGCGTTTCACTTCTGAGTTCGGCATGGGATCAGGTGGTTCCACGGCGCTATGGCCGCCAGGCAAATTCTTCAATCTGAGAAAGCTGACATAAGTAGTTTCGTATTTGTCACAAGGCTCGAAACACTTCTTGGGTGTTGTATGGTTAAGCCTCACGGGTAATTAGTATGGGTTAGCTCAACACGTCGCCGCGCTTACACACCCCACCTATCAACGTTGTGGTCTCCAACGGCCCTTTAGGACCCTCAAGGGGTCAGGGATGACTCATCTCAGGGCTCGCTTCCCGCTTAGATGCTTTCAGCGGTTATCGATTCCGAACTTAGCTACCGGGCAGTGCCACTGGCGTGACAACCCGAACACCAGAGGTTCGTTCACTCCGGTCCTCTCGTACTAGGAGCAACTCCCTTCAATCATCCAACGCCCACGGCAGATAGGGACCGAACTGTCTCACGACGTTCTGAACCCAGCTCGCGTACCACTTTAAATGGCGAACAGCCATACCCTTGGGACCGACTTCAGCCCCAGGATGTGATGAGCCGACATCGAGGTGCCAAACACCGCCGTCGATATGAACTCTTGGGCGGTATCAGCCTGTTATCCCCGGAGTACCTTTTATCCGTTGAGCGATGGCCCTTCCATTCAGAACCACCGGATCACTATGACCTACTTTCGTACCTGCTCGACCTGTCCGTCTCGCAGTTAAGCTGGCTTATGCCATTGCACTAACCTCCTGATGTCCGACCAGGATTAGCCAACCTTCGTGCTCCTCCGTTACTCTTTGGGAGGAGACCGCCCCAGTCAAACTACCCACCAGGCACTGTCCGCGACCCGGATTCACGGGCCTGCGTTAGAACATCAAACATACAAGGGTGGTATTTCAAGGACGGCTCCAGCGCAACTGGCGTCACGCCTTCAAAGCCTCCCACCTATCCTACACATGTAGGTTCAATGTTCAGTGCCAAGCTGTAGTAAAGGTTCACGGGGTCTTTCCGTCTAGCCGCGGGTACACCGCATCTTCACGGCGAATTCGATTTCACTGAGTCTCGGGTGGAGACAGCATGGCCATGGTTACACCATTCGTGCAGGTCGGAACTTACCCGACAAGGAATTTCGCTACCTTAGGACCGTTATAGTTACGGCCGCCGTTTACCGGGGCTTCGATCAAGAGCTTCGCTTGCGCTAACCCCAT
>NZ_CP187186.1:4235000-4312500 GCF_049665575.1 Aeromonas oralensis
GGGCTGCCCTTGCCACGCTGTGGCTCACTATGGTGAGCTGGCTGCTGCTGCCCACCCCATGGGCCACCAGCCTCTACTTGCTTCCTCTATATATAGTGGCGGCCGTTTTGCACTTGTGGCGCCAATTGCGTTGGCGGCTGCCTTCCACTCTTGGCCAACCCCTCTTGTGGTCGCTGCACCTCGCCTACCTGTTTATTCCTCTCGGCCTGCTCGCCCTTGGTGCTCTGGCTGCCGGCCTGCCCATCAGCCTGTCGCTGGCCAGCCACCTGCTCAGTGCCGGCTGTCTGGGGACCATGATCCTGGGGATGATAGCCCGGGTCTCCCTTGGTCACAGTGGCCGGGCCTTGCAGGTGGGCCGCAGGATCCAGTGCGCATTCGCGCTGGTGATCATGGCCGCCCTGATCCGGGTCGTGATCCCGCAGCTTTGGCCGGCCTATACCCTGCACGGCTGGAACCTGAGCGGCCTGGCCTGGAGCCTGGCGTATGGCCTGTTTGTCTGGGTCTATGCTCCCATATTGACCAGCCCCCGGACTGATGGGCGCCCAGGCTAACCCGGGGGTCAAGATCTGCTGGCAGGATAGTGGATCAGATTGTGGAAGATGGCAGGGGCCACACCCAGATTGCGATAGCCATGGGGGCGGTCGGCCGCAAAACGCACCGCCTCCCCCTGCGTCAAGGAGCACCACTCCCCTTCCACCAGCACTTCCATCAGGCCACTGATGACGATGACATGTTCGGTCACCCCGGGTTCATGGGGTTCTGATTCTCGCTGATAACCGGGCAACAGGGTCAGCTCAAACAGTTCAAATCCAAAGCGCCCCTCATAAGGGAAGAGAGGGGCGACCTGCATGCCCTCTCCCGCCGGCTGCTGGCGAATCGCATCAGCGGTGCGATAGAGCACCTCCCCCTGCTCTGCCGGGGTCGGCTCGATGAAGCTGGAGAAAGAAACTCGAAAGCCGGTGGCAATCTTCCACAGGGTGGCCACCGTCGGGCTAGACTCCCCCGTTCAATCTGGCCCAGCATGGCCTTGCTCACTCCCGTCTCCCGCGCTGCTACAGCCAGGCTCCAACCCAGTTCGCTGCGCAAGCCCTTCAGACGTTGGGCCAGATGCTGATTCATCTCTTGCATGACTGCCTCTTTGTGGTGCTTGCTTGAATCACCTTGTGCGCTATAACGCACAGCGATATAGTCTGAGGCAATATTGTACGCAATAACGCACAAATCGTCACAGCCCCACAAGGACGTCACCATGCCCTTTGCCCTTCCTCATCTGGTCTCCGGCTTCATCGCCGTGATGGTCGGCTATACCAGTTCGGTCATCCTGATCATTCAGGCAGCCACGGCAGCGGGAGCCGATGCTGCCCAGCTCGCATCCTGGCTATGGACGTTGGGTATTGGCATGGGTATCAGCTGCATCGGCCTCTCCCTCTATTACCGCATCCCCGTCTTGACTGCCTGGTCGACCCCGGGGGCCGCCCTGCTAATCACCAGCCTGGGTAACTTCACCCTGGCCGAGGCCATCGGCGCCTTCGTTATCTCTTCTCTGCTGATCACCCTGTGCGGCATCAGCGGCTGGTTCGATCGGCTGATGCGCCATATCCCGGCCCAACTGGCGGCGGCCATGCTGGCCGGGGTATTGCTCAAGTTCGGGCTGGATCTGTTCAAGGTCGCCCCGGCAGATCCCTTACTGCTCGGCAGCCTGCTGCTGGCGTTCCTGCTCGGCCGCCATCTCTGGCCACGCTATACCATGGTGCTGGTACTGGCGACCGGCATCCTCATCTGCCTGCTGAGAGGCCGGCTGCAGCTTGACACCATCCACTGGCAACTGGCCGGCCCGGTCATGACCTGGCCCGAGTTTTCCCTTGGTGCCCTGTTCGGCATTGCCTTGCCACTGTTCATCGTTACCATGACCTCCCAGAACATGCCGGGCATTACCATTTTGAGGGCCCACGGCTATCAGCCTGCCACCTCATCCCTCATCACCTGGACCGGCCTGACCGGCCTGCTGCTGGCGCCCTTCGGCGGTTATGCCTTCAACCTGGCGGCCATCACTGCGGCTATCTGCATGGGGAAAGAGGTAGATCCGGACACCAACCGACGCTGGCCCGCGGCGGTGTGGGCCGGCAGCTTCTACCTGCTGACCGGCTGTTTCGGGGCCACGGTCGCGGCGCTGTTCACGGCCTTCCCGGCGACACTGGTAACCTGTGTCGCCGGGCTGGCGCTGCTTGGCACCATCGGCAGCAGCCTGCACACCGCATTACAGCACGACGATGCCCGCGAGGCCGCCCTGCTGACCTTCATCATCACCGCCTCCGGCATCAGCCTGCTCGGCATCGGTGCAGCCTGCTGGGGACTGCTCGTCGGCATCATCCTGTATCAAGTCAACCAGCGGAGAAACTGACCTGACCATCTGGGGAGCTCCCCGTGAGACACCGCACATAATTCAGAAAAATTGGTTCACAGCTGAAACTAATTGCCATTAAGTGGTGTCGAGGCACTTCTTCTTCCCCGATGCGTGCCTCATGTCAGACTCATAAACTGGAGAATAATAATGAGGAATCAGGCTGTCATTTTGTTACTGGCACTGCTGGGCGCCACCACCGCCCACGCTGCCGACACCGATCGGGAGCTGGCCCGCCAGCTCGCGCTGCAGCAGAAGAACCTGCTGCCGCTGCTGAGCAATCAGGAGTACCAGAGCCCGCTGCCCAACCTGTTGCAAAAGGCCAGCCCGCGCCTGAAACGCCAGGCCCGGGATGCCAACCAGGCAGCCATCAGCCGGCAAGGACTGGATGGCGAGGTCAAGGAGCTGATGCAGCTGCGACTGGCCAACCCGGAACAGGCCGCCGCGCTGCAGCAGGGTGTCGAACCGCTGGTCGCCTATGTACCGAGCGGAGATGAGAAGAGCTGGAGCGCCATCGAAGCCTTCGACAGCGCCGGCAACCCCGTCTATCTGGATGTGGACAAGGCACCGGCCCGTCCGGTCCTGGTCGTGGAGGCCGACCCAGTCAAGGCCAAGAACGCCGGCCTCAAGGTGATCCGCAAGGCGCTGGCGGCCGCCGACATGCAGGTGGCTCCCCGTGCGGCTGCCAGCACGGCACCGCTCAAGACCAGCATCCTGAAGAAAATTCGGTTGAAGGATGATCAGGAGCCCTGGCTGCTGGGTGCGGCCGAGGTGTATGCGGTGGTCGCAGGGGTCAACCCCAGCCGGGATGAGCCCGTGGTCGACATCGTCGACATGCCCTATCTCGACTATGACAACACCGACTATACCCCCAACCAGATCCTGGTCTACTGGGATCGCTATCGCTGGGGTGCCGTCGACATCGTCATGATGGAGCAGGACGACAACGTCAACTACAAGGAGCTGAGCGGCCTGTTCATCGATGCCCTCAAGCTGGCTTTCACTGCCGGCGGCGTGCCCGAGGCACTACCCTTCCTCGATCTCGGCGGTCGCATCGTCAAGGCACTGCCCGACTCCTGGATGACCAACAACGATGACTATCTGGATACCTTCTATACCCTGGAGCAGGACCAGAGCTATCACCAGTATCCCGGCGCCGCCGGCAATGCGGTGATCGATCTCGAACCCAAAGAGATCGCCCCTACCAGACCCTGATTGGTCGCCATGACAAAAAAGCCAATGAGCGACTCATTGGCTTTTTTTGTGCCCACGATCTGTTACGGCTGGCCTTTCGGCCTCACCCCCAGGGTGTGGCAGATGGCGTAGGTCAACTCGGAGCGGTTCAGGGTATAGAAGTGGAAATCTTTCACCCCTTCCTGACTCAGCACCCGCACCTGATCGATGGCGATGCTGGCCCCCACCATGTTGCGTGTCATCTGATCATCATCCAGCCCCTCAAAACGCTGATGCATCCAGCGCGGGATCTTCACGTTGGTGAAACCGGCAAACTTGGCCAGGGTCTGGTAGTTGGAAACCGGCAGGATCCCCGGCACGATTTCGGCATCGATGCCGATGGCGGCGCAGCGATCCCGAAAGCGCAGGTAGGTCTCGACGTCAAAGAAGAACTGGGTAATGGCGCGATTGGCACCGGCATCGATCTTGCGTTTGAGATTGAGCAGATCCGACTGCGCACTGCGCGCTTCCGGGTGCCCTTCCGGGTAGGCGGCCACCGAAATATCGAAGTCCGCTTCGGCCTTGAGCAGGGCCACCAGATCGGTGGCATACATCTCCGGCTTCTCCAGCCCCTGGGGCAGGTCGCCGCGCAGCGCCACGATATGGCGGATGCCACTGTTCCAGTAGTCACGGGCAATGGTGCGCAGCTCGTCACGGCTGGCGTCGATACAGGTCAGGTGCGGGGCGGCAATCAGACCGGTCCGCTCCTTGATGTCCTTGATCACCTTGTGCGTGCGATCCCGGGTACCCGAGTTGGCACCATAGGTCACCGACACAAACTTGGGCTCCAGCACTTTCAGGCGCTCGATGGATTGCCACAGGGTATTTTCCATCCCTTCGCTGTTGGGCGGAAAAAACTCGAAACTGACCGATATGTCGCCACTCAAATCTGCCAGACTCTGGTTGAGTGCCTCAACCTGACGTGCGCTGTGAAATCCCATCTGCTCTCTCCCTGCCCTGCAATCCATTTCTCTACGTCAAAACGGATGTTTGGACGTCTAAACGTCTTTCTATCTTTATGATAAAATGGCACAAAGTCAACACTGTTTTACAGCGAGAGGAAGGCCGCCGATTTTTATTTGGCAATAAAGCCAAAGTAACGATTGGCACCCCATCCCAAAATCCAGCGAGTCGCGTTATGATGAACGCAGATCGTCCTGGACGTTCTGAATCTGCGTGTGATTGTTTGGCCGGAGGTTTCTCCGGCCCCTTTTCAACCTCTTCCCCTTCCTGCCGATAACCAATTGAACCATTCGCAGGAGCATCATCATGGACACCCACCCCGGCTTTGCCACCGACTTGCTGTTCGATCGTTATCAAGGCAACGTGGTCGACCATGAGCAGTTCTGGGCCGTGCGCACCCCCGATGCTCCCGATTACTACTTCGGCAACTATCTGCTGCTCCCCTTTCCCCCCAGCGATCACGACAAGGGCTGGCTCGAGGCCAGTTTCGACAAGCTGATCGGGCAGGACCCCCGGGTCAGACACCGCACCTTCCAGTGGCCTCTCGCGGCCGGCCAGAACAGCCGGGTAGCCGGCTTCGTGGCGGAGGGATACCAGTACATGGAGTGCGTGGTGCTGGCACTGGAGGCCGCCGACTGGCAACCGCCAGCCGCGACGGTGGCTGCGCGCCCCTTTACCCCGGCCGACTGGGATGAGTGGCTGGCCTTTGAACTGGAGGAGCGGGATCCCGGTCACTCGGAGCAGAGCTACCTGCCCTATCTGCAGTCACGCCGCCAGTTGTACGAGGCGATGATCGGGGACGGGCTGGGTCAGTGGTGGGGGATCTGGCAGCAGGAACAACTGGTCGCCAGTTGCGGCCTCTTCTTCACCGATACTCTGGGCCGCTTCCAGCTGGTGCGCACAAGGCAGGCATGGCGCAATCAGGGGTTGTGCCGTCAGCTGCTGAGCCAGGTTGCCAGGTACGGGCTGACGCGGGTCGACCGGCTCATCATAGTGGCCGACGAGCACTATCACGCCCAGCGCGTCTATCGCTCGCTCGGGTTCACCCCGGTGGCCCGCATCGGCAGCCTCTGCCGTTGGCCCCACCCGGTACAGTGACGTCACTGACTGGCGGCAGCAAAGAAAACGGGAGGCTGATGCCTCCCGTTGTTTATCTGCCGGCAGCTATTGCTGCGGTGTTTCCAGCTCGTTGGAGAGCGCCTGCTCCACCTCGGCCGACGGAGCCGGCAACGGCGCGGCTGCCGCAGATGCTGCTGCGGCAGGCGTTGCTGACGGCGCCGGGGTGGCTGGTGTCTCTGTCACCGCCGGCGTCGCGGCGGATGCAGCGGCAGAAGGCTCGGTGGTCGCAGCGGCGGCCGATACTGCGGGCGCGGCGGCAGGGGCGTCACACTGGCAATCGGCTCCCCTCACCTTGTTGCCCTGATGAGGCGGATACCAGCCCTTCAGGCCCTGCTCCAGCCGATCGGCTGCCGCCTTGGGCTCCATCTTGCCAAGCAGCACGGCCTGACTCACTTCCGCCAATTCATCCCCCAGCTTGGGCGTACCGCGAGAGAGGATCTGGGTAGCTATCCGGATGGTGGAGTCGCACTGATCCCGCCACTCCATCATCTCCTTCGCCGCCGGGTTGGTGACTTCGAAGAAGTGGTTTGAGAGGGAGAAGAAGCCGGGCAGCGAGTTGGTATAGAGCTCGGCGAACTGGGGCGTGGTCAGCCACTGCAGGAAGGCCATGGCCGCCTCCTTGTTTTTGCTGGCCGGGTTCATGCCCATCCCGATGTCGGTGTGATCAGTAAAGAAGCAGCCATCACCCTGCTTCGCCACGGGCGGGCGCATCACGCCAAAGTCCACCTTGCCGGTGAAGGGGGCAATCTCCCAGGAACCCGCCACGTAGAAGGCGGCCTTGCCCGAGGTGAACAGTTCGTTGGTCGCGGCATAGTCGCGGCTCTCGCCGCCTTCGCCGAGGTAGGGGCGCCAGCGCGCCAGCTCCTCGAACACCTTGACGTAGGGCGGGTTGTCAAAACGCTCCTGCCCGCCGATCAACGCCAGCCGACCATCCTCCCCCTTCCAGTAGTTGGGACCTATGTTCTGGAAGCCGAGCTCGGAGGATACCCAGCTTTCCGAGCCGCTCATGGCGAGCGGCACATAGCGGCCATCGGCCTTCACCTTGTCCAGCGCCGCGAAGAAGGCATCCCGGGTTTGCGGCACGCTCAGCCCCAGCTCACTGAAAATCTTCTTGTTGTAGAAGAAACCGTGAATCACCGAGGCCATGGGCACGCAGAAGGTCTGGGCGCCGGAGTCGGTCTGCCAGGGTGACTGGGCAAAACTTGGGAAGTTCTCCATCCCCGACATCTCGGTCAGTTCCGCCAGATGGCCCGCCTTGAACAGGGCCAGGGAGTCGTCGAATGGCCGGCAGGTAATGAGATCCCCCGCTTTGCCCTCTTTCAGACTGGCCCACAGGGTCGGCATGTAGTCGACGTTCTGCACCCCGTTGAACTTCACCTGGATGCCCGGGTGGGAGGCCTCGAAGGCAGGAATGATCTTCTGCTCCCACAAAGCCTTGTCATCAATCCGCCAGCTCTCGATCACCAGCTCGCTGGCCATCAGCTGGCCACACAACAGGAGACTCAGGGCCCCGATCCACTTGTTAGACATAAGCCCTCCTAGACCTTGAAATGTGCGATCAATTGCTGCTGCTTGGCGACCAGATCCGCCAGCACTTCACTGCTGCCGGCCGACTCCCGCGCTTCCCGCTCGGTCTCGTAGGCCACCTCGGCGATGCCGGAGATATGGCGGGCCACCCCCTGGCTGACCGAGATCTGCTCCTGTGCGGCGTGCGCCACCTGATCCGCCATCGCCTTGATGGCGCTCATCCGGTCGGCGATGGATTGCAGGGCCGCATCCATCTCCCGGGTCTGCTCGACACAGTTGTGGGTCTGCTCCTGACTGCGCCCCATCACCTCCACCACCAGCTTGCTCGAGCTCTGCAGGTTCTCGATCATCGCCTGGATCTCTTCGGTCGAGGTCTGGGTCCGGTTGGCCAGTGCCCGCACCTCGTCTGCCACCACGGCAAAGCCACGGCCGGCATCGCCGGCCCGTGCCGCCTCGATGGCGGCGTTCAGCGCCAGCAGGTTGGTCTGCTCGGCGATGCTGCGGATCACGTCGAGGATGCTACCGATGTTGTTGCTGAACTCACCCAGCTTGTAGGTGATGCCAACGGCTTCTTCCATGGCGCCTGCCAGCTGCTCTGTGATGCGACGGGTGGTCGCCACCTTCTGGCGACCGCTGCGCGCTTCATCATCAGCCAGATCCACTTCCCGTTTGGTGCCATCGGTGGAACGGGCTACCTCGGTGGCACTCACCTCCAGCTCGGTGATGGCGGCAGCCACCTGATCGGTCTGACTCTTCTGATCCTGTACCCGGGACACGGCCCTTTCGCTGATCTCTGCGGCGCGGCTCGCCTCCTCCACCAGATGACGGGAGCCGGCATTGATCAGGGAGAGCAGCTCGCCTGTTTTGCCGGCCAGGGTATCGATGGAGCGGGAGAGTGCGCCAAATTCGCAGCTGCTGCGATAGTTGATGCGGCGGGTCATGTCCCCGGCCGCCATGTAGTCCAGCTCCTTGTTGATCATCTGCAGCGGACGCTGAATGCTGCGCGCCGTGGTATAGCCGATGATGAGGGCGGCGGCGGCCGAGATGGCGGCTACCACCAGGATCCAGAAGCTGGCGCTGCTGACCGCATCATCCGCCGTGGTGCGGCTCTGGCTGGCAATCGAGCCGGCCGACTGCCCCATCTCGTCGAGCAGGCCCAGGCTGTTGATCAGGCTGGCATCGAGTTGCTGATTGAGGGTCTGCAGCGAGGCGGCCAGCTGCTGGGCATTGCGCATGGTCGCCAGCAGCCCCTGCTGGCCAAGTGCCAGCTCCTGCATCCGGTCGAGGTTGGAGACGAAGCGCTGCTTCACGTCATCCGGCACCAGCACCCGATCGAGCCGCTTGCGGGCCATCTCGATGTCCTTGCTCAGCACCTTCTCCAGCTCATTGAGATCGGTCTTGGCATCGGCCCGTCGAATGTTCTTCAGATCGCGCGCGATGCCCGAAGTGATCAGCTCAGCCTTGTTGCGCATGGAGCGTTTGCTGGCGGTCTGCTGCAACAGTAGATCGGCAGCCCACTGGTAGGTGTCTTCCAGCCGGATGAAGGCAATTTCCAGCTTGTGGCGCTGATCCTGGGCATTGACCCATTGGCTGTGCTGGGAGAGCACCTGTTCAGCCAGGCCGTAGAACTGCTTGGTGGCGGTATCGACCTGCTGAAAACGAGAGCCGGCCTCGGCCACCCCGCTAAACCTGTCCATCTCCTGGCTCAGCTGACTGAAACGCGCCTGCTGCTCCTTGAACTGGCTGGCCAGCTGCGGCAGCTGGCTTGCATCCTCGTTGGTCCGGTAGACCAGCACCCAGCGGTTGCTGTCCTGCAGGGCGCCTTTCAGGCCGGCCACCGCAATCACCAACGGGGTCGCCCGGTCGGAGACCTGTGACAAGCCGTCGTTGATGCCCCTGATCTTCAGGGTGCTGATCACACCCAGCAGGATCAACAGCAGCAGCATCAACACAAATCCGGCGATGATCCGCTGCACAATAGATAAACCCATGGAGACATCCTCACTCGTGGGGGAAAGGTAACGTGAACATAGACACTATCGGCACAAGGGGCGAATTATAGAGGGGAGACCGAGGGTATTTTATTGATCTATATGGGGTTGGATCACAGTTGACGGGGGACGCTTTGCGCGTAAAAGGGCCCGGACTGTGCCGGGCCAAAGAGACATGCTAGCTGTAACGGCCCGTGGGAGGACCAACCCTGTGTCCTATCAGAAGCGATAGCCGACACCAAACATGAATGCCATGGGATCGATGGAGGTATTGATGGTCCCCACGGCGGTGTGCACGTCGGTATCGATATCCATGATCCAGGCAGAGGCGTTGACGAACCAGCGATCATTGATCGCCATGTCCAGGCCGACCTGACCGGCCATGCCCCAGGAGGAGTCCACGCTCACGTCGGTACCATCCAGCGCGCCGCGGCCCTGCTCATCGAAGAAGGTGGTGTAGTTGATGCCGGCGCCGATATAGGGGCGTACCTTGCTGTTGGCATCACCGAAGTAGTACTGCGCCATCAGGGTCGGCGGCAGGTGCTTGACCTTGGCCACTTCACCCAGGCCGGCGGTGGACACCGAGTGGGAGAAGGGCGTGGCTGCCAGCAGCTCGACACCCCAGTTGTCAGTGATCAGATAAGAGAGCGTCAGACCCAACTGCATATTGCTGTCGATTTCCAGCTCGCCGGTACCCAGTACGTTGTCACTGCTCGTTTGCGGAGAAACAAAGGCCAGACCACCACGCACCAGAATATCACCGGCCTGGTGGGCCATGGCGACGGGAGAAGCGAGAGCGGCCGCGATCATCAGAGGAAGGATCTTTTTCATCACGTTTTCCTTTTAGTTTTCGTTTTATATGTTGCAAGCCTGAAAACTATAAAGGGATGTGAATGCAGAGTTATTGATTTAGCTCAAACGTTACCAAGAAATAGATAGATGTGTACAGCAGCTTAAACACCTCTGTGCATGGCTTGAAACTGGTAAAATAAACAATAAAAACATATCGATACGCCAATTTAAAAGCAAACGACACACATTAAGAAATAATTTAAATGCATCTTATTGAGGCTTTAAACGGCTAAAAACGGTTGTTTCACTCGCTCAACCAGAGTATTTTTGCGAGCCATGTAGCCGGGCTGTAAGAAATTCTTTATGAAACCACAAACCAGAAGGGACAAAATAGTAGCCATACTGGCGGCCATCTGGGGTATTGGCTCCTTCCTGTTTATTTTATTGGGATTCGTTCTCGGCATGGCGCTATTAATTCTGACCCACTAGGCCGACTGGCTGGTGTGAGACGTCTGACACCGCAGCCACTCCCCTGCCACAATCTGCTCCGGGTCCAAATCCCACTGCGCCGGCCCCAGTTCCCCGCTGTATCCGCGCCAGCGATTCCTGCCCTCCTGCTTGGCCCGGTAAAGCGCCATGTCCGCCAGTTTGAAGCTCAGGTTCCAGAACGAATCCTCCAGCTCCCGATGCAGGGGGTAATCGCAGAATCCCAGTGAAACCGTCATCCAGAGCGGCAACTCTTCACGTCCGAACCGGCAGTCGGCAATCTTGCGGCGCAGACGCTCGACCCGCTGCGCAACCCGTGTCGGCTCATCGCCCGTCAGCAGCAGCAAAAACTCCTCGCCACCCAGCCGGATCAGCGGCTCCTCCTCAGCGAGAGCACCCCGCAACAACTCCGCCAGCTGGCATAACAGCAGATCGCCGATGTCGTGGCCGAAGCGATCGTTGACCTGCTTGAAGTGATCCAGATCCAGGATCAGCAACACCCTGCCTGCCGCCAGGTCATCGCCATTGAGCAACCATTCATCGAGGTAGCGCCGGTTGAAGGAGTGGGTCAGCGGATCCGTATAGGCGGCTGTCTCCATCCGGGATGAATAAGCTTGCAAGGCGCTGTGGTGCAAGCTGATCCTGGCCGCCATCTCCCGGAACTTGCGACTGAGCAGCGCCATCTCCTGACTGCTGTCGATGATCGGCAACACGTTCACGTCCTGCTTTTCGGCAAACTTGTGCAGCGCCCCCACCAGCTCGCCGATCGGCCCTAGCACGATGGCGTGCAAGCGGGCCAGCGCCATCAGAATACAGGCGAAGCTAATCAGCAGCATGCCGATGAAGGTCCAGATAGCCCCCTCCATCGCCCCCTGCAGCACGTCACGCTCTTCTTCCACAATCAGGGTCAAGACGGGAGTACCGTCGTTGTCGAGCAGCAGCCCCTCACCCCTGACGCGCTGCAACCCCAGATCCACCAACCGGTAGCTCATGTATGGCTTGAACGGCTTGAAAGAGCCCTTGTGCTCGCCAGATCTGGGCTGGGCAATGGTCAAGGCGAGCGCGGTCCGCGCCGCCAGATCGTTCAGATAGCGCTCATCCAGCCAACGGGTCGCCAGCAGATAGCCATTGGGTTTGGCATCGCTGAGGGTATTGGTCACCGGCTGCAGCGAGAAGATGAGCGGTCCCCATAACGAGCTTCTCACCCCGCTCAGACTATGGATCCCCCCTGCCGCGATTCACGCAGCAGTTGCAGCTTGAGGTCATCCAGAAAGAAGGGAAGCAAGGTGGTGTCCGTATCAGGCGCCTCCGGCAGCAGGGTGCGGGTCCAGATTTCAGAGCCCTGCAAATCCATATAACTCAGCACGTTGAGCTCAAAGTCCCGCATTGGCGTGTCGACCAACAGATTGGAGTGGATGTAGCCCTGATTGGGCCTGGCCAGGAAGTGGTAGCTCTCGTCCCAGATCCCCCAATCCCGAGTGAAGGCATTGATAGCATTGATGTCGCCCTGCACGGCCCTGACCACCCGTTGCAGATGATCCTGCATCCGCCGCTCCTCGACCCGCTGCGCCGCCGGCACCTGGGCCAACGCGATCACGATGAGCAGCATCAGGATGGCGCCGGCCCAGACGGGGAACATGGAGTAGGCCAGCAAATGATCGATGGAGCGGGACGGTTGAGCCATGGACGCCAATATCCTTTGGATGGCAATGCGAAACGGGAAGGGTCTTGCCTCAAGTATGGAGTATCGGCCCGTCTGGACGGTCACTGAATTACCACAATAAAAACAAGGGGCCCAGGGCCCCTTGTCACATTATTGAACGGATTATCGTGCCAGCAGCGGCGCCAGGAAGCGGGCCGTATGGGAGTCCTCGCAACGGCTGATCTGCTCCGGCGTCCCCGTCACCAGAATGCGGCCACCGCCGGCGCCCCCTCCGGACCCAGGTCAACGATCCAGTCGGCAGTTTTGATGACGTCCAAGTTGTGCTCGATGATGACAATGGTGTTACCGCGATCCCGCAACTGGTGCAACACCTTGAGCAGCTGCTGGATATCGTGGAAGTGCAACCCGGTGGTCGGCTCGTCCAGAATATAGAGGGTCTGACCGGTATCCCGCTTGGAGAGCTCCCGCGCCAGCTTGACCCGCTGCGCCTCACCGCCAGACAAGGTAGTGGCCGACTGACCGAGGCGGATATAGGAGAGGCCCACATCCATCAAGGTCTGCAGCTTGCGCGCCACCGCCGGCACCGGATCGAAGAACTCGCGGGCATCTTCCACCGTCATCTCGAGGATTTCGTGGATGTTTTTGCCCTTGTACTTCACCTCCAGGGTCTCGCGGTTGTAGCGCTTGCCCTTGCAGACGTCGCACGGCACGTAGACGTCCGGCAGGAAGTGCATCTCTACCTTGATGACCCCATCCCCCTGACAGGCCTCGCAGCGGCCCCCTTTCACGTTGAAGGAGAAGCGGCCCGGCTGGTAGCCGCGCGAGCGCGCCTCCTGGGTGCCGGAGAGCAACTCGCGGATCGGGGTGAACAGACCGGTGTAGGTGGCCGGGTTGGAGCGCGGGGTACGGCCGATGGGGCTCTGGTCGATATCCACCACCTTGTCCAGATGCTCCAGCCCTTCCACGCTGCGATAAGGCGCCGGGGTGGATTCGGTCGCCTTGTTGAGCTCGCGGTGAGCAATGCGGAACAGAGTGTCGTTGATCAGGGTCGACTTGCCGGAGCCGGAGACGCCGGTGACACAAGTCATCACCCCGATGGGCAGATCCAGGTTGACGTTGCGCAGGTTGTTGCCGCTCGCCCCCTTGAGCTTCAGCCACTTGCCGGTAAGCGGAGTACGCTCGGCAGGAATGGCGATCTGCTTGCGGCCAGAGAGGTAGTCACCGGTGAGTGACTCGGGATTGGCAATGATCTCTTCCGGCGTGCCCTGGGCGACGATGGCACCGCCGTGTACTCCGGCCCCCGGGCCGATATCGAGCACATGGTCGGCGAGGCGAATGGCATCCTCGTCGTGCTCCACCACGATCACCGTGTTGCCAAGATCACGCAGGTGAGTGAGGGTCTTGAGCAATCGCTCGTTGTCGCGCTGATGCAGGCCGATGGAGGGCTCGTCCAGCACGTACATGACCCCCACCAGACCGGCACCGATCTGGCTGGCCAGCCGGATCCGCTGCGCCTCGCCGCCGGAGAGGGTCTCGGCACTGCGGGACAGGCTCAGATAGTTGAGACCGACGTTCACCAGGAAGCCAAGCCGCTCGACGATCTCTTTGAGGATCTTCTCGGCGATCTGGGCGCGCTGGCCGGTCAGATTCAACCCTTCGAAGAAGGCCAGTGCATCACCGATGGACTGCTCGGCGATGGCCGGCAGGTTGCGGTTGTCGACGAAGACATGGCGCGCCTCCTCCCGCAGCCGGCTGCCACCGCAGCTGGTACAAGACTTGTTAGCGATATATTTGGAGAGCTCTTCACGCACCGAGTTGGACTCGGTCTCCCGGTAGCGCCGCTCCATGTTGTGCAGGATCCCCTCGAACGGGTGCTTGCGCACCACCACGTCGCCGCGATCGTTCATGTAGCGGAACTCGATCTCGGTGCGACCGGAGCCGCGCAGGATCACCTCTTGGGTCTTGAGTGGCAGATCCTCCCACGGCGTCTCCAGATCGAACTTGTAGTGCTCGGAGAGGGATTTGAGCATCTGGAAGTAGTAGAAGCTGCGCTTGTCCCAGCCACGGATAGCGCCATTAGCCAGACTGATGGCCGGATCGCCGATCACCTTGGCCGGATCGAAATATTGCTGCACCCCGAGGCCGTCGCAGGTAGGGCAGGCACCGGCCGGGTTGTTGAAGGAGAAGATACGCGGCTCCAACTCCAACATGGAGTAGCCGCACTCCGGGCAGGCGAAGTTGGCGGAGAAGGTCATGGGGGCGACCCCCTCCTCGCCATCCATCGGCACCACCAGCACAATGCCACCGGAGAGGGTCAGCGCCGTTTCGAACGACTCGGCCAGACGCAAGGCAAGGTCATCACGCACCTTGAAGCGATCCACCACCACCTCGATGGTGTGCTTCTTGTGCAGCTCCAACGCGGGCGGGTCGGAGAGATCGCACACCTCGCCGTCGATACGGGCACGGATGTAACCCTGAGCCGCCAGATTCTCCAGCAGCTTGGTGTGTTCCCCCTTGCGATCGCGCACCACCGGGGCCAGCAGCATCAGCTTGCTCCCCTCCGGCTGGGCAAGCACCTGATCAACCATCTGGCTGATGGTCTGGGCGGCGAGCGGAATGGCGTGGGTCGGGCAGCGCGGCTCACCGACCCGGGCGAACAGCAGACGCAGGTAGTCGTAGATCTCGGTGATGGTGCCGACGGTCGAGCGCGGGTTATGGGAAGTGGACTTCTGCTCGATGGAAATGGCGGGCGAGAGCCCCTCGATATGGTCGACGTCCGGCTTCTCCATCAGGGAGAGGAACTGGCGGGCATAGGCGGAGAGTGACTCCACATAGCGGCGCTGCCCCTCGGCATAGAGGGTATCGAACGCCAGAGAGGATTTGCCCGAACCGGAGAGGCCGGTGACCACGATCAGCTTGTCGCGGGGCAGGGTCAGATTGATGTTCTTGAGGTTGTGGGTGCGAGCACCCCGGACCACGATCTTTTCCATCTTGTTGCACGCTCGATACAGAAACCTGAGCGAGTCAGTATGGCATAGAGACTACTGGATGAATAGACAGGTTTTATCCATCATCCCCATCGATTTCAGAGATACTCCTTGGCCCAGCTCACCGCCTGCAGGCGGTTCTTCACGTTCAATTTCTTGAAGACATTGTAGAGGTGGGACTTGATGGTGTGCTCGCTCACGAACAGGCTGTCGGCGATCTCGGTATTGGAGGCACCCGTCATCAGGTAGCGGATGATCTCCTGCTCGCGCACGGTCAGCAGCGTCTGGTTGCGCAGGTAGTGTTCCCCGCCCTTGCGGTAGTAGTTGACCAGATCGCACAGCAGATGGCGCGGGATCCAGTACTCCCCCTCCAGCACCTTGCGAATACCAAGCACCAAGCGATCCAGCGGATCCTGACAGAAGAAGAGCCCGCTGGTATGGGGCCACATCAGCAGCAGCTCCCGATCCGTACTGGTGGGGGCATTGAGCAGTACGGTATTGGCTTCCCCGAAGTGGCTGGAGATCTCCCGTGGCCACCCCGTTTGCTGGCTCGACTTGAGGTAATCCAGATCCACCAGAAACAACGGATGCGGCTCGAGTTCATCCGCTTGAGGCAGGGCTTCCAGTGCACTCACCAGCAGGATGGGCAGAGCCAGCTGTTCGGCCAGGTAGCTCTGAAAGCTGGTCGCCTGCGCATTGTCTTCGGTTACCAATACGATGGGATATGGGGTGATCATGAAGCGCTGGTCCTTGAACATTCCGGCCATGGTGTTTTTTGGCAGCAGAGAGTACCAAGCCCCCCGCAGGCTGCAGCATTAAAAAAGTATTAGACGCTGATGCGCTCCCTTTGAAACTCACCAATTTTCCAAGCAATACAAATAACTAGCCGAGCCCCCCCATTTGGGTGAAATACTGGCACCTGGCCGGACAGGGGCTGTCACACCGGTCTTTGGCCCCCTTCTCGCCTCGACCGTTCGATGATATGACTCCCCGTTGCTGTTCACTTGCTGGCCAAGGCCGGCCTCGTGTAAGTTAATCCTTCGTTCGGTGGACATGGGATGGAGCGTCAGGAAGATGTGCGCTCTTTCTCCCCAACTGTTACTATTGCGGGCAAAATATGAAAACGGGGAAGTGGCCAACTGGCGCGCTGAACCGGACACAGTCATCACATGAGTGGCGGGGCAGCCCTGCAGCGTCGCCTATCTCACAGAAAACAAACGATATGTTGAATTGGCCCGGGCATATGGCCCGGCCGGTATATAAAGGGTGGAAGAGAGATTATGGCCAGTCGAGGCATCAATAAAGTCATTCTGATCGGTAACCTGGGGCAAGACCCGGAAGTGCGCTACATGCCGAGCGGCGGTGCCGTGACCAATATCACCCTGGCCACCTCCGACACCTGGCGCGACAAGCAGACCGGTGAGCAGAAAGAGCGCACCGAGTGGCACCGCGTCGTCTTCATGGGCAAGCTGGCCGAAGTGGCTGGCGAGTACCTGAAGAAAGGCTCCCAAGTCTATGTTGAAGGCAAGCTGCAGACCCGCAAGTGGCAGGATCAAAGCGGCCAGGAGCGTTACACCACCGAAGTGCTGGTCGATGGCTTCAGCGGCGTGATGCAGATGCTGGGTGGCCGTCCGCAAGGCGGCGCCGGCCAGGGCATGGGTGGCCAGTCTCAGGGCAACTGGGGTCAGCAGCAGGGCATGCAGTCCCAGCAGCCGATGAACCAGGCGCGTCCCGCCCAGGCTCCGCAGCAGAACATGCAGCAACAGGGCGGCTACGCTCGTCCGGCCCAGCAGCCGCAGTCTGCACCGCCGGTGTACAATGAGCCGCCGATGGACTTCGACGACGACATTCCGTTCTAAGCAACGTCAGATCCCGGAGGCCCTGTTCATGCAGGGCCTTTTTTTGCCTGATATTGACGCAGACATGGCACGCGATCGAGCCTCCTGGCCGGTCTTGCCAGCCATACGTCCCCATATCATTCGCCTTGGGATTATGATCGGGGCAGTCCAGTTGCCAGAGAGAACGCATGGGGTCTTGGTATCGAATCTTGTTGTTCGTGGTGGCTTGCGCCACCCTGTTGCTGCCATCCCTGCTGCTGGCCGGCGAGCCATTGCGAGTGGGGGTCAGCTTCGCCATCCCGCCCTATGTGATCGAGGAAGAGGGTCGCGGGATCGAGCTCGACCTGATGAGAGAGGCCTTTCGGGACAGCGGGTATGAGCCTCAATTCGAATATCTGCCGCTGGAACGCACCTTCCGCATGCTGGAGTCCGGCAAGCTCGATGCCATCATCAACGTCAAACCCGGCATGTTGCACGACGTCTTCCTGTCGCAGCCGGTGATCGCCTTCCACAACCGGGTGTTCACCCTCGGCAAAACCCACATCAGCACCCTGGACGACATGAAGACACTGAGGGTGAGTGCCTTCCAGCGGGCCCGTCAGGTGCTGGGTGGTGCCTTTGCCAGCATGGCTGACCAGAATCCCCGTTACGAGGAGGTCGCCAAGCAGCAGGGACAGGTGCACAGGTTGATGCTGGGGCGGGTGGATGCGGTGATCCTGGAACAGCGGGTTTTCTATTACTATCTGGCACAGCTGGCCAACAGCAAATATGGTACCGAGCTCTATGCCCCCGGCCGGGTCCGGCAATACGATCTGTTTGCGCCGACTCACTACCATTTTGCCTTTCGCCAGGCGGCGCAGCAGCGCTGGTTCGATCGCCAGCTCGATGCCATGCGGGCCGATGGCCGTTATCAGCAAATATTTACCCGCTACGGGGCTACGCCCTGAGCCTCCTGAAAACATAAAAGCCAGCCCGAAAAGGCTGGCTTTTTGTTACTGGCTCCAAAGGAACTACAGCATGGGGAGCGTTACTTCATCGCGCCGCCATTTTTCAGATCTGCTTTCTGACGTTTGGCTTCGCGCTTCTCTTTCAGTGACATCTGCGGTTTTTTCTTGGCATCTTTGCCGTTGTGATGTTCTTTGTTACTCATCATCAAACTCCAAAAATGTTACCCAGACAGTTGGAACCCAGGTTCCAGCATGCCATCCGAATCGTAGACTACAGTACGCTTTCAGTGACGATCCTGCGATCGCACTCAGTCCAGCATACCCCTAATCTTGCGCAAGAATCCACCCTCATCCCGTCCCCCAGTGGCAGCAGGCGTTCACCGGTTTCCGCTGACCCGCTACGGGCGGGGAATGAACGGCCGGAGAAGCGATATATTCCTTATAAAATAACGCCAAACAGATTTATTTCATGGCGGTATGAAATAAACCGCTGAATACCAAAATCAAATCTCTTTAAATAATGACAGATAATTTAGATAAGCATTCTCACTATCGCCAGAAACAAAAATTTACAACCCAAAGCAGCGCCACCCTGGACAAGCTGATATTATCCAGCCCTATTTGTGAAAATATTCCAGCGAGAATAAGGACATCCCATGACCAGAAAAACCAGAGCGGCCTTGGTCTCAGTTTGCTCCAATATCACCTTGATTATCATGAAGATATTAGCCGGCATACTGAGCGGATCCGTCAGTATTATTTCCGAGGCCATTCACTCGGCCATGGACCTGGTGGCAGCATTGATCGCGCTGGTGGCCGTACGCAAATCGGATATTCCCCCCGACCAACGCCACCCCTATGGTCATGACAAAATTGAAAATGTCTCCGGCGTGATCGAAGCGCTGCTGATCCTGCTGGCAGCCGGCTGGATAATATTCGAGGCCGTCAGCAAATTGATCACGCCAACCCCGATCGAGGGGGTGGGGCTCGGTGTGCTGGTCATGCTGTTCTCGGCGCTGGTCAACAGCGGCGTCTCCGCCTACCTCTACCGGGTGGCCAAGGAGGAAGAGTCCGTGGCCCTGGCCGCCGATGCGCTGCATCTGAAGGCTGACGTCCTGACCTCGCTCGGGGTCGCCGTCGGCCTGCTCGGTATCTGGCTCGCCGCCAGGCTGGGCTACAACCTCTATCTGCTTGACCCCATTGTTGCCATCTGTGTCGCCCTGTTCATCCTCAAGGAGGCGATCGCCATGCTGAAGCAGGCCTTCCAACCCCTGCTGGACCACAGCATGAACGAGGAAGAGCTGGCCATCACCACCAGAGTGATAGAGGAGTGCTGCCCGAAGCATGGCGGTTTTCATGACCTGCGCAGCCGCCAGGCCGGGCGCCGCCGTCACATCGACTTCCACCTGACCTTGCCAAAAGAGATGAGCATCGAGCACTCCCACGCCATCTGCGATCAGATAGAGCAGGGCATCATGCGACATCTGCCCCATGCCGTCGTGCTGATCCATGTTGAACCGAGCGGGCATGCTTAACGGCGCAGAGCCGTGCGAAGGGAATACGACGGTCCATTCCCTTCGGCAACGACCATCCGGTAGGCTGGTATTCGAAAACGGTGTCGATTGTGCAATAAACGGCCGGCAGGTGTGGTAGGGTGGACAATTCCCGCCATCAGGAGCACGCCGTGAAAAAGTTGGAAATGAAGGACCTCACCGACGCCGAAAAGGCCGAGATCACCCTGCTGCTCCAAAAAGCACAGGCCAATGCAGATCATCAATTGAGCAATGCCGAGCGTAACCGCATCCGCGAGGAAGGCAGACTCAAGATAGTCGCAGACCGTGCTGCCGCCGCCAAAGTGGCCGCCAAACTGGCACGGGAAAAGGCCAAGGAGCGTGCCAGCAAGCAGGTGTTGCCAGAGACATTCAGCTGGGTGGACTCCGTCAGCAACAAGTTTCGCAGCAAACGCTGACGGCCAATCCTCCCGCTCAAGCGCCACCTACCTCAACCAGCCGACTCACACCATGGTGGAGAACAGCTCTCTGCCATGGTGTGTCCAGCGACCTGCAACGCCGCAGGATCCTGCGCTGCAGACACCCACACCGGGAGTGGCTGCGTCGATATCCGACCACTCACAGCGAGATAAAATTTGCTTTAAGAAAATGGGCATGTTTTAATCTTTTGCGATGGTTCGGTAGTTCAGACCTGGTTATGTTAGGCAGTCATTTTAGTAAAGCAGCGATTAGTATAAGAATTATCCATGATTCTTCTTATCAAATAATTCTCCTTCTTTAGTGCTCCCCATACGTATTGCTGACGAAAAATCATAGATTGCCATTTGGCACTTTAAACACTATTTAAGGAAATTATCATGTCCAACAAAATGACTGGTACCGTCAAGTTCTTCAACGCCGAGAAAGGTTTTGGCTTCATCTCCCCGACCGACGGCAGCAAAGACGTGTTCGTTCACTTCTCCGCCATCCAGACCCCGGGCTTCAAGACCCTGGACGAAGGTCAGCGCGTTGAGTTCACCATCGAGCAAGGCCAGAAAGGCCCGGCTGCTGCTAACGTAGTAGCTCTGTAATTCAAGCCGGGGATCCGGTCCGCCTGCTCATGCCGGCTGGAACGATCCGCTGCAAGAATTGAAAAAACCCGCTTCGGCGGGTTTTTTGTTGTCTGCCGTTTGCCATTCCCCCTCTGCCGACCCTCTCAACCTTCTCTCTGTCCCGCCCCCGCTTCCTGTCACCTCGCCACAGTATCTGCTGGTGAGAAGATAACCGCACAATATTAATGAGATTAATTATCATTTACACATCATCCAGCGATCACTACAATGCCTGCCGACCGACTTGGTGATTATCCAATTGAACCTTTTCTGGTCATGGTTTCACGCGGGATGCGATGAGACCCCCCATCGATTCACCCAAAGGATGAATGCATCTTCTTACTAAAAGAGTTCAGGCCAACATGATAACAATGCACCGCAACAAGCTGACCACGCTCATTCTCGCCTCCCTCGCATCACACGCCTATGCCGCCGAGCAGGAGGTCATGGTCGTGACCGCCTCCGGCTTCCAGCAGAAGATCGAGGATACCGCCGCCTCCATCTCGGTGGTGACCCGCGAGCAATTGGAGAAACGCGCCTATCGCGACGTGACCGACGCCCTGAAGGATGTGCCCGGGGTGGTGATCACCGGCGGTGGCAGCAGCAGCGATATCAGCATTCGTGGCATGGGCTCTAAGTACACGCTGATGCTGGTCGATGGCAAGCGGGTCGACAGCCGTGGCACCCGTCCCAACAGCGACGGCCCCGGCATCGAGCAGGGCTGGCTGCCACCGCTGCAGGCGATCGAGCGGATCGAAGTGGTGCGTGGCCCCATGTCCTCCCGCTACGGCTCTGACGCCATGGGCGGCGTCATCAACGTCATCACCCGCAAGACCGCCAGCATGACGGCCTGGCAGGGCTCGCTGCATGCCGATTCGACCTTCCAGGAGAACAAGGAGTCCGGCGACATCTTCCAGACCAACGCCTATACCGCCGGCGCCCTGGTGGATGGACTGCTGGGGATGCGGGTGAACGGCCAGCTCTCCCACCGTGGCGAGGATCAGTTCCAGAACGGTTTCGCCGAGCAGGAGATGCGCAGCGGTACGGCCGTCTTCAGCCTGACCCCGGACGAGCACAACCGCTTCGATTTCGAGGCCAGTCGCGGCCTGCAGGATCGCAACCGCACACCGGGTGAATCTCTCTCGGCAAAAGCGAAGCCCAGTATCTATACCTACGAACGCACCAACTTCGCCATCACCCACGACGGCCGCTATGACTTCGGATCCTCCACCAGCTACTTGCAGCGGGAAGAGAACACCAACCCCGGCCGCCAGATGAAGCTCATCAACACCATCGCCGATACCCACACCCAGTTTGAACTGGGGGATCACTATCTGAGCGTGGGCGGCCAGTATCGTTATGAAGATCTTCAAGATCAGCAAAACCAGCTCAACGTGGCCAACCGTGCCAATCAGCTGACCCGCTGGAGCTGGGCCATGTTCGTGGAAGATGAGTGGTCGCTGACCGACACCTTCGCCCTGACCGGCGGCGTGCGGATGGATCAGGACCAGAACTACGGTACCCACTGGAGCCCACGTCTGTACGGGGTCTGGCACCTGGCCGAGTCCTGGACGCTGAAAGGGGGCGTCTCCACCGGCTATCGTTCACCGGATCTGCGCATGTCGGCCGCCAACTGGGGCCAGGCCACCGGTGGCGGCACTCAGGACGGCATGCTGGTCGGCAGCCCTGAACTGAAACCGGAAACCAGCGTGAGCCAGGAGATCGCCCTGCTGTGGGATGGTCAGCAAGGCTTGAACACAGGGCTGACCCTGTTCAATACCGACTTCGAGGACAAGATCTCCGAGATCCGCCGCTGCACCAGCAAGAACGACCCCTCCTGCACCCTGAACGGTCACACCTATGACTTCATCAGCGACCGCATCAACGTCGACAAGGCGAACATGCGCGGGGTGGAAGGCACGGCCAACTGGACCATCAATGACGCCTGGTCGCTGGCCTCCAGCTACACCTTCACCCAGTCCGAACAGAAGAGTGGTGCAATGGAAGGCAAGCCGCTGAACCAGATGCCGCGTCACATGTTCAACACCACGGTCGACTGGCAGACCACCGAAACCGTCAGCCTCTGGTCACGGGTCAACTTCCGCAGCAAGACCTCCGATTACCTGAGCCGGGTCAAGATGGCCGAGGGAACCCCCTCCTACACCTTCTTCGACACAGGTCTGGTCTACAAGGCCAACGAACATCTAGATGTCACCGCCGGTGTCTACAACCTGTTCGACAAGACAGTGGATTACTCCAGCTTCGGTACCGTGCTGGATGGTCGCCGCTACACCCTGGGCATGACCTACAACTTCTGATGACACACCGCCGCCCGCTCTGGGCGGCGGTTTTTTATTTCCCCCCTCGCCAGCCGCCTCTTTCACGTAGCTGGCCGCCCGCCAGGTGTTGCGCCCCTGCGATTTGGCGCCATACATCAGCCGATCCGCCTGCAACAATACCCGGCTACCTTCCGCCCCGCCCCCCGCCGGTACCCACACTGCCCCCGTGCTGATGGAGATGCCGAGCGCCCCGGCGCTGGTTGGCAACTTGTGGCTATTGACCTCCCGCCCGATCCGGGCGGTCCACTGCTGCAGCGTCGCCATGTCCGCCACCAGCAGGCTGATGCAAAACTCCTCCCCACCGATGCGGGCAAACAGGGCGCTGGCAGGCAGCACCCGCTGTACCTGCGCCACCATGGCCGACAACACCTCGTCCCCGACCCCGTGGCCGAAGTGATCGTTGATCCCCTTGAAGCGATCGAGGTCAAACAGCAGCAGGCCCGAGGCCTGACCGCTGGCCAGCCGCTGCTCCAGCAGCGGCAAAAAGGCCCGCCGGTTGAGGATGCCGGTCATGGAGTCAGTGCCGGCAAGGCGCTCCAGCCTGGTGTTGGCCTGGATAAGCTCGGCGGTGCGGCTCGCCACCGCCCGCCGCAACTGGATGATGTAGGCCATCAGCACCAGACCGCCGATGGCCAGCAGCCAGGGCCAGAGATGGACCGGATAGACGGTCTCGATGTGCATCCACTTGCGGATGATCCGTTCCCGATCCGCCTCGCCGATGCGGGAGAAGCCCTGCTCCAGCTCATTCAGCAGTGCCTGGTTGCCCTTGGCGACAGCGAAACGGATCTCGTCGCTGTAGAGGTGGCGTACCGGGATGAAGCGGGTGGGATCCGCCGAGGTATAGATGTAGAAGTTGGCCACCTGCAGATCGGCGATGAAGGCATCCAGCTCGCCGCTGAAGGCTGCGCGCAGCATGGCATCGTTGTCATCAAAGGTACGCAGCCGGGTATTCGGGAAGTACTTGTGGGCGTAGTACTCCTCGTAGCCCCCCGTCACCACCCCCACGCTCTCGTGCAGCAGGTAGTAGTTCACGTCCGAGCCGCGCAGGGAGTTGGCAAAGAAGAGCTGGGAGTCGACATGGGAGAGGGCCTGACCGTAGTCATAGACCAGATTGCGCTCCGGCGACCAGAGCAGGCCACCATGGACATCGGCCTGACCATTGCGAACTAGGTCCAGCGAGGTCTGCCAGTCCACCAGCTTGAACTGGATCGGGCGGCCGGTAACCCTGCCATATTCGCGCCACAAATCGATCAGCAGGCCATCGGGCTGACCCTCTTCATTGAGGTAGGAGAAGGGCTGCCAGGCCTTGGAGTTGGTCACGATGAGCGGCTTGGGCGGCGTATTTGCCAACACGGGCCACGCCTGTGCCAAGAGCAACAACCACACCCCGCACCAGACTCGCCACCGAAAACCAGAATCGCCCGCCATCCCTGCACCAACCTTGCTGTTTGGCCGTCTGTGCGGCCATCGATTATCGCCACCTTCAGCATAGAAGAACAAGCATGAGCGAGTATGAAATAGGCGTGATTTCAGTCAGATAAGTGCAAGATAAAAAACGGGGAGGAGGCTGGTCGCCCCCATCCCCACCCTGCTTCCACCGCTCTTACAGCGGCAGGCTGATGCGCGCTTCCAGCCCGCCCTGTTCCCGGTTTTGCAGGGTCAGCTCGCCGCCGTGCTGGTGCACCAGGGTGCGGGCGATGGCGAGCCCCAACCCCACGCTGCCAGATTCGGTATTGCGGGCCTCGTCGAGCCGTACGAACGGCTTGAATACGTCTTCCAGCCTGGCCGGATCGATGCCGGGCCCCTGATCGCAGACCCGGATCACCAGCTCGCTGTCAGTGCGCTCCAGCGACACCTCGGCACTGCCGGCGTACTTGATGGCGTTGCCGATGAGGTTTTGCAGCACCCGCCGCAAGGTATTGGCGCGGCAGGCATAGACCTGCTTGCCTTCCGCCAGGCAGGTGACCGGCTGGCCGGTGTCGGCATAGTCGTCGCACAGGCTCTCCAGCAGGCTGACCAGATCCAGCTCCCGGGTCGCCTCCTGCAGCCCCTCCTCCCGGGCAAAGCTGAGGGTCGCCGCCAGCATCTGCTCCATCTGTTGCAGGGTCTGCTGGATCCGCTCCTTGTCCTCCCCCTCATCCAGGAATTCGGTGCGCAGCCGCAGGCTGGTGATGGGGGTACGCAGATCGTGGGAGATGGCCGCCAGCATCCGGGTTCTGTCCTGCACGAAGCGATCGAGCCGGGTGTGCATGCGGTTGAAGGCCTGGATGGATTCACGCACCTCGGTCGGCCCCTCTTCTCGCAGCGGCTCTATGTCCTCGCCACGACCGAGCCGATCCGCGTTGGCGGCCAGCTGCTTGAGCGGCAGAGTGGCGCGGCGGAACAGCCAGATCATCAGGCCGATCACCAGGCTCGCCACCAGCATCAGGTTGAGGGTGGTCTGCCAGGACCAGCTGGCCGACTCCTTGTCCACCAGCGAGCTGAACTGCAGCCAGCCACCGCGCGGCAGCTGGATGGAGCCGTACAGCCGCATGTCCTGCGGCGGCGGCATCCCCTTGCGATCCTTCATCATCCGGCTGTGGTGCTGCCAGGCACGGCTGCGTTGGGCATCCTGCTTGAGCTCGGCGCTGATCTCCACCATCAGGGTCGAGGGGTAGCCCAGCCGGGAGCGCACCAGCTGCTCGAAACGGGGGCTGCGGTTGTCCGGTTGCAGCGGCTCGTCGGCGATGCGCAGCAGCAGGGTCTCGCTGCGGCTCGCCTTGATGATCTCGTCATAGAGGGAGGGAGGCGAGAGGGCCAGCAGCCGCACCACGGAGACGATGCGCTGCATGGCGTTGCGGCTGTTGATGTAACCGAGCGCCTCCTCCCTGTCCGAGCGGTAGATCTGGATGCTGAGCAGCTGGATCAACACCAGCCCGGCCAGCGCCACCAGGATGATCTGGCCGGTCAGCCCCTTGGGCCACAGCTTCGACCAGCCACGCTTGAGGATCCCCACGGCCTTATACCTGGGTCACATCGGCGGCGAACAGGTAACCACCGCCCCAGATGGTCTTGATCAGCTCCGGGTTCTTGGGATCCCGCTCCAGCTTGCGCCGCAGCCGGCTCACCAGGGTGTCGATGGCCCGGTCGAACGCCACCGCCTCGCGGCCACGGGCCAGATCCAGCAGTTGATCCCGGCTCAGCACCCGCTGCGGCCGCTCCAGAAAGACCCGCAGCAGGTCGAACTCGGCGGTGGAGAGGCTCAAGCCCACCCCTTCCTCATCCACCAGCTCGCGCCGGTTGATGTCGAGCAGCCAGCGATCGAAGCGCAGATCCCGGGTCAGCGTCTCCGCCGCCGGCTGCGGCTCGACCTGGGTGCGGCGCATCACCGCCTTGATGCGGGCCAGCAGCTCGCGCGGATTGAACGGCTTGGCGAGGTAGTCATCGGCCCCCATCTCCAGCCCTATGATGCGGTCGGTCTCCTCCCCCATGGCGGTGAGCATGATGATGGGCAGGCTTGACTTGGCCCGCAGCTCGCGGCAAAGGGTCAGGCCGTCTTCCCCCGGCATCATCAGATCCAGCACCAGCAGATCGAACTCCCGCTCCTCCAGCAGCCGCTTCATCTCCTTGCCATCCCGGGCACAACTGACCCGCAGGCCGTGCTGTTCCAGAAAACGCTTCAGCAGATCGCGGATCTCGCTGTGATCGTCGACCACCAGAATGTGGGTGCTGCTTTGGTTCATGAGGCCTCTCCTGTTAGAGCTGGCACGAGTATACGAAAATCTGCCGGGCGGTTTGTGTCAAAGTGTGCCAGATCAGCAAGATGCCACACTCTGCTACAAAAAAGCGCCCGTTCGGCAAAGTTGAGACACAAGCCGGCTGTTTACTGTGGCCATCCAATCGGTTGCAGGAGTAGACAGGCCATGCTGGCCCTCACCACCCCCTTGCTGCTGGCCTTTGCCGCCAGCGAAGCCCTTGCCAGAAAGGCGAGCGGCAGCTCACCCCAACCGGCGAGCCCACCGGACAACAAGCAGACATCCCCCGCCGACAGGGCCCCCGGCCGCGGCGACGCCAAGGGAGCGACCGAACCCCCTTCGTCATGATGTGCGGCTGCCAGGCGGCGCTGCGCACCCTGACCTTTCTGCCGCCATCTTGCGGCGAGTCATACCAAGGAGACCAATATCATGATCAACAAGAGCCTGACTCTGTTAATGCTGGCCGGTCTGGCCCACACCGGCCTGGCCCAGGCAGCCCTCCCCGCCGACGTCAGTGCCGCCCCCAGCCTGCTGTTCGTCAACTGGCACGATGCCGTCAGCAGCAATGAGGCACACCCCACCCTGGTGATCCGCAACGCCACCGGCGACGTGCTCAAGCGGGTGCCTGCCACGTTGCAGGGGATGCAGCAGGTGCGTTTGCCGATGCGGGCCCAGGGTGACCTGACCCTCAGCCTGGACGGCGAGAGCAGCAGCTATCGCATGCCCTACAGCGTCGGCAGCGGTCGCCAACGCTAAGCCGGCCACAGCCTAAAAATACCCCGCCAGCGGGCGACGCTGACGGGGTATTTTTATTTCCCGTCCGGCATGCGTCCGGTCAAGCCCTGTACAGCGTCACCGTGTCACACTCTGCTACAAAATAGGCTTCAACTGGCAAAGTTCAGACACCAGTCTGGTGTTTACTTGAGGTCAAGGCGAGCAAGCCGACCCCGAACTCAATCCGCAAGGAGATAGACCATGAAAAACCTGTCCAAGACTCTGCTGACCGCCACCCTGATCCTTGGCCTGCCGCTCGGCGCCTATGCCGCCAGCGAAGCCGTCACCACCGCCCAGCCCGGCATGATGACCGACTGCCCGATGGATGGCAGCGGCATGATGGGCGGCAAGCACCATGGCGGCCGCCACGACAAGATGGCCCGCATGCAGAACATGACGCCGGAGCAGATCCAGACTCACCTGCAGCAGCGCTACGACAAGATCGAAGACCCGGCCAAGAAGGCTGAATTCGTGAAAAACCTGAGCCTGCGCGCCGACGGCATGACCAAGCACGCCGAAGCGATGAAGCAGTTCGCCGAAGCGCATCAGTAATTCGACAAGCAGCAAAAAGGGGCCCGTGGGCCCTTTTTTTCATGCACGTCTTTCAGACTCAAGCCTTGGTCTTGTCGACCAGGTTCAGGGTCTTGACGGTCTCGCCTTCGAACTTGATAAGCACGTTCTTCTGAGCGGCTTCGGCATCCTTGAACAGGGTCTTGGAGGTCTCTGCCAGCATGGGAGATACCTTGTTCAGAGCGCCCAGGTCATAGGTCCACACTTCCAGACCGGCTTCGGTCTTGGTGCTGGCCGGTGCGCCCAGCTTGTCCTTGATGGCCTGCTTGTTGGAGCCGCCTTCCTTGATGTCCAGCGCCTTCTTGATCGCTTCATTGGAGGCGCTGTCCATGGCGGTGCCGGCCATCTCTTTGGCAGTGCTGGTCACGCTGCTGGTCACTGTGTCGGTCAGGGAATCCATCAGACCGGCGTTGGCCATCAGGGGCAGTGCAGTCAGGGCAACCAGGATGCTCTTTTTCATCATTTCATCTCTCGCGGGGGATTAAAGAGCGCGCATCAGACCAGCGTACTCGTACGGAGTCAAGATGAGGGTGCGGTCAAGACGCATTCGGGGGGGATAACCAGAATAATCCGACATGGCGGCGAGCTCACCGGACGGGCCGACGCCGGCTATGGACGGACTACTCGCAGATCTGGTTCTTGCCTGTCAGCTTGGCCTGATAGAGGGCACGATCCACCCGCACCATCAGCTGACTCATGGGCTCGTCCGGCTGGTACTCGGCCAGCCCGAAGCTCATGGTGATGTCGAAGTGCTGGCAGACCCGCGACTGCACCAGCAGCTCCCGCAGCTTGTCGGCGACCAGCCGGCCATCGGCCCGGCCGGTATTGGGCAGCACCACCATGAACTCGTCACCGCCCCAGCGGGCAATCAGATCTATTTCACGGATGTGGCTGCGCACCAGCGCCACTATGTTGATCAGGGTCTGATCTCCGGCATGGTGACCGTGGTTGTCGTTGATCAGCTTGAAGTCATCCACGTCCATGGCGATGACGCAGAAGGGCTGTTGGAAGCGCTTGGCCCGCTGACACTCCTGGCGAATAGCCCGCTCCAGCCGGTAGCGACTGGCGGCACCGGTCAGGGTATCGGTCTCCGCCAGCTGGCGGTTCTCCTCCGCCTTCTGCTGCAACGCCTCGTTGAGCCGCACCAGTTCGGCGGTGCGCTCGGCAATCTGCTGCTCCAGGGTATGATTGCGCCGCTCCAGCTGCTCCAGCAGCAGCTTCTGGGCATGGATGTTGCGGTGGGCGCCGATCATCCGGGCCACCGACCCATCCGGGTTGCGGGCGATGATGCGGCCATAATCCTCGATCCAGAGGTAATCACCATCCTGCCTGCGGCAGCGATACTCGACCCGGTAGTCAGGAGCGGCGCCGCTCAGATAGGCATCGAAGCTGGTCATCACCCGATCCATGTCGTCGGGGTGGATCACGCTCTCCCAGGTGAAGACGTTGTTGCCCAGCGTATGGGGCTCGTAACCCAGCATCTGATACCAGCCCGGGTTGCGATAGACGAAGCCGGTATTGGCATTCCAGTCCCAGATCCCGTCGCTCACCACCGCCAGAATACCGTGTATCACGGCCTCGCTGACGTCCGAGATCCTGATCGTATCGCTGTCCTGCAGCATGGAGACCATCCTTGTCTTGCCGCCCCGCAGGGTACGGGGCATTCCAGTCTGATGTTGAGAAATGACAGCGGCAGACGGCTGCACAGCCCGCTATCCGTTGATCGATGAAAACCGCCCCGCTTGTTCCGGTTATCGGCCGCAATCGGGTTCGTCTGAATAACAGTAGCAACCAGTGTGGCTCAATATTTCACCCTTGTCCGGTTTTAAAGGCGGGATGATGCAGGCTGCGATAGTGGCTGGGCGCCAGGCCGTGCTGACGTTTGAAGGCAGTGGAGAAGTGGTACTCGTTCTTGAAGCCGCACTGCTCGGCCAGCAGCTTCACCGAGTCGGCCCGGCTGGCCAGCAAGAGCGCCGCCCGTTGCAGCCGCAGCCGTTGCAGCAGCGCCATGGGCGCCAGCGCGAAGTGCTGCTGGCAGAGCCGGTAGAGCTGGCGCTCGGAGAGGTGCAGGGCACCGGCCATGCGCGCTATGTCCCACGACTCGGTCAGCGCCTCTTTGAGCAGCAGTTCGAGGCGCAGCGCCAGCCGCTCGCCACGCCGCTGCCCCTCCCCTTTTTGCAACAGACGGCGCAGGTAAAAGCCAAGCTGCTCTACCAGCAGGGCGCTGAGCAGCGGGTCCTGATGGCGCTCCTGCTCCGCATAGAGGTTCTCGATCGTGCGCAGCACGGTGGCCTGCTGGGAGGTGCAGCCAAGCCGGGGGTGGCTGGCGAAGGCATCCCAGGGGGAATCCTTGCGCAGCAGCAGCCACACCAGCGCCCACTCGTCCGTCTCACTCAACGGCTGATCCAACGGCTCATTAACCTGCTCACCAAGCTGGTAGCAGAGCGGCTCCCCGGCCGGGATCAGCGCCCACTCGCCCACCTGCAACCGCTCGCGGCGATCGCCCACCAACACCTCCCCCTCTCCCCCCAGAGTCAGCAGAAAACAGTGCATATCGGCAAAGCGGCGCGCGATGCGGTAGCGGGTCTTGAGGCGGGAATAGCCCGCCAGCCACACCTGCTCCTGCGCAAGGGCCGGCAGCAAGCTGTCACAGCAGATCTGCTCGCGGCAGTCGGGGGAGACATCGACAAGTTCGGTGTTGGCAGTTTCAGACATCATCAGGACGGGTTCAGCCATGTCGAAGGATTAGGCCCCAGCATAGCATCAAGGGCATCGAGTCACAGGAGACCAGCCATGCATATCCATCATGTCGCCATCTGGGCGCAGGATCTGGAGGCGCTCACAACATTCTACTGCACCCTGTTTGGCGGGCAGGCCAATGAGCGCTACCACAATCCAAGCAAACAATTCAGCTCTTACTTCGTGCGCTTCGAAGGGGGCGCCAGCCTGGAGCTGATGCACACCCCCATCCTGTTTCCGGCGGATCTCAGTCTGCCACACCCGTTGCAGGGGCTGGCCCATCTCGCCTTCTCCCTCGGCAGCGTGGAGGAGGTGGACAAGATGACCGCCCGCCTCAAACTGCTCAAGGGCGCCGAGGTCAAACACCTGGACGGCCCCCGCTGGACCGGCGACGGCTATTACGAGAGCACCTTCCTCGACCCGGAAGGCAATCGGCTGGAGCTGACCATCTAATACCTGAATGATCCCCTCACCCTGCCCTCTCCCAAAGGGAGAGGGGATAAAACCGCATCGGGGATATGATCGCTCACCACACCGATTTGGCTAACCGCAATCCATCGGCCATGTAGGTTCGATTAGCGAAGCGTAATCGGACAGCGGTAACGGCATTGCTCCCTTCTCCCATTTATTAAAAAAAGAGGAGAAGGGTTGGGGGTGAGGGGGAAGAAAAAAGAGATTACGCGGTAAACGTTGGGCTTCGCTACGCTCAGCCACAACCTACACAAGCAGTAGGTTGGTGCTGAGCCTGCGAAGCCCAACATACGAGATTTTATTATTTCACCTGGGGTAGTGAATATTCAACATTTAAAAATGTTTGAGTTATAAAATCATCCCAAGTTTTATAGCATCGAATGCTCATATCTTTTACCTCTGGAGCACCAGACGTCACCTTTAATCTTTCTGATAACAACCACATTGTTTGTGATATTTTTTTAGTCTGCGAGTATGGGGCTAAATTGGGTATAATATTGGCATCAATAAATCCTCGGCCAATACTTCGCTCTCCCCTAACTGCATTTTCTTTCCAAAATGAAGCTTCACGTTCATTTCTAGGCTTTACAACTCCACTATAATAGTCAGCATACCATTGATTAAAATCCTCTCTAACTCTTGAGAAAAGACTTTCACTGACTATGAAAAAGTCTAGGTCAGAATGAGAGCCAAATTTCTTACCTAGTTGCTTTGGTGATAGCGACTGCCCTAACCTGCCACTACCAGTAATATTAATGCTCTTTGGTTCAACATTTAGTCGAATACTCAACCATGATCTCACAGACTCATATATCAAGGGAGCATCTTTAAACGCATAAGGAACCCCCTCAGAAAGCCACTGAGTAGCGATCGCTTGTTTAGCAAACTGACCTCCAGACATAACAGCATCAGCTATATGTGCTGCATCAGGATATGTGCCAACGATATTTCTTAATGTTGATGGATTTTTAAATGGTTCCATTTAAACACCGTGCCTGTTAATGAATTTTCCCACAATATGAACAGATCTTCGTTTTATCTTTGCATCTTGGATTTGGTTATGGAATCTAGGCTGAGGATATTTCAATCTGGCAATCAAATCAGCTGCATCAACAAGGCTCAAGTTTCTAATGTTTATCTTTAGCTTGATAGATGCATCAATAGCACCATGCATGTCCCAACCGAAATAAGCCAATTGAAGATATTTACTCAATATTTTTTCTCTGCCGTAGATGCGTGTAATTTTCTTTGCTAGAAAAATCTCAATCACTTTTCTCTTTAATGTTACTTGATAGTTAGATGTAATAACTCTAACTAATTGCATCGCAATTGTAGAACCACCTTCTCTGTTTTTAAAGGCACCGGTTTTAACAATGGCTCTTAATAAAGAAAAATAATCCACTCCAGAGTGGTTCCAAAAACGATGGTCCTCTCCCACAACCAACGTATTTTTTAACAAACGAGGGAATTCGAGGCAGCATTCATCCGCCATCGCTTTTTCTATCAGCTTCCACTCTCTCGAAAATATATATTTCATGCTCAATTTAACAACCTCTCCGCCAATCCGGAATAACGCTCGGTCTTTTTCCGCACCGCTTGGGCCAGCAGGGCGCGATCGCCGTAGAGATCGAGCCGCGCCTTGGCGCGGGTGATGCCGGTATAGACCAGCTCGCGAGTCAAAAGCGGGCTGGGGCTGTCGGGCAGCACCAGCACGGTATGGGCAAACTCGGAACCCTGGGATTTGTGGATGGTCATGGCGTAGACGGTTTCGTGGGGCGGCAGCCGACTGGGCAACAGGGCGCGCAATGTGCCATCCGGCTGCTCGAACCATACCTTGAGCCGCCCAGTTTCATCGGGCAGGCAGAGCCCCATATCGCCGTTGTAGAGGCCGACGCCGTGATCGTTGCGCACCACCATCACCGGGCGGCCGGCATACCAGTCGCCATCGCGGGCAATCAGCCCAGCCCGTGACAGGGCCAGTTCGAGCCGCTCGTTTAGCCCCAGCACGCCGAACGGGCCATCGCGCAGGGCACAGAGGATCTGGAAGCTGTTGAATGCCTTGAATACGGCGGCGGGGGCTTCCCCTGCGCGGGCCGCCTTCAGATAGCTGCCGTAACCGGCTACCCCCTGGGCAATCAGGGCATCGTAGGCCTCCCCCGCCCAGGGGTGCAGGCTGATATCGGCAAAGCCCATGCCCCAGACCGCCTCCACCGCCGTGGCATCGCCGCTGTTGCAAGCGCGCGCCAGCTGGCCGATGCCGGAGTGCTGATCAAAACGCCAGCTCTTGGCCAGCAAACAGAGGCTGTCGCGCACCGGTGCCCCCGCGGGCGTGCCCTGCAAGCGGTAGCCGGTCTGGCGGGAGAGCCAATCCGCCTGCGCCGGGCTGATGCCCTGTTCGATAAAGCTGCAGATATCGCCGAGCACGGCCCCCGCCTCCACCGAGGCGAGCTGATCCTTGTCGCCGAGCAGGATCAGGCGGGCGTGACTTGGCAACGCATCGAGCAGGCGCGCCATCATCGGCAGGTCGACCATGGAGGCCTCATCCACCACCAGCAAGTCAAGGTGCAGCGGGTTGCCCGCATGGTGGCGGAACTGGCTGCGCCCCGGAATGACCCCGAGCAGCCGGTGCAGAGTGCCCGCCTCGGTGGGGATCGCCTCCACCCACTCGGGGGGCAGATCGAGGGCCTGCAGGGCAGAGCCGATACTCTCGGTCAGGCGCGCCGCCGCCTTGCCGGTGGGGGCCACCAGCCGGATCGCCGGCGCCTTGCCCGCTTGCAGGCCGGTCTCCACCAGAATGGCGAGCAGTTTGGCCACCGTGGTGGTCTTGCCGGTGCCGGGGCCACCGGAGATCACCGCAAAGGGGCGCGCCGCCGCGGTGGCCGCCGCCAGCTTCTGGCCGTTGCAGCAGAGCGCCTCGGGCACCAGCGCATCCAGTTTACTCAAGTCGCTCGCCGCCTGGGCGCTGGCCAGCAGCCCTTCGATGGCGAGCCAATCCACTTCATTGGGGAACACCAGATCCAGATACTTTTCGATAAAGTGGCGGGCCGAGAAGTCGGGGGCGAGGCGGGCTTTGAGCAGCGCCGCGAACACGAGGCCGTAATCGCGGGCAAACAGCCGCGACAGGGCGGGAGCAATCTCCGGCCATTCGGCTCGTTCACTCAAGGCGCGCAGATGGCGGGCCACCCCCAGTTCAAAATCGTGGTAACGGGTGAGGTAGAGCCGCCCGTGCCACAGCCGCAGCGGCCAGCGCGGGGCGAGCCCCTCATCCTGCTCGGTGCCAACCAGGGGACTGGCCGCAAACAGAGCGGGCCAGCGGGCAGGATCCGCCAGATCGGCCAGCAGATCCCGGCTCTGATCCGGATCCAGCCCGAAGGGGCGCGAGGATCCCTGCCCGTCACCGCCCTGAGCGAGCATCGCCAGCGGCAGACAGACATGGCCGCGGCCCAGCTCAAAGCAGGCGAGCGCCGCCCCCAGCACCAGCTCGGGGCTGCCGCCCAGGTCGGCCACCAGCCTGGCAAATTGCAGATCCAGCTGGCGGATACGGCCAGCCAGCGCCAGGGCCTTGAGCCGTTCAATCATCATGGTGCCGTTCATGCTTCTACCCCGTTATCCGATACCCCGGCGAGGGCGGGCGCCGCCCCCTCGCTAAACAACCGATCCAGCCCCAGCACCAGCTCACGGCTGGGGCGGGTATGGAAAATGCCCCCCTGCGGCATGCCGCGCAGGAACAGATAGAAAACGCCGCCAAAGTGCTGCTCGAAGTCGTAGCCCGGCAGGCGCAGGGTGAGCAGCCGGTGCAGCGCCAGCGAGTAGAGCTGGTATTGCAGGTCGTAGCGGTGCTCCGCCATCGCCCGCTCCAGCGCCGGACGGCTGTAATCGGCGGGGCTCATGCCGAGGTGGTTCGATTTGTAGTCGAGCAGATACCAGCGCCCCTGCCACTCGAACACCAGGTCGATAAAGCCCTTGAGCATCCCCTGCACGGTGGCAAAGCTGAGCGGCTTGTTGCCGCGTGACAGCGGGTCGTGCTGCTGGCAGAGCGCGGTGAGTGCCGGTGCCGTCACCCGCCCCATGGGCAGGAAGAATTCCAGCTCCACCTGCTTGCGCTCGGGGGCCAGATCCCGCAGCCGCACCGGCTCGCCAAAGCCTGTCTCCAGCGGAGTATCGAGCACCGCCTCCACCTGCTGTTGCAGCACTTGGGCCCAGCTCTCGTCGAAGCCGTCTTGCAGCAACAGACTGGCGATATGCTCTGCCAGCGGCTCGCCGCTGGCGCTTTGAAAGTCGATGGTCTCGAACAGACTGTGCAGCAGGGTGCCGGGGCGCGCCCCTTTCGGGAAAGTAAAGATGGAGGGCGGGGGCGCCTCTTCCTGTTGTGCTGTAGACAGGTCGGCAGCCAATGCAGCCGTCTCGGTCACCACCTCGTCATCGAAGCCGGGGTTGGCCAGCACCCCCTTGCTGTGGCCATGACCCTGCGCCGCCAGCCCGGAGTAGGAGCTGATCCACCAGTCCCGCTCAAGAGAGCCGCTAAAGTGGCGCACCTGCGGCTCGCCCAACTGCTCCTCCTCTGGCGGCAGCGGGGCCGGACGGGTGAGCGAGGGCTCACCGACAGCCACCCCGGGCAGCGCCTGCGCCAGCTCGGTCAGGGCGGTCGCCAGCGTCTGTGCATCCCCCTCTTCACCCTTTTGCAGCAGGTAGCCGATGGCGGTCTGGTGCAGGTCGGTCTTCTCCGACTTGCCCGCCCCCGCGCGCACCGGCGCCAACCCCAGCCAAGTGGCGTAGACGCCCCGGGTCAGCGCCACGTAGAGCAGCCGCAAATCTTCGGCAAGGCGCTCGCGGTCGGCCTCGGCCAGGGACTCTTCGGCACCGGTGAGATCGAGAATGGTGCGATTGCCTGCGCCGTCCGCTTCGTGGAACAGCGGGGTATCGGCAGCGCGGTGGCTGCAGATGAAGGGCAGGAACACCAGCGGATACTCCAGCCCCTTGGATTTGTGGATGGTGACGATCTGCACCAGCTTGCGCTCGGATTCGAGCCGCAGTACCTGCTCCGCATCCTGGCCGTCGGGGCGACTCGCCGCCTCCCCCAGCCAGCGCAGCAGGGCATATTCACCATCCAGCTCGCAGCTCACCTGTTGCAGCAGCTCGCCGAGGTGGAGGAAGTTGGTCAGCCGCCGCTCGCCGTTCGGGCTCGCCAGCAGGGACGAGGCAAGATTGCGCCGGTGCAGCAGGGCGCGCAGCATGGCCAGCACGCCACGGCGGTGCCAGATCTTGCGGTACTCCATAAACTCCTGCACCGCGCTCTCCCACGCCCGCTCGTCACTGGCGAGCTCGTCGAGCGCCTTGGCGTCCAGATCGAACAGCCCGGTGGCGAGCGCCGCCCGCAGGCTGCGCTCCTCCCCCGGGTTCTGGCAGGCGTGCAGAATCAACAAAATCTCCCGCGCCTCCACCTGCGCCAGCACACTCTCGCGGTTCGATAGATAGACGGAGGCGATGGCGAGCCGTGCCAGCTCCTGCTGCACCAGCTTGCCCTCGGCGCCGGTGCGCACCAGCACGGCGATATCCCCCGCTTTCACCGGCAGCTCGCCGATCTGCGCCTTGCCCGCCCGGGCCAGGGTCAGCAGGCGGTGGATCTCCACCGCCGTGGCGCGGGCCATCCGGCTCTGGTAATCCCCCTTGTTGAAGGTGGGTTGGCCGGTGAGCTGCCAGCAGTGGAGCACGGGGGCGGCTTCGCCATCCAGCAGCAGCGCCTTGCTCTTGCCCTGCGCCTCCACCGGCAGGAAGGGGATATCCGCCTCGTAGATAAAGGGATCTTTCGCCCGCTCGAACAGGCCGTTGACCGCCGCCACCAGCGCGCGGCTGGAGCGCCAGTTACGCCCGAGGGTGTAGTGGGCGCTCACATTTCGCCGCGCCTGAATGTAGGTAAAGATGTCGGCGCCGCGAAAGCCGTAGATGGCCTGCTTGGGGTCACCGATCATCAACAGCGCCGTGTCTGTGTGACCGCCGTAAAGCCGGTGGAAGATGCGGTACTGCTGGGGGTCGGTATCCTGAAATTCATCGATCATCGCCACCCGGTAGGTGGCGCGAATGCGCTCGCACAGCCGCTCGCCAAGGCCGGAGCCGAGTGCACCGTCGAGGTCTTTGAGCAGGTCATCGAACGAGAGCTGATGAGCCTGGCGCTTGCTGGCCTGCATCCGGCTGCGCACCACCACCGCCGCCCGTTGCAGGATCAGATCCCGAATGCCGGGGCGGCTCGCCAGCAGCTGGTCGATCTGGCTAAAGAGCGGCAGGGTCGGCACCGCGCCCCCTTCTTGAGGTTCTCCTCCAGCACCGCCTGGCCGAAGCGCTCCAGCTCCTTGGGGATGGTGTAACCGCTGTGCTCGTCCTGCGCCCAGTCGGCTATCTTGGCCAGCCAGCCTTCGTAGTTCTTGCCGGTGTAGCGGCTTATTTGCCCATCGGTCTGGCGGCGGATCTCGTCCGTCTGCGCCAGCCACTCGCGCTTCACCGCCTCAATGCGGGCCATGGCAACGCTGTGCCGCGCCGCGAGGGTCTCGTCCCCCGCCGGCGGGCGCATCTCCAGCTCGCAGTTGTCGAGCCAGCTGCCCATCTCCCGCAGCAGGGCGGCGGGGCTCGGCCAGAGCGCACGCACGGCGCTGGCGAGGGGCTTGTCGACCGGATAGAACTCGGATCGCCAGTAGTCGCTCACCGCCTGCAGCCTGAGCTGGCTGTCGTCGGTGAGAAATTCGGTTTCAAAGAGAGCGCCCGACTCGAAGGCGTTCTGTTTCAGCATCCGCTGGCAGAAGCCGTGGATGGTAAAGACCGCCGCCTCATCCATCTGCCGCTCGGCAGCCAGCAGGCGGCGGGCCGCCAGCTCGTGATCCTCCACCTCGGCCAGCAACTGGGCCAGCAGGGCATCATTGCTATGGCCGCGCATAAAGGCGAGCCGCGCCTCGTGAATGCGGCCGCGGATCCGTCCGCGCAGCTCGGCGGTGGCCGCCTCGGTAAAGGTCACCACCAGGATCTCGGTCACCGAGAGCGGCCGCTCGTGGGCGCTGGGTTGACCGGCATCGGCGCCTTCTTCAATGAGCGGGCCGTGGCCCAGCAGCAGGCGCAGGTAGAGACCGGCGATGGTGTAGGTCTTGCCGGTGCCGGCGGAGGCTTCGATCAGCCGCTCTCCATAAAGGGGAAAACGCAGGGTATTGAGCGGGTTGGTCATTATTGCAACTCCTCCAGGCTCTTGAGCAGCGGGGTCAGGTGTTCACGGGCCAGCGCCTGCAACTGGGCCAGCACGGCCTCGTCGAGTTCCGGGAAACAGCGGGCGACATAGGCGTCTTCCCCCTCCCCCTTGGCCATGTAGCCGCCGTTGAAGCGGGTGAGAGCCGCCTTGTCGGCCGCCTCCGGTTTCTCCGGATCCTTCTCGATCGCCTTGAGCCAGTCCCAGGCGGTGCTCGGGAAGAAGGGCAGCGGCCGCTTCATCCCCTGCATCCAGAGCGCCACCAGCGCCGCCAGCTTGGGCCGCGCCTCGTCGGGCCGGGAGCCTGGCCAGCCGCAGACTCTGCTTGGCATCAAACAGCAGGGTGTCGCCGGGGGCATCGCTCAGGGCGAGGCAGAGGTGCTGGATCCAGCCCAGCAGCAGATCCTTGCCGTTGAAGCTGCCGGGCTTGATCACCAGCAAGCGCCCCTTCTGGGTGTCGATCCACCCTTGCAGCTGACCCTGAGCCAGCGCGATATCAATCTCCACCGCCTGTTTCTCTGCCTCATTGGCCGCCACCCAGGGCCGCAGCCGATCCGCCAGCTTGCCCATCTGCTCGTCCAGATCCTCCAGCAGCAGGCTGCCGAACCACCTTTGCGGCAGCAGGCCGGTGAGCTGCAGCCGCTCGCGCCGCATGGCGCTGTCCCCCTCTGCCAGGTGAGCATCGAGCAGCAGATCTTTCAGCTGATAATGTTGCAGACCGTCCAGCTCGAACGGTTCGCTCTCCTCGATGTTGGCTTCGTTCAGCTCGAACCACACCTTGAGACGGCGGTTGAGGAAGTAGCGGGCGGGCTGGCGATAGAAGCGCAGCAGCTCCGCCAGCTCCAGTCCCTGCTCCTTGCCCCATTCGGGAGGTAAGGGCAGCTCGCCGCTCTGGAAGTTGGCCGCGCCGCGCTGCGGATGGAGGGCCGGCAGCCAGTCGGCGGCATAGGTAAAGAGGCCGGAGCCTGCCGCTGGATAGAAGTAGGCGTGGCTGTAAGGGGTGAGCGGATGCTGGGTGATCAGGTGCGCCAGCAGTCGCTTGCCGGAGCTCTCGTCATCGAGCTTCTCATCCCCCGCCAGCACGAAGCCCTGCCGCACATAGTCGATGAGTTCGGCCAGCAGCACAGAGGGCACCTTGTCGCTGTTGTCCTGGGCGCTGAAACCCTGATAGCTGATATAGAGCCCCTGCTGGGCGCTGAGCAGCGCCTCGAGGAACAGGTAGCGGTCGTCATCGCGACGGGAACGATCCCCCCGCCGGCCCGCCACCGCCATCAGGTCAAACCCCATGGGTGGCAGGGTGCGCGGGTAGACGCCGTCGTTCATGCCGAGCAGGCAGACCTGCTTGAAGGGGATGGAGCGCATCGGCATCAGGGTGCAGAAGTTGACCTGACCGGCGAGGAAGCGCTGGCTGGAGCGGGACTCCCCCAGCACGCTGCCGAGGTAATCCTGCAGCAAATCGGCACTGATGGGCTGCTCGAAGCGGGCTTCGCCAAGCTGGGCAAACCAGTCGGCCAGCTGGCTGCGGATCAGCTGCAGCTGGCGCTCTTCATCCTCGTCGGCCAGATAGAAGCGCTCCAGCAGCGCGTTGAGGCAGGCAACCCACTCCCCCAGCGGCTGCGCCTGTTGCAGGCGGGGCAAGAATTCGGCCAGCGAGTCGACAAACCAGGCGAGCTTGCCGAGCGCCAACCCCTGCTGACCCTCGATATCGGCGTAAGGCAAAATGCCGGCCACCGGCTCGCCGTCGCCCATGGCAAAGCCGAGCAGCATGCGGCGCAGGCCAAACAGCCAGCTGTTGCCAGAGAGGCGTGGCAGATCGAAGCGCTCTGGGTAGCCGTCATCCAGCCCCCAGCGGATGCCGGTCTCCTGCACCCAGACCCGCAGCTGGTTGAACTCCTCGTCATCCAGCTCGAAACGGCGCAGCACTGCGGGTACCTCGAGAATGGCGAGCAGCTCGCCCGCTCCGAAGCGGGCGTTGGGCAGCCTGAGCAGGGCTAGGAAGCTCTGCAGCAGCGGGCTCTCCTGACTGGCCGCCCGATCCGAGACCGCGAAGGGGATCTGGCCCCGCGCGCCGAACACCGCCTGAATGTAGGGGCCGTAGCTGTTCACGTCCGGCATCATCACCACCACGTCTTTCGGGGTGAGGGAGGGGTCCTGCTCGAACAGCGCCAGCAGCCGGTCGTGCAGCACCTCGAGTTCGCGCATCGGGCCATGACAGGCGTGGATCTGCAGGGATCCATCCGCCGGATCGATGGGGCTCTTGTGATGGCTGCTGTCGAGATCGAACTGACCGGCGCCCCGTTCTGCCAGCTCCAGCACATCCTTCTGGATGGCGTGCAGCAGCTTGATATTGCCCTTGCCATCCATCTCCTCGATATCGACGAAGGCCTCGATTTGCGGCACCTCCAGCTCCATCAGCTGATGCAGGTAGTCTCGCCCCAGCTTGCCCATGGAGGCGAGCAGCGGGTTGGCGGGGCCCTGCAGGGTCTCGATGTCGGTGCCGGGCTTGAGCTTGTTCTCCAACCGCGCCAAGGTTTTCCTGTCCAGCAGATCACCCCAGTAGTAGCGGCAGGGGTTGGTGACGAACAGGTGCACCTCCACCTCCGGCCGGCTGCCGAGGGCCAGCAGCGCCTCCACATAGCGCGGCGGCAGCGCCGAGATGCCGAACACAAACACCCGTTGCGGCAGCTTGCCCGGCAGCGTGGCGGTACGCTGCAGCTCGTGGATGAACTCCTCGTAGAGGTTGGCACGGTGGTAGCCGCTTGGAGAGAGCGCCAACGTGCGGGCCACCAGCTCGCGCCACAGCTCCGGCTGCCAATCCTGACCGCTCACTCCGGCCAGCTCCTGGCTCAACCCCTCCCCCTGTTCCCAGCGGGCGATCCAGTCCGGCCGGTAGACCAGATACTGGTCGAACAGATCCGCTACCTTCTGGCAGAGCTGCCACAGCCGCACCTGCTCGGGATCCTTGGCAGGATCCGCGTCCTCCCCGCCCAGATAGGCGGCCAGTGGCGCAAAGGCCGGGCGATCGAGCAGGGCGGGCAGAATGGTCATCAGCTGCCAGCTCATGGAGCCCTTGTTGTAGGGGCTCTGGCGCGGTACGTCCGCCAGCACCTGGGTAAACATCTCCCAGATAAAGCTGGCGGGCAGCGGAAAGTCGATATTGGCGGCAATGCCGAAGGCTTTGGCCAGCTCCAGCTTGAGCCACTGGGCCATGCCCGGGCTCTGCACCAGAATTTGCTCGCGCTCGAAGGGGTGAGCGAGGGGGGCCTGCCGGATGCGGCTCACCAGCAGCTCTTTGAGCAGATCCGGCAGATTGGAGTGGTAGAGGGTAAACATGGGCAATTCCCGCCAGAGCAAAAGAGGGGTCAGCGCGGGAAAACCTCAAGGATCCCCGTCACTTCACAGGTATCGGGATTGTCGGGGATCGGGGGGGAAGATGCAAAAGGCGCTTGTTGTCGCCGATCACGTCGCCGTCATCTAGCGCAGGCAAATGTGACGAACATAAAAAAGCCGGTGCAGTTGCACCGGCCAAAAGGCGTTGGAAAACTCGAACCTGCGGGGTTTACCAGTTCTTGCCGAAGCGGGCATCCAGGCTGAAGGCCCCTGCACCGGCCGCAGCCAGGGCCAGGAAACCACCGGCCACGGAGACGTTCTTCATGAACATCAGCATCTGCATCTGGTCGGCAGGCTGATAGTGGAAAATAAAGGCGGCCATCAGGGTGAAACCGGCCATCAGCACGGAGAGGCTGCGGGTAAACAGGCCCAGCATGATGGCGAGGCCACCGCCCAGCTCCAGCAGGATCACCAGCGGCAGGATGAAACCGGGTACGCCCATGGCTTCCATATACCCCTGGGTACCGGCGTAACCGCCGATCTTGCCCCAGCCCGCAATCACAAACATCAGAGCCAGCAGAACGCGACCCACCAGCAGTGCCAAATCTTTCATCTTGTCCATTTCAATATCCTCGTTTTGCGTCACATCACCGCTGACTGCTTCAGGGTAGGTCAAATAACAGGGCTTGGCTGGCACTCGCGGCCACCAGATCCCATTTGGGCTCATCACGACTGAGAACCCCGTCGCCGGGTCGGGCAGCCAGACCGTTGGCGGTCAGTTCCCCTGAAATCATCTGCAGGTAGCCGTGTCGGCCGGCCAGCTCCCAGGTGAGGCTCTCACCCGGTTCAAGCTGCAACCGCCAGACGCGGGCCTGCTGGCGGATCCTGAAGGATCCTGCTTCGCCGTCCGGTGACGCCACCAGCGTCATGCCCGGATTGGCTTCAATCTTCTTCTGCTGATAACCGGGTGTCGTGCCGTGTTCGTTCGGCTCGATCCAGATTTGCAGCAGGGAGAGCGGCTCGGTCTGCGAGGGGTTGTACTCGCTGTGCCGGATGCCGGACCCCGCGCTCATCAGCTGGAAATCCCCCGCCGGGATCTGCTCGGCATGGCCGAGGCTGTCCTTGTGCTCTATGGTGCCTTGCAGCACGCAGGTCAGGATTTCCATGTTGGCGTGAGGGTGGGTCGCGAAACCGCCACCCGGCGCCACCAGATCCTGATTGATGACCCGCAGCACTGAATGCCCCATCCAGTCCGGGTCGTAGTAGTGCCCGAAGGAAAAGCTGTGGCGCGCATCCAGCCAGCCGAAGTTGGCCTTACCGCGCGCTTCTGCGGCTCTCAATTTCATCATGGTGTGCTCCTCACGTACCGATACGGTTGATTAACGCTGCTTGCCGCTACCGATGCCGAACGGAATTCGGTAGTCGCTGCTCTGCTCACCCAGGCTCACGGTCAGGTTGCCCTGGGTGCGGCTCGGGATCTGTACCTGCTGGCTGCCCATCAGGTTGGCGTGGACGGAGGCAACCAGGTCGCCAGACTCGTCACGCACTTCCAGCATGGGGTTGCCCTTGCCTTCCACCGCGGCGGTGGCGTGCCAGTTTACAAACAGCACGCCCGGGGCGGCGTTGAAGTCAGCCGGAACGGAAGCCTGGGCGAAACCTGCGGTCATCAGGCCTGCAACGGCCAGCATCTTGATTACGTTTTTCATGTTCATTCACTCTCTTGGTTTTATGTCATTGCCAAGGCCGCTGTGGCCAGAATCAATGCATCCATGCAAGAGGTCATTCAAATAGTGTGTTGTTCTTTCACCGAAGTCAGACTCCCTGATTGATGGAGTCACAGTCTGGAACTACCCGTTTATTTGGCTGCTTGGCGTTCCTGCCTAAGCGTTGATTGAATATTAAAGACACTTGGCCTAACTTGTTAGCGAGATAAACTGGCAAACATGTTCAAAAAAATTGAAGGCAATTTATGGCCAAGGAACTGAACAAGGAACGGGCGCTGACCCTGGAAGCCATCCGGGTGCTGGATGCCATCGACCGCCGTGGCAGCTTCGCGGCGGCGGCCGACGAACTGGGCAAGGTGCCCTCGGCGCTGAGCTACACGGTGCAGAAGCTGGAAGACGAGCTGGACGCCATGCTGTTCGACCGCAGCGGCCACAGAACCAAGTTCACCCCGGCGGGCCGCATGCTGCTGGAGCGCGGGCGGGTACTGCTGGAGGCGGCCGAGCACCTGGTGGGCGAAACCCGGGCGCTGGCCCGCGGCTGGGAGACCGACATCACCATCGCCGTCGATGCCCTGGTGCCGCTGCAGGCGCTCTACCCGCTGGTGGAGCGGCTGGCCGAACTGACCGATACCCGGCTGAGGTTTCGCGCCGAAGTGCTGGCGGGCAGCTGGGAGTGTCTAGAGGATGGCCGGGCCGACCTGCTCATCTCCTCCCTCAATCCCGACATCATGATGACCGGCATCAAGCACCAGCCGCTGCAGGAGGAGGTGATGCTCTACGTCGCCCACCCGGATCACCCCCTGCATCAAGAGCCCGAGCCCCTGGCGGACGATACCCTGCGCCGCTACCGGGCCATTGCGGTGGCCGATACGGCGCTGCGCAAGCCGGTGCTCACCTATCGCCTGCTCGACAAGCAGCCGCGCCTGACTGTCAGCACCATGGGCGAGAAGCGCGACGCCCTGCTGGCGGGGATCGGGGTCGGCACCATGCCGCTGAGCTGGATTGAAGAGGACATCAGGGCCGGACGGCTCAAGGTGATCAGCCCCGAGTATCGCCACCAGATCCAGGTCGTGCTGGCTTGGCGGCGCGATACCATGGGAAAGGCCAAGAGCTGGCTTATTCGGGAGATCCCCAAGCTGTTTCCCTGCAAGGGAGAGTAGACGGGCGGTAACAGAAAGGAGGGGGCAAGCAGCGACAGTGGGCTGCCGGTGCCCCGCCGCTTGACGGCGGGCGCAAATTCGGAGAAAAGAAAAAAGCGGCCCTCTTGCGAGTTCCGCTCAATGCCAGGAAAGAATAAAAACCTTGCGGTTTAAAAAACCCTTAAATTGGAAGCAAACAATCGATTTCTCAACCAGGAAGGTCTTGAATCCGATTCGTGTTGAATTATGCGCGATGTTTTATGCGCCACCAGCAAAATGTTGAATGGTTGAAGGATATGCACCGCAGAGTATCACTATCTGCAACCTTCGAGCACGACTGGTCTGGCCATTTCAATCGATTAGGTCGGGTTTGTTTCCTCTGGTTTTTTAAAGTGTCAGTATCTGAGCCCACAACGACAAAAGAACTCAACTTCTGACACAACATAAAAATGCAGATAAAGGAATAGTTGCATGACCTACAGCCAGACCCTGGCCAACAATATTCTCGACACCCTGAAGAAGACCCTGACCGACAAGGGGATCCGCTATCAGACCCTGGCGGAGGCGATGGGGGTCTCCATCGCCACCGTCAAACGGATGATGAACAAGCCCTCCCTGCCGTTCGATACCCTGCTGGAGATCTGCCACCTGGTGGGGCTGTCGTTCGAGGAGCTGCTGGACCGCACCCAGGACGCCCAGAGCCGCCGTGCCGTCTTCACCCAGGAGCAGGACGAGGCATTCCACAAGGAGCCCGGCCTCTACGCCTTTCTCGCCAACATCTTCTGGCGCGACAAGACGTTAATCGATCTCAAGCGGGAGTACGGCCTGACCGATGCCTCCTGCTACCTCTATCTGCGCAAGCTGGAGAAACTCGGCATCCTGCAGCTCGGCATCGACAACAGCTACCACTTCCTCATCAGCGAGCGGATCAGCTTCGAGCAGCACAGCCGCTTCGCCCGCCAGCAGGCACGCCAAGCCATGTCCGTGCTGGGGGACTATCTGGTGGAGAACATGCACAAGTCCAACAACTACATGGCCCTGTGCCAGCTCCACCTGGACGAGAGCGAGGCGATGACGCTGATCGAGCGGATGAAGGAGTACTGGCACCAGGAGCTCAAGCTCAATCGTCCCGCCATCGGCCAGCGGGAGGGCAGCAAGACCTACACCATGTCACTGCAGCTGGCCGACTGCGGCTACCAGAGCTTCGACGACTTGATCCCCAATATCGACAACTGATCCCGGCGGATCCCGCGGGATCCGCCTCCCCTACTTTTCACGCAGGCATGGCCCGCCAGAGCGCGCTGGATCACCCCTGATCCGCGAGCAGGATCTGCGCCGGCCTGTCGAATGCAGGCGGCTGCAATGCTCGCGTATCGAGGCAGATTCGAATTGCATCCGGCCGCCAGTGCTCGATGTCGCAATCCACCAGAGCGCCCCGCTCGTCGTAGTTGACCCGCACCAGCCGCAGCACGGCGCTCCCCTCCGCCAGATTGAGGGCGCGGGCGATGGCCCCCCGCGCCGCCGAGGGGGTGATCTCGAGACTCGCCCCACCCTGGCCTATGCCATAGCGCTGCTGATAGAGCTCGGTGAGGGAGCTGGCCAGCGGTGCGCTGGCGATATCGGGAAAGCGGCTGGCCAGCAGATGGTGGCTGACGTGCAGTACCGGGCGGCCATCGATCAGCCGCTGGCGGCGGATTTCATAAAGTGGGGTGAAGGGTTCCAGCCCCATCCAGCGGCAGAGCTCGCTGCTGGCGAGCTCGCTGCCGTGGGCGAGCACCCGGGTTTCGGCGGTGCGCTGCTGCTCGCCGATCCACTGGTGAAAGTGGGTGTGGATGGCGGGATCGTAGGTGAGGCGGGGCGGGGCCACGAACCAGCCACGCCGCTCGGCCCGGTAGATAAGGCCATCCGCCTCGAGGCTGGAGAGCGCCTCCTTGATGGTGATGCGGGTGGTAGAGAAACGCTCGCTCAGGGCCCGTTCGGCGGGCAACTGCTGCCCCGCCGCCAGCTGGCCGCTGCCGATATAGCGGCGCAGGGTTTGGCAAATCTGTTCACACTTGGAGGCGCGGCCCTCTGCCGCTAGCCGTTCGCTCAATCTCGGTTCAATCACGCTCATGTCCCTGTCGCTCATTCTGGCTGTACGGGCTGGCCTGGCCCTTGTTGGTTCAGCCCTTGCTGGAGTAGTCCAGCTTCACTTGGGTTCAGAGTTTTAACCGCAGTGGATGACAGCGACATGACAGGGAAATTGTCATCAAACTGCCATCAAAGCGCCCCGCGACCGTCATATTTCCCCTCTAGCATCCCTCTCGAACCTTAACTGACCTAGTCCAGAGGGATGGGATGATGAAAAGCGTGATCGCAAGTGCACTGGCTCTGGTGGCCATCAGTCAGCCACTGTTTGCCGCCGAAAATATCGCAGATCTTGAGAAGGCTGCTCGCGGCGAAGGGCAGCTCAGCAGTATCGGCATGCCCGACAGCTGGGCCAACTGGAAGGATACCTGGCAGCAGCTGGGCAATATCTACGGCATCAAGCATCAGGATACCGACATGAGCTCGGCGCAGGAGATCGCCAAGTTCGCCGCCGAGAAGGCCAACGCCACCGCCGACATCGGCGACGTGGGCGGCGCTTTCGGCCCGGTTGCGGTCAAGCAGGGGGTCACCCAACCCTACAAGCCCTCCACCTGGGCTGACATTCCCAACTGGGCCAAGGATGCGGATGGTCACTGGATGCTGGCCTATACCGGCACTATCGCCTTCCTGATCAACAAGGATCTGGTCAAGGCCGCCCCCACCAGCTGGCAATCCCTGCTGGGTGGCAACTACAAGGTGACTCTGGGTGACGTGGGTGTCGCCTCGCAAGCCAACAACGGCGTGCTGGCGGCGGCCTATGCCACCGGTGGCAGCGAGAAGAATCTCAAGCCCGCGCTGGAGTTGTTCGGCAAGCTGGCCCAGCAGGGTCGCCTGTCGCTGAATGACCCGACCATCGCCAACATCGAGAAGGGCGAGGTGGAAGTGGGGGTGCTGTGGGACTTCAACGCCCTCAACTACCGCGACCAGATCGACCCCAAGAAGTTTGAAGTGGTGATCCCGAGCGACGGCTCCGTCATCGCCGGTTACACCACCATCATCAACAAGTGGGCCAAGAACCCCAACGCCGCCAAGCTGGCGCGGGAATACATCCTCTCCGACGCCGGTCAGATCAACCTGGCCCGTGGCTATGCCCGCCCGATCCGCAGCAACGTTGCGCTGCCGGATGACGTGAAGGCCAAGCTGCTGCCGGCCGAGCAGTATGCCAAGGCCAAGCCGGTGCAGGATCACGCCGCCTGGGAGCAGAGCTCCAAGGCCCTGCCGCGTCAGTGGCAAGAGAACGTCATGATCTACATGCAGTAAGGAGCGGCCAGTGCAACACAAGGTGATAGTGGTACTTGTGGATGGCCTCTCTGCCGGGGTAGCCCATGGAATGGGCTACCTCGCAGGCATGGTGGAGGCGGAGCGCGGCCTCTATACGACCCTCAGCTGCGCCCTGCCATCCCTCTCCCGGCCTCTCTACGAGTGCATCCTGACCGGCCTACCGCCGGTGGCGAGCGGTATCACCCACAACGGGGTGAGTCGCCTCAGTCTGCATGACTCCATCTTCCATCTGGCCCGCGCCGCGGGTAAACGCACCGCAGCGGCGGCCTACCATTGGGTGAGCGAGCTCTACAACAAGAGCCCCTGGCTGGCGGCCCGCGATCGCTTTACCCACGATGAGCTGCTGCCGATCCAGCACGGCTGCTTCTACTGGGATGACAACTACCCCGACAGCCATCTGCTGATGGATGGCGAGTGGCTGCGCAGCCAGTACGACCCCGATTTTCTGCTGATCCACCCGATGGGGGTGGACGATGCGGGCCACAAGTTTGGCTTCGACTCCCGCCAGTACCGCAATCAGGCGCGCCGGATGGACAGCCTGCTGGCCGACCTGCTGCCCCAGTGGCTGGCGGAGGGGTATCAGGTGGTGGTCACCTCGGATCACGGCATGAACAACGACCTGAGCCATGGCGGCACCCTGCCTGAAGAGCGCACCGTGCCGCTCTGGCTGTTTGGCGATGCCTTTATCGAGCGCTGGCCGGATGGGGTGGTGATCGCCCAGACCCAGCTCTGCGCCCTGATGGCGGATCTGCTGGGCATTTCCCACGACAAGCCGGCAGCGCCACCGCTGCTCAAGGCGGCCTTTATGCGTGAGGTGCACTGATGATGCCTGCAACCACCGAGATCCTGGTGGATCAACCCGTGGCAACCAAGCAGAAGGTGCGCCGCCACTGGCTGCCCGCGCTGGTGATGCTGCCCTTTATCCTCTTGATGATCCTGTTCCAGCTCGCCCCCATGGTGTGGGTGCTGGTGGGCAGTTTCCAGACCCCGGATGGCTGGGGCCTCGACTACTATCGGGAGATTTTGAGCTCCCCCTTCTACCTGCAATCGTTCGGCAACTCGCTGCGCATCGCCGGTATCGCCAGTCTGGCGGGGCTGGCTATCGGCACCCTCGGGGCAGCCGCGCTGCGCCACAGCGGCGAGCGGGTCAAGCGGGTGCTGCTGGCCTTCGTCACCATGACCGGCAACTTCAGCGGTGTGCCGCTGGCATTCGCCTTCATCATCATTCTCGGCATCAACGGTGCAGTGACCCTGCTGCTGAAATCCTGGGGATTGATCGACGGCTTCAACCTCTATTCGGGGTCGGGCCTTATTCTCATCTACACCTACTTCCAGATCCCGCTCGCCCTGCTGCTGCTCTATCCGGCCTTCGATGCGCTGCAGGATGAGTGGCCGCAAGCGGCCGCGCTGCTCGGAGCTAGCAAGGGGCAGTATGTGTGGCACGTGGCGCTGCCGGTGTTGACGCCTGCGCTGCTCGGCACCCTGATCATCCTGTTTGCCAACGCGGTGGGGGCCTATGCCTCTGCCTACGCCCTCACTACCGGCAACTTCAATCTGGTGACCATCCGGGTGGCCAGTCTGGTCTCCGGCGACATCTTCCTCGAGCCCAATATGGCGGCGGCGCTGGCGGTGATCCTGATGGTGCTGCTGGGAGTGGTGACGGCCGCCAACCAGTGGTTGCTGAAAAAGAGCTATGTGAACAAGGGGCAATCCCATGCATGATTTGACGCCGCGCTGGCCAAAGTGGGTGCTGGGTGGGCTGGTCGCCACCCTGCTGCTGCCGCTGCTGGCCACCTTTCTCTACTCCATCTCCACCCGCTGGGGGGCGACCCTGCTGCCAGATGGCTTCACCCTCGACTGGTATCTCAAGCTGTGGGGCGATCCGCGCTTTCTGGCGGCGTTTGGCCGCAGCCTCCTGGTCTGCTTCGCAACCCTGCTGCTGGGGACCCTGGTGCTGGTACCGACCGTGCTGGTGGTGGCCTACTACTTCCCCAAGCTGGATCCCTGGATGAACCTGTTGATTCTGCTCCCCTTCGCGGTGCCGCCAGTGGTCTCTTCGGTGGGGCTGTTGCAGATCTATGCCGATGGCGTGCTGCCGATTATCGGCACGCCGTGGATCCTGATCGGCACCTGGTTCACCGTGGTGCTCCCCTTCATGTACCGGGCGTTGGCCAACAGCCTGCAAGGGGTGCCGCTGAAAGATCTGATGGATGCCGCCCACCTGCTGGGGGCGAGCAGCCGCCGCGCCTTCCTGCTGGTGGTGATCCCCTGTCTGCGCAAGGGGCTGCTGGCGGCGCTGTTTCTGTCGCTCTCCTTCCTGCTCGGCGAGTTCGTGTTTGCCAACATGCTGGTGGGCACCCGCTACGAGACCCTGCAGGTCTACCTCTACAACATGCGCGCCACCTCGGGCCACTTCACCAGTGCGCTGGTGATGAGCTACTTCCTGCTGACCCTGCTGCTCACCTGGGCGGCCAACAGATTTCATCGGTGAATCAATATGTTCCATCTAGAAGTGAATCAACTGCACAAATCCTACGGTGACACCAAAGTGTTCGAGGGGATCGAATTCGGTATCCGCAAGGGGGAGCTGGTGACCCTGCTCGGCCCATCCGGCTGTGGTAAGTCCACCCTGCTGCGGGCGCTGGCCGGGCTCACTCCGGTGGATGGCGGTCAGGTGCGGGTGGCCGGTGAAGATATCACCTGGCAGGAGCCCCAGAAGCGCGGCATCGGCATGGTGTTCCAGAGTTATGCGCTCTTCCCCAACATGACGGTGTGGGACAACGTTGCCTTCGGCCTCAAAATGAAGCCCCAGCCGGGGCGGGATCTCGCCGTCAGCGTGCAGGAGGCGCTTGAGCTGGTGGAGCTGACCGGCTTCGAGCGCCGCTATCCGGCCGAGCTCTCCGGCGGCCAGCGCCAGCGGGTGGCGCTGGCCCGCGCTCTGGTGGTGCAGCCGCGGATCCTGCTGCTGGATGAGCCGCTCTCGGCGCTGGATGCCCGTATCCGCCGCAGCCTGCGCCAGCAGATCCGCAAGATCCAGCAGCGCCTTGAGCTCACCACCATCTTCGTCACCCACGATCAGGAGGAGGCACTGACCATGTCGGACAGGATCTTCCTGATGAACAAGGGATCCATCGTCCAGAGCGGTACGCCGGAGGAGATCTATACCCGTCCCGCCAGCGAGTTCGTGGCGAGCTTTATCGGCAACTACAACCTGCTTGGCGCAGAGCAGGGCAAGTCGCTGTTTGGCCCCCGTTTTCAGGGCAAGCTGGCGCTGCGACCCGAGTCTCTCTCCCTGCTGCCAGCCGGCGCCCGCAGCGATGAACCTCACCTGCCGGGGGTCATCAGCGGGCAACAGCTGCTTGGTAACGTCATCCGCTATCAAGTGACCTGCGAGGCAGGCGTACTGACGGTGGATTGCCTCAACCGCTCGGCCCGCGAGCTGCTGCCGGTGGGGCGCGCCGTGACGCTGGTAGTGGCCCGGGATCAGCTCTGTGAGGTAGCATGACGCCGCATTTCATTTCCATTTTCACTGCGAGGAGCGCCCATGGCACTGGCACTGTTTGATCTGGACGAGACCCTGATTGCCGGGGATTCCGCCAGCCTCTGGCTGGAGTACATGGTGGCCGAGGAGCTGGCTCCGGCCAGCATGATCGCCGAGGAGCAGGGGATGATGTCCCTCTACCATCAGGGCAAGATGGACATGCACCAGTACATGGCCTTCACCCTGCAACCGCTGGCGGGCAAGACGCGCCAGTGGCTCGACTCGCTCTGCACCCGCTTTGCCGAGCAGGTACTGCGCGAGCGCCTCTACCCCGAGGGGGTTGCACGCATCGAGTGGCACCGCCAGCGCGGCGACGAGCTGGTGCTCATCTCCGCCTCCGGCGAGCATCTGGTGGCCCCCATGGCGCAGATGCTGGGGATGGATCACTGCGTGGCCATCCTGCTCGACGAGGAGGCCGGCATGCTCACGGGCCAGACCCGCGGCACCCTCAGCTTTCGCGAGGGCAAGGTGGCCCGCATCAACCAGCTGTTTGCCGCCAGCGCCAACCCCTGGCGAGAGAGCCACGGCTACAGCGACTCCCACAACGACCTGCCACTGCTGCAGGCGGTGACCCACCCCCACGCGGTGAACCCTGCTCCCGGTCTGCGCCAGATCGCCATCGAGCAGGCCTGGCCCACCCTCGACTGGCAGCTGGCCTCCTGAATGAAGAAGAGGCCCTCAGGCCTCTTCCTTGCTCAGCAGTGCATCGTCGGCAGGGGGGGCATCCTCCTGCCTCTTTGCCTCGGGCCTTCCCAGATAGATGCGGTTCTTGCCGTCGCGTTTGGCGCGGTACACCTCGGCATCTGCGATCTCCAGCAGCGTCTTGCCATCCCCTCCCGCCTGACTGGCCACCAGCCCGCCGCTGAAGGTGATCCTGAGCTCGGGCTCGCGCCAGTCCAGTGACTCCACCCCCTTGCGGAACTGCTCCAGCAGCATCTGGCAGAAGTGGATGTCCGGGTTGACCAGCAACACCACCAGCTCCTCGCCACCGTAGCGACAAACCCAGCCGTGATCCCCCAGCAGTCGCATGCCCAGCTTGGATACCCGCTTGAGCACCACGTCCCCGGTCTGATGGCCGAAGGTGTCGTTGACCCGCTTGAAATCGTCCAGATCCACCATGGCCAGACAGAACGGCTGATGCTCGAACAGCAGACGATTGAGTCGTTCGTCGAAGAAACGACGGTTGTAGAGGCCGGTCAGCTTGTCGAGGTTGGCCTGCTGGCGCGCCTCGTGATAATCCTTGCTCACCTCCGCCAGCTCGGCATAGACGTGTCTGAGCTCGCGCATCCCCCCTGCGGCACGTCATCGGGCTGCATCCGACTCGCCCGGATCATGCTGGAGATCTCGTCGAGCATGCGGCGAAAATAGCGGGACCAGACCAGCGCCAGCATCACGTAGAGCACGCAGGCCAGCGCCACCATCAGCTGCACGTTGAGGGAAACCCGCTCCACCACCGCCATCACGCTGGCCGCCGGCTGCACGCTGATCAGCACCCAGTTGCGCTCGGGCAGCTTGCTATAGGCCACGAACTGGCTGGAGGCCTTGTCCAGAAAGATGCCGTCCTCCTGGCTGAAGCGGGAGAGCCATTCGGGATGGGCCATAGGCTTGAGCAGCTGGGCGGTGTCAGGATGTGCCAGCACCTTGCCGGACTGGTTGACGACCATCTGGTAGCCATCCCCCAGCTGGCGATTCAGCTGGGCGGAAAAGGGGGCCAGGATGGCATCCATCGCAAACACCCCGCGCACTCTACCATCCTGGTCGGTCAGGGCTCGCGCCAGGGCGATCACCAGATTGCCGTTGGTATAGTCGTAATAGGGCTCGGTCCAGACCATCTTGCCCACGTGCTGGCTGGCCAGCTGATACCAGGGGCGAACCCTGGGATCGAAGTTGGCATCCGCCTGCCAGGCGGGGTAGATCAGCATCTGGCGTTCGGCTGTGCCGATGTAGATGTAGACCAGGTCGGCCATGACCCCCTTGTAGAGCTGCCACTCCTTCAGATAGGTCTCGGTGTTGTGCAGACGGGGGCCGCTGATGTCCGCCACCTGCACCTGATCGTAAATGAGGGTGAACTGGCGCTCCATCTCGTGCAGATAGGGTTCGATGAAGACGTGGCGCAGCTGGTGATTGGTGGCTAGCAGACGCTGCTGCAACTCGTTTTGCAGGCTGCGCTCCATGTGCAGGTAGTAGATGCCCCCCAGCATCAATACCGGGATGAACAGCAGAAGCAGGCCCAGACGCATCCGGGCAACCAGGGACCAGGTTTTTTTGGAAACCGCTCGTTTATCCAATCCTGACTCCTGCTATTGCCAGACAACGCGTAGTGTCAGAATATCAGCAGCGCGAGATGGCGTCCAAAGGGAAGCTGACCATCTGCTCAAAGAGAGGTAATCGACAAGGATGCTGAACCCGGATCTGTTGATGGCGCTGCACTACTGCGCCGTGATCACCCTGACCGGAGCGATCACCTCCGAATATTTTCTGTTTCGTCGCGGCATGTCCATCGAGCAGGTACGCAAGCTGCTGCTGGCCGACGGCCTGGCGGCGCTGGCCCTGTTGCTCATCTTCATCACCGGGGTGTTGCAGGTGCTCGCCCACCCCGACGAGCCGTCCGTGCTGCTCGCCAATCCGGGCTACCGCACCAAGCTGCTGCTGTTCTGCGTGATGGCCATCAGCTTTGGCTATCCCAGCCGTCTCTTCTACCGCTGGCGCCGCTCCCTGCGCCAGGGGCGCGCCCCCATGGTCTCCATCCAGCAGCAGTTCTGGGTGATCTGGATCCTGCGCGGCAACCTGCTGCTGCTTGCCCTCATCCCCCTGCTGGCCGGCATTGCCAACGGTTGAGCCGCTCGAGCTGCGGCAAGACCTTGGGATAACCGCTCACACTGCCAACCTCATCGACAGCTAAAGACAAATCCCCCCGCGCACGGTTATCTTGGAGGCTGGCGCTTTGCGGCACGGCCCTGTCCGTCCGTCTTTCAGGGATGAATCTATGCGTTCGAACATGATGTTATTGATGGCTGCCGCCATCTGGGGGCTGGGCTTCGTGGCCCAGCGACTCGGGATGGACCACATGGGGCCTTACACCTTCAATGGCCTGCGCTTTCTGCTGGGGGCCGCCTCCCTGCTGCCGCTACTGTGGTGGCTCAAGTCCCGCCAACCCAGATCCCAGCCCGGTGATCGGCGCCTGCTGCTGACCGGCGGCCTCATCGCCGGTACCGTGCTGTTCAGCGCCGCCTCGCTGCAACAGGTGGGGCTGCTCTACACCACGGCAGCCAAGGCGGGCTTCATCACCGGTCTCTACATCATACTGGTGCCGGTGATCGGGCTCGCCCTGCGCCACAAGACGGGAGCCAACACCTGGGTTGGCGCCCTCATCGCCATGGCGGGGCTCTACTACCTCAGCGTCACCGAAGATTTCACCATCGGCTACGGCGACCTGCTGCAGGTGGTGGGCGCCCTGTTCTGGGCCGTACACCTGCTGGTGCTGGATCACTACTCGAGCCGGGTCGCCCCCATTCGCCTCGCCGGCGTTCAGTTCGTGGTGTGCGGCCTGCTCAGTCTGGGCACGGCGCTGGTCATCGAGACCCCCAGTCTGAGCGGCGCGGTGGCAGGCTGGCAGGCCCTGCTCTATGCCGGTCTGGTGTCGGTCGGGGTAGGTTACACCCTGCAGGTGGTGGGTCAGCGCGGCGCCCATCCGGCCCATGCCGCCATCATCCTCAGTCTGGAGACGGTGTTCGCCGCCATCGGTGGCGTGCTGTTGCTGGGGGAAACCCTCGACGAGCGCGCCATGGTGGGCTGCGCCCTGATGCTGGCAGGCATGCTGATTTCCCAGATCCGCCTGCGCTGGTGGTGGAAATCCCGGCGGGACAAGGTGCCCAGCCAATCCTAGCCGAGCAGGCCAGCTTCGACCTGTCGTCTGATGCTGCCCACATGCCTGATCTCCCAGATCTGGCTGCGTTGGTGGTGGAAGTCCCGGCGGGACAAGGTGCCCAGCCAACCCTGATACGGTCGCGGCCGACAGCGCAAGCGACCGGTCTCCATCCCAAACAAAACGAGGCGCCCAGGGCGCCTCGTTTTATGGCCGCACACCTAGCGCACGCTGGAGCAGAAGCTCACGTCGTCGCGCAGAGGATCATTGCTCACGCTGTGGTAGAGCTCGAAGCAGGGGCCGCTGCCGAACTCCAGCCCGGCTGCCACTATGTCACCCACATGCTCCTGCCAGCGTGGTCCATACTGGCTGCGATCGGTGATGAGGTAGCGGGACTGGGCATAACGGCCGGCCGGGATGAGCTGGGTCTCCACCTCTGCCTCACCCCGGGTCTGGGGCGGCACAGTGATGCCGATGTCGGTGCGGCACTGGGCCGGCGGCGTCACCTCCGGGTTGTCGTGGTAGATGAAGATCCACTCCCCGCCCTCCAACCCGCGCGCGGCGGCCCACTGGTGCAGGCGGCCACAGACGGCATCATAACCCTCGCCATAGGGACCGGTGACCCGGATATAGGCCAAGGTGCGGGCGTCCATCTCGACAGTTTTCATAGTGTTGCTCCTTGCTGATGAGTGGCCTTCAGCATAAGGGGACGGCCCATCCCATGCGTGTCCATCCTTGCTCTCCAGGTGTCCATTCTTGCTCTTGTCACTGCGAAACGCGCCCGGTGTGCAGCCATAGTAGCGACGAAAGGCCTTGGCAAACGCCTGGGAGCTGCCTAGCCCCGCCCCCAGCGCGATGGCGGTGATGCTGGCATCGGTGTAGCGCAGTTGCCAGGCCGCCCGCTGCATACGCAAGCGCCGGCACATCTCCCCCGGCGCTTCGCCCGCCACGGCGGTGAACACCCGGTGAAAATGGTAGAGGGAGAGGCAGGCCCGCTCCGCCAGCGCTTCGATGGAGAGATCCGGATCCTGCTCCAGCGCCCGCAGCACCGGGATGAGCCGGCGGCGATAGTCGATCATGGGCGGATCCTCGCCATGTAGAGGGCATCCACATACTCACCCTGGCGGAAAGCGTAGCCACGGGCCAGCCCCTCCTCGACGAAACCGAACTTGCGATAGAGCGCCAGTGCCCCCTGATTGTCGGTGTAGACGGTGAGCTCGACGCGTTGCAGGTTGAGCCAGTTGTCGGCCATCTCCAGCGCGGCCCCCAGCAAGGCGGAGCCCACACCCTTGCCAGCCCAGTCATCCCGCACCCCCATGCCGATACAGGCCACGTGCTTGCGCCTGGGATTGGGCTCCATGTGCAGCGAGAGCTGGCCCACCAGCAGGCCGTCGACCTCGGCCACCAGCGCCACCACGCTGCCGCTCTCCAGCCGCTTCTGCCAGACGCCCAGGGTTGGATAGGGCAGTTGCAGGGTGCCCGCCTGGGCGTTGGGCATGGCATAGAGATCCCGCAAGGCGGCGGCATCGGCGGGTTCGGCGTGACGAATGGTGATCTGCATCTGAGGCTCCTTCTCGAAAACCTCATCATGCAGCATCACAAGGGTCCGGTCATCCCCCAGCCCCACCCATTTATGATGCCTATCAAAGGGCGAGGGAGGGCCCATTGGTGCCCTGGTTTTTCCTTGTTATAGACTCAAGGCTCACCAACAAGGAGAAGCACCATGAACGACAAGACCCTGCACAGTGCCAATGGCGCCCCCGTTGTCGACAACAACAACAGCCTCACTGCCGGCCCCCGCGGCCCGGTACTGATGCAAGACATCTGGTTGATGGAAAAGTTAGCTCACTTCGATCGGGAACGGATCCCGGAGCGGGTGGTTCACGCTAAAGGCTCCGGCGCCTACGGCACCTTTACCGTGACCCATGACATCAGCGCCTTCAGCAAGGCCGACCTGTTCAATGCCGTCGGCAAGCAGACCCCGGTGTTCCTGCGCTTCTCCACCGTGGCCGGTGAGAAGGGCGCCGCCGACGCCGAGCGCGACGTGCGCGGCTTCGCCCTCAAGTTCTACACCGAGCAGGGCAACTGGGATCTGGTGGGCAACAACACCCCGGTGTTCTTCATTCGCGATCCGCTGAAATTCCCCGACTTCATCCACACCCAGAAGCGGGATCCGCGCACCAACCTGCGCAGCGCCACCGCCGCCTGGGACTTCTGGTCCCGCCATCCGGAATCCCTGCATCAGGTCACCATACTGTTCAGCGATCGCGGCATCCCCAAGAGCCTGCGCGAGATGAACGGCTACGGCAGCCACACCTTCAGCTTCATCAACGACGCCAACGAGCGCTTCTGGGTCAAGTTCCACTTCAAGACCGAGCAGGGCCACAGCTTCTACACAGATGAAGAGGCCGCCACCGCCGTCGGCCAGGATCGGGAGACCAGTCAGGCCGATCTGTTCAACGCCATCGAACGGGGCGACTTCCCGCGCTGGAAGGTCTATGTGCAGGTGATGCCGGAGGCCGAAGCCCAGACCTACAAGATCCACCCGTTCGACCTCACCAAGGTGTGGCCGCACAGCGACTACCCGCTGATCCCGGTCGGCGTACTGGAGCTCAACAAGAACCCGGACAACTACTTCGCCCACGTGGAGCAGGCCGCCTTTACCCCGGCCAACGTGGTGCCCGGCATCGGCTTCTCGCCGGATCGCATGCTGCAAGGTCGCCTGTTCTCCTACGGTGACACCCAGCGCTATCGCCTCGGCGTCAACCACGGCCTGCTGCCGGTCAACGCCCCGCGCTGCCCGTTCCACCACGGTGCCCACCGCGACGGTGCCATGCGGGCCGACAGCAACGGCGGCGCCAGTCCCAACTACCAGCCGAACCGCTTCGGCACCCAGCAGCCGAGCGAGCAGCACGAGCCGGCGCTGAGTCTGGAAGGGGCTGCCCTGCACTACGATTTTCGCGACTACGACAGCGACTACTACAGCCAGCCGGGCAACCTGTTCCGGATCATGGACGAGGGGCAGCGCTCGCGCCTCGCTGCCAACCTGGCACGCTCGCTGATCCACGTGGAGGATGACGCCATCGTCGCGGCCCAGCTCAAGCACTTCGAGCAGGCCGACCCCGAGTACGCCAAGCGGGTCGAGCTGGCACTGGCCGCCCTGCAGCGCTAAGTCGCAGGCAGCCAACATCTGCAAAAGCAAAACGGGGGCCTGCTGGCCCCCGTTCTCGTCATGACGGTATTGGATAAATAAAAAACGGAGCCCAGGGCTCCGTTTTCACTGCTGTATCAATCCCGGACGCAGCGCCCTCGAGCTCTTCCCGCTCCCTTGCCAACAGACGTTTGTACCACCCGTTACGGCAAACATGCTGTGCATAGGCAAAGTGTCACGGTGATCGTCTGCGGTGATGAATAAAAAACAGAGCCCAAGGCTCTGTTTTCACTGCTGTATCAATCCCGGACGGAACGCGCTTCGCGCTCTTCCCGCTCCCTTGCCAACAGGCGTTTGTACCACCAGCTACTGCGACGACGTTGTGCATTGGAAGAGCGACGAGCCATTTCTTAGGTTCCAGCCAAGAGAGGAAAAGAGCCGCATTATGCGATAGAGGTCACGTCCATGTCTTTAGCTGGATCAAGAAAAGCCTCACTGACCGACGCTGATGATACCGCTCTTCGTCGCCTTGCCGGCTGCATCCGACGCCCTTTCCGGCTCGCGCCAGACCAGTGGCCCGTTGCTCTCCAGCTCGTTTTGCGGGGCGCACTCCAGCCAGCTGTCGCCCTGCTGGATCCTGGCACCCAGCGAATATTTCTGATCCTGATACCAGCAGACTCGCTCCGGCAGCGAGCCCAGCGGCAGCACCAGTTCGGCCCCCACTTCCGCCCGCTTCGGCTCTGCCGCCACGCCAGTGCCGGTCACCCCGCCCAGCAGCGCCAGCAACAGCCAGCCACCTACCCTCTTGCCCAGATACATGATGTCTCTCCTTGCTCGATAGAAGGTTCAGGCGACCAGAAACGATACAAACTTGATTAATAAGCAGCGCCCTCGCTGGCATTCCCAAGCCAATATGATAGCCTGCCAGCGCCTGCTCATGCCCGTCAAAACAGGTGCAGGAAAACCCCGGTGGATTTGTCGGTTCTCGACGAATATAACCTTATTAATCAAATCGTTATTTGGATATTATCCCAATGCGTATCATGCCGTTGCTCCAGGCGGCCTGCCTGAGCCTGATGTTGTCCGCCTGCGTCGCCCCCCTGTTGATGATGAGCCCCACCAGCCAGTTGATGTGGGCCCTGCTCAAACCCCTGGTCGGCTTCGACCCCAATGAAGCCAATCTGTTTGAACAGCCGATGATCAAGGACCGGATGACCAGCATCCTCGGCCCCAATTACGACAGCACCATGCAGTTGCTCAAGACCGCCAACGAGCTGCAGCAGGAGGGGCCGCTGTTCTACGTGGTCTCTCGCTACGCCCCCGTGCCGGACGTCGCCAAGCAGGCCGGCATGGTGTGGAACTCACAGACCAACCAGATGTCCGTCATGCTGCTCAAGGGGGACGGTACGCCCCAGGTCTTTGGCGAGAACCTGGCGGCCGGCGCCCCGAGCTGGCCAACCGAGATGCAGAACTGGCAGACGCAGGGCAATCCAGCGACCAGCGCGCTCACCGGCGCCACCAACAGTCTGACCGGCTCGACGACCAAGAGCCTGACTGGCGCCGCCACCACCAGCTCGGTATTTGGCAGCGTGCTGGGTTCCCTGCAGCAGGGCGCCAGCAAGACCATGGCTGACACCACCAAGCAGGTCGTGAACGGCGCCGCTACCTCTGCCCAACAACAAGCCGGCAAGGCAGCCAGCAGCGCCACTGCCACCCTGCAACAACAGGCCACCAAGGCTGTGACCGAACCGGCCAAGCAGACGGCCAGCAGCGCCACCGCCACCGTGCAGCAGCAGGCCACCAAGGCTGTGATCGAGCCGGCCAAGCAGGCTGCAACCAACACCACAGCCACCATGCAACAACAGGCCACCAAGGCCGTGACCGAGCCCGCCAAGCAGGCGGCCAGCAACGCCACTGCCACCGTGCAGCAGCAAGCCACCAAGGACGCGACCGAACCAGTCAAGCAAGCGGCCAGCAGCGCCACTGCCACCGTACAACAGCAGGCCACCAAGGCCGTGACCGAGCCCGCCAAGCAGGCGGTCAGCGGCGCCACTGCCACCGTACAACAGCAGGCCACCAAGGCCGTGACCGAGCCCGCCAAGCAGGCGGTCAGCGGCGCCACTGCCACCGCAACGGATGCAGCCGCCAAGGCCGAGGCCGCGCGCGCCGCTGCCGAAGCCGAGATGGAAGCCCTGCTCAAGTAAGCCCCTCACCAGGCCATCGCAAGATGGCCTGGCTGTTATCCGCCCGTCGCTCCCCACCACACCCCCTCGCCATCAACGCTACCGGGCGCGTGAAATCATGAACTTCTCGACATAGCCCCCTAAACTGGAAGGACGATTTGTTGCAAGGAGTGCTGCCATGTCGCGTCTGCTCAGCCTGATGATCTGCTGCTGTCTTGGTACAGCCCTGCCCGCCTCGGCGTTCACCTATTACTCCGAGCAGAACATGCCGTTCAACGGCCAGGATGAGCAGGGCAACAGCACCGGCCTGGCGGTTGAGTTGCTGAGGCTGATGTGGCAGGAGATGGGCGAGCCGGAGCAGCCCATCCACTTCATGCCCTGGGCCAAGGCCTGGTATCTGCTGACCCAGCAGCCGGATGCGGTGCTGTTCACCACAGCCCACACCCAGGCGCGGGATCCCCACTTTCTCTGGGTCTGCCCCATCAGCCATTCGCGGGTCTCGCTGGTAGGGCGCAAGCGGGATGCCCCCAAGGTGACCGGCAAGGCCGACCTGACCAAACTGCAGATCGGGGTCATGCAGGCGGACGTGGGGGAGCAGCTGCTGCTCAACCGGGGCATCAGTCCCGCCAACCTGATGTCGGTGGAGCGCATGGATCAGGTGGTGCGCCAGCTCATCATGGCCCGCACCGATCTGGTGGCCGGCAACGAAGTCATGCTGTTCCACCAGGCAAGGCAGCTCGGCTTTTCACCCGATACCTTCGTCACCGTCGCCACCCTGGCGGATCAGGACAACTGCTTCGCCTTCAACCCGGCGGCGGACAAACAGCAGGTCGCCCGCCTGCAGCAGGCGCTCGACAAGGTCAGACAGGGGGAGGCCTTCAAGCGGCTCATCGCTCGCTATCAGGATGTGGTGCAGTCACCACCGGCGGATCACCTGCCCACGATCGAATAAACCCAGGATGCAAACAGGCCACCCGAAGGTGGCCTGTTTCATGGTGCTATCCGCTCACTGGAAGTGGTGGTCGTGATCGGACTTCTTGGTCTCGGCACTTTCGCTGTGCTCGATGGCAGTGCGGATGAGGTCCACCCCGGCACGGATGATCAAGACCCCCATGTTGACCAGCTTGACGCAGACCCACATGAAGGTGATGAGCAGGATCAGCTTGAGCACGGTCTGGAACGCCTCCAGGAAGTTCTGCTCCAACTGGCCGGTCAGACCGCTGGCGCTGGTCATCAGCCAGGTGTAAACCTCGCGCACGAAGGGGATGCGGCTCGGCATCTCCAGCACGTCCAGCGCGGCAGGCAGGGCCTGGAAGATGACGATGCTGCCGAACAGGATCAGGATGACGCCGATGGCGATACCCAGAAAAAAGCCAAACTGTTTCATGGAGGGTCCCAAGGTTTGATGCATGAAAATAACATAGCTGCCAATACTAGGGACTGCCTCTCCCCGCGGCAATCCTTGCGCAGCCGGGCCGGCCCCTCGTCAGGCCGCCCCAAGTCGCGAAGCCAGACCGGAAACCATTGCCCAACTATCTGATTTCTGTGACGCTTGTGCCCATTCTCCCTCACTCGTCAGGCGGTTATGTCGCGCTACTGTTTTTTGCTGTTCTGTCTTCTGTTGGCGGGATTGCCCGCTCTGGCCGCGCCAAGCGCAGCCGTCTGCGTCGTCAAACATCAACAACAGCTGTTGCTGGTACAGGACAGGGTCTCGTCCCGCTACAGCCTGACCGGCGGCTACATAGACGCGGGCGAGACGCCGCAACAGGCGGCGTTGCGGGAGCTGTATGAAGAGACCGGCCTGCGGGGTCGGGTCATCACCGAGCTGGGGCCATGGCAGCGCGCCCTGCTGTTTGCCTGCCAGACCCTGGAACCCATTCGCGCACAAACCGATTCTGGCTTTGTCTCTCTGCTGCGGGCCCCCAATCTGGGCGGCGAGATCCTCAATGCCAGGCTGATCCCTCCGGCCCGGTTGCCGGATGATCAGCGCCGCTTTCCGGCGCAGCTCGACTGGCTGGCCCCCCAACTGGCCGCCATTCCCGACAGCCCTGTGCTGTGGCAGCCCGATTTTCGTGGCGAGAGCAATGCACTGCACCAAATGGAAGTGCCGCTGATCCACCAGCTGCAGACCTGGCTCGGTGCCCAGGTGCGCTGGCTCGAGGTCAGCAACCTGTTCGGTTCAGCCGCCTTTCAGCTTGCCCTGCTACCCTTGCTGCTGCCCTGGCTGGGCTGGCCCAGGGTGCGCCAGTTGCTGCTGGCCATGCTGACCCTCACCCTGCTGGTGCAGGTGGCCAAGGAGGGGATTGGCTGGCCCAGACCCTTCCACCTCGATCCCGCGCTGGCACAAGGCAGCGCCCAGGGCTTCGGCATGCCGAGCGGCCACACCGCCTCGGCACTGCTGTTCTGGGGCGCATTGCTCAGAGGGTGCTGGCCCGCCAACCCCTGGCGCAGCACCGTCCTGGCCCTGCTGCTGGCGGCCCTGACCGGGCTGGCCCGGGTCTGGCTCGGGGTTCACTTCCTGTCGGATGTGGCGGCAGGCCTGCTGCTTGGCGCATTGCTGCTGGCCCTGCACCCCCGCCTCGCCAACCTGGCGGCCAAGCCGTGGAGCTGGGCCGGGCTCACCTTCGCCTGCGCGCTGGCCGCCGGGTGGAGCCAATCCTCGGCACTGGCGGGCCTGGCCACCTTCAGTCTGGGGCTGACCCTCGGCATGATGTTGCCGCTGCCGCGCACGGTGCAGACTGGCTGGCGCACCCCGCTGCTGGCGCTGCTCGGCGGCCTGCCGCTGGGGGCGCTCTGGTGGGTGCTGCCGCTCTGGCTGACCAGCTCCTGGCTTATCCTGCTCGGCCAGTGGCTGCTTTATTGTTGCCTGGGGCTCTGGTTGAGCGCCGGCCTCTGGTGGATACTCTCACTCGTGAATAATGACCCGCTACCCAAGGGCCCAGGCCCTGACAAGGGATTGCTATGAATATGAAAAAAGTGGATTTGGCCAAGATAACCCTGGGAGTGCTGTTCCTCAGCCTCCTCATCGTCTCCTGCTTCATGGTGCTGCGCCCCTTCCTGCCCGCCCTGGTGTGGGCCACCATGATCACCATCGCCACCTGGCCGCTGATGCTGATGGTGCAGCGGGTGTTGTGGGGCAAGCGGTCGCTGGCGGCCCTCTTTATGACGCTGGTGCTGCTGCTGATGTTCGTTATCCCGCTCTTTATGACGCTGGCCAATGTGGCGGAGAAAGCACCCATGCTGATCGAGCTGGGCACCAATATCAGCCAGTCGCCGCCGCCCGAGCTGCTCTGGCTGCAACAGATCCCGCTGGTAGGCGACAAGCTCTACGGCTTCTGGCAGCAAATTCTGGCGAGCGGTGGTCAGGTGCTGTTTGCCAAGCTGGCCCCCTACTTTGGCCAGACCGCCCGCTGGCTCGCCGCTCAGGCGGGCAATCTGGGGCTGCTGTTTGTTCACTTCCTGCTGACTGTCGGCATCTGCGGCCTGCTCTACCACTCTGGTGAAGTGGTGGCGACCGGCATTCGCCGCTTTGCCCACCGTCTGGCCGGGCAACGGGGCGACAACGCCACCGTGCTGGCCTCTCAGGCGATCCGTGCCGTGGCCATGGGGGTGGTGGTGACAGCGCTGGTGCAATCCTCGGTAGCCGGTATTGGCCTGCTGATTGCTGGTATCCCCTACGCCATGGTGCTGGTGGTGGTGATGTTCCTGCTGATCGTCGCCCAGATCGGCCCCTTCCCGGTGCTGCTGGCCTGTATCGGCTACCTCTACTGGAGCGGCGACACCACCTGGGGCACCTTCCTGCTGGTCTGGTCACTGTTTGCGGGCACCATGGACAACTTCCTGCGCCCTTTCCTCATCAAGCGCGGCGCCAACCTGCCGCTCATCCTCATTCTGGTAGGGGTTATCGGCGGCTTGCTGGCGATGGGGATCATCGGTCTGTTTATCGGCCCGGTGGTGCTGGCGGTGGGTTACACCCTGCTGGATGCCTGGATCAAGGAAGATGACCAACCGGCAACCGCAGCGGTGGAACCGCCCAAGGCCCAATAACGATTCGGTAAAAAGACGATTCAGCCACCATTGTTGATGCCAGGAGCCGCCCATAAGGACGGCTCTTTTGTCTATTACCGCCCCATGCAGGTTTGACTAGCGAAACGTAATCGGATGTTCGAGATGCCGTTGTTACGGAATTTCCGTGAGTCAACGGCATCTATCAGAGGGGAAATGGGAGTAGCTGTTATAGCGGGGGAATCGATTTATGCGAACGTCAGATTACACCTTGCGGCTAATCGAACCTACGGGCTGATTTCACTCACATTACCCCAAAATTGCTCTAGTTCGTGCCAATCCATAGAGGATTGAGGGCCCAGAAATCGAATTAACGCCTTAGGGGGAACAAGCCCCATTAGATTCATATTTTGCAGGTCCTCGAGTATTCCGACGCGTGTCGCTTCTCTAACATAGTCGTCGCCCTCTGTACACCAACGTTCGATAACAGAAAAGATATCACGAAGCTCATTCTCACAACCCTCCTGATAGAGCGAGGAGACCAGCCGTGCGATGTCGCCAAAAAATAAATAAAGGGGGGAGATCTACACCATCATCCCGCCAATCTTCGAGAAAAGCGAACCACAGCGGCTTTACCCTAGGGCAAACAGTCAGCAAGAGTCCCATCATTTCGTTACGGTTGATCATTCAAGTACCGTCTAATGCCGCGCTCTGCGGAAATTTAGAACACAGCAGAAAGTTAGCCTGCTGCAAACAAGACATCCGTATTGTCCGTGACGGCATACTAGCCATTGCCCAAACAAACCAAACACTGTAAGCCGTCTCGGTAGCGGTATTCAGCCTTCCAGTAATGGCAAATATCGAGTTCGGCAAATTCCACGTCCTTTTCCAGTTCATATCGCCGATTGAAAGAGCGTTTAAGAACAATGAGTAACTGACATTTAGGCTGCCAATCTGAAACTTCTTGAATGGAGTTTCCCAATGCCAGTTCCGCCTCAAGGATCTTCTTTAGTGGTGCAGCGAGAAGTTCGACGTTCATGATTTCCTTGCCTCCTAGCACTGATGAGATAAAAGGCGATACGAATCCGTTAAGAGATTTTTCTATATAATGCTGACATGCCCAGAAAAATTTACTTTAAATCAAGATATCACCCACCATTCTTTGGTGCTAAGCGCATTCGCTTGGCGTTGTCTCTTGGCCCTGCTTTTTACTGCCGAGCAAAAATACACTTAAGGAGCACCCATGGAAAGCTCCACCCAGTTTCAACTTTTTGAATAACCCGGGGCGTGGCAACGCCCCGGGTTATCAGTGGGTAGGAGAGGGTCAGGCAGGCTGGTGGAGGGTGATGCAGTGAATGCCGCCGCCACCGGCGGCCACCGGATCGATATTGATCAGCACGATGTCGCGGCCGGGATAGAGGCGGGCCAGCAGCTCGTGGCAGTAGCTGTCGGCCGCCTTGTCGCCAAACTCGGGGGCGATCACCGCGCCATTGATCGGCAAATAGTTGATGTAGCCGGCGGCAAAATCCCGGCTACGGCGGAAACGGTTGTCCCGCCCGTCCAGCGGTGGCGGCAGCACATGCAGCTCCAGCTGGTTGCCGTCCGCATCGGTGGCCTGCTTGAGAATGGCCAGGTGCCGGCGGGTCACCTCGTAGTCGTGAGACTGGGGGTCGTTGTCCAGATTGACCACCACCACCCCGGGGCGCACGAAGCGGGCATAGAAATCGACGTGGGCATCGGTGATATCACGGCCCTTGATGCCCGGCAGCCAGATGATTTTGCGCAGCCCCAGATTGGCCTTCAGCTCCACCTCCAGTTGCGTTTTGCTCACCCCCGGATTGCGGTTGCTGTTGAGCCAGCAGCTCTCGGTCAGGATGGCGGTGCCGTTGCCATCCACCTCGATGCCGCCCCCCTCGCCGGTCAGCTTGCTCCGCAGATAGTGGGCATCCGCCTGCTGGCTGACCAGCTCGGCTACCCCCGCATCCTGTTCGTGCTCCTGCTTGTCACCCCAACCGTTGAAGTTGAAATCCACCAGCCCCAGCTCCCCCTCCTCGTTCTGAACGAAGACACCGCCGGTATCCCGCAGCCAGATGTCGTCCAGCTCGGCGACGACAAAGCGGGTGTTCTGCTCACCGCAGAGCTGGCGGGCCAGCGCCTGTTCGGCTTCGCGGCAGAGCACATTGACCTGGGTATAGGGCGCCATGGCCTGCACCAGCCGACCTATGGTGGCCTGCACCGCCGGATAGTCGCTGCCCCAGATGGCCTCGCTGGCGGCAAACGCTACCCAGACCCGGGTCTGAAACGTCGACTCTTCCGGCATGTAGAAGCGGGCGTCTGCCGGGCTGGCGACAGTTGCGGCGGCCTTGGCCCTTGGCAGCGTACCCAGCCCGACCAAGGCGCCGAGGGCGGCCAGCTGTTTCAGAACATGGCGACGGGATGACATGAGATGACTCCTGTGAAAACGGGCTCGAACCTGAGCGTCCTGGCCCAACAAAAGGGGGATCAAAAACAAGCGCTGTTAATCGAATCACGCTGAGTAATAGACTATCCGCAGCATGGATGGTGAACAAACGATCGATTTTCGGTACAAGTGATAAGTAGAGCTAATCAATGGTGTTCAAGCAGTGGCCCCCGCTCAACGTGCTGCGGGGCTTTGAGGCGGCGGCCCGGCTAGGCAGTTTTCATCAGGCGGCGCAGGCGCTGCACCTGACCCAGTCCGCCATCAGCCAGCAGATCCGCTCGCTGGAGGAGCTGCTGGGCCAACCGCTGTTTCACCGGCAGGGGCGCTCGGTCACCCTCACCGATGCGGGGCAGGATCTGCTGGAGACCACCCAGAGCGTGCTGCTGCAGCTGGCGATGGGGATCCAGCGGCTGGAGCAGTACCGCAAGCCCAACCAGCTGGTGCTCAACACCAGCACCGCCCTCGCCCGCCACTGGCTGCTGCCGCGGCTGGGGGCCTTTCATCGCGCCCATCCCGAGGTCGATCTCTGGCTGTTCACCAGCGACGAAGAGCCCGACATGGCCGAGCAAACCATCGATCTCGCCCTGCGCTGGGAGCTGGCTCCACAGGCCGAGTGCCGCCACCAGCTGCTGCTGGCAGACCGCCTGCTGCCGGTGGCCGCCCCCGCCGTGCTGGCCCAACCGGCAGCAGAACGCACCACCCTGCACGGGGAGCGGGAGCTGGACTGGCACCACTGGACCCTCAAGGGTGGAGAGGATCTGCAGTTGCAGACCCGGGGGCTCAACTTCTCCGATCCCGGCCTCTTGCTGGACGCCGCCTGTCAGGGGCTCGGCATCGCCCTGGTGAGCGAGCGGCTCTCCCGTCCCGCTCGTCAGCAGGGGCAGCTGTTGCCGCTCTCCCCCCACAGGGTCAAGGGGCCGCAGTGGCATCTGCTGGTGCATCAGGAGAGCGAGACTATGCCGGAGTGCCGCGCCTTCTGCCGCTGGCTTGAGTTGCAGTTTGCCGACCCGGCTCCCGCCGAGGATGGTTTGCCACCCTCTGAGGCAGGTCACTGAATCGGGGGCGCTGGCGTGGTTAAATGGTCGGCTCACATCTTGCCGGATATTGCTGTGACCATGCCATCTGACCTTCAGCCGCTGCTCGCTTGGCCTGACTATCTGCAGGCATCCTGGCTGCGCTGCGCCCACCAGACCAGTGCAACCCTCTGGCATCCGCCCCACAGCGCCAAGGGCCAGACCTTGCAGAGCCTGCGCCAGCGCAAGCGCGACCTGCTCACCACCGGCGAGATGGCCCTCGAAGATCTCTACGAATTTATGGAGGGGCGCCCCTGCGCCCTGCTGCTCACCGACGAGAGCGGCTGCCTGCTGGCCCAGACCGGCCACCCCGATACCCTGCGCGAGCTGGCGGCGCTGGGTTTTGGCCCCGGCGCCTTTTTCAGCGAGGGGCGCATCGGCACCAATGCCATCAATCTGGCGGCGCTGGAGGGAGTGCCGCTCTGCGTCAGCGGCCCCCAGCACTTCAACCAGACCCTCCACCCATGGCACAGCTGCGCCAGCCCGGTCTACAACAGCAATGGCCGTCAGGTCGCCATCATCGCTTTGATCTGCAAGGTGGAGGAGGCGAGCGCCGGCGATCTGGCGCTCACCGTCAGCGCCGGGCGCGAGCTGGCCCATCTGCTGCAGATGGAGACCCTGATGCAGGAGTCCCAGCACCACCTGAGCGAGCTTTATGCCCTGCTCGATGGCATGGATGACGGTGTGCTGGCCTGGGATCCGCAGGGGCGGCTGCGCTACCTCAACGCGCTGGCGGCCAACCGGCTGCGGCTCGATCCGGCGCTCTGTCTCGGCCAGCCGCTGGAGCAGCACCTGTTGTTGCCCCAGCGGTTGCAGCTGGCCATCAGGGGACAGACGCCGCTGAGTCATGTGGAGGTGACGCTGGAGCGGCTCGGCGCGCAGGCGGGGGAGTTCATCAATGCGCTGGTGAGCCTCAAGCCGCTGCCGGGGCCGGAGGGGGTCAGTTTTATCGCCCTGCTGCACCCGGTTGACCGGCTGCGGGCCATTCACCAGCTGCGCCAGACGGTGCCCGAGCTGTCGGCGCTGGTGGGGGAGTCGAGCGCCATGCGCAAGCTGTTGCGCTACGCCCGGCAAGCGGCCCAGAGTCAGGGGCCGATCCTGCTGCGCGGCGAGGAGGAGGTGGGCAAGGCCCAGCTGGCGGAGGCGATCCACTTTGGCAGCGAACGGGCCGCCGGGCCGCTCATTACCCTCAACTGCAAGGCGCTGCCGAGCGAGCGGATGGCGCTGGAGCTGATGGGTTCCGACGAGGCGGGGCAGGAGCGGGCGGGCAAGTTCGAGCTGGCCCATGGCGGCACGTTAGTGCTGGAGCAGGTGGAGTGCCTCTCTGCTCCCATGCAGGCCGCGCTGCTGCAACTGCTCAAGACCGGTCGCATCCAGCGCTTCGATTCGGCCCGCATTCTGCCGCTCAAGGTGCGGATCATCGCCACCAGCAGCGCTCCGCTGGAGCAACTGGTGCAGGAGGGGCTGTTTGGCCGCCAGCTGCTCTATGCCTTGCAAGCGTGCGAGCTGTGGCTGCCGGGATTGCGGGAGCGCAGTGCCGATCTGCCGGGCCTTATCAGCCAGCAGCTAGGGGCGCAGGGGCGCGAGCCGGTGCGCCAGTTCAGTCCGGCGGCCCTCGACTGTCTGCTGGCCTATCCCTGGCCCGGCAATCTGGGGGAGCTGCGCAGCGCCGTCGAGCATGCCCTGCTTCATTCCGGTCAGGGGCCGATCCCGCCCGAGGCGCTGCCCGCCGCCATTCGCCACGGCTATCAGCGGGTGGCTGACGAGGTGGTGGGGCAACCGCTGCTCACGCTGGCGGAGCTGGAGCGGCAGGCCATCCTGCGCTGCGCCCATGCCTGCAAGGGGCAGGTGAGCCAGATGGCCCAGCATCTGGGCATCAGCCGCACCACCCTGTGGCGACGGCTCAAGCTGCTCGAGATCGATCCCGCCGACTATCACGGCTGACGGCGACCCGTCGCCAACTGGCCCGCAGAAAACGAAACGGCCCCGCAGTTGCGGGGCCTTGTTATATGGCAGGGTCAGTCGTGGCGTGGTTACAGCCCCAGCTGGTGGGCGGTGACGATGGCCGCGAGCACATCCTCGGCGGTGACCTTGAACGGCATATTGTGGATGGTTTCGCCCTCGGCGGTGGAGGCTTTGGCCACCTCCATCAGGCGCGCCATATCCAGCTCCTTGACCCCCATCATATGCAGGTTGGTCGGCAGGCCCACAGAGCGGCAGAAGCCCAGCACGGTTTCAATCTCCGCCATCGGCGCATTCTCCAGCACCAACTGCACCAAGGTACCGAACGCAACTTTCTCACCGTGATAGAGGTGGTGACACTCGGCCAGCTGGGTCAGGCCGTTGTGGATGGCGTGGGCAGCGGCCAGCCCGCTGCTCTCGAAGCCGATACCGCTCAGGTAGGTGTTGGCCTCGATGATGTTCTCCACAGCCTTGGTGCAGAGTCCCTGCTCCACCGCCAGCTTGGCCTTGTAGCCGTCGGCCAGCAGGGTCTTGTAGCAGAGCTCGGCAATGGCCTGCGCCGCCAGCGTAGAAGCGCCACCAGCCATGGTCTGGCAACCGGACACCTTGTTGGCGCGCGCCTCGAAGTAGGTGGAGAGCGCATCCCCCATGCCGGAGACCAGCAGCCGCACCGGCGCGCGGGAGACCACGCCGGTATCCATGATGACCATGTTGGGGTTGGTCGGGATCATCAGGTATTCGCTGAACTGCCCTTCCGGGGTGTAGATGACCGCCAGCGCGCTGGTGGGGGCATCGGTGGAGGCGATGGTGGGCACAATGACCACCGGCACCTTCTGGTAGAAGGCGACCGACTTGGCGGTATCCAGCGTTTTGCCGCCGCCGATGCCGATGATGACGTCAAACGGGATCTGCTTGCAGCGGGCCAGCAGGCGGTCGATCTCGGGGCGGGAGCACTCGCCGTTGAAGCAGTCGAACTCGGGCTTGATACCGGCGCCGTGGAAGCTGGTGGCCACGGTATCGCCCACCAGCTTGGTGACGAAGGCGTCGGCCAGAATCAGCGGCTTGCTGCCGAGCGCTTTAACGTAGTTGCCGATATTGGCGAGAGCCCCGTTGCCTTGCACGTATTTGCTGGGGCTGATGATAATGCGGTCCATATTTTATCCCTCTCTCTTTATGAATTAAGAATCGGGGCGAAGGGGCGGCTGTGCCGGGGACTCCTTCGTCTTGAATGGTGCTGCACAGGCTCAGCGAGCGAGTGCAGCCCCTTGAAACAGTGGCGTCAGTCGCCGAAGCGCTCGGCTGCCAGCTGCTGGAAGCAGGCCAGGGCGGCGTTGGCATCCTCGCCGCGCGCCAGCAGGGTGAGCTGGTCGCCCTGACGCACGTTGAGCATGGCGAGCCGGGTCAGGCTGCGGGGGTTGGCCTCTTTATCCCCCTTTTTCAGCTTGAGTTCGGCGGCAAAGGGCTTGAGGGCGGCCACCAGTCGGGCGGCGGGGCGCACATGCAGGCCGTGGGGGTTATCCACCACCACCTTGCAGCGCAGCCAGCCGTCGTCGACAACGTGGGCTGTCTCGGTGGCGGCCTGCGCCGCGCTGGCAGGCAGCATCGCCTGTTTCGGGCCAAGGGCGCCGAGCGCCTCGGCGGCCACCTCGTCCAGCGTCAGGCCTGAACCGGCCGCTACCACGGCGGCCAGAGCACCTTCGACCAGCGGGGCGGGGCAGAGCCGCACCCTCGCGCTCAGCTCCGGTGGCAGCAGTTCGAGGGCGGTTTCGGCGCTCAAGAGGGCGCTGCCCAAGTCCATCAGCACCAGCACGCCGCTGCCGTCGTCCGCTTCTTCAATCGCACTCATCACTGCGATGGCATCGGTGCCGATGGGGTGGTCGGGGTCATCGACCCCGGCCGCCAGCAGCAATCTGGCCGGGCTGCCGAGCTGGTCGGCCAGCGCTTTCAATCCGGCCGCCAGCTGGGCGCTGTGAGAGACAACTACGATTCCGATCATGTCACAACCTCGCTCTGTCACGCAGGGCGGTCAGCAGCAGCAGGGTCGAGGTGGCCCCGGCATCCTGATGGCCGATGCTGCGCTCGCCAAGATAGCTGGCGCGCCCCTTGCGGGCCTGCATCTGGATGGTCGCCTCGGTACCGGCTGCGGCGGCTGCCACCGCCTTGTCCAGCGCTTCGTTGAGGGGCAACTCTTGCTGCTGCGCCTGTTGCAGGGCAGCCAGTGCCGGCCACCAGGCGTCGCACATGGTCTTGTCGCCCGGCTCGGCGCGGCCACGGGAGACCATCCCCTCCACCCCGTCGCTCAGCATTTTGCACAGCTGGCTGAGGCTGAGGCTCTGGCAGGCATCGCTGCTGGCCGCGGCCCGGATAAAGAAGGTGCCGTAGAGCGGGCCGCTGGCACCGCCGACCGAGGAGAGCAATGTCATGCCGGTGGTTTTCAGCACTTGACCGATATCCTTGTCCGCCACCGCGGGCAGTTTCTCGGCCACCTTGGCGAAGCCGCGCTGCATGTTGAGGCCGTGGTCTCCGTCGCCGATGTCGGTATCCAGCGCGGTGAGGTAGTCACGCTGCTCGGTAAAGATGTGTTCACAGTCGAGCAGCCAGTTGACGATTTGGTGTTTGCTTAGCATGGCTATCGGCACTCCTTAGCAGCCGCGACGCAGGGCGGGGGTGTGAACGGGGGCATCCCACAGGGTCATCAACTCATCATCCACCTTGAGCAGGGTGATGGAGATGCCGGTCATGTCGAGGGAGGTGCAGTAGGGGCCAATCAGGTTGCGCACCAGATGGATGCCCGCCTCCTCGCACAGGGTAGCGAGACGGCCATAGACGCCATAGAGCTCGGAGATGGGGGTGCCGCCGAGGCTGTTGACCAGCGCGATAACCCGATCGCCCGCATTCAGCGGTTCGATAAAGGTGTGCTCTTCCTGCCAGCTGCCGCTGGTGCGATCCCAGTGGCGCAGGGTGCGGCCATAGGGGGTGTTGTCAGCAAGCTCGCTGAACATGTCGTCCACCAGGGTATTGAGGTCGGTGAAGGGGCGACGCTCGATGCCCGGTTCGCCGTGGATACCGACGCCGAACTCCAGCTCGTTGTCCGCCAGAGTGAAGGAGGGCTTGCCAGCGGCCGGCACGGTGCAGGCATGCATGGCCACGCCTATGGTGCGGCTCTGGTTGTTGATGCGACGGGCCAGCGCCTCGCAGCGGGCAAGGTCGTAGCCCGCTTCGGCGGCGGCACCGACCAACTTCTCGCACAGCACGGTCGTGGCAACCCCACGACGGGCCGGCGGTATAGAGGCTGTCTTTGACCGCCACATCGTCATCGATCAGGGCAAAACCCACCTTGACCCCGTCACCGTGCAGCAGCTCGACCGCGGTCTCGAAGTTGAGCACATCCCCGGTGTAGTTCTTCACCAGAAACAGCACGCCGGCACCGCCGTCGACCGCCTGGCCGCACTCATACATCTGATCCGGGGTCGGGGAGGTAAAGATCTCGCCGGGGCAGGCACCATCCAGCATCCCCTTGCCCACCAGACCGCCGTGCATCGGCTCGTGGCCGCTGCCACCGCCGGAGACCAGCGCCACCTTGCCCATCACGGGGGAGTCGGCACGGGTGATGTAGTGTGGCTCGATACGGACCTTGAGCTCGGGGTGGGCGGCCGCCATCCCCATCAGTTGTTCACGGACCACGGCATCGACGGCATTGATCAGTTTCTTCATGGCTCACTCCTTGGCTTACCACCACACGGGTAGGCAGATGGTTGATGGAGCCAGTCTAACGACAGAAAACAGGATAAAAATAACCGGGAGTTTGGTTCGGATCTGAAACAGCAGAAGGTACGTCGGCGTTTCAATCTGAAACAGTGCGGAGCCAATATGAGGAAAACTGTTAGCCGTCTCACAGCCAACAAAAAGGGCCCCCGCAGGAGCCCTTCACGTCAACCGGGAGCCTTAGATGGCCCAACCACCGGCATAGAAGATCACCAGCGCCACGGCGATGATCACGGTACCGATATTGAGCTTCTTCCACTCGGCGGCAAACAGGCGACCGACGACCAGCGCCACGAAGCCCAGCATGATGCCGGTAACTATGTTGCAGGTGAGCACGATAAAGACGGCGCACAGCATGCCGGAGAGCGCATCGACCGAGTCGTTGAAATCCAGTTTGGTGACGTTGCCCAGCATCAGCAGACCGACGTACATCAGCGCAGGCGCGGTGGCGTAGGCCGGTACCAGATAGCTCAGCGGGGAGAGGAAGATCATCAGCAGGAACAGCACGCCGACCAGGGCGGCGGTCAGACCGGTCTTGCCACCGGCGGCGGTGCCGGCGGCGGACTCGATGTAGACGGCAGCCGGTGCACCACCGACGGCGCCCGCCACCATGCTGCTGACGGAGTCGGCAGTCAGGGCCTTGCCGCCGCTGATGATGTGGCCACGTTCGTTGATGAGGCCCGCCTGACCGGCCACGGCACGGATGGTGCCGGTAGCGTCAAACACCGCGGTCATCACCAGTGCCAGTACAGTCGGGATCACCACCGGATTGAGGGCGCCCAGCAGATCCATGCTGCCAACCAGAGAGCCCTTCTCGCCAGTCAGGCTTGGCATGGCGAAGAAGCCCTGCCAGGTTACTTTCGGGTCGAAGATAAGGCCGAGGATGGAGATGGCGATGATCACCATCAGGATGCCGCCCGGTACCTTGCGGCGCTCCAGACCGAAGATGGCGGCCAGACCCAGCACCGTCATGATGACCGGGAAGGCGGTCACTTCACCCAGCTGAACCGGCAGACCGGCACCTTCGTTCTTGATCACCATGCCGACGCCGTTGGTGGCGATCAGCAGCAGGAACAGACCGATGCCGATGCCGGTGCCGTGGGCGATGCCGGAGGGCAGGTTGTCCAGGATCCACTGGCGCACGCCGGTGACGCTGATCAGGGTGAACAGCACCCCCATCAGGAAGATGGCGCCCAGCGCCACCGGAATGCTCAGCCCCTGCCCCAGCACCAGGCTGAAGGCGGTAAAGGCGGTGAGAGAGATGGCACAACCGATGGCCATCGGCAGCTTGGCCCACAGACCCATCAGCAGAGAGCCGAAGGCGGCGATCAAGCAGGTGGCCACAAACACCGGCCCCTGTTCAAAACCGGCGGCGCCCAGCATGTTCGGCACGACTATAATGCTGTAAACCATGGCCAGGAAGGTGGTCAACCCGGCCAGCAACTCCTGGCGCACGCTGCTGCCGCGCGCAGAAATGGAAAAATAAGAGTCCAAAAAGCCGCCGTTCCCTGATTGGGCGGCCATATCTTGCTTTGCCATAACTTGTCCTGAAAGTGTGAAGGAAATCGTTTGCTTTCGTGGCGCGCAAAATAGCAAGAATTTGTCGAAATTGCAGCGAATTCCCTGACTTTTTCATCAAAATGGCCGTAATCGTTCTCGTTCGGACACGAATTTGCTTGCCTGCCTGTCACGGCTCTCACCTTTACCCACCAGGCTCGCTCCTATACTGCAGAGAACCACTCGCACTGTCAGACGGGAGATACCCATGCACACGCGCAATCTGCTGAACGATATTCCCTCGCCACTGCCTACCGAACTCTTTCAGGATCTAGTCAGCACCAACCACCTGCGGATCGAACGCATCCTCTCCCACGGTCATCAAACCGCCCCGGGTGAATGGTACGATCAGGACGAGCATGAGTGGATCCTGGTGGTACAGGGGGAAGCCAGCCTGCTGTTCATCGACCCACAAACCCAGCAACAGCAGCTGGTACAGCTGGGCCCGGGCGACCACATCAACATTCCCGCCCGCCAGAAACACCGGGTGGAATGGACCCACCCCGACATGACCACCGTCTGGCTTTGCGTGTTTTACTGAGTCCCGTGAGGAGAAAAGAGAGTATTCGGGGCAATGAGTGCGGTGCCGGAAACGAAAAAAAGCCCAGTCGTTAGACTGGGCTTCTTAAGTAGTGGCGGAGCGGACGGGACTCGAACCCGCGACCCCCGGCGTGACAGGCCGGTATTCTAACCGACTGAACTACCGCTCCGCTGTCTGGTTAGCTTTTTGCTAAATTGTCTGCCGCTTCATTGAGGTGTCATCCTCTCGGCCAATTATGCAATGTGTGCATAACTGTTTGATTGGGTGCCTGGCAGTGTCCTACTCTCGCATGGCGAATGCCACACTACCATCGGCGCTACCGCGTTTCACTTCTGAGTTCGGCATGGGATCAGGTGGTTCCACGGCGCTATGGCCGCCAGGCAAATTCTTCAATCTGAGAAAGCTGACATAAGTAGTTTCGTATTTGTCACAAGGCTCGAAACACTTCTTGGGTGTTGTATGGTTAAGCCTCACGGGTAATTAGTATGGGTTAGCTCAACACGTCACCGCGCTTACACACCCCACCTATCAACGTTGTGGTCTCCAACGGCCCTTTAGGACCCTCAAGGGGTCAGGGATGACTCATCTCAGGGCTCGCTTCCCGCTTAGATGCTTTCAGCGGTTATCGATTCCGAACTTAGCTACCGGGCAGTGCCACTGGCGTGACAACCCGAACACCAGAGGTTCGTTCACTCCGGTCCTCTCGTACTAGGAGCAACTCCCTTCAATCATCCAACGCCCACGGCAGATAGGGACCGAACTGTCTCACGACGTTCTGAACCCAGCTCGCGTACCACTTTAAATGGCGAACAGCCATACCCTTGGGACCGACTTCAGCCCCAGGATGTGATGAGCCGACATCGAGGTGCCAAACACCGCCGTCGATATGAACTCTTGGGCGGTATCAGCCTGTTATCCCCGGAGTACCTTTTATCCGTTGAGCGATGGCCCTTCCATTCAGAACCACCGGATCACTATGACCTACTTTCGTACCTGCTCGACCTGTCCGTCTCGCAGTTAAGCTGGCTTATGCCATTGCACTAACCTCCTGATGTCCGACCAGGATTAGCCAACCTTCGTGCTCCTCCGTTACTCTTTGGGAGGAGACCGCCCCAGTCAAACTACCCACCAGGCACTGTCCGCGACCCGGATTCACGGGCCTGCGTTAGAACATCAAACATACAAGGGTGGTATTTCAAGGACGGCTCCAGCGCAACTGGCGTCACGCCTTCAAAGCCTCCCACCTATCCTACACATGTAGGTTCAATGTTCAGTGCCAAGCTGTAGTAAAGGTTCACGGGGTCTTTCCGTCTAGCCGCGGGTACACCGCATCTTCACGGCGAATTCGATTTCACTGAGTCTCGGGTGGAGACAGCATGGCCATGGTTACACCA
>NZ_CP187186.1:4317500-4570000 GCF_049665575.1 Aeromonas oralensis
TTTCGCAAAGTATCTCACAGGCCATTTAAAGCCCCAAAAGTAAAAGGGGTGGCCGAAGCCACCCCTTTCATGTGCGTATTTAAAGTATCGATTAAGCGATAACTTTAGCTACAACACCAGCACCTACGGTACGGCCACCTTCACGGATGGCGAAACGCAGGCCGTCGTCCATCGCGATCGGCGCAATCAGGGTAACAACCATCTTGATGTTGTCGCCCGGCATTACCATCTCTACGCCTTCCGGCAGTTCGATGGTACCGGTCACGTCGGTAGTACGGAAGTAGAACTGCGGACGGTAGCCTTTGAAGAACGGGGTATGACGACCACCTTCTTCTTTGGACAGCACGTACACTTCAGATTCAAACTTGGTGTGCGGCTTGATGGTGCCCGGCTTGGCCAGTACCTGACCACGCTCTACGTCTTCACGCTTCACGCCACGCAGCAATGCACCGATGTTCTCGCCTGCACGACCTTCGTCCAGCAGTTTGCGGAACATTTCAACGCCGGTACAGGTGGTCTTGGTGGTATCTTTGATACCAACGATTTCCACTTCTTCACCAACTTTGACGATACCGCGCTCTACACGACCGGTTACTACGGTACCACGGCCAGCGATGGAGAATACGTCTTCGATAGGCATCAGGAACGGCAGGTCGATGGCACGCTCCGGCTCCGGAATGTAGGTGTCCAGGTGGCCAGCCAGTTCCAGGATCTTCTCTTCCCACTGAGCTTCGCCTTCCAGCGCTTTCAGTGCAGAACCACGGACTACCGGCAGGTCATCACCCGGGAAGTCGTACTCGGACAGCAGTTCGCGAACTTCCATCTCGACCAGTTCCAGCAGCTCTTCGTCATCTACCATGTCACACTTGTTCATGAACACGATGATGTACGGAACGCCTACCTGACGACCCAGCAGGATGTGCTCACGAGTCTGCGGCATCGGGCCGTCAGTCGCTGCTACTACCAGGATCGCGCCGTCCATCTGGGCAGCACCGGTGATCATGTTTTTAACGTAGTCGGCGTGACCCGGGCAATCTACGTGGGCGTAGTGACGGGTAGCGGTGTCGTATTCTACGTGGGAGGTGTTGATGGTGATACCACGCTCACGCTCTTCCGGTGCCTTGTCGATCTGGTCGAAGGCGAAAGCCTTACCACCGAAGTGCTTGGCCAGCACGTTGGTGATAGCGGCAGTCAGGGTGGTTTTACCGTGGTCAACGTGGCCGATGGTGCCGACGTTTACGTGCGGTTTATTACGCTCAAATTTTTCTTTAGACACGACGTAGTCCTTCTAGGTTAAACCCGCCTACCGTCGTAGGCGGGGAATCTTAAATTACTTGGATTTGCGCTCTTCGATCACGGCCTGGGCGACGTTGGTCGGGGCATCGTGATACTTGGCGAATTCCATGGCGTAGGAAGCACGACCCTGGGTAGCAGAACGCAGGGCGGTAGCGTAACCGAACATCTCGGCCAGCGGCACCAGGGCACGAACGATCTTGCCGGACGGGCCATCTTCCATACCTTCGATCAGGCCACGACGACGGTTCAGGTCACCGATCACGTCGCCCATGTAGTCTTCCGGAGTCTCGACTTCTACTTTCATGATCGGTTCGAGCAGAACCGGGTTGGCCTTCATGAAGCCAGCCTTAAAGGCCATGGAAGCAGCGATCTTGAACGCCAGTTCGGAAGAGTCGACATCGTGGTAGGAACCGAAGTGCAGACGCACGCCCAGATCCATTACCGGATAACCTGCCAGCGGGCCGGACTTCAGCTGCTCGCGGATACCCTTGTCAACACCCGGGATGAACTCACCAGGAATGACGCCGCCCTTGATGTCGTTGACGAATTCGTAGGCTTTGCCTTCTTCCAGCGGGTACATGTCGATCACAACGTGACCGTACTGACCACGACCACCGGACTGCTTGGCGTGCTTACCTTCGATATCCTTGACGGTGTTACGAATGGTTTCACGGTAGGCAACCTGCGGCTTACCTACGTTCGCTTCTACCTTGAACTCGCGACGCATACGGTCAACGATGATGTCCAGGTGCAGCTCACCCATACCGGCGATGATGGTTTGGCCAGACTCTTCGTCAGTCCATACGCGGAAGGACGGGTCTTCCTGAGCCAGACGGCCCAGAGCCAGGCCCATCTTCTCTTGGTCAGCCTTGGTTTTCGGCTCAACTGCGATGGAGATTACCGGTTCCGGGAATTCCATACGCTCGAGGATGATCGGCGCTTTTTCGTCACACAGGGTGTCACCGGTGGTCACGTCTTTCAGACCGATGGCGGCAGCGATGTCGCCTGCGCGAACTTCTTTGATCTCTTCACGCTTGTTGGCGTGCATCTGAACGATACGGCCAAAACGCTCGCGCTTCTCTTTAACGGAGTTCAGCACGGAGTCACCGGAGTTAACCACACCGGAGTAAACGCGGAAGAAGGTCAGGTTGCCTACAAACGGGTCGGTAGCAATCTTGAATGCCAGAGCAGCAAACGGCTCGTCATCAGAAGCATGACGCTCGTCTTTGGTCTCGCCATCCAGCTTCAGACCGTCGATGGCTGCTACGTCGGTCGGAGCCGGCAGATAGTCAACCACGGCATCCAGCATGGCCTGTACGCCCTTGTTCTTGAACGCGGAGCCACAGGTAACCAGGATGATTTCGTTGTTCAGAACGCGCTGACGAAGAGCTTTCTTGATCTCTTCCTCGGTCAGTTCTTCACCACCCAGGTATTTTTCCATCAGGTCTTCAGACGCTTCAGCAGCGGCTTCAACCAGGGTCATGCGCATCTCTTGCGCTTTTTCCAGCAGCTCAGCCGGGACGTCTTCGTAATCGAAGGATACGCCCTGGTCAGCTTCGCTCCAGTTGATGGCTTTCATCTTGACCAGGTCGATAACGCCCTTGAAGTTCTCTTCTGAACCGATGTTCAGTTGCAGCGGAACCGGGTTACCTTTCAGACGGGTCTTGATGTGCTCAACGCAGCGCAGGAAGTTGGCACCGGTACGGTCCATCTTGTTGACGAACGCGATACGGGGAACCTTGTACTTGTTAGCCTGACGCCATACGGTTTCAGACTGTGGCTGAACGCCACCTACGGCACAGTACACCATCACGGCGCCGTCCAGAACACGCATGGAACGCTCTACTTCGATAGTAAAGTCAACGTGGCCCGGGGTATCGATGATGTTGATACGGTGCGGTTGGAACTGTTTGCCCATACCGGACCAGAAAGCGGTGGTCGCGGCGGAGGTGATGGTGATACCACGCTCTTGTTCCTGTTCCATCCAGTCCATGGTGGCGGCGCCATCGTGAACTTCACCGATCTTGTGACTTACACCGGTGTAAAACAGAACGCGCTCGGTAGTAGTAGTCTTACCGGCGTCGATGTGAGCGGAGATACCGATATTACGATAACGCTCAATGGGGGTTGTACGAGCCATTGTCATCCTCTTACTAGGGCACTTGTCCCCAGATAATTAAAGGTGCGCAGAGCCAAAAGACCCTGCGCAAGCGGATTACCAGCGGAAGTGAGCGAAAGCCTTGTTCGCTTCAGCCATACGGTGTACGTCTTCACGTTTCTTGACAGACGAACCCTTATTGTCAGCGGCATCCAGCAGCTCGCCAGCCAAACGCTGAGCCATTGATTTTTCACCACGTTTACGAGCGGCATCAACCAACCAGCGCATTGCCAGGGCATTGCGGCGAACCGGACGAACTTCTACCGGTACCTGATAGGTTGCACCACCGACACGACGAGATTTAACCTCGACGGCCGGACGAATGTTGTCCAGGGCTTCTTCGAATACGGCCAGGTGCTCTTTGCCAGTCTTGGTGGCAATGATGTCCAGCGCGCCATATACGATGGCTTCGGAAACAGATTTCTTACCGTCAACCATTACTACGTTGACAAATTTAGCCAGCAGCTCTGATCCGAACTTGGGATCCGGCAGGATTTTACGCTGACCAACAACACGACGTCTTGGCATTTCAAATTCTCCGTAACTTCAGGGGTTACCCAAAACTAGAAAGTTATCTAACTAGAAACGAATTAACGTTTGGCCTTACTTAACGGAGAACCATTAAGCTTTCGGACGCTTCACGCCATACTTGGAGCGAGCCTGCTTACGGTCTTTAACACCGGCACAGTCCAACGCACCACGAACGGTGTGATAACGAACACCTGGCAAGTCTTTTACACGACCGCCACGGATCAGAACAACAGAGTGCTCTTGCAGGTTGTGACCTTCACCGCCGATGTAGGAGGTGACTTCGAAGCCGTTGGTCAGACGTACACGGCATACTTTACGCAGTGCAGAGTTAGGCTTCTTCGGGGTGGTGGTGTATACACGGGTGCACACGCCACGCTTCTGAGGGCACGCTTCCAGCGCCGGCACGTTGCTTTTCACAACGAGCTTGATGCGTGGCTTGCGAACCAACTGGTTAATAGTTGCCATCAAAAGGCTCCTGATAATGACTTCATAAACATGTGAAAAATCCTCCCCGCAGATACGGGGACGCGAAATTTTATGCCCTGTTGTCAAGGGAGTCAAGATTTATACAATCCGAGCCAGGAAAGGCAGTGAGGGAGCCTTGGCAAATATCGGTAACCGTCTGAAATGGTTATATAAAACTGGCAGTTAGCCAGCCCAGGTCTGCGGCGAGCCTTTTTCCGCAATCAGGACCACCAAGCCGGCCATGTCCAGATCCAACCCGATCCGTTGTTGCAACCCCCTAGCCTGCAGGTCTTCCCGCATGACATAGAGCGGCACTCCAGCCAACCGCGCACACCACTGAGGGGCCGTGGCAGCGACGACGGCATCCTGCATCAGCACCAACACATCCTCCGGCTGGCGGTAGGTCAGCGCCTGCTCCAGGTCCTGGCTCTGGAAGGGAGAGGTCAATATCAGCTGTATCATGGTCACCTCAAAAGCAGATATGGGTATCACAGGCATCCCACTGGTGCCGGATGTCGGTGCGGGACAGGCCGGTCACGGGGATCAGCAGGTCAGCCACCGTCAGGCCACGCTCGGCCAGCGAGTCGGTGCACACATAGACCTCCTCAATGTCATAGAGCTCGAGCAGTTTGAAGGTCGGCGCATAGTGACGCTGCAAGATGGCCTGCGGCTGCTGCTCCTTGAGCAGTTGCAGCACACCATCCCCGATGAGGAACAGGGCCAGCGACTCGGTCATGGCCGAAGTGGCCAGCAGGGCATCCAGACCTTCCCGCCCGGCGGCAGTACCGTGCGGTCCACGCCGGCAAATAAACGCTATCTTGTGCATGGCTGCCTCTTAAAACTGGACGAATCGATCGGCGGTCAGGCTGGCCTCCGCCAGCTGACCCAGGCCACTCAGGCAAAATGGCGGCTCCAGGTTGAAGTGTGCCCTGCCCAGCCCCTTGGCCTCCTGCTCATCCAGCACACCGCGCCGCATGGCGGCAGCGACGCACACATCGATACGGATCCCTTGCTGGTTGGCCAATTCACGCCACAGGGCGACCAGGTTGCTCTCATCGGAGGCGGGAGCATGCAGCCCGTTACCGTTGCAGACCCCATCCTGGTAGAAGAACAGGTGAGACAAGCAATGGCCCTGCTCGATGAGGCTCAAGGCAAAACGATAGGCGGTGCTGGCCGACTGGGTGCCATAGGCGGGCCCCGTTACCAGCAGGGCAAAATTCAGACTCATATCCGGACTCCTGCGCATGTGTTCGTCCATTCTACGCCAAACACAAAAAAGCCCCTCCTGGGAGGGGCTCTTCGTGCAGCCTTGGATCAGACGTAAGCGATGGCTTCGACTTCAACCAGCACATCCTTCGGCAGACGCGCCACTTCCACGCAGGAGCGGGCAGGAGCGGCGTCACCGAAGTAACGGGCATAAACCTGGTTGAAGGCAACAAAGTTGTTCATGTCGCTGAGGAAACAGGTGGTCTTCAATACCTTGCCGGTATCGGCTCCCGCTTCTTTCAATACTGCAACCAGGTTCTTCATCACCTGCTCGGCCTGCGCTTCGATACCACCAGCCACTATCTCCATGGTGGCCGGATCGAGCGGGATCTGCCCGGAGGTGAAGACCAGCTCGCCCAGTTTGGTGGCCTGAACATACGGGCCAATTGCGGCAGGCGCCTTGTCGGTTGCAATAACTTCTTTAGCCATTCTTGTCTATCCCCTTCTATGGCGCTTACTCGTTTTCGTCTTCACCCTGCTTGCGCTGTCGGATGTACAGATAAACGGTATGTTTGGAAATGTTCAGCTTGTCGGCGACCAGGTTGATCGAGTCCTTGATATCAAATATGCCCTTCTCGAACAGCTGGGTCACGATAAACCTGTTTTTAGCGTTGTTGGCAACGGTTGGATCGCGGTTGATCTCGTCGATGGTATTGTCCACCGTCTGGGCAACCAACTCTTCCACACTGTTGGCAAAGGTCTCCGGCGACTGACGCTCGACTTGTTGCGGTGTCGGGAAAAATTCGGCGACGAACTCGTGAAAAGGCGCGTTGATATGCAGGTTGATACAGATGAGGCCGATCACCTGCTTGTCGCTGTTCCTGATGGCGATGGTACTCGACTTCATCAGGGCACCGGTACGGCTGCGAGCAAAATAGCTCTGGGTGTAATCCTGGCCGGTATTCTCGATGTCCTTGAGCATACGCAGCGCGAGATCGGTAATGGGGGCCCCCTCATTCCGTCCCGTATTGAACCCGTTGGCAATCTTGATCACGGACTCGTGCAGATTTTCCAGGGAGTGAAGCACCACTTCACAGTGCTTGCCGAACAACTCGGCCAAGCCATCGATCAGCCCATCGTATGAGCGCAACAATTCCCTGTCTTCGTCTGTAAAAGTGCGACCGATCAGTTGCTCTTCGGGAAGCATCACTTCCTCGATACCGACAGTCATGTTCTACCCCTGTAATACCCATTCAACTTTCCCGAGTTTTCAGTTGCGAGAGTGCAATGTCAACTTTTTTTGATTTTTTACTCTGCAACCTTGCTCTGGATCATCCGAATATCCGCGTGGCGTCTGGCTTTGACGAGAAAATCGACAATAAAAAAGGGCCCCATGAAGGGGCCCTTTTCATTCACTACAGCGGAAGATTACTCTTCGTCAAAACTGCCGGCTGCATTGAGCAGATCCGCCAGGTTTTGCTGAGCTTCATCGGCAGTTACCTGCGGCACACCAACAGCACGGGCTGCGGCGGCACGCTGGTTGATCCGGCCGTGGTGGTAGGCAAAGCCGGTACCAGCCGGGATCAGACGACCCACGATCACGTTCTCTTTCAGGCCACGCAGTTCATCACGCTTGCCACCTACGGCGGCTTCGGTCAGAACGCGAGTGGTTTCCTGGAAGGAAGCCGCGGAGATGAAGGACTCGGTGCTCAGAGATGCCTTGGTAATACCCATCAGGATGTGACGGAAGGTGGCCGGGGTCTTGCCCTCAGCAACCAGCTTACGGTTGGCAATCTTCACGCGAGCCACTTCAACCTGTTCGCCTTCGATCAGGTCGGTGTCGCCAGCGCTCAGGATCTCGCACTTGCGCAGCATCTGACGCACGATGACTTCGATGTGCTTGTCGTTGATCTTAACGCCTTGCAGACGGTAAACGTCCTGCACTTCGTTGGCGATGTAGTTGGCGACCGGGCTGATACCGCGCAGACGCAGAATGTCGTGAGCAGACTCAGGACCGTCCGCCAGCACTTCACCCTTCTCAACTTTTTCACCTTCGAACACGTTCAGGTTACGCCACTTCGGAATCATCTCCTCGTAGACATCGCCACCATCGGTCGGGGTGATGACCAGACGGCGTTTGCCCTTGGTCTCTTTCCCGAAGGAGATGGTACCGGAGATCTCGGCCAGAATTGCCGGTTCCTTCGGTTGACGTGCTTCGAACAGATCCGCAACGCGCGGCAGACCACCGGTGATGTCCTTGGTACCGCCGGACTCTTGCGGGATACGCGCTACCGCGTCACCCACGCCCACGTTGGCACCATCTTCCAGGTTCACGATCGCCTTGCCCGGCAGGAAGTACTGGGCGGCTACATCGGTACCCGGGATCATCACGTCCTTGCCGTTCAGGTCGACCAGTTTCACGGTCGGACGCATCTCTTTACCGGCACTCGGACGCTCGTTGACATCCAGCACGACGATGGAGGAGAGACCGGTCAGCTCGTCGGTCTGACGAGTAATGGTCACGCCATCGATCATGTGTTCGAAGTGCAGGCGACCCGCCACTTCGGTGATGATCGGGTGAGTGTGCGGATCCCAGTTGGCGACGGTTTCACCGGCGTTCACGGCCTGGCCATCTTTCACTTCCAGCACGGAACCGTAAGGCAGCTTGTGGCTTTCCTTGGTACGGCCCATCTCGTCCATGATGGTCAGTTCGGTAGAACGGGAGGTGATAACCAGTTTGTCATCGCTGTTGTGAACGAACTTGGCGTTCTGCAGCTTGATGCTACCGGTGTTCTTGACCTGGATGCTGCTCTCGGCAGCGGCACGGGATGCGGCACCACCGATGTGGAAGGTACGCATCGTCAGCTGGGTGCCCGGTTCACCGATGGACTGGGCGGCGATAACACCGACAGCCTCACCCTTGTTAACCAGGTGACCACGGGCCAGATCACGGCCGTAGCAGTGAGCACAGTTACCGAAGTCGGTCTCACAGGTGATGGCAGAACGTACCTTCACGCGGTCAACAGAGTTGCGCTCCAGCAGGTCACACAGCTGCTCGTCGAGCAGGGTGTTGCGCGCTACCAGCACTTCATCTTCAGTACCCGGCTTGATCACGTCATCGGCAACCACACGGCCCAGCACGCGCTCACGCAGCGGTTCGACCACGTCGCCACCTTCGATCAGCGGAGTCATCCACAGACCTTCGGTAGTGCCGCAATCGTCCTCGGTGATCACCATGTCCTGTGCCACGTCAACCAGACGACGAGTCAGGTAACCGGAGTTCGCAGTCTTCAGTGCGGTATCCGCCAGACCCTTACGAGCACCGTGAGTGGAGATGAAGTACTGCAGTACGTTCAGACCTTCGCGGAAGTTCGCGACGATCGGGGTCTCGATGATGGAGCCATCCGGCTTGGCCATCAGGCCACGCATACCGGCCAGCTGACGGATCTGGGCTGCGGAACCCCGCGCACCAGAGTCGGCCATCATGAAGATGCTGTTGAACGAGGCTTGCTCTTCTTCTTCACCCAGCGAGTTGACGTTACGCTCTTTGGACAAGTTCTCCATCATGGCCTTGGAGACACGCTCGTTGGCGCTGGCCCAGATATCGATAACCTTGTTGTAGCGTTCGCCCGCGGTCACCAGACCGGACAGGAACTGGTCCTGGATCTCGGCAACTTCGGCTTCTGCAGCGGCGATGATGTCTTTCTTGGCATCCGGGATGACCATGTCATCGATACCAACGGAAGCACCGGACAGGGCCGCATAGTGGAAACCGGTATACATCAGCTGGTCAGCGAAGATGACGGTGTCCTTCAGGCCCTGCTTGCGATAGCAGGTGTTCAGCAGACGGGAGATGAGCTTTTTGCCCAGCGCCTTGTTGGATACGGATTTGATCCAGTTCTGCGGGTTGGCATCCAGGTCAGCCTGCTCTGCAGCAGTCAGCACCTTCGGCTCGTCGATCAGCGCGTATTCCATGCCTTTCGGCAGGATCAGGCTCAGGATCGCACGACCAACGGTGGTGTTCTTCATCTCGGTGTGAGCACGCAGCGAACCGTCTTCCTGACGCAGGTATTCGGTGATGCGAACTTTCACGCGAGCATGCAGATCGGCCAGACCGGCGCGGTATACCTTCTCGGCTTCTTTCGGGCCGGACAGCACCATACCTTCGCCCTTGGCGTTGATACGGGCGCGGGTCATGTAGTACAGACCCAAGACCACGTCCTGAGACGGAACGATGATCGGCTCACCGGAGGCAGGCGACAGGATGTTGTTGGTGGACATCATCAGCGCGCGCGCTTCCAGCTGGGCTTCCAGGGTCAGCGGTACGTGGACCGCCATCTGGTCACCGTCGAAGTCCGCGTTATAGGCGGCACAGACGAGCGGGTGCAGCTGGATGGCCTTGCCTTCGATCAGGGTCGGTTCAAACGCCTGGATACCCAGACGGTGCAGGGTCGGTGCACGGTTCAGCAGCACCGGGTGTTCGCGGATCACTTCGTCCAGGATGTCCCAAACGACAGCTTCTTCGCGCTCCACCATCTTCTTGGCGGCCTTGATGGTGGTCGCCAGACCGCGGGATTCCAGCTTGCCATAGATGAACGGCTTGAACAGCTCCAGCGCCATCTTCTTCGGCAGACCGCACTGATGCAGACGCAGAGTCGGACCTACGGTGATAACGGAACGACCGGAGTAGTCGACACGCTTACCGAGCAGGTTCTGACGGAAACGACCTTGCTTACCCTTGATCATGTCGGCCAAGGATTTCAGCGGGCGCTTGTTGGAGCCGGTGATGGCACGACCACGACGGCCGTTGTCCAGCAGGGCATCGACGGACTCTTGCAGCATGCGCTTTTCGTTGCGCACGATGATGTCCGGAGCAGCCAGGTCCAGCAGGCGCTTCAAGCGGTTGTTACGGTTGATCACGCGACGGTACAGATCGTTCAGATCGGAAGTCGCGAAACGGCCGCCGTCCAGCGGTACCAGCGGACGCAGGTCCGGCGGCAGCACAGGCAGCACTGTCATGATCATCCACTCCGGCTTGTTGCCGGACTGCAGGAAGGCTTCCATCAGCTTCAGGCGCTTGGTGGTCTTCTTGCGCTTGGTCTCGGAGTTGGTCTGATCCAGCTCTTCGCGCATGGTGCGCACTTCGCCTTCCAGATCGATGGCGCGCAGCAATGCCAGGATTGCTTCGGCACCCATCTTGGCGTCGAATTCGTCGCCCCATTCTTCCAGTGCGTCCAGGTACTGCTCTTCGGACAGCATCTGGCTGCGCTCGAGGTTGGTCATGCCGGGTTCGATCACTACATAGGATTCGAAATACAGCACGCGCTCGATGTCACGCAGGGTCATGTCCAGCAGCAGACCGATACGGGACGGCAGGGACTTCAGGAACCAGATGTGGGCAGTCGGGCTGGCCAGCTCGATGTGGCCCATACGCTCACGACGGACCTTGGTCTGGGTCACTTCTACGCCGCACTTTTCACAGATCACACCACGGTGTTTCAGGCGCTTGTACTTGCCGCACAGACACTCGTAGTCCTTCACCGGTCCGAAGATACGGGCGCAGAACAGACCATCACGTTCCGGCTTAAAAGTCCGGTAGTTGATGGTCTCAGGCTTTTTGACCTCACCGAATGACCAGGAGCGGATCATGTCAGGAGAGGCCAGACCGATCTTGATACTGTCAAACTCTTCGGTCTTGGTCTGAGCCTTCAAAAACTTGAGTAAGTCTTTCACGTGTTTCCCCTGTCAGGAGTCTAACCTCGGCGCCCCTACTGCCGAAACAGCGGGGCGCCCACGTCAATTCTCGAACAATAAGAGCGAGCTCTTACTCTTCGTCCAGCTCGATGTTGATACCCAGAGAGCGGATTTCCTTCAGCAATACGTTGAAGGATTCGGGCATGCCCGGCTCCATACGGTGGTCGCCATCCACGATGTTCTTGTACATCTTGGTACGGCCGTTCACATCGTCAGACTTGACGGTCAGCATCTCCTGCAGGGTATATGCCGCACCGTAAGCCTCCAGGGCCCACACTTCCATCTCACCGAAACGCTGACCACCGAACTGTGCCTTACCACCCAGCGGCTGCTGGGTAACCAGGCTGTAAGAACCGGTAGAACGCGCGTGCATCTTGTCGTCTACCAGGTGGTTCAGCTTCAGCATGTACATGTAACCCACGGTGACCTTACGCTCGAAGGCGTTACCGGTACGACCGTCGAACAGGGCGATCTGACCGGATTCCGGCAGGTCGGCCAGCTTCAGCAGGGCCTTGATTTCACGCTCTTTGGCGCCATCAAAGACCGGCGTTGCTACCGGCAGACCCTTGCGCAGGTTACCGACCAGGGTACGTACGTCGTCGTCGGACAGCTCGGCCACGTTCACTTGCTGGGTGTCTTTCTCGCCCAGGTCATAGACCTGTTGCAGGAAGTCACGCATCTCGTGCAGTTCGCGCTGTTCCTTGACCATGCGATCGATCTTCTCGCCGATACCCTTGGCCGCGAGGCCCAAGTGCACTTCGAGGATCTGACCGATGTTCATACGAGACGGTACGCCCAACGGGTTCAGAACGATGTCGACCGGACGGCCGTACTCGTCATGGGGCATATCCTCGACCGGACAGATCTTGGAGATAACACCCTTGTTACCGTGACGACCCGCCATCTTGTCACCCGGCTGGATGCGACGCTTGACGGCCAGATAGACCTTGACGATCTTCAGTACGCCCGGCGCCAGGTCATCGCCCTGGATGATCTTGCGACGCTTGTTCTCGAATTTCTTGTCGAACTCGGCCTTCAGCTCAACGTGCTGTTCAGCGATCTGTTCCAGCTCGATTTGCTTGGCTTCATCTTCGATGGCCAGTTCAAACCACTTGGAGCGATCGAGCTTGTTCAGACGGTCTTCGCTGTAACCGGCGGCCAGCAGCAGGTTGCGGGAGCGGCCGAAAATGCCGTCTTCCAGGATCTTGAACTCTTCGGTCAAGTCCTTCTTCGCTTCCTTCAGCTGCATCTCTTCGATTTCTTTGGCGCGCTTGTCTTTTTCCACGCCATCGCGGGTAAAGACCTGCACGTCAACCACGGTACCGTACACACCGTTCGGCACACGCAGAGAAGAGTCCTTCACGTCGGACGCCTTCTCACCGAAGATGGCGCGCAGCAGCTTCTCTTCCGGCGTCAGCTGGGTTTCACCTTTCGGCGTTACCTTACCGACCAGAATGTCGCCGCCCTTCACTTCGGCACCCACGTAGACGATACCGGACTCGTCCAGCTTGGACAGAGCGGCTTCACCTACGTTCGGGATGTCAGCAGTGATCTCTTCCGGACCCAGCTTGGTGTCACGGGAGATACAGGCCAGTTCCTGGATGTGAATGGTGGTCAGGCGATCTTCCTGAACAACACGCTCGTTCACCAGGATCGAGTCTTCGAAGTTGTAACCATTCCACGGCATGAACGCGACGCGCAGGTTCTGACCCAGCGCCAGTTCACCCAGGTCGGTGGACGGACCGTCAGCCAGCACGTCGCCCGCCATCACCGGCTCCCCCAACATCACGCACGGACGCTGGTTGATACAGGTGTTCTGGTTGGAACGGGTGTATTTGGTCAGGCTGTAGATGTCGATGCCGGCTTCGCCAGGCAGCAGCTCATCTTCGTTGACCTTGATAACGATACGGGAGGCATCGACGTAGTCGATCATGCCGCCACGCTTGGCCACTACGGTAACACCGGAGTCAACAGCCACAGCGCGTTCCATACCGGTACCAACCAGCGGCTTGTCGGCGCGCAGAGTCGGTACAGCCTGACGTTGCATGTTTGAACCCATCAATGCGCGGTTCGCGTCATCGTGTTCCAGGAACGGGATCAGGGCCGCTGCCACAGATACGATCTGCTGCGGGCTCACGTCCATATACTGGATCTGGTCGGCGTTCATAAAGGTGGATTCACCTTTGTGACGGCACGGGATCAATTCATCTTTCAGACGGCCATCTTCGGTGGTCGCGGCGTTAGCCTGTGCGATCACGTACTTGCCTTCTTCAATAGCAGACAGATAGTCCACTTCGTCGGTGATCACACCGTCAATGACCTTGCGGTACGGAGTCTCGAGGAAACCGTACTCGTTGGTACGAGAGTACACGGACAGAGAGTTGATCAGACCGATGTTCGGACCTTCAGGCGTTTCGATGGGGCACAGACGACCGTAGTGGGTCGGGTGTACGTCTCGAACTTCAAAGCCGGCACGCTCACGAGTCAAACCGCCCGGGCCCAGCGCGGAAATACGACGCTTGTGGGTCACTTCGGACAGCGGGTTGTTCTGGTCCATGAACTGGGACAGCTGGCTGGAACCAAAGAACTCTTTGACTGCGGCGGAGATCGGCTTGGCGTTGATCAGATCCTGCGGCATCAGGGTGTCCAGGTCGCCCAGGGAGAGACGCTCCTTGACCGCACGCTCGACACGTACCAGACCGACACGGAACTGGTTTTCAGCCATTTCACCGACAGAACGGATACGACGGTTACCCAGGTGGTCGATATCGTCCACTTCGTCGTTACCGTTACGGATGTCGATCAGGCGCTTCATCACATCGACGATGTCGTCTTTGGTCAGAGTACCCACGCCGGTCTCATCTTCACGAGCCAGACGGCGGTTGAACTTCATCCGACCTACGGTAGACAGGTCGTAACGCTCGGAAGAGAAGAACAGGTTCTCGAACAGCTGTTCTGCGGCTTCGCGAGTCGGCGGCTCACCCGGACGCATCATGCGATAGATTTCGACCAGCGCTTCCAGGCGGCTGGAGCTGGAGTCGATACGCAGGGTCTCGGACATGTAGGCACCGTGATCCAGTTCATTGGTGAACAGAACCTCGAAGTGCTTGAAGCCGGCTTGGGAGAGGTTGGCTACCGCTTCCAGGCTCAGCGCCTGGTTGGCAGTCACTACCATCTCGCCAGTTTGCGGATGTGCGTAGTCCTTGGCAGCAACTTTGCCAACAACATACTCAACCGGTACCTCAATCTGGGTAACGGAATCTTTTTCCAACTGACGGATGTGACGCGCAGTCACTCGACGACCGGTCTCAACCACCACGGCGCCATTGGCCACGATGTCAAAGGTCGCAGTTTCACCACGCAGGCGCTCCGGCACCAGGTCCATCATCAACTTGCCATCTTTGACTTCGAAACCGATGGTCTCGAAGAAGGTGGCCAGAATCTGTTCGGAACTGAAATCCAGGGCACGCAGAATAATGGATGCCGGCAGTTTACGACGACGGTCGATACGGACAAACAGGTTGTCTTTCGCATCGAACTCGAAGTCCAGCCAGGAGCCACGGTAGGGAATAACGCGCGCGTTATACAGCACCTTACCGGATGAATGTGTTTTGCCTTTATCGTGGTCGAAGAAGACGCCCGGGCTACGATGCAGCTGGGAGACGATTACCCGCTCGGTACCATTGATAACAAAGGTGCCGTTCTCGGTCATGAGCGGAATTTCGCCCATGTATACTTCTTGTTCCTTGATGTCTTTGACGGTGCCGGCAGCTGCTTCACGGTCGTACAGAACCATACGAAGCTTGACACGCAGCGGCGCGGAGTAGGTCACTCCACGGATCTGGCATTCTTTTACGTCAAATACCGGCTCACCCAGGCGATAGCTGACATACTGAAGCTCAGCACTACCGGAGTAACTGGTGATCGGGAAAACGCTACGGAAAGCGGCCTCTAGGCCATATTCACCTTCCGGGTCAGCCTCGATGAACTGCTTGAAGGAGTCCAGCTGAATGGACAACAGATAAGGCGTGTCCAGTACCTGGTCTCGCTTACCGAAGTCCTTACGAATGCGTTTTTTTTCGGTATAAGAGTAAACCATAGGGTTCCTCAGCTCGCTGATAAGTGACCCACTCTGTCCCACGGGACAGCTCTGTCTCAACACCGTTTTGTGTTGGCCCGGACGAATGAAAACAGTCCGGATTGCTGGTGCACCGAGAGTCGTAAACGGTGTGAAATGCTCTCAGTCTACAGCGCAAAAAGGCTGGTGAACAAAAATTCACCAGCCCTAGCCTGTTTTATCAGGCTAATCTACATAAATGCAGATTATTTGATCTCAACAGAAGCACCGGCAGCTTCCAGCTCTTTCTTCAGAGCTTCAGCTTCGTCTTTGGAGACGGCTTCTTTCAGGTTAGCCGGAGCAGCTTCTACCAGGTCTTTGGCTTCTTTCAGGCCCAGACCGGTGGCGCCACGAACGGCTTTGATGACGGCAACTTTGTTGGCACCGGCAGCAGTCAGAACTACGTCGAACTCGGTCTTCTCTTCTACTGCTTCAGCAGCAGCCGGGCCGGCCATTACGGCAGCAGCGGCAGAAACACCGAACTTCTCTTCCATAGCTTCGATCAGCTCAACAACTTCCATTACGGACATGGAAGCAACGGCTTCGATGATTTGGTCTTTAGTGATAGACATGACAAAAATTCCTGATGTTGAATAAACTCAAACAGCCTAGATAGGCGAGAATCAAGCAGCAGCTTGTTTCTGGTCGCGAACAGCAGCGATAGTACGAACCAGCTTGCCAGCAGAGGCTTCCTTCATGGTAGCCATCAACTTCGCAATTGCTTCTTCGTAAGTCGGCAGCGTGGCCAGACGATCAATTTGTGCTGCGGCGATAAACTCACCGTTAAAAGCGCCAGCCTTGATTTCGAACTTTTGGTTCGCTTTGGCAAACTCTTTGAACAGACGAGCGGCAGCGCCCGGGTGTTCGTTAGAGAAAGCAATCAAGGTAGGACCGGTAAATGCGTTGTTCAGGCACTCGTATTCGGTACCTTCTACCGCGCGACGCAGCAGGGTGTTACGCACAACGCGCATGTACACACCGGCTTCACGAGCGGTTTTACGCAGGACGGTCATCTTGTCTACAGTCACGCCGCGAGAATCGGCAATCACTGCAGAAAGAGCGCCTTTGGCAGCTTCGTTGACTTCAGCAACAATTGCCTTTTTGTCTTCGAGTCCCAATGCCATTGGCTTAACTCCTGGATTGAATCCGGGTCAAATGACCCAGTACTGACACATCCCCCCTACCTTTACAACAGAGGGGAACGATGCGGTAGCAGGATTCCAGAAGAGAAAGAATCTTTCTCGCTGGGTTTCCGGCACCGTCTACGCAGGAAGTATTAAGGCCTTACAGCCTCCTGCGGTCTTGGACGGAGGTCGAAGCCCCCAACCAATCAAGGCGCAAAATTATAGATTAAATTTTGCGCCTTGTAAAATCCATCAATTAGGCCTGAGCTTCCAGAGAAGCTTGGTCTACGGCAACACCGGCACCCATGGTGGTGGAGATGCTGACTTTCTTGATGAATACACCCTTGGCGGAAGACGGCTTGGCCTTTTTCAGGGCAACCAGCAGAGCTTCCAAGTTTTCTTTCAGCTGAACTTCGTTGAAAGAAACCTTGCCCAGGGTGGTGTGAATGATACCGTTCTTGTCATTACGGTAACGAACCTGACCAGCCTTGGCGTTCTTGACGGCTTCGGCAACGTTAGGAGTTACAGTACCAACTTTCGGGTTCGGCATCAGACCGCGCGGGCCCAGGATTTGACCCAGCTGACCAACAACGCGCATGGCATCCGGGGATGCGATAACTACGTCGAAGTTCATCTCGCCTTTCTTGACCAGATCGGCCAGATCGTCCATACCAACCAGTTCAGCACCGGCAGCTTTGGCAGCTTCGGCGTTGGCACCTTGGGTGAATACGGCTACGCGCACTTCGCGACCGGTACCGTGCGGCAGTACAGTTGCACCACGTACGTTTTGGTCGGATTTACGAGCATCGATACCCAGGTTAACGGCAACGTCAACGCTTTCAACGAACTTGGCAGTAGCCAGTTCTTTCAGCAGGGCAATGGCTTCGTTGATGGAGTACTCTTTGGTACCGTCAACTTTTTCGCGAATAACGCGCATACGCTTGGAAAGTTTTGCCATTGTCTTAATCCTCCACTACCAGGCCCATGGAACGAGCGGAGCCGGCGATGCAACGTACTTTTGCATCCAGATCGGCACCGGTCATATCCGGCTCTTTGGTCTTGGCGATTTCTTGCAGCTGAGCCACAGTCACCTTACCAACCTTGTCTTTGTTCGGCTTGGCAGAACCAGACTGGATACCAGCAGCTTTCTTCAGCAGGAAGGCAGCGGGCGGAGTCTTGGTTTCGAAGGTGAAGGAACGGTCGCTGTAAACGGTGATCACGACCGGAGTCGGTGAGCCTTTTTCCAGCTTTTTCTGTACGGGCGTTGAACGCCTTACAGAATTCCATGATGTTCACACCGTGCTGACCCAGAGCAGGACCAACGGGAGGGCTGGGGTTAGCACTGCCAGCCTTAACTTGCAGCTTGATATAAGCTGTGACTTTCTTAGCCATTACAAAAATACCTCAGAAATGGGTTCTAACGCCTCGGAGACATGCTCCTGCAAACGGCTCCCCAACTAATAAAGGGGCAGCGAATTATAATGACATTCGCTGCCCCTGACAACCGTTAACGAACAGAGTTTAATCAGCCCTTTTCGACCTGACCAAAATCCAGCTCTACCGGTGTAGAACGACCGAAGATCAAAACGGAGACCTTCACGCGGCTCTTTTCGTAGTCCACCTCTTCAACGGTACCGTTGAAGTCAGCGAACGGACCATCGGCAACGCGCACCATTTCACCCGGTTCAAACAGGGTTTTCGGACGCGGCTTGTCGTGGGCATCTTGCAGACGATTGAGGATGGCATCCGCTTCTTTATCAGAGATAGGAGCAGGACGATCAGAGGTGCCACCAATGAAGCCCATGACGCGCGGTACGTTGCGTACCAAGTGCCACGTGGTCTCATCCATGATCATCTGAACCAGGACGTATCCCGGGAAAAACTTGCGCTCACTCTTGCGCTTCTGGCCAGCGCGCATCTCGACCACTTCTTCGGTCGGGACCAGCACTTCACCGAACATGTCTTCCATGCCATGCATCTTGATATGTTCACGCAGGGATTTGGCAACACGGCCTTCATAGCCGGAAAACGCCTGCACCACATACCATCTCATACGTTGTTCACGTTGTTCAGTCATGGCTTATCCTTACACACCGGTAATCAGGTTGACCAACCAGACCAAGGCACCGTCCAGAATGAACAGCAACAGCCCCATCACGGCAGTCACCGCCAGCACAATCAGGGTTGTCTGAATGGCTTCCTGACGGGTCGGCCATACGACCTTGCGGACTTCCAGGCGAGACTCACGGGCAAATGCCAGTGTCGCCTTTCCCTTGGTGGTTTGCAGGGCTACTGCACCGGCAGCAGCAATGACAACGACCACACCCAGGGCGCGGACGGCAGCGACGACATCGTTGAGCAGGTAATTACCCACTACAGCGGCCGCCAGGATAATGAAAACCAGGCCCCAAAGCAGGGTATCCTTGCTTCCGCCCTGGCTCTCAGAACTAACACTCATACAACCCACCTGTATCTGACGTAACCAAAGACACAAAAGCCCCGTACGAGACGAGGTATATGGCAGGGGCGGCAGGACTCGAACCCGCAACCATCGGTTTTGGAGACCGCTGTTCTACCAATTCGAACTACGCCCCTGCATAAGAAAGCCCCTATTATAGGGGCTTTGCTTTATTTATGTAAGCCAAAGATTAAGCGATAACTTTAGCTACAACACCAGCACCTACGGTACGGCCACCTTCACGGATGGCGAAACGCAGGCCGTCGTCCATCGCGATCGGCGCAATCAGGGTAACAACCATCTTGATGTTGTCGCCCGGCATTACCATCTCTACGCCTTCCGGCAGTTCGATGGTACCGGTCACGTCGGTAGTACGGAAGTAGAACTGCGGACGGTAGCCTTTGAAGAACGGGGTATGACGACCACCTTCTTCTTTGGACAGCACGTACACTTCAGATTCAAACTTGGTGTGCGGCTTGATGGTGCCCGGCTTGGCCAGTACCTGACCACGCTCTACGTCTTCACGCTTCACGCCACGCAGCAGTGCACCGATGTTCTCGCCTGCACGACCTTCGTCCAGCAGTTTGCGGAACATTTCAACGCCGGTACAGGTGGTCTTGGTGGTATCTTTGATACCAACAATTTCCACTTCTTCACCAACTTTGACGATACCGCGCTCTACACGACCGGTTACTACGGTACCACGGCCAGCGATGGAGAATACGTCTTCGATAGGCATCAGGAACGGCAGGTCGATGGCACGCTCCGGCTCCGGAATGTAGGTGTCCAGGTGGCCAGCCAGTTCCAGGATCTTCTCTTCCCACTGAGCTTCGCCTTCCAGCGCTTTCAGTGCGGAACCACGGACTACCGGCAGGTCATCACCCGGGAAGTCATACTCGGACAGCAGTTCGCGAACTTCCATCTCGACCAGTTCCAGCAGCTCTTCGTCATCTACCATGTCACATTTGTTCATGAACACGATGATGTACGGAACGCCTACCTGACGACCCAGCAGGATGTGCTCACGAGTCTGCGGCATCGGGCCGTCAGTCGCTGCTACTACCAGGATCGCGCCGTCCATCTGGGCAGCACCGGTGATCATGTTTTTAACGTAGTCGGCGTGACCCGGGCAGTCTACGTGCGCGTAGTGACGGGTAGCGGTGTCGTATTCTACGTGGGAGGTGTTGATGGTGATACCACGCTCACGCTCTTCCGGTGCCTTGTCGATCTGGTCGAAGGCGAAAGCCTTACCACCGAAGTGCTTGGCCAGCACGTTGGTGATAGCGGCAGTCAGGGTGGTTTTACCGTGGTCAACGTGGCCGATGGTACCCACGTTAACGTGCGGTTTATTACGCTCAAATTTTTCTTTAGACATGATCGTCCCTCTAAACTAACGCTGAGTACGCGGTGGCAAGCTAACCACAGAACAGTTTATATGATGGATTTGAATCTGGTGGGGAAGAGAGGCTGGTGCTGACAGGCAGGTTCGATTGCCGAACTCACCCTAAGGTGTGGCTCTGCTATCGCCTGAGCCGTATCAGCATCTTGGAGCGGGCAGCGGGAATCGAACCCGCATCATCAGCTTGGAAGGCTGAGGTAATAGCCATTATACGATGCCCGCATTTCTCTAACCCAAAGAACTCAAACCGCAGAGAAATATGGTGGAGGGAGAAGGATTCGAACCTTCGAAGGCAGAGCCGTCAGATTTACAGTCTGATCCCTTTGGCCGCTCGGGAACCCCTCCAGTTGCATAAATGCCACAACGGTAATTCTGCTTGCACCCGTTGTTTTATCGCTTTTGCCGAGCAAATAGACGACAGACATCTAAGCGTCGCGCATTTTATGGTAAGCATTTTGGGGATGCAACCATTGCGCCTTGCAAAATGTGCATTATTGCCGGGAACCAGGCAAAAAAGGACTCACTCTCCGCTCGAAACCGTCGCTTCTCTTGTCGCTCCCCACCCCTTGGTGTATGGTCGCCCTGCCCAAGAAACAGTGATGACACCATGACGACAGAGCATAACCCCTATCTGCAATTCACCCGCGAACAATGGGCGTTATTGCGCGACTCGGTCCCTTTGACCCTGACCGAGCACGATCTGCAGACCCTGCGCGGGATCAATGAAAAGGTGTCATTGCAGGAGGTGGAAGAGATCTACCTGCCCCTCTCCCGCCTGCTCAATCTCTACGTCAAGGCCAAACAGCGCCGCAGCCGGGTACTGGAACAGTTTCTCGGTCAGTCCCGCGGCAAGGGTACCTACATCATCAGCATCGCCGGCAGCGTGGCGGGGGGCAAGAGCACCACGGCGCGCATCATGCAGGCGTTGCTGGAGCGCTGGCCGGAACACCCGCGGGTGGAGCTGGTCACCACCGACGGCTTTCTCTATCCCAACAAGGTGCTGGAAGAGCGCGGCCTGATGCGCCGCAAGGGCTTCCCGGAGTCCTACGACATCCGTCATCTGGTGGAATTTGTCGCCAACATCCGCGCTGGCCACGAAAAGGTCGAAGCGCCCGTCTACTCCCACCTTATCTACGACATCATCCCTGACGAGAAGAAGGTGGTGGAGCAGCCGGACATCCTGATCCTCGAAGGACTCAATGTACTGCAGAGCGGCATGGATTATCCGCAGGAGCCCCATAGAGTCTTCGTCTCCGATTTCGTCGACTTCTCCATCTATGTGGATGCCGAGGCCGAACTGCTGCGCACCTGGTATATCGAGCGCTTCCTCAAGTTTCGCAGCGGTGCCTTCTCGGATCCCGACTCCTACTTCCACCACTACGCCAAGCTGGCGGAGAGCGAAGCAACCAAGATCGCCAACAACATCTGGCAAGATATCAACTATCTGAATTTGAAAGAGAACATACTGCCGACCCGGGAGCGGGCCAACCTGATCCTGACCAAGGGCAACGAGCACGCCATCGAGCAGATCAAGCTGCGCAAATAGCGGCTACCAACACGAATCAACATGAAGAGGGGGCCCGCAGGCCCCCTCTTCTTCATCACGCTCGCCACCGCCTTCAGTCGCCCCGGCGCAGGGAGATTTCGCCGCCCAAGTAGAACTTGATCCCCTCTGCGGTCTCCAGCCGCAGGGCGCCGCGATCATCGATGCCGCGCGCCACGCCGCGGATCTCCTGCTCGCCCATCAGCAACCGCACCGGCCGCCGGCGAAGTGATCGAGCCGGTTCCAGTCCGCCACGAAGCTGGCGAGGCCACTCTGTTCGAAGGTGAGCATGGCCTGCTGCAGGTAATCGAGCACCCTGCCGGCCAGCAGATTGCGATCCACCAGTTCCGGCTGGATATGGCGCAGTTCGGACCAGGCCTGATCGATCCGCTCCCCCTCCCGGCTCGGCATCGCCAGATTGAGGCCGACCCCGATCACCAGATGGCAGCTGGCACCGGCACTGCCGCTCATCTCCACCAGAATGCCCGCCAGTTTGCGGCCCTGATAGTAGAGGTCATTGGGCCATTTCAGCTCCACCCCCGGATAACCGAGGGATTCCAGCGCCTGCACCACGGCCACGCCGACCGCCAGACTCAGTCCCATGGCGGCCGCCATGCCCTGCTCGAGCCGCCAGTACATGCTGAGGATCAGCTGGCAACCGAAGGGGGAGACCCAGGGCTTGCCGCGCCGGCCACGACCGGCGGTCTGACACTCGGCCAGGCAGCTCTCGCCGGAGCTCAGCTGGTTGACCCGCTCCAGCAGGTACTGGTTGGTGGAGTCGATGACCGGATAGCAGTGTACCGGCGCCATGGGCGCCAACGCCTGCAGCTGCGCCTCGTCATAGAGCGCCATCGGCACCGCCAGCCGATAGCCCTTGCCGGTCAGGCTGAACAAGTCCAGCCCCAGCTCCTTGAGCGCGGCCATGTGCTTGCTGACCGCCGCCCGGCTGATGCCAAGCTGCTCACCCAGCTGTTCACCGGAGTGAAACTGGCCGTCGCTGAGCAGGGTGATCAGGGTCTGTCTGATGGGGGTCAGGGTCATGAGAGCACCTCGTCGAGCCAGGTTTCACCGCTGCGCCCCATGAAGCGCACCTCGTGCTCCAGCAGCACGCCGAATTTCTGCTCCACGCTGTCGCGTACGTGAGCCGCCAGCGCGATAAGCTCCATGGCGCTGGCTCCGCCCAGGTTGACCAGCACCAGGGCCTGCTCCTGATGCACGGCGGCGCGGCCGATGGCAAAGCCCTTGAGGCCGCACTGATCGATGAGCCAGCCCGCTGCCAGCTTGGCCTGCCCGTCAGCGGTCGGGTAACAGGGAATGTGCGGATATTGCTGCTTGAGCTGGTCGGCCTGCGCCGCCGTCACCACGGGGTTCTTGAAGAAGCTGCCGGCATTGCCGAGCACGGCCGGATCCGGCAGCTTGGCCATGCGGGTGGCACAGACGGTGTCGAAGATGGCCTGCGCCGTGGGCTGCTCACCGAGCGCGGCCAGCGGGCCATAACCCGCCACCGGCTGCCAGGCCTTGGCGAGGCGCAGCCCGACGGCGGTGATGAAGTGGCTGTCCTGACAGGCGTGCTTGAAGACGCTGTCGCGATAGCCGAACCCGCAGGCGGCCGCCTCGATGCGCTCCAGCTGGCCGCTCTGCCAGTTGAACGCCTCCACATAGGCGCAGACGCTGGCCAGCTCGACCCCGTAGGCACCGATATTCTGCACCGGGGCGGCCCCGACCGTGCCCGGGATCAGCGCCAGGTTCTCGAGCCCGAACCAACCCTGCTGCAGGGTATGGCACACCAGCTCATGCCAGTTCTCGCCGGCCGCCACGTGCAGCAACCAGTGATCCCCCTCGTCGTGCAGCGTTATCCCCTTCAGACGGTTGAGCACTACAACACCGGCGAAGTCATCACAAAACAGCACGTTGCTGCCACCTCCCAGCACCAGCCGCGGCAAGTCGGCCAGCTCGAGGTCGGCTACCAGTTGCGGCAGATCGTCGATCCGTTCCACTTCGGCCAGCCAGCGGCAATGGGCATCGAGGGCGAGGGTGTTGAGCGTCAACAAGGAGGCGTAAGGGGTGAGTTTCATCTGCGTGTCCCGACAATGGCAAGCGGGCAGTCTACCTTATATTGCCGCCGGACGAAAAATCCGCCCCCTTTTCGGACTCATGCCGCAGGAGTAGAGTATCCGGCTCCGACGCTTGAGGAAGTACTCATGAACAACCAATTTGCCGTGATCGGCCTGGGGCTGTTTGGCAGCGCCTTGTGTGAAGAGCTGCAACGGCAGGATGCCGAGGTGCTGGCAATAGACATCGACGAGAGCAAGACCCGTCAGATAGCCACCCTCTGCAACCACGTGATCGTCGCCGATGCCACCGACGAGGCCACGGTAGCCGAACTGGGGCTGGCCGACTTCGACATCGTCTTCGTTGCCATCGGTGACAACCTCGAGACCAGCATCCTCACCACCCTCGTCCTCAAGGAAGCCGGCGTGAAGAAGGTGTGGGTCAAGGCGCGCGACAAGTTCCACGCCAAGATCCTGCAGAAGGTGGGGGCCGACAAGGTGATCAACCCGGAGTGGGACATGGGCCGCCGGGTCGCCCAGAGCATGCTGGACAACCGGTTGTTCGACTATCTGGAGCTGGGCCACGACATGGTGCTGACCGAATTCGTCATCGGTTTACCGCAAAATGGCCGCACCCTCGCCGACCTGCATCTGCTGCAACAGACCGAACTGCAACTGCTGGCCATCAAGCGCGGTCAGGTGCTGCACAACGTGCTGACCGGCAAAATGGAGCTGCAACTGGGTGACATCCTGATCCTGGCGGGCAACAAGCACGCCATCGACCACTGGCTGGAAACCCTATGACCCGCTGGCGTAGCAACTACGCCTTCGCCCTGCACCGAGACGACGAGTCGCGCTGGAGCGAAGCCAAGCTGATCCTCGGCAGCTTCCTGATCATCCTGCTGGTCGGCACCCTGTTTCTGGTGCAGCCCTCCAGCCACAACGGCGAAGTGAGCTTCATCAACGCCCTGTTCACTGCCACCTCGGCCATCAGCGTGACCGGGCTCGGGGTGGTGGATACCGGCACCGCCTTCACCCTGCAGGGACAGATCTTTTTGCTGATGCTGATGGAGATTGGCGGCCTCGGCCAGATGACCATGACCCTGCTGCTGATCGCCATGTTCAGCAAGCGGGTTGGTCTGCGCCAGCAGGTGCTGGCCAAGGAGGCGCTGGGTCAAGAGGGGTCGGTCAACATCATCCAGCTGGTGAAGCGGATCGTGCTGTTCGCCTTTATCGCCCAGCTCATCGGCACCGGCCTGATGGCCATCCGCTGGGTACCCGAGCTCGGCTGGGAGCGCGGTCTCTACGTCAGCTTCTTCCACGCGGTCTCGGCCTTCAACAACGCCGGCTTCTCGCTGTTCGCCAACAACTTGATGGACTACCGGGATGACCCCATCATCAGCCTGACCATAGCCGCGCTGATCATTCTGGGGGGATCGGCTTCACCGTCATCGTCGACCTGGTGCGCAATCGTCGCTGGCGCAAGCTCAAGCTGCACAGCAAGCTGATGCTGATCATGACCCCTAGCCTGCTGCTACTGGGCACCCTGATGTTCTGGCTGCTGGAGCACAACAACCCGGGCACCCTCGGCAAGGCCTCCTTCGGCGGTCAGTGGCTGGCGGCTTTCTTCCAGTCCACCAGCGCCCGTACCGCCGGCTTCAACTCCATCGACATCGGCCAGATGGTGCCCGCCTCCCTGCTGTTCATGATGATGCTGATGTTTGTCGGGGCCGGCGCCACCTCCACCGGTGGCGGCATCAAGGTGACCACCTTCGCGGTAGTGCTGCTGGCGACCAAGGCGTTTCTGACCAAGCGCCCCCATGTCACCGCCTTCGGCCGCACCCTGTCACCCCAGATCGTGACCCGCTCGCTGGCCATCATCATCGTCAGCACCATGGTGCTGATGCTGGCCATGTTCCTGCTGATGCTCACCGAGCAGCAGTCCTTCGACAAGATCATGTTCGAGACCATCTCGGCATTTGCCACCGTGGGGCTCTCCACCGGCATCACCGCCGGTCTGAGTGAACCCGGCAAGCTGATCCTGGTGCTGGTGATGATCTGCGGCCGTCTCGGTCCGCTGACCCTGGCCTTCATGCTGGCCCGTCCGAGCGAGACCCGCATCAAGTATCCGGAAGAAGCCGTCTACACCGGCTGATGACACCGGGGCCGGCTGCGGCCCCGGTCATTCGCGCTGCCGCGTCTTGAGCCAGCGTCCCGGGCTCATGCCGAACTCCCGTTCAAACGCCCGCCCAAAGGCAGTTCCGCCGCAGTACCCCGCCCCCAGCGCCACCTGAGTGATGGACTCCCCTGCCAGCAGCTGCTTACTGGCCAGCAACATGCGCCAGCGCGTCAGATAGCCCAGTGGCGTCTGCCCGGTCAGCGCCTGGAAATGGGCGGCGAAGCGGGCGCGCGACATGCCCGCCTCCCGTGCCAGCGTCTCGACCGTCCAGGGCTCGTCTCCCCGCTGATGCATGGCCGTGACGGCCCGCGCCAGACGCGGGTCGGAGAGCGCAGCCAGCATCCCCTGCCGGCAGTGCCCTTGCTCCACCAGATGGCGCAGCAGCAGGATCAGCAGCACCTCCAGCAGACGGGAGAGGATCGGTGGCTGGCCGTAGCGGTCGGCGAAGGCCTCCTCGAACAGCAGGGTCAGCACCGGCGCCATGGCCGGGATCGTCTGCAGCGGCAGTACCAGAGTATCCGGCAGCGCCAGCTGCAATGGTGAGTCACCGGCCGGTCCGAACGACACGCTGGCGCACACCAGATCGCAGCCTGCCAGCTGGCGCGGCCCGAGCCTGTGTCCGCGCCCACGGGGAAACAGGATCAGGGTCGGTTCGGTCAGCAGCAGGGGCTCGCCCCCTCCTCGCGCAGCAGCAGTTCGCCACGGCGCAGCAGGTGCAGGTGGCCACCAGCCGGATAGTCATGACTGTGGGAGTGCTGGCACAGGTTGCCGGCAAAGAAGAGGTTGGCCCGGGGTGCGGCATGGGCCAGCAGTATCGAGAGTGGATCCATGTTTGAGACGATAAGTCGCCAATAGTGGACTATGGGTGATAAACCGTACCATTAAAACCGGCATAGTGTCTCCCGTACCCAACCCAAACAGGAGCACATCATGAGTCGCATTCACCCCGTGAGCCAGCCCAAACCGGCTGCCGCCCCCACCTTCGCCGCCCTCAAAAGCAGCCTTGGCAAGGTTCCCAACCTCTACGCCACCCTCGCCCATTCACCCGCGGTGCTCAACGGCCTGCTCGGTTTTGCCGATGCGCTGGGCAAAGGGCGGCTCAGTGCCCGCCAGCGGGACCTGCTGGCACTGGCCATCGGCCAGGCCAACGCCTGCCAATACTGCCTGTCGGCCCACACCCTGCTGGCTGGCCGGGCCGGTTTCGATGACGACGCCATCCGGGCTGCACGTCTGGCCCAGGCGGCGGATCCACTCGATCACGCCCTGCTGCAGCTGGCGGTCGCCCTGGTTACCCAGCGCGGTGTCATCAGCGATCAACAACTGGCCGCAGCCCGTGCCGCGGGCGTGGATGATGAGCTGGCAATGGAGGTGCTGGGGCAGGTGGTCATCAATACCCTGACCAACTACGGCAATCATCTGGCGGCAACCGACATCGACTTCCCGCCGGTCACTCTCACCCCCTGACAAAGGAGCATGAATGGAACGCCATGACCGAGGTTTTCTGATCGCCCTCACCGGGGTGGTACTGACCCTGCTCTGGATCGGCATGTTCAAGTTCACGCCGACCGAGGCGGCGGCCATCCGGCCGCTGGTGGCAAGCCATCCGCTGATGAGCTGGCTCTATGCCGTGCTCTCGGAGCAAGCGGTCTCCAATCTGATCGGGCTGGTCGAGATCCTGATCGCCGGCGGCCTGATTGCCGGCCTGTGGCGACCACGTCTGGGCTACTGGAGCAGCCTGGGGGCCATCCTGACCTTCCTCGTGACCCTCAGCTTTCTGCTGACCCTGCCGGGCGTCTGGAAGCTGGTCGACGGAGTGCCGGTCACCGAGTTCTTCATCTTCAAGGATCTGGTACTGCTCGGCGTTGCCTGGCACTACCTCAATTTGAGTCGCGCCAGACTGGCCGACGCCTGACGACAATGCCTTTTTGCGCCCCGCCAGGGGCGCTTTTTTTATCAGGCAGCCTTGGCCGGTCGCTTGCTCCCCCGCTTGGCTGTCCCGCTCGTGCCACCAGCCGCCGTGCTGCGCTTGCGCTTGGTGAAGCGACGCTTGTCGGCCCCGGGTGCCGCCTTGGGCAGGGCGCTGAAGCTGGCCCCCGAATCCTGTCTGGCGCCGTCGATCAGGCCGTTCAACTGCTCGGTCAGCGGCCCCATGAATTGCTGATAGCTCGTCTGCCGCTCGGCAATCCGGCCGAGGTGCTGCTCCCACAGCGCCGTCATGTCAGGGGTGGTCGCCGTGGCAGGCAACGCCTGAATGAGAGCTCGCCCGGTCGGGGTCGCCTTGATGCTCTTGCCCTGGCGCACCAGAAAACGCCGCTTGAACAGCAGATCGATGATGCCCGCCCGGGTCGCCTCGGTGCCGAGGCCGTCGGTCTCGCGCAGGGTCTTGCGGATCTCGGGATCCTGCACGTAGCGGGCGATGCCGGTCATGGCGGCCAGCAGAGTGGCATCGGTGAACGACTTGGGCGGCTGGGTCATCTTCTCCTGCAGCTCCCCCGCTCGCACAGCAGCTGCTCGCCCTTGCGCAGGGCCGGCAGGCTCCCCGCCTCCTCTTCATCATCTTCCTCCACCCCGAGCAACGCCTTCCAGCCCGCCTTGAGGATCCGCCGCGCCTTGGCCTGGAACAGGCCGCCGGCGATGCGCAGCAGCACCTTGCTGTCGTTGTACTCGAACGGCGGGTAAAACTGCAGCAGGTACTGACGGGCAATCAGGCCGTAAAGCTTCGCCTCGTCAGCCCCCAGCGTGGCCGGGTTGCCCTGCTTCTCGGTGGGGATGATGGCGTGGTGGGCATCCACCTTGCCGTCGTTCCACGCCTTGCTGCGGATCTTGCCGTCCGCCTCGCTCACCGCCTTGGCCAGTGCCGGCGCCGTGCTGGCGATGGCCTCCCGCACCTGGCCGGCCCGGTTGAAGTGATCGCTCGGCAGATGACGGCTGTCGGATCGCGGGTAGGTAATCAGCTTGTGGCGCTCGTAGAGCCCCTGACAGACGTCCAGCACCCGCTTGGCGTCCATGCCGAACCGCTTGGCGGCATCGATCTGCAGGCTGGAGAGGTTGTAGGGCAGCGGCGCCGCCTGCTTGCGGGCCTGCTCCTCCACCTCTTCCACCAGAGCGGGTTGACCCTGGATCCGCTCCACCACCTTGGCGGCCAGCGCCCGGTTTAGCACTCGTCCCTCCTCGTCCTGCCAGGGCAGACAGGCCTCGGAAGGCAGCCACTTGGCACTGAAACGCTCGTTGCCTTCGGTCTGTAGATGGGCCAGCACCTCGAAGAAGGGTTTGGGCACAAAGGCTTCTATCTCGAGATCCCGCCGTACCACCAGCCCCAGCAGCGGCGTCTGCACCCGGCCGACCGACAGCAGCTCGCTGCAACCCCCTTGCGGCCAAGCAGGGTATAGGCGCGGGTCATGTTGATGCCGTAGAGCCAGTCGGCCCGGCTGCGGGCCAGCGCCGACACCGCCAGCGGCACGAACTCCTTGTTGTCTCTGAGCTTGTCGAGGGCACGGCGCACCGCCGGCGGGTTGAGATCGCTGATGAGACAGCGCAGCACCGGCCTGGTTTTACCGTAGCCGAGAAAATCGATCACCTCGTCCACCAGCAGTTGCCCCTCCCGGTCCGGGTCACCGGCGTTGACCACGCAGTCGGCCTGTTTGATCAGCCGCTTGATGACGGTGAGCTGGGTCTTGGTCTTCGGCTTGGCCACCAGCTGCCACTGGGCCGGAACGATGGGCAGCGACTCCATGCGCCACTGCTTGTAGGCGGCGTCATAGGCATCGGGCTCGGCCTGCTCCAGCAGATGGCCGATGCACCAGGTCACCACATCCCCCTGCGCAGTTTCGATAAAACCGTCCCCCTTCTTGTGGGGCTTGGGCAGCACGTCGGCAATGGCACGTCCCAGACTGGGCTTCTCGGCGATGAAGAGTCGCATGGCAAACACCTCAATACTGTATATGTGAACAGTGTATAACGGGCCCCGGGCAAAGCCCAAGCCCTCCGCGGGCGCGAGGCGACAGGCCCTTGCCGAGGCAGAAGCGATTGAGAAGGAGTGGCGGGCGGGTGCACAGCACCGCCAGGTCGTGGATGGCATGCCCAAGCAGGCCATGCCTCAAACGAGGACAAAAAAGACGGTGTAAATCGCAGGAAGTTAAATTAAATTCAATTAAATGATAAATTACAAAATAATAAATGCATTTAAAATAAAAATACAAAATATAAATCATGATAGAGGTCAATCAACTACCTCTCCATGAATACTACTATATTGGTAATATTTGATCGTAGGAAAACGCCGTCATGCTTGGAAAATTGTTGAGAAAAACCTGGTTCTGGCTACTGCTGCTCGGGGCCCTCTTGGGCGTTGCAGCGCTGGGGGTCACGGTGACCGTCATGCACAAGACCAGCTCCACCGAGTTCTGCGTCTCCTGCCACTCCATGCAGACCCCGCTGGCCGAGTATCAGGGCAGCGTCCACTTCCAGAACGTGAAGGGCATCCGCGCCGAATGTGCCGACTGCCACATCCCGGGCGACCCCACCTCCTATCTGTGGACCAAGATCCGCGCCGTGAAGGATATCTATCACGAGGCGATCGGCACCCTCGATACCCCAGAAAAGTATGAAGCCCACAAGCTGCGGATGGCCCAGACCGTGTGGGACGAGCTGAAGGCCAATGACTCCGCCACCTGCCGCAGCTGTCACAGCTACGCGGCGATGGACATCCTGGCCCAACGCCCCAACGCCCGTGCCGAACACCCGGTCGCCATCAAGGAGGGCCAGACCTGCATCGACTGCCACCGCGGCGTCGCCCACATCATGCCCGACATGAGCGGCCTGGCCGCCGCCGGTGCCAGCGAGCTGGCGCAAGCCGCCGCCCAGACTCCGGCCAGCGTCACCACCCGTTACGCCATCGCCACCACCCCGCTCTATCTGGATGCCGGCGCCAAGACCGACGAAGGCACCCTGATGCCCTCCACCCAGGTGGAAGTGCTGGCCAACGACAACGGCCGCGCCCAGGTGCGCATCGACGGCTGGCAGCAGGACGGGGTGAGCGAGGTGTTCTACGCCGCTCCCGGCAAGCGCATCCTGAGCACTCTGCTCGGCGACAAGGCCAAGGCGCAGCTCACCACCGGCAAGAGCGAAACCGACAGCGCCACCAACCTCACCTGGCATCAGGTCAGCCTGACCGCCTGGGTGGATCAGAGCCAGCTCATCGGCGATCAGGGCAAGCTGTGGCAGTACGCCTCCACCCTGATGTCCAACAACTGTACCGGCTGCCACGGCCTCACCGCACTGGATCACTTCAACGCCAACCAGTGGATCGGCGTCATCAAGGGGATGGAATCACGCACCTCCCTGACCCCGGAACAGGCACGCATGTTGACCCAATACGTCCAGAAACATGCCAGTGACATGAACGCGGCGCACTAAGGCTGGCACAGAGGAAATCGTCATGACTTTTTTTACCGATAAGCAAACCAATCTCTCCCGCCGCAACCTGCTCAAGGGGCTGGGCGCCTGCGCCGCCCTGCCGCTGCTGGCCGGCGTCTTCCCGAAAAGCGCGCTGGCCCAGGCCATCAGCACGGCGCTTGAACAATTCCCGACCCTGGTGCCCGCCCAGAAAGGCATCCTGACCGGCGCCCACTGGGGGGCTTTCGAGGCCATCGTCGAAGAGGGCCGCATGGTACGGGTCCAGCCGGTGGCCGATGATCCGGCCCCCAACGATCTCATCGACATGGCGCCGTTCCAGGTGCACGCCAAGAACCGCATCAAGTACCCCATGGTGCGCAAGAGCTGGCTGGAACAGGGCCCGGGCGCCAAGCCCGAGCTGCGTGGCGCCGACGAGTGGGTGCGGGTGAGCTGGGAGAAAGCCATTGAACTGGTGGCCGGCGAGATAGGCCGGGTGCAGAGCGACTTCGGCCCGCAGGCGATCCACGCCGGTTCCTACGGCTGGAAGAGCGTCGGCATGTTCCACAACAGCCGCACCCTGCTGCACCGCCTGATGAACCTGGCGGGCGGCTTCACCGGCTATGCCGGCGACTACTCCGCCGGCGCCGCCCAGGTGATCATGTCCCACGTGATGGGCTCCATCGAGGTGTATGAGCAGCAGACCGCCTGGCCCAACGTCATCGAGCATGCCGAACTGGTGGTGCTGTGGGGGGTCAACGCCCAGGTCACCCTGAAGAACAGCTGGAACATGCCGGATCACGAGGGTCAGGCCGGTTTCAAGGCGCTCAAGGAGAAGGGTACCCGCATCATCAGCATCGACCCGGTCTACAACGAAACCGCCAAGCTGGCCGGGGCAGAGTGGATTGCGCCGAACGCCTACACCGACGTGGCCATGATGCTGGGGGTGGCCCACACCCTCTACAGCGAGCAGAAGCACGATCAGGCCTTCCTTGACCGCTACACCACCGGCTTCGACAAGTTCCTCACCTATCTGCTCGGCCAGGAAGACGGCCAGCCGAAGAGCGCCGAGTGGGCGAGCGCCATCTGCGGCGTCGACGCCAAGGTGATCCGCCAACTGGCCCTCGACATGGCGTCCAAGCGCACCATGATCATGGCGGGCTGGGGCATGCAGCGTCAGCAGCACGGTGAGCAGCCCAACTGGATGCTGGTCACCCTGGCCGCCATGCTGGGCCAGATCGGCCTGCCGGGCGGCGGCTACGGCTTCAGCTACCACTACTCTTCCGGTGGCAGCCCCACCGCCAAGGGCGGCATCCTGGCGGGCATCTCCGCCGGCAATGCGCCGAAGAACGGGCCGGCGCCGATCCCGGTGGCCCGCATCGCCGACTGTCTGGCCAACCCCGGCAAGACCATCGACTTCAACGGCCGCAAGGTGACCTACCCGGACATCAAGCTGGTCTACGTGGCAGGCGGCAACCCCTTCCACCACCACCAGGACACCAACAACCTGGTCAAGGCCTGGCGCAAGCCGCAGACCGTGATCGTGCACGAGCCCTACTGGACCGCCACCGCCAAGCACGCTGACATCGTGCTGCCGGCCACCACCAGCTACGAGCGCAACGATCTGGAGATGGGCGGCGACTACTCCCAGCGCTACGTCTTCCCGATGCACCAGTGCGTGCCGCCCCAGTTCGAGGCGCGCAACGACTTCGACATCTTCCGCGACGTGGCCGCCAAGCTGGGCCTGCAGGAGCAGTACACCGAAGGCAAGGACGAGATGCTGTGGCTCAAGCAGATGTACGACGGCATGGCCGCTCAGGCCCGCGGCGCCCGGGTGGCGCTGCCGCCATTCAACATGTTCTGGGAGTCCAACAACTACATCCGCTTCCCGGTACCCGAGGCAAACCGCCAGTGGATCCGTCACGCCGATTTTCGCGAGAACCCGCTGCTCAACCCGCTCGGAACCCCGTCCGGCAAGATCGAGATCTTCTCCAGCACGGTGGCCGGCATGGGCTATGCCGACTGCGCCGGCCATCCCAAGTGGTATGAGCCCAAGGAGTGGATCAAGAGCAAAGAGGCGACCCGCTATCCGCTGTCGCTCAACACCTCCCACCCGACCCAGCGGCTGCACTCCCAGCTCGACAACACCCCGCTGCGGGACAAGTTCGCCGTCGCCGATCGCGAGGCGATCCTGATCCACCCGGACGATGCCAAGGCGCGCGGCATCCAGGATGGCGATCTGGTACGGGCCTTCAACGATCGCGGCCAGATCCTGGTGGGCGCACTTATCTCGAAGGACATCCGCCCGGGGGTAGTGCGAGTCTGTGAAGGGGCCTGGTTCGACCCGGCCAAACCGGGCGAGGCGGGGAGCCTGTGCAAGAACGGCAACGTCAACTGCCTCACCTTCGACGAGGGCACCTCCAGCCTGGCGCAGGGCAACTGCGGCCACATGGCCCAGCTGCAGATCGAGAAGTACCAGGGCCCGGCCCCGGCCAACACCGCCCACGCGGTGCCGGCCAACGCCTGAGCAGAGGACTGAGCAACAAAAACGGCGCCATCAAGGCGCCGTTTTCTTATCGCGGTTTGGGGTGTGAATCAGAAGTCCCCTTCCACCCTGTACTCTTTGTGCACACTCCACCCGCCTTGCGGCCAGAGCGCGGACAAGGTGGCTCAGAAGCCCCCTTCCACCCTGTACTCTTGTGCACACTCCACCCGCTTTGCAGCCAGAGCGCGGACAAGGGCTCAGAATCAGAAGTCACCCTCAACCATGTACTCTTCCGCACACTCCACCAGCTGGGGCCAGAGTTCTTCCGGCACCCAGGCATCCGGGTCATCTTCATCCCCGTCGTACTGGCTCCAGAAATAGCGGCGCAGGCCGGAGGCGAAGTCATCGCTCAGCTCGGCCAGCTCGGAGAGCGGCCCCAGCCAGGCGATGCGGCGCAGGCCGGAGGCGAGATCGTTGATGGCGTCCATCAGACCGCGATCGTCGAAGCTCTGCTCCACCAGCAGGGTGAAGCGCTCACGCGCCCGCTCGGTCTGATCCTCATCCAGCTCGCCCACGTCGGCCAGCAGGTCGACGAAATCTTCCAGCAGGAAGGCAATCAGGCTGTCGCGATCCTCAAACCACTGGATCTGGGCCCCCTTGGTGCCCAGCACAGAGGCATCGAACGAATCGTCGAGATGACACAGTGCCCATGGATCATCGGTCATGGTTCTCTTCCTCAGGCTAAAACAGGTGCCATATCTTATGCCTAGCTCTCCACTCTTGCCACCTTGGGCAGCGAGAGAGAAGCCGCCAGCCCGCCGAGCTCGGCGCGACCCATGATGAGGCTGCCGCGGTAGGCTTCCGCCAGATCGGAGACGATGTTGAGACCCAGCCCCGAACCAGGCACCTTCTCGTCGAGCCGCACCCCGCGCAGCACCGCCTTGGCGATCTGATCCTCGCTCATGCCGGGACCGTCATCCTCGATACGCAGGGTGATCCAGCCCCCCAGCTCGGCACTGGAGATACGCAGCTGACCGGCCGACCACTTGAAGGCGTTTTCCAGCAGGTTGCCCACCATCTCGTCGAAATCCTGCTCCTCCACCCCGACCGCCAGGGTGGCCGGCACCTGCAGATCCACCTCCCGGCCCGGATAGAGGCGGGAGAAGGCGCGGCAGATGTACTCCACCCGCGCCCGCACCGGGGTCGACACCCCGAGGATCTTGGCGGCGCCGGTCACCCGCGCCTTGCCGAGGTGGTAGTCGATGTGGCGCTGGATCTGGTCGAGCTGCTCGCCGAGGGCGGCCTGATCTTCCGGCGGCAGCTGGGCCACCTGGTTGCGCATGATGCTGAGCGGCGTCTTGAGGGCGTGGGCCAGGTTGCCAGTGTGGGAGCGGGCCCGCTGCAACAGCTCGCCGTAGTGGTGCAGCAGCCGGTTGATGTCCTCCACCAGCGGCTGGATCTCCAGCGGATAGCGCAGCCGGAACCCCTCCTGATGGCCCTGATGGACCCGGCTCAATTCGCGGCGCAACAGGTGCAGCGGCCGCAGACCGTAGACGATCTGGAACATGAAGCCGAGCACCAGCCCGGTCGCGGCAAAGCCGAGGCCGAGGAACAGGCTGATGCGGGTCTTCTTCAGGGTCTGGGTCAGGGCGCTGCTGTCCTTGGCCATCACCAGGGTGAACACCCGATCCGAACCGGGCAGCAGCACGGTGCGGGTCATGATCAGCAGCGGCTCCTTGTTGGGCCCCTTGCCGACGAAGAGGTCCGGATCGCCGAAGGCCGACTTCAGGCCGTGCACGTCGAGGTGCACATCCCACAGGGAGCGGGAGCGGCTGACCACGCTCTCCCCCAGCTCCAGCTGCCAGTAGTAACCGGAGTAGGGCTGGCGAAAGCGGGGGTCGGCCATGGGTTCGGTGACCACCGGCAGGCCATCCGGCTGGATCTCGAGGCGGGAGAGCAGATCGTAGAGCTGCAGGCGCAGGCCGTCGGCCTCCGCCTCCTGCCAGTAGTTGCGCATCATGGTCTGCAGGCTGAAGCCGGTGGCGAACAGGAACAGGCCACACCAGACCATGGCGATGACCACCAGTCGCCCACGCAGGGTGCGCACCAGCCTCATTCAGCCGCTCCGGCGCACGAGGGCATCAAGATCCGGCTCATTCGTTGATCCGATAGCCGAGACCGCGCACCGTCTCGATGAGATCGGAGTGGGTCTTCTTGCGGATCCGGCCGATGAACACTTCCACCGTGTTGGAATCGCGGTCGAAATCCTGGGCATAGATATGGTCGATCAGTTCGCTGCGCGACACCACCTTGCCCCTGTGCTGCATCAGATAGCCAAGCACCCGGAACTCGTGGGCGGTCAGCTTGATGGGGGTGCCTTCGTACCACACCTGGGACGCTGCCATGTCGAGCCGCACCCCGCCGATCTCCAGGATCGAGCTGGCGTTGCCCGCCGCCCGTCGCACCAGGGCATGGACTCGGGCCACCAGCTCGGCCACCTGGAACGGCTTGGTGAGGTAGTCGTCGGCCCCGGCGTTGAGCCCCTCGATCTTCTCGTGCAGCTGGCCACGAGCGGTCAGCACCAGTACCGGGGTGTCGATCCCCTTGCTGCGCCACTCCTTCAGCACGCTCAGGCCATCGCGGCCCGGCAGACCGAGATCCAGAATGATGGCGTCGTAGGGCTCGGTCTCGCCGAGAAAACCGGCCTCGTTGCCGTCGTGGCAGAGGTCGGTCACGAAACCGGACAGGCGCAGCTGTTCCGCCAGCTGGCCCGCCAGGGTCTTCTCATCTTCAACTATCAGAATTCGCATAAATGGGTATCCAAAGCAGGGTTGTGCCGGTACCGGCGGCGATTGGGGAACGAACCGGATGGCGGCGCGTTCGCGGACTCACTCCATCACTCCTCTTCCGGGGGCGGACGCGGAGCGAACAGCCGCTCCAGATGGTGGCCCTTGAGCCACACCATCTCCAGGTTGTCGGCCCGATAGCCCACCTTGATGACGCTGTTCTCGCTGTCGATCAGCTTGAGTTCGTACAGCCAGATGCCGTCCTCCTCCCCCAGATCAACCCGCAGCACCCGTACCGGCAGGCGGGAAGCCACCTCCATCACCTCATGAAAGGGGCGCACCCGTCCCTCGCTGACCGCCTGCTGCAGCAAGGCCTCGTTCGGCGTGGCCGCCTGTGCCAGTACCGGCAGCAGCAACCCAAGCAGAGACAGGGCTCTATTCATGGATGATTCATCTCCCAAAACCTAACATAATGCCGTTTATAGTCTGCCAGCCATGAATCCGGAATGAATATGATCCGACGCAGTTTCCTGCTGATCCTTTGCCTCTTCTCCACCCTCGGCTGGGCGGCCGAGAGCCGTCTCGACATGGCCGGGCTGGTCAAACTACTGGTGGCCCAAGGGTATCACGACATTCGGGAAGTGGAGCTGGAAGGGGACAAATTCGAGGTGGAAACCCTGGATGCCCAGGGGCAGCGGGTACGACTCCTGGTGGACGCCCATACGGGTGACATCAAAAAAGAGGCCGACTAGGCCTCTTTTTTATTTCAGGTTGCCGGGGCGGCGCACTGCCGGCCTCATGCCTCTCTCAGTTTCTGCGGCCGAAGCCGGCGCCAGGGGCGCAGCAGCTTGTCACGGCGCGGCACCAGCAGGGCGCAGGCCAGCAGCAGATAGATGAGCGGCTCCTGCCAGCCGCTCTTGAGCGACCACCAGTAGTGCACCGGCACCAGCAGGGCCACCGCGTAGATCCAGTTGTGCAGCTGCTGCCAAGCCGGCCCCATGCGCCGCAGCAGGGCCGGGATCGAGGTAAGGCTGAGCGCCAGCAGCAACAGCAGCGCCACCATGCCCACCACTATGTAGCTGCGCTTGACCAGCTCGCCGCCAATCAGCCCCCAGTCGAACTGCAGATCCAGCCCCAGCCAGACCATGAAATGCAGACCGGCCCAAGCGGCGCACCAGAGCCCGAGCGGGCGGCGCAGCTTGATGAGCTGCCCCTGCCGCCAGCGTTTGGCCAGCGGCGATACCAGCAGGGTGAGCAGCAGCAGATTGAGCGCCCCCTTGCCCAGATAGTGGGTCAGTCCCTGTACCGGATCCCCTCCCAGCAGGCCGCCGGGCACGGCCACCAGCAGCCAGAGCAGAAACCCCAGCGAGGCGAGGTGTACCAGCGCCCGCAACAGGGTGATGTGACGCGCCGTCAGTCGCAGAGTCATGGTGTCAGCTCCTCTCGTCTCAATACCACTTGCGCAGATCCATGCCCTGATAGAGGGATGCAACCTCATCGGCATAGCCATTGAATGGCAAAGTCGGCTGGCGCTTGGCCCCGAAGATGCCCCCCTCGCCGATGAAACGCTCGCTGGCCTGACTCCAGCGCGGGTGATCCACCGCTGGATTGACGTTGGCGTAGAAGCCGTATTCATTGGGGGCCAGCAGGTTCCAAGTGGTGGGCGGCATCTCCTCCACCAGCCGGATGGAGACGATGCTCTTGATGCTCTTGAAGCCGTACTTCCAGGGCACCACCAGCCGGATCGGCGCGCCGTTCTGGGCCGGCAGCGCCTTGCCGTAGAGCCCCATCGCCAGGAAGGAGAGCGGGTGCATCGCCTCGTCGATGCGCAGCCCCTCGACATAGGGGTAGTCGATGCCGCCACCGAGGGAGCGCGACGCCTGTCCCGGCAGCTGTTCCGGATCATAGAGAGTCTCGAAGGCCACGAACTTGGCGCGGCTGGTGGGCTCGGCCCGGCGGATCAGATCCGCCAGCGCGATGCCGCTCCAGGGCAGCACCATGGACCAGGCCTCCACGCAGCGCAACCGGTAGATCCGCTCCTCCAGCGTGCTCTTGTTGATGAGATCCCACACGTCTAGGGTAAACGGCTTGGCCACCTCCCCTTCCACCTTCAGGGTCCAGGGCTCGGGCTTGAGGTAGTGGCCGTTGCGGGCCGGATCCCCCTTGTCGGTGCCGAGCTCGTAGAAGTTGTTGTGGGTGGTGGCCTTCTCCTCCGGCGTGAGGATCAACCCCTCCGGCCGGGCGGCGGCGTGGATGTTGAGCACCCGGGTGGCGACCGGTGCCGGCTTGTCGCCAGAGAAGAGATCGAGCACCCCGGCCTGGGTCGGAAACGCCAGGGTGGCGGCGCCGAGCCCCAGCCCTTTCAGGATCAGGCGGCGATCCTGATAGACGGCTTCCAGCGTGACGTCCTGTTCGGTGAGGTGGTGGGCAGAGCGGCGCTTGAGCAACATGGAAAAAACTCCCGGGGCGATGAGGGTAACAATCATAAGACCCGCCCCGGCCGAGTTTTATTTCACGGAAAATTACATGAATTGATAGAGGGGCAGTGCCTTGGCCATGGTTCCGACCAGAAACAGCACTACGAACACCAGCAGGGGAACGATCACATTTGGCACCATCAGACTCACTCCATGAGCAGGACAGGGCCTCTAACTATGGAGCAGGGGCCAGCGCCTCACCATGAAATATTTTCGCGAGCGCAAGCGTATTCCTGAGTTGAAATGAGTGATGCAGATCACACACAATCCCGCCCCTGCTTGCCGCCCCTCTTGCGCGGGGTAGGCTCCCTTTTTTCCGAATTTCACTACTGAAGAGTCACGCCATGAGCCCATTGATCGCCATCGCCATCACGACCGGGATCCTCTCCGCCGTCTGGGGCTGGGTCGCCGTTACCCTCGGCCTCATCTCCTGGGTCGGCTTCCTCGGCTGCACCAGCTATTTTGCCTCCAGCGGCGGCTACAAGGCACTGCTGCAGACCCTGCTGTGCAATGCCAGCGGCATGCTGTGGGCCCTGCTGCTGATCCATGGTGACGCCTGGTGGGGCGCCGGCGTGGCGGGCTACCTGATGACCGGGGTGGTGGCCACCCTGATGTGCGTGCAGGCCAAGCAGCGGTGGCTCGGCTACATTCCCGGTACCTTCGCCGGTTGCTGCGCCACCTTTGGTGCGGCGGGAGAGTGGCGCCTGATCCTGCCGTCGCTGGTAATTGGTGCGCTGTTTGGCTACCTGATGAAGGCGAGCGGCCTCTGGCTCTCCCGCAAAACTCAGAAAACCCAGGCCATCGCTGGCGTCACCGACCCGGCCTGATCCTGGCGATGTGGCGATCCGGCCTGAAACAAGAGGGGCGGTCCGTCATCGACGGGCCGCCCCTCTGTCATTTATCCCTTCGACTTGAAGTTCGCGGCTTCGATGCCGTGCCGATTCAACAGCTTGTAGAAATCGGTGCGGTTTCTGCCCGCCATGTTGGCCGCCAGGGTCACATTGCCCTCGGTGGTGCGCAGCAGCCGGATCAGATACTCCTTCTCGAACTCGGCCCGCGCCTCGTTGAACGAGGGGATGCCGCCACTGCCGCCGCTCAGGGCAGATTCCACCATGGCGGCACCGATCACCGGGCTGCAGCAGAGGCTGGCCAGCTGCTCCACCACGCTGCAGAGTTGGCGCACGTTGCCGGGCCAACCTGCCGCCGCCAGCAGGGCCAGCGCCTCCGGCGAGAAGCCGAGGGCGGCGCAGTCGCCGTGGCGGCTGCGATAATCATCCAGCGCCTGCCTGGCCAGCAGCGGAATGTCTTCGCTGCGGGCGCTGAGGGGGGGCAAGGTGATGTTGGCCACATTGAGCCGATAGAAGAGATCTTCCCGAAAGCGCCCCTCCTCCATCGCCGCCACCAGATCCTGATGGCTGGAGCTGATGACCCGCACCTCGGGCGTGCCCTGGCCGTACTCCTGCAGCACCTGCAGCAGCTTGGCCTGCAGCGATTCCGACAGATCCCCTATCTCGTCGAGAAACAGGGTCGCTCCCTTGGCCTGTTCAAACAGGCCGGACTGGCCATTCTCGCCGAACAGTTGCAGATCCAGCACCGCCCACGGCAGGGCGGCACAGTTGATGACATGCAGCGGCTTGTCACGCCGGCTGCTGGCCTGGTGCAGCGCCTGGGTCATGACGCCCTTGCCGGAGCCGGAAGGGCCCATGATCAGCACGGGCACTTCCATGGCGGCGATGCTGCCAGCCTGGATCAGCAACTGCTCCATCTGCGGGTTGCGGGTCAGGATCAGCGATTGCCAATCCTGTCGCTGCTTTGGGCGCGTCAGGCTCAACGCGTGCTCTATGGTGGCGAACAGCTCATCCTTGTCGATGGGCTTGGTGAGAAAGCTGAACACCCCGGAGCGGGTTGCCTGAATGGCATCGGGAATGGTGCCGTGGGCGGTCATGATGATGACCGGCAGCCCCAGCCACTGGGACTGGATCCGCTCGAACAGCGCCAGCCCGTCCATGCCGGCCATGCGCAGATCGCTCAGCACCAGATCGGCCCGTTGCTGACGCAGCCGGTCCAGCGCCCCTTCGGCGCTGTCGGCGGTATCCACCTCATAGCCCTGGCTGCGCAGGCGCATGCTCATCAGCTTGAGCAGGCTGGCATCGTCATCGACCAGCAGGATGCGACTCATTTCAGCGCCTCGCCATTGCCGTTCAGCTTGCGCTGATTGAGTTGATCATCGATGGCGGAGAGTTGCTCGATCTGGCGGCGCAGACGCTGCACCTCCTGACTCTGATCGTCGCGCCGGCTGTCGCGGGCCAGCAGCTCCTCGCCGAGGGCTATCCAGCTGCGCAGGAAGGCCTGGGCATCCAGCCCCAGCTCCGGCAGCAGGCTCTTGAGCTTGTCCAGACCAGCTCGCCGGCTGGCCACCGACTCGGACGGGTGGGTGTTGACCATGGCTAGGCTGACCCGGCTCTCGATATCGGTCGCCCCCTTGAGACGCTGGCGCTCCTGGGCCCGCTGCTGGGCATGGCTGGCCAGCAGCCAGTCCGAGTATTGCAGGCGCACCTGCATCTCCTTGTTGGCAAACTCCATCCGTTTGGCGAGGGCGAGATCCGGCGACGCCGCCGGGTCACGCGCTGGCAGCAGGGAACAGCCTGTGAGCAGGCTCATCATCAATACCGGAACAACACATTGTTTCATCTTGGGCTTCACTTCAACGTCAACCGGAAACAGACATCCGCCTGTTCATCTTCAACCAATACCAACTCGCCGCCAAGGCTCATCGCCGATTCCCGGGCGATGGAGAGCCCCATTCCGGAGCCTTTCAGCAGCCCCTGGCGCACAATACTGCCCTGCTCGAAGGGCTCGAAGATCCGCTCCCGCTCGGCCAGCGGAATCGCAGGCCCTTCGTTGGCCACCTCCAGCCAGCTGCCGTTGCCATCCTGCCCGGCGCGGATCCATATCTGCCCGCCGCTGGCGCCGTAGCTGACCGCATTGGAGAACAGATTATCGAGGATCAGCCGCAAGCGATATGGCTCGGCCTGCAGGGTGATCGGATCGGTCGGCAAGTGTACACTGATTTGTTTGGATTCCAGCGCCAGCCGGTACTCTGCAGACAATTCTGACAGCAGGGGCGCCAGCGCCACCGGGGTCAGGGTGAACACCTCCTGCTGGCTGAGCCGGTTGAAGTCGAGCAGCCGTTCGATCAGGGTCTGCAGCCGGCGGCTGTTCTCCTCCAGCATCTGGCAGATCTCCTGCTGATCCGGGGTGAGCGGCCCTACAAGCTGCTCGGAGAGCAGATCCGCCCCTTCCCGCAGCACCGCCAGCGGGGTCTTCAGCTCGTGGGAAACGTGGCGCAGGAACTGGTATTTCTGCTGCTCCAGCTCCTTCAATTTATCGTGCAACCAGACGATCCGCTCCCCCAGCAATACCAGTTCGGCCGGCCCGTCCACCGGGCGTTTGTCCGGTTCCACGCCGGCACCCAGACTCAAGATCCGCGACTCAATCTGACGCACCGGGTGGATGATCAGATAGGTAAACAGCAGCACCAGCAGCAGGCTGAGCACCGCCACGAAGCCGCTGACCCACCAGATCTCCGTCATCAGGGCGGCAATGGTCGCCCGCACCCGGCTGACATGCTCGTCTACCTGGCTGCGAGTGATAATCTCAAGCTGCTGATTAACCTGATTAAATTCATCAAATTTGGGGCTGTTTGACTCGGCCTTGGCACGGGCGAGATCCTGCAGGCTGTCGAGCCAGGCGAGCGCCTGCTCAAGGCCCGTGTAAGCCTCGGCATCCGGGATGGAACTCTGGTGAGCGGCCAGCAGGCTGCGATAACTCGCCAGCTGCTGCTGATAACTGGCCAGGATGCGCTCATCTCCCAGCACCGCATAGCGACGAAGAGTACGTTCAAGATCAATGGCTTGGGTGGTCAGCAGCGTCGCTCGACGGGTGTCGCGCACCGCCCGTTCCAGCTCGTCGCTGGTCAACTGGCTGAGGTGTTCGAGGGACTGGCTGTCGTGCCAGATCATGCCGCCCAGAGGCATCAACACCAGAACAAACCCCATCAATACCACTTGCAGCAGGGAGCGTGGGCGTACCTTGGTCATCTTGGACTATCTCAATTCAGCAGGGGTGGGTCAGCATATCTGCACTCCCCAAAAAGCAAAACCGGCCAAAGGGCCGGTTCATGCTGCAGCTTGGGTATCACGCCAGACCGACGGATGCCACACAGATAATCAGGATCATGGCCAACGCGCCAGATGCGGTCAGCAGTGCCCATTTCAGTTCCACGCTCATGCAAACCTCCTTTCTTGCCAAGATGATAGAGCCTGATCACAACAGACAAACCGATGTTAATACATAGTTAACCCGATAACCGTGAGCTGTGTACGAATTTCAGATGAGCCCTACCCAAGGACCGGCGACATGTTCTATCTGTGTAGCATTGGATCGAATCTTGACCCCCATCAGCACGTCAGCCAGGCAGTCAGCGAGCTGCTCGTTCACTTTGGCCGCCTGCAGCTGAGCTCGGTGATCCAGACCAAACCGGTCGGGATGCACTCCAGCCATGATTTCCTCAACTGTCTGTTCGTCGCCGAGAGCGAGCTGGCTCCGCACCAGCTCAAGGCACACTTCGTCGCCATGGAGCTGGCCCACGGCCGGGATCGCAGCGATCCGCGCTGCAAGGTGCTGGACCGGCCGCTGGACATCGACATCCTGGCCAGCAGCCAGAGCGATAATTTCTCCACCGCCCGGGTCGACGCCTATCTCGACGAACTGCTGGCGGAGCTCTATGGCCGTGGCCAGGTGCATGCTCGCAAGGTGACCCTGCCGCTGCACACCCGCTTGATGGCGGGCAAGGTGATCGAGGAGTGCCAGGTCGGCCTCGCCCCCATCGCCCTGCAACAGGAGATGGCGACCCCGGCCGCGCTCCTGCGCTGACCCCTAGATGACGGCCAGACCGCGGCCGCCATCCACCCGGATGCTGGCCCCGGTCATGTAGTCGTTCTGCATCAACAGCTGAACCGCCTGCCAGATGGGCTCCAGCCCCCCTTCCCGCGCCAGCGGCGTCTTCGCCAGCACCTGCTGGCGCCACGCATCGCCATGCTCGTCGAGAAACAGGATGGGGCCCGGCTCTATGGTGTTGACCCGGACGGCGGGCGCCAGCTCGCGGGCAAAGCTCATGGCCAGCGAGTGGGCCCCCGCCTTGGTGGCTACATAGCTGGCAAACTGGGGCGCCGGCGCGTGGATATAGATGTCGGTGATGTGGATGATGCCGGCATTGGCGTTGAGCGCCAGCTGGGACGCCAACGCCCGGTTGAGCTGGAAGGGGGCCGCCATGTGCACCCGGTAGAACTGATCAAACTGGGCCAGTTGCGCCGCCGGATCCGCCGCCTGCGGCTCAAACGCCGAGGCGTTGTGGATCACCAGCGCCAGATCCTGATGGACCGCCAGCGCCTCGATCAGCTTGCCGACCTCCTCCTCGCGAGAAAAATCCGCCTGCACCAGCTCGACCCCGATCGCTCGCAGCCGCGCCAGCTCGGGTCGTTCACTGCGATAGCTGCCCGTCACCTGCCAACCTGCCGCCACCAGCTGTTCGCACAGATAGAAACCAAGCCGGCGGCCACACCCCGTCACCAATGCACGCATACCCTCTCCTTGATTGTCCGGCCGGGGGATACCTATCGATCCCCACGGCACAAGCCATTGGCCGTGGCCACCACCCGACGGGCATAGTGGCGCCATTGCCACCTTACGGAGCCACTTCCATGTTACAGATCCGCGATCACATGAGCCGTTCGACCCACTCCCTCACCCCGCAGCTCGGCTTGGCCGAGGCGCTGGATCGGCTGCATGACTCAGGCCTGAGCGGCCTGCCGGTGCTGGACCCGCAGCAGCGGCTGATCGGTTTTCTCTCCGAGCAGGATTGCATTCCGAGCCTGCTCACCGGCAGCTATCACTGCGATACCCGCACCCGGGTTGAGGATCTGATGAGCCGGACACCGCTCTCGGTCAGCCCGGATGACAGCATACTGGATCTGGCTCGCCAGATGACCGAGGCCAGACCCAAGGTCTATCCGGTGCTGGAGGGGAACCGGGTAGTCGGCATCATCAGCCGCCGGCAGGTCATGCAGGCCCTCAACGCCCAGATGAAGGCCTGCCTGCCCACCTAGATCTGGTAGCACCCCTTGTCGCCGATATCGAAGTGCAGCGGCATGCGCCACTTGGCCAGGGAGAGCAGGCAGAGCAGCAACCCGCACACCAGCGCCACCAGGGCGGCGGCCCAGCCGATGCCGGCCAGCTCCAGCAGCCACAACAGGGGCAGCAGCAAGGGGACCGCCCTGATCCCCGGAATGGCGAAGCAGAACTGCTCCTTGAAGGCCAGCCCCGCCAGCGTGGCCAACGCCGCCCCCAGCACCAGCACATCCGGCGCCCCGCTCGCACTGAGCAGCAGGGCGCCCCAGCCCAGTCCCTGCAGCACAAAGCGAATGCGCTTGTCATAGACATGCAGGCATAACCCGCATACCCCGCTGGCCACAGCCAGCGTCACCAGCCAGCTCGCTGGCGCCAAAAAATCCTGTCCGAGCAGCAGGCTTGCCCCTCGACACAGCAGCAGCAAGGCTGCCAGACTCAAGCCAAGGCGATAGAGGCAGACCGACACTCTGTCGATGCCGTCCAGCTCGCTTTCAATTTCAGGGTTTGCCATCGGCGGTCGCCTCTGTTGCAGGTAGGGGCCAATATACTTGAATTATGCCCGCGAGCGATTCCCTATTCCGTGCAGGAGATGTGGTTTGCGAAGATTCATTCTGCTCTGGCTGTTGTTCCCCCTCTGGCTGCAGGCCAAAGAGTTGATCATCGGCGGCACCCTGGAGCCGCCGCTGAAGTTTCTGGATGCACAGGGCGTTCCCCATGGTCTGGACGTGGACGTGGTCAGCACCATCTTCGGCAAGCTGCGCATTCCCATTCGCATCGAGCTGACCGACTCCGGCGCCCGGCTGACCCGCAACGCCGAAACCGGGGTGTACGATCTGGTGATGACCCACTCCTACAAGCAGGAGCGGGAGCGCTATCTGCTCTACCCCCAGCAGGCCCACCTGCGCCACAGCTGGCACTTCTTCGTGCGCAAGGCCGACCTGCTGAAGATCCGCTACGACACGCTGGCGGACCTCAAACCCTGGCGCATCGGCATCACCAAGGATTTCTCCTATACCCCGGAGCTGACCGCCGCCCTCGCCGACCCGGCCTATCACTTCCAGGAGATCCCCATCAACCAGCTGCAACTGCGCAAGCTGATCGCCGGGCGCATCGACGTGGTGCCCATGCCGCTGGTCACCGCCTTCGCCCAGATCAAGGAGGAGGGGCTGGAGGGCAAGCTCGATTACCTGCCCAAGCCGCTCAAGGCCAGCCCTTACTACACCGTCTGGACCAAGGCCAGGGCCGATGCCACCACCCCGGCCCTGATGGCGGCCTACGACGCCGAGCTGCTGCGCATGAAGCGCGACGGCCGGCTCAAGGCCATCTACGACCAGTACGGCATCCCCTATATCGAGCCCTGATCCCGACCGTCAGGGCTGCACGCCTCGCAAGATCGGCTATGCAGTGAGATCAGGGTTTCGCCTGTGAAATGGATCTCCCGCGTCCCTCAGTCCTTAAGGTTTCACATCCCGCAAGATCGGGTTTTGCAGCGAGATTAACGTCTCGGTGGACTGGATCTCGTCGATGGTCTGGATCTTGTGGATCAGCACCGTCTGCAACTCGTCGATGGAGCGGGTCATCACCTTCATGAAGATGCTGTAGTGGCCGGTGGTGTAGTAGGCCTCCACCACTTCGTCCAGCGCCTGCAGCTTGGCCAGCGCCGAGGGGTAATCCTTGGCGCTCTTCAGATTGATGCCGATGAAGCAGCAGACGTCGTAGCCCAGCTTCTTGGGGTTCACCTGCACCCGCGTTCCCTCGATGATGCCCGCCTGCTTCATCTTCTCCACCCGCACATGGATGGTGCCCGGGCTGACCAGCAGTTGCTTGGCAAGCTCGGCATAGGGAATGCGCGCATTCTCCATCAGGGCGGTGAGGATGGCCTGATCGAGATTATCGATCCGATAATTTTCCGGCATTTTTTTGCACTCCCTTTGATGATTCATCATTAATTGCCAGTGTATTTTGAAGAAAAAAACACACAAAGCCTATTTCTATTATCGAATATTGAGTTTAGCTGACAATCTGTTGAAGAATCCTCACATCCAACGGGTTCAAGACAGGTATTCAGCATGAAACAGCACTACATTCGCAGCCAGCAACAGATCAGCTTCGTCAAAGAGATGTTCTCCCGCCAACTCGCCCAGCAACTGGGTCTGATGGAGGTGCAAGCCCCCATCCTGAGCCGGGTCGGTGATGGCACTCAAGACAACCTCTCTGGCCACGAGAATGCGGTGCAGGTCAAGGTGAAGACCCTGCCTGAGCACAGCTACGAAGTGGTCCATTCACTGGCCAAATGGAAGCGCCAGACCCTGGGTCGCTTCGGTTTCGGCCCGGGCGAAGGCATCTACACCCACATGAAGGCGCTGCGTCCGGACGAGGATCGCCTCACCCCCATCCACTCCGTCTACGTGGATCAGTGGGACTGGGAGAAGGTGATGCCGAGCGAGCGCCGTGACCTGGCCTACCTGCAGGAGACCGTGCGCGGCATCTGGGCCGCCATCAAGGCCACCGAGCGCGCGGTCTGCGCCGAGCACGAGCTGACCCCCTTCCTGCCGGCCGAGATCCAGTTCCTGCACAGTGAAGAGCTGCTGACCCGCTACCCGGACCTCGATGCCAAAGGGCGCGAGCGTGCCATCGCCAAGGAGCTGGGTGCCGTGTTCCTGATCGGTATCGGCGGTGCCCTCTCCCACGGCGAGCGCCACGACGTGCGTGCCCCGGACTACGACGACTGGAGCAGCCACAGCGAGCTGGGTCTGGCCGGTCTGAACGGCGACATTCTGGTGTGGAACCCGGTGCTGCAGGACAGTTTCGAGATCTCCTCCATGGGGATCCGGGTCGACGCCGAGGCGCTGCGTCGCCAGCTGGCCATCACTGGCGATGAGGATCGCCTGCAGTACGACTGGCACCAGGATCTGCTGGCCGCACGGATGCCGCAGACCATCGGCGGCGGCATCGGCCAATCCCGTCTGGCCATGCTGCTGCTGCAAAAAGAGCACATAGGTCAGGTCCAGGTCGGCGTCTGGCCGGCCGAGATGAAAGCCGCTGTGCGAGGCATGTTGTAACGAATGAAAGCCATGCCGGCGCGATTGCCGCCGGTATGGCAACAGGCAGGTGGCCGTCGGGGTTGAGCGAGCGCATCCCCGGCAGGCTGTAAGAAGCGAGGCCAGCAGTGGCCGCGCTTCGCAATCGGGGGCTTGCCCCTGCGACCCGCTCAACCCACGTCAGGTCGCTTCACTACATTCCTCCCGGCAATCTTCGGATTGCCGTTTTTTTTACGCCGAAAAACTGTGCTCAAAACCCGCCCCGATCTGGTGCTGGCGCGGCAACCCCGCCTTTCTGCTGCCGGTGCAGTGGCACGCAAACAACCGCTCCACCGCCTCTTCCTGCAGATAGGCACCGAGCGCCACCGCCCGCTCTGGGCCGGAAAACTTCAGGTGCAGGCCGCCGATGACGGCGTGGATCCGCTCGTCGCCACACACCTCCTTGGCCCACTCGATGATGTTCTCGACCCCGGCGTGACCGCAGCCGATAAAGACGATGAGCCCCTGCTCGCTCTTGTAGGCCAGCGCCGAGTCGTCGCTGATGAGGTCTTTCTCCACCCGCCCACCCCGCACTATGTAGCCGAGCAGCGAAGGCGCAGCCCGGTCGCGCCGCACAATGCTGCCGAGGAACACCAGACGATCCGAGAGCCACACCGGCTCGGCCGAGCAGTGGGGAAGCAAGCCCTTGGCCGGCAGCGACTCCCGAGCCAGCTCCACCGACAGACGATAGAGGTTGCGCCGCCAGAAGGGCAGCGACAGGAAGTAGCCCCGCTCGCAGAACACGTCCGGACAGGCGATGAGCGGGATGGGTCTTGGATAGACGGGCAGTGAGCCGACCCCGCCCACATGGTCGTAATGACCGTGGGAGAGCACCACATGGGTGAGCGAGGCGAGATCGATCCCCATCACGGCGGCGTTGTGGCGCAGCGCTCGGCCACGACCGCTATCAAACAGCACCCTGAGGCCGTCACACTCCAGCAGCAGCGCCAACCCTCGCTCGGGCAGACAGCCAGGCAGATGAACGTCGTCATCCACCAGCACGGAAAACTTCAGCATCTCGCTCCCCCTGAAAACAAAACGCAGGCACGAGGCCTGCGTTTTTCATCGACAATCCCGTTACTGGGTCATGGTGAGGCCATTGCTGTCGGCCCCCAGCACCAGCTTTTTGCCCGGCACGATGCGACCGGAGAGCAGCGCCTGCGCCAGCGGGTTCTCCACCTTGTGCTGGATCGCCCGCTTGAGGGGACGCGCCCCGTAGACGGGATCGAACCCGGCGTGCACCAGCTTCTCGAGCAGCGCCTCGCTCACCTCCACCTCATAACCCTGGGCCTCCAGTCGGCCCATCAGGCTCTTGAGCTGGATGCGGGCGATGGACTTGATGTGCTCCTCGCCGAGCGGGTGGAACACCACGGTCTCGTCGATCCGGTTGATGAACTCCGGCCGGAAGCTGCGGGTCAGCACCTCCATCAGCATGCCCTTCATCTCGTCGTAATCCTTCTCGGAGTGGTGCTCCTGAATGAGATCCGACCCCAGGTTGGAGGTCATGATGACCACCGAGTTGCGAAAATCGACGGTACGACCCTGACCATCGGTCAGGCGGCCATCGTCCAGCACCTGCAGCAGGATGTTGAACACGTCCGGGTGTGCCTTCTCCACTTCATCCAGCAGGATCACCGAGTAGGGGCGACGGCGTACCGCCTCGGTCAGATAACCGCCCTCCTCGTAACCCACGTATCCCGGAGGCGCCCCCACCAGACGGGCCACGCTGTGTTTCTCCATGAACTCCGACATGTCGATCCGCACCATGGCGTCCTGGGTATCGAACAGGAACTCGGCTAGCGCCTTGCACAGCTCGGTCTTGCCCACCCCGGTGGGCCCCAGGAACAGGAAGGAGCCGATGGGGCGGTTCGGATCGGACAGCCCGGCACGGGAGCGGCGAATGGCGTTGGAAACCGCCTCGACCGCCTCTTCCTGGCCGATCACCCGGCTGTGCAGCTGATCTTCCATCCGCAGCAGCTTGTCGCGTTCCCCTTCCAGCATGCGGGCCACCGGAATACCGGTCCAGCGGGCCAAGACGTCGGCTATCTCCACGTCGGTGACCCGGTTGCGCAGCAGGCTGGTCTCCTGCATCTCGGCCTGGGTGGCGAGATCCAGCTGTTTCTCCAGCTCAGGAATGCGGCCATACTGCAGCTCGGACATGCGACCCAGGTCGCCTGCGCGGCGCGCCACGTCGAGATCCTGGCGGGCCTGCTCGAGGGCCGCCTTGATGTGCTGGGTGCCGGCAAGCGCGGCCTTCTCGGCCTTCCACACCTCATCCAGCTCGTTGTATTCGCGATCTTTTTCGCTGATTTCCTGATTGATCAGCTCAAGCCGTTTGCGGCTGGCGTCATCGTCTTCCTTCATCAGCGCCTGCTGCTCCAGCTTGAGCTGGATGATGCGCCGCTCGAGCCGGTCGAGGGACTCGGGCTTGGAGTCGATCTGCAACCGGATGCTGGCCGCCGCCTCGTCGATGAGGTCGATGGCCTTGTCCGGCAGCTGGCGATCCGCGATGTAGCGGTGCGACAGCTGGGCCGCCGCCACGATGGCAGGGTCGGTGATCTGCACGTGGTGATGCAGTTCATAACGCTCCTTCAAGCCGCGCAGGATGGCGATGGTGTCCTCCACGCTCGGCTCCTCCACCAGCACCTTCTGGAAGCGCCGCTCCAGCGCGGCATCCTTCTCGATGTACTGGCGGTACTCGTCCAGGGTGGTGGCACCGACGCAGTGCAGGTCGCCACGGGCCAGCGCCGGTTTGAGCATGTTGCCCGCATCCATGGCGCCCTCACCCTTGCCGGCGCCGACCATGGTGTGCAGCTCGTCAATGAAGAGGATGACGTTGCCCTCCTCCTTGGCCAGATCGTTCAGCACCGCCTTGAGCCGCTCTTCGAACTCGCCACGATACTTGGCACCGGCCACCAGCGCCCCCATATCGAGCGACAGCACCCGCTTGTTCTTGAGCCCCTCCGGCACCTCGCCATTGATGATGCGCTGGGCCAGCCCTTCGACGATGGCGGTCTTGCCGACGCCGGGGGCACCGATCAGCACCGGGTTGTTCTTGGTACGGCGTTGCAGCACCTGGATGGTTCGGCGGATCTCGTCATCCCGGCCGATCACCGGGTCGAGCTTGCCGATCTCGGCCCGCTCGGTCAGATCGATGGTGTATTTCTCCAGTGCCTGGCGATTCTCCTCGGCGTTGGCATCCTCCACCTTCTTGCCGCCACGCACCTTGTCGATGGCTGCTTCGAGTTTTTCCTTGGTCAACCCCTGGGCACGCAGCAGCTCGCCCAGCGTCCCCTTCTCGTCGAGGGCCGCCAGCACGAACAGTTCGGATGAGATGAACTGATCCTTGCGCTGCTGGGCCAGCTTGTCGCAAACGTTCAGCAGCCGGCCGAGGCCGTTGGAGAGCTGCACGTCCCCTTCCACGCCGCTGACGCGCGGCAGGCGATCCAGCTCCTCGCCGAGGCGCGAGCGCAGGGAATTGATGTCCATCCCGGTCAGGGTGAGCAGCGGACGGATGGAGCCGCCATCCTGATTGACCAGGGCGGTCATCAGGTGAACGGGTTCGATGAATTGGTGGTCACGACCCAGTGCCAAAGACTGGGCATCGGAAATAGCAATCTGGAATTTGCTGGTCAGGCGATCGAGGCGCATTGCACTCCCCCTTTCAAGACAGACGCCGCTTGCGCGGCAAACAACATAACTTTCTGAGATGAAAGATGAGGCCCGTACGGACTATTTCAAGGGGCAGGTCTGGTTATTTTTTCTGCAAAGCGGGAAGCCGGCAGGATCCCCGCCCGGCAAAATGCAGGGCGGGGAGTGTCGTCAGGGCGCCAGCCAGATTATCGAAGCCATGCGACCGGTCTGGCCGTTGCGACGATAAGAGTAGAACTGCTCGCTGTCGCTGAAGGTGCAATGTTCGCCGCCATAGACGGCGGTGACACCGGCGCGGGCGAGGCGCAGCCGGGCCAGCTGGTAGATATCCGCCAGCCATTTCCCTTCGTTGGGCGAAGGGACGAAGGCAGCCGCCGCCTCGGCCTGCTCGGCCATAAAGGCCTCGCGCACCTCGCCACCCACTTCAAACGCAGTGGGGCCGATAGCCGGACCAAGCCAGGCCAGGATCTCGCCCGGCTCGCAGCCCATGGCGGCGATGCTTGCCTCCAATACGCCACCCTGCAGCCCGCGCCAGCCGGCGTGAGCGGCGGCCACCACGGTGCCGGCCCGATCGCAGAACAGCACCGGCAGGCAGTCGGCGGTCATCACGATGCAGGCCTGACCCGCCTCACGGGCACAGGCGGCATCCGCATCCGGCGCACAGCCATAGTCGCGACTGACGGGATGCACCGCGGTACCGTGCACCTGATTGAGCCAGTTGAGAGTGCCGGGGATCCCCGCCGCCTGCTGCAGCCGGGTCCGGTTGGCCTCGACCCGTGCCGGCTCGTCCCCCACGTGGGCCCCCAGGTTGAGGCCGGCAAAGACCCCCTCGCTGATACCGCCGTCACGGGTGGTCGACAGGGCGCTGACCTTGGCCGGTGCCGGCCAGTCGGGTTCGATCCATTTCATCTGTGGCTCCTCTCCTTCATATAAAACGGGGCCCCTTGGCTGCAACCAGTCAAGGGGCCCCATATCAGGTCATGCAGGGCGGGTTACGGCAGGAATCGTCGCAGAGCCGCCCTCTTCATCAGTTCCAGACCAGATCATCTGGATTGGCCTAGGTGATCTTGGTGTGCAGCACTGCCATCAGCTCATCAATTCCAGACTAAATCGTCCGGATTGGCCAGGGTATCCGCCCGCAGCACTTCCATCAGATCCAGCATGTCCTGCGGCGTGGGGGAGTGCCATTCCATCACTTCACCCGTGATGGGGTGCGCCAGCTTCAGCATGGTGGCATGCAGTGCCTGACGATGGAAGCCACGCAGGGCCTCGGTCAGCTCGGGGGTGGCGTTGCGCAGCAGACGCAGACGGCCACCGTAAGCGGGATCCCCCACCAGCGGGTGCTTGATGTGGGCCATGTGGACACGGATCTGGTGGGTACGACCGGTTTCCAGTCGCAGTCGCAGACGGGTGTGGCCACGGAACTTCTCGTGCACCCGGTAGTGGGTGACGGACTCGCGCCCATTGGGCACCACGGCCATGTGGGTACGCTGGGTCGGGTGACGGCCGATGGGGGCATCGACGGTGCCGCCGGCGGTCATGTGACCGATGGCGATGGCTTCGTACTCACGGGTGATCTGGCGCGCCTGCAGCGCTTCCACCAGATGGGTCTGGGCCGGAATGGTCTTGGCGACCACCATCAGACCCGTGGTGTCTTTATCCAGACGGTGCACGATACCGGCGCGAGGCACCTCGGCGATGGCGGGGTAGCGGTGCAACAGGGCGTTGAGAATGGTGCCATCCGGCGTGCCAGCACCCGGGTGAACCACCAGACCGGCTGGCTTGTCGATCACCAGAATGTGTTCATCTTCATAGACGATGTTGAGCTCGATGTTCTGGGCATCCCAACGGGTATCATCCGCCAGCTCGACATCCACATGTACCTTCTGCCCGGCCAGCACTTTCTCGCGCGGGGTATTGGCAACCTGACCATCCAGGGTCACTCTGTCCTGTAAAATCCACTCCTTGATGCGGGTGCGGGAGTAGTCTGGAAACAATTCAGCCAGGGCCTGGTCGAGTCTCTGCCCGAATTGGTGATCCTGGAATTCGCCTGTCAGTTCAATATGCTGGCTCATGTATGGTCTCTTGAGCGGGGGGTATCAATTCGAAATAATCCGGGTATTCTAGCTTTTCTTTTAGCCAAGCATAACGGATACTTTGCCAATTTCGTGGAAATGGACCGGATGTTGTTGATGGGAAAGAAGTCTCACCTGCTGATGTCGCTCGCCTTGGTCGCTACCTTGATCACAGGCTGTTCCAGCACCAAACCCAAGGTACCGGACGAACCGCCGGAGACCCTGTACCAGAAAGCACGCCTCAAGCTGGATGCCGGTAACTACCTGAATGCTATCGAGTTACTGGAAGCTTTGGACTCGCGCTATCCTTTCGGCGCCTACTCCAACCAAGTTCAGCTCGACCTCATTTACGCCTACTACAAGCAGGATGATACTGCCCAGGCGATCGCCAATATCGACCGTTTTATCCGCCTCAATCCGGCGCATAAAAATATCGACTACGTATTCTATATGCGCGGTCTAACCAACATGGCCGGTGATTACAACTTCTTCCAGGACTTCCTGGGCATCAATCGGGACGACAAAGACCCCTCCTATGCCCGTCAGGCCTTCCAGGACTTCAAGACCCTGTTGCAGAACTATCCCAACAGCGTCTATGCCGCCGACGCCCGTGCCCGCATGATCGGTCTGAAGAACCGGCTTGCCCGTTACGACCTGAGCGTGGCCGAGTACTACGTGAAGCGCGATGCGCTGATCGCCGCCGCCAACCGCGCCAAGCTGATCGTCGAGACCTATCCCGACACGGCCGAAACCGAGAAGGCGCTGGAGATCATGGTTGAATCCTACGACAGCCTGAAAATGCCGACCCTGGCCCAGCATGCCCGCGAAGTGCTGGCCAAGAACTACCCGGACAATCGTCTCGGCCGCGGCTGACTCGCAGCAACGCAATGAAAAACCGGAGCCCCTGGCTCCGGTTTTTTTATGGGCGCCGTTCATGAACGACATGCCCCTTTCCCCCCGTGCCGGCGGCATGGGGAGAGACGGCGCACATCAGCCACGCCGTCATGCCGTGCGTTACTTGGCGACGTTGCCCGCCACGTTGAGCACATCCCAGGTGCGGGAGAAGGGCGGCGCATAGGCAAAGTCCAGCATGCCGAGCTGCTCGGTGGTCACCCCCATGATGATGGCGACCGCCAACGCGTCGATGCGGTGCACCGCCCCCTTGCGACCAAGGATCTGGCCCCCCAGCAGCCGCTTGCTGCCCGCCTCATAGACCAGCTTGACGTGAATGTCGGACTGACCCGGGCAGTAGTTGGTGTGGCACTTGTCCTTGATCACCACGGTGCGGTAATCGATGCCCATCGCCTTGGCCTCCTGCTCGGAGAGACCGGTACGGCCCGCCTCCAGCCCCAGCACCTTGAGCGCGGCAGAACCCAGTGTGCCCGGGAATTCCTGCTCGGCACCGGCCAGGTTCTCACCCACCATGCGGCCCAACTTGTTGGCGATGGTGGCGAGCGGCACATAGACCTGCTGCTGCTTGACGCTGTGCCAGACGCTGGCACAGTCGCCGGCCGACCAGACGTTGGTCAGCGAGCTGCGCCCCTGCCGGTCCACCTTGATGGCGCAGTTGCCGAGCCGCTCGATGCCGGTATCGGCCAGGAACTCGGTATTGGGTTTGACCCCGGTGCAGACCACCACGATGTCGGCCTCGTACTCGCCATGGCTGGTACGCACGCCGGTCACCCGGCCCTCTCCCAGCAGCGCTTCAACTCGCTCGCCAAGATGAAGAGAGACTCCCTGCTCTCGCAGCTCGGTCTCGATATGCTGGGTGATCTCCTCGTCAAACGCCTCTGGAATGACCCGGTCCGCCAGCTCGATCAGGCGCACTTCTTTGCCCTGATGCACCAGCGCCTCCACCACTTCCAGCCCGATAAAGCCGGAACCGATCACCAGGGCACGGCTGTTGGCCTTGTCCTGCACGGCGGCCTTGAGGGCCAGCCCGTCGGCCATCCGGCGCAGGCCGAATACCCCCTCCTGCTGCAGGCCGGGGATGGGGGGCATCACTTCGCGGGCGCCGGTGGCGATCATCAGCCGATCGTAGCGATCGGTGAAAGTGTCACCGTTATGTTCGACCTTCAGCGTCTGCGCGGCAGCATCCAGGCCCAGCACCCGGTGGCCGGTCTTGACCTCGATCCCCTTGGCGGCGAACTGCTCCGGGGTGAACTCGGCCATGTAGCCGGGCTCCTGAAACTCGTCGCCAACGAAGTAGGGCAGACCACAGGCGCCGAAGGAGATCACCTCGGATGCCTCATACACCACGATCTCGGCCTCTTTGGCCAACCGGCGCGCCTTGGCCGCCGCACTCATGCCGGCGGCTTCGCCACCGATGATCACGATTCTCATACTCGCTCCTTTCCATGCAACGGGGAGGGCATGCCCTCCCCGCTCTCTTCATTGGTTGCTCGCCGGGGCAGGGTCAACTCCCCCGGACAAACGGATCAGATGGTGGACTCTTCGCCGTCCAGACACACCTCATGCTCGCTGTTGAACACCGCCATGTCGGTCTCCCCCAGCAGACGGCTGGTGACGGTACCGGCGGTGATGGAGCCGGAGACGTTGAGGGCGGTACGACCCATGTCGATCAGCGGCTCGATGGAGATCAGCAGACCGGCCAGCGCCACCGGGAAGTCCAGCGCGGAGAGCACGATCAAGGCGGCGAAGGTGGCACCGCCGCCAATGCCGGCTACCCCGAAGGAGCTGACGGTGATGATGGCGATCAGGGTCATGATGAAGCCCGGATCCATGGGGTTGACCCCCACGGTAGGCGCAATCATGACCGCCAGCATGGCCGGATAGATGCCGGCGCAGCCGTTCTGGCCGATGGTCGAACCGAACGAGGCGGCGAAGTTGGCGATCCCCTCAGGAATGCCGAGCGCCTTGGTCTGGGTCTGCACGTTCATCGGGATCGAACCCGCACTGGTCCGGGAGGTGAAGGCAAAGGCCAGCACCGGCATGATCTTCTTGAGGAAGCGGGCCGGGTTGATGCCCACCAGCGCCACCAGCAGCAGGTGCACCGCAAACATGATGGCGATGGCGCCGTAGGAGGCCAGTACGAAGTTGAGCAGATTGAGGATGTCGGCGTAGTTGGAGCCGGACACCACCTTGGTCATCAGCGCCAGTACACCGTAGGGGGTGAGGCGCAGCACCAGGGTCACCATCCGCATCACGATGACGTGGGCGACCTGCATGAAGTGACCGAAGCTCGCGAAGATCTCCGGTTTCTTGCGGGCGATGCCGGTGGCGGAGAGGCCAATGAAGATGGAGAAGATCACCACGGCTATGGTGGAGGTCTTGCGCGCGCCCGTCATGTCGAGGAAGGGGTTGGCCGGGATGAACTCCAGCACCATCTTGGCAAAGGACATGCTCTCGACACTGCCGAGGGTGGTCTGCAGGGCCGCGCCACGGGCGGTCTCGGCAGCGCCAGCGGTGAGCCCCTCGGCAGTCAGGCCGAACAGGTTGGACATCAGGATGCCCGCCCCGGCGGCAATCATGGTGGTGAAGATCAGCACGCCTATGGTCATGGCGCTGATCTTGCCGAGTGCGGTGCCGCCGTTGAGCTTGAGGATGGCCCCGATGATGGAGACCATGATGAGCGGCGTGATGATCATCTGCAGCAGCTTCACGTAGCCGCTGCCGACGATATCCAGGTAGTCGCCGGTCTGTACCAGCACGTCGGAACCGGCGCCGTAGAGCAGCTGCAGGGCGGCGCCAAACAGGATGCCCAGCCCCAGCCCCGAGAAGACCCGGCGGGTGAAGCTGACGTGGGTTTGCTGCAACCGATAGAGAAACAGCAGCAACATGACCAGGATGGCCAGATTACCTATAACGCTAAGAGTCATGACGATATTCCCCAAATGATCGGGCCGGGCCCGAGGTGTACGGGCGAGTGCCCAGTGCGCACTCTCCCCTGAAACGTGCCGCATCGTGGCGGCCCGCCCCCCGGTGTGGCCGGGGTGGCGTCAACAGGCAGAAAAACGGAGGGTGGCCTGCGCCACCCTCTTGCATCACTCGGCCTTGCCTTGTTGCTTGGCCCGCATGATGTTGATGATCTCGATATCGGTATCCAGCATCCCCTGTTTGGAGAGGCGACCCAGGTTGGCGATGGTCTGATCCACATCGTCGGAGACGATGCCTTCGCTCTGGGGCACATGCAGGTTGTTGATGGCCATCAGCGACGATTTGACTGCCGCAGAGGTGGAGGTAGAGACCTTCATGGAACAGGCGCTGCCCGCGCCGTCGCAGATGATACCGGAAACGTCGCCGATCATGTTGTTGATGCAGTGACTAATTTGCTCGAACTGGCCGCCCAGCAGCCAGGTGATGGCGGCCCCCGCCCCCATGGCAGCGGTGCTGGCGGCACAGAGGGCCGACAGCTTGTTCTGGTAGGTCTTGATGTAGATGGCCACCAGGTGGCTCATCACCAGCGCCCGGGTCAGCTGCTCGTCGCTCGCCTGGAGGAAGCGGGCAGCCGCCACCACCGGCATGGTGGCGGCAATGCCCTGGTTGCCGGAGCCCGAATTGGACATGGCGGGCAGCATGGCGCCATCCATCCGCGCATCGGAGGCGGCAGACGACAAACGCATGGCCAGGGTCATCAGATCATCGGAGAGCAGCTTGCGCTCCACCTGCTCGGTGAGGATCTTGCCGATGCGCAGGCCATAGCCCTGCAGCCCTTCATCTGCCAGCGCCTGGTTCATGGTGGCGGCCTCGCGGATAAAGTCGATCTCCGCCAGCGGTACCTGCAGGGCGAACTCGACAATCTCGCGCAGGGTCATGGCTGGTTTGCTGGAAGGGGCGGCCTGGATCTGCACGCCGGGGGCGCTGTCTTGCGCCATCAGCACCTCGCCGTCACGCTCCATCAGGATGATGCGGGTGTGATCGGTACAGATCACCACTCGGGCGCTGTGCCCCTCCACCTGTGCCAGCACCTCGGCGTAGAGCACGTCCGGCACGTCCTTCACATCCACCTTGATGGCGGGCAACAAGCTTTTGGCCTCTTCCACTTGGGCCGGGGTCAGGGCCTTGAGCACCTCCAGCCCGGCATCCGGGTTACCACCGGTGATGCCGACGGCGGCCGCCACCGGCAGACCTATCATGCCGGTGCCCGGCACGCCGACCCCCATGCCGTTCTTGAACAGATTGCCGCTGACCCAGACGCTGACGCGGGTCGGCACCTGCCCCAGCAGCTTGCGGCAGTTGGCCGCCGCCAGCGCCACCGACATGGGCTCGGTGCAGCCAAGGGCCGGCACCACTTCACGCTTGAGCAGGGTAATAAAGTCGGTCCATTGTGCTTTCATTGCGATGTGTCTCATGTTCACGGTGCCCGATGCGGGCTTGTCATTGTGCTGTCCACCGCGCAGTGGCGGAGCGACATATAACCAGTATGGCGGGAGATGCCGGGTCGGCTGCAGCCGGTCGAGGGCCGAGCCGATGATCGGGGCCGCCTGAGTCGCTGGGCCATTCGATCAACTTTTGGTAACTCTAAAGCAATGGGACTCAAATAAATTTGAGCCGCTTCGCTTTTTGCGCAGGCATTATGCCCAACTGGCGGTGAAGTGCCACAAAATGTGAACAAGCGCACGACAGGTCGCTGCCGACTTGGTTCAGCCGGCAGCAGGAGGCGTCAGAGCCCGTAACGGGTCAGCAGGGATTGATATTCGGGGGTCTGTTTGAACGCCTTGAGGGCGAGGGAGAACTGATAGGCCAGCCGTTCATTGCCGGGCCTGTGAGTGAAGGCGAGGAAATTGCGGTTGCTCTCACTCACCAATTTTTCGCTGTGGCCGACCTGCTCCTGCAGCCCCTGCCCCTTGAGCAGGTAACGGCCCACCATCTGGTTCATCACGACGGCATCGAGCCGTCCCGCCATCATCAGGTGCAACTGCTTGATCATGTTGCTCTCTCCGGTCATGGCCACCCGGGTAAACAGGGACGAGGTGAGGAACTCCTCGCCATAGGCGTAGTCGGCCTGGGTACCGATACGCAGCCCCTTGAGGCTGGTCAGCCCCTGGAAGTCGACGGGCCTGGCGAACGGGAAGAAGAGCACCTCCCCGCTTTGGGAGAGGGGTTCATCAGGATAGTGCAACCACTCCAGCCGGCGCTCTTCGAAGAAGGCATCGACGATGGCATCGCCGCGCTGGAACCTGGCCTCCTGCAGCACCCGCTTCCAGGGCAGTACCTTGACCGTGGTCCGGTAACCCATCCGCTTGAGCACGGTGCGGGCCAGCTCCAGATCGGCACCGCCCAGGCTGCCGTCATCGAGCCGCATCACATAGGGCGGCCACAGCTCGGTCAGCAGGGTCAGGGTTGGTGGCTCGCTTGCCTGTGCCGCCCACCCCCACCAGAGGCAAAGCAGGATCCATCCTTTACGCCACACCATGCAGTGATCTCCTCTGTGTATTGGCTGAGGATATACCAAAAAGTGAGTAATAAAAAAGGAGGCCGAAGCCTCCTTTTTGCTGTCCTCTCCGGCGCTTACAGCGCTTTCAGGATAGCCTCGACACTGGCCTTGGCATCGCCAAACAGCATCTGGGTGTTCTCCTTGAAGAACAGCGGGTTCTGGACACCGGCGTAACCAGTGTTCATGGAGCGCTTGAAGCCGATGACGTTCTGCGCCTTCCACACTTCCAGCACCGGCATGCCGGCGATGGGGCTGCCCGGATCTTCCATGGCGGCCGGGTTGACGGTGTCGTTGGCACCGATCACCAATACGGTGTCGGTATCGCTGAAGTCTTCGTTGATCTCGTCCATTTCCAGCACGATGTCATACGGGACTTTCGCTTCCGCCAGCAGCACGTTCATGTGGCCTGGCAGACGACCTGCCACCGGGTGGATACCGAAGCGCACCTTGACGCCGCGATCACGCAGCTTCTGGGTGATTTCAGCCACCGGGTACTGGGCCTGTGCCACCGCCATGCCGTAGCCCGGGGTGATGATGACGGAGCTGGAGTTCTTCAGCAGGTCAGCCACATCTTCAGCGCTGGTTTCGCGGTATTCGCCCATCTCCTGGTCGGCCGTGGAGGCCACGCCGTCGGAGCCGAAGCCACCGGCGATCACCGAGATGAAGGAGCGGTTCATCGCCTTGCACATGATGTAAGAGAGGATCGCACCGGAGGAACCCACCAGCGCACCCACCACGATCAGCAGGTCATTGGAGAGCATGAAGCCCGCCGCCGCCGCCGCCCAACCGGAGTAGGAGTTCAGCATGGAGACCACCACCGGCATGTCGGCGCCACCGATGGAGGCCACCAGGTGCCAGCCGAAGGCGAAGGCGATCAGGGTCATTACCAGCAGGGCGAAGGTAGAACCGCCCGCGTTGACGAAGTAGACCATCAGCGCCAGCGAGGCGACCACGGCCAGCAGGTTCAGCTTGTGGCGGTGCGGCAGCATCAGCGGCTTGGAGGAGATAAGGCCACGCAGCTTGCCAAACGCCACCACGGAACCGGTGAAGGTCACAGCACCGATGAAGACGCCGAGGAAGATCTCGACCAGGTGGATGTTCAGCATGGCGCCGGAGAGGTGCTCGACCTGGGCTATGCTTGCCGCCTGCTCGAACGCCGCACGGGCGGCTGCCAGGGTGGCATCCAGGTTGGAACCGACGGACACCACCACTTCGGCAGGCGCAGAGGGGTGCAGATCGATGAAGCTGTTGAAGCCCACCAGCACGGCCGCCATACCCACGAAGCTGTGCAGCACGGCCACCAGCTCGGGCATCTCGGTCATCTCGACCTTGAGCGCCAGACGCACGCCGATGGCACCGCCGATCACCATGGCCAGAATGATCCAGTGCACGCCACTGGTTTCCGGGTTGAACACGGTCGCGAGCAGGGCGATAGCCATCCCCGCGATACCAAACAGGTTGCCATGCTTGGCCGTCTCTTGCTTCGACAGTCCCGCGAGACTGAGGATGAAGAGCACGGCGGCAACGATATAGGATGCTGTTACCAGTCCTTGAGACACGTTAAACCCCCTTAATCCTTACGGAACATCTTCAGCATGCGCTGAGTGACGGTGAAGCCACCGAAGATGTTGATACTGGCAATCAGCACGGCGACGAAGGCCAATGCGGTGACCAGGGTCGACCCTTGCCCAATCTGCAGCAGGGCACCGACCACGATAATGCCGGAGATGGCATTGGTGACCGACATCAGCGGCGTGTGCAGGGCGTGAGATACGTTCCACACCACGTAGTAACCGACCACGCAGGCCAGGATGAATACGGTGAAGTGGGAGAGGAACGCCGCAGGCGCCACGGCAGCAACCCAACCGAAGGCGGCGATGCCGAGGGCACCGAATACGAACTTCTTGTTGGAGGGCTTGGCCGCTTCCTTCTTGGCGGCCGGTTTGGCGGCAGCCGGTTTTTGCGGGGCGGCAGAGACCGAAATGGCGGGCGGCGGGAAGGTCACTTCACCGGCCTGGATCACCGTCATGTTGCGCTGCACCACGTCTTCGAAGTTGATGGCAACGTTGCCGTCCTTCTCCTTGCACATCAGCTTCATCAGGTTGACCAGGTTGGTACCGTAGAGCTGGGAGGATTGGGCAGGCAGGCGGCCCGGCAGATCGGTGTAACCGATCACCTTGACGCCGTTGCCGGTGACATGCAGTTCACCCGGCACAGTGTATTCGCAGTTGCCGCCAGCCTGGGCAGCCATGTCCACGATCACCGAGCCCGGCTTCATGCTGTCCACCATCTCTTTGGTGATCAGCTTGGGTGCCGGCTTGCCCGGGATCAGGGCGGTAGTGATGATGATGTCCACTTCCTTGGCTTGCTGGGCAAACAGCGCCATCTCGGCCGCGATGAACTCCTCGCTCATCACCTTGGCGTAACCGTCGGAGGAGGAACCATCCTCGCCACCGAAGTCCAGCTTGAGGAACTCGCCACCCATGGACTCGATCTGCTCAGCCACTTCCAGACGGGTATCAAACGCACGCACGATGGCACCGAGGGAACCGGCAGTACCGATGGCGGCCAGACCGGCTACGCCGGCACCGATCACCAGTACCTTGGCGGGCGGCACCTTGCCGGCTGCGGTGATTTGGCCGGTGAAGAAGCGACCAAACTGGTGCGCGGCTTCCACCACGGCGCGATAGCCACCGATGTTGGCCATGGAGGAGAGGGCATCGAGGGACTGGGCACGGGAAATCCGCGGCACCATGTCCATCGCCATCACATTGATGTTGCGCGCGGACAGCTTCTTGACCAGCTCAGGGTTCTGGGCAGGCCAGATGAAGCTCACCAGGGTGGCACCATCTTTAATTTGTGCGATCTCGGCATCGGTCGGCGCATTGACCTTGAAGATGAGGTCGGCTTGCCAGACGCTCGGCACCACGTTGGCACCGGCAGCCTCGAAGGCGGCATCATCGAAGCTGGCCAGCAGGCCGGCACCGGCCTCGATGGCGACCTCGAAGCCGAGCTTTTTCAGCTGCTCAACGGTGGCCGGGGTCGCTGCGACCCGGGTCTCACCGGCGAGACTCTCTCTCGGTATTCCAATCTGCATGACTATTCCCTGATGGTTAATAAACAATCGCTGCCCAGTGTCGCATTTCTGGCGAAACAAGACATGACCAAAGTGCAGGTCACGGGCCCTTTGTTATGAAAATCAGTAGGCTTTACCTCAACCTCCTGTCATGGCCAGGCCCCCGCTTTTCAGGCGCGAAGGTGATTAGTATCAAATTTTGGAGTTTTATTACAACCGCAGTCCCGGCGGGGCGCGTACAGAATTCAGCCCGTCCCGGACCATGATTTAAAAAAACAAACCAAATTAGCGACTTATACCAGTAAAAAGCGCTGGAAAAAGTGATCCAACCAGTCAAAAAAAATGTTTTACCGGCCCTCTATCTTAGCGCTTTTTGTTCTTACGAAATCCGCACGGATCACAGATATCGGGCCGAAAACGAAAAAAGTAACTGTTTTGTAACAGACAAGGGGCCGGCTACCCGCCAAATGAGCGGATCCGGCCCCTGCTATTTAATCGTTTCGATGGTGACGGGCCAGAGCGCCCCGTTTACCAGGCCGCCTCATAAATATGCTGGCTCTGCACCAGGTCGATATCGCCGTGCTCGCCGATGGCGGTCATGCCGTGTTCTGCCAGCTTGCCGAGCATGGTATCAATTCCTGCGTCCGCCACGCCGTAATCCCGCAGCCGGGTCTTGACCCCCATCCGCTCGAAGAAGTCGCGGGTGGCGGCGATCGCACCATCGATGCGCTCCGCGTCACTACCGCTGCGCAGATCCCACACTCGCTCGGCGTATTGCAGCAGCTTGGCGTGTTTCTGCTGACGCTTGGCCTGCAGCAGGGCCGGCAGCACCACTGCCAGGGTCTGGGCGTGGTCGAGGCCGTGCAGGGCAGTGATCTCGTGGCCCAGCATGTGGGTCGCCCAGTCCTGCGGTACACCGGCCCCGATCAGGCCATTCAGCGCCAGGGTGGCGCTCCACATGATGTTGGCGCGCACCTCGTAGTTTTCCGGTTCCACCAGCGCCTTGGGGCCCTCTTCCAGCAGGGTCAGCAGCAAGCCTTCGGCGAAGCGGTCCTGCACCTTGGCGTTGACCGGATAGGTGAGGTACTGCTCCAGGATGTGGATGAAGGCATCCACCACCCCGTTGGCCACCTGACGGGCCGGCAGGGTGTAGGTCAGCACCGGATCGAGCACGGCGAAGCGCGGCATCACGAACGGTGAGAAGAAGTGCACCTTGTCGCCGCTGCTGCGACGGGTCACCACGGCGCCCATGTTCATCTCGGAACCGGTAGCCGGCAGGGTCAGCACGGCGCCGAGCGGGATGGCGGAGCGCACTTCGTTGCCCACGGTCTCGAGGATGTGCCAGGGATCCCGGGCCGGATCATAGTGGGCGGCCGCTGCGATGAACTTGGTGCCGTCGAGCACGGAGCCGCCGCCGACTGCCAGCAGGAAGTCGACCCGCTCGGCGCGGGCCAGCTCGACCGCTCCCATCAGGGTTTCATAGGTGGGGTTGGGCTCGATGCCACCGAATTCAAACAGGGTCATGCCGGCCAGCTCGCTGCGGATCTGGGCCAGCAGACCGCTGCGCACCACGCTGCCGCCGCCGTAGGTGATGAGGATGCGGGCATCGCGCGGCAGCTGTTCACGCAGCTGGGCGACCTGGCCCTTGCCGAACAGGATCTTGGTCGGGGTATGCAGGGTAAAGTTGTTCATCGACATTGCCTTTGTGAGTATCTGGCGGCTTGGCCGCAAAAATGTGATTGCATTTTTCTCCAGACAACCAATACCATCAAGGCAACATCCTGCTTTATTTTTGCCTATTCCTACAAAGCAGCCAAAACAGAACCCAAGAGTATCCCATGCAGACCCGCTACACCGATCTCGCCGCCAAGCTGGCCCGCCACGTCACCGCCCCAGGCATCACCCCCTCGCCGGTGGATCAGGTGAGCCTCATCTACACCACCGAATACCACGGCCGCACCCCGGTGCTCTATCAGCCGCGGATGATAGTGATCCTGCAGGGGCACAAGGTGGGCTATCTGGCGGACCAGGTGTTTCGCTACGACCCCAACCACTACCTGCTGATGACCCTGCCGCTGCCCTGCGAGTGCGAGTGCTTCGCCTCCCCCGAGCAGCCTCTCATCGGCTTCTCCCTCGAGATCAACCTGGTGACCCTGCAGGAGTTGCTGCTGGAGCTGGGGGATGCCCTGCCCGCACCTGCCCCGCAAAAGAGCGGCGTCCACTCAGTACCCCTGTCGGAGGCCATGTTCTGCGCCGCCGAGCGGCTGATCGATCTGATGGACAAACCCCACCACGCCCGGGTACTGGGGCCGCAGACGGTGCGGGAGATGCTGTTTTACGCACTGCACGAGGGGGGCGGCCCGGCGTTGCAGGCGCTCGCCAATCGCCACAACCATGTGGGCCAGATTGCCCGGGTGCTGCGTATGATAGAGTCGCGTTACGCCGACAACCTGACCATGGAGGAGCTGGCGCGGGAGGTGAACATGAGCGTCTCCGCCTTCCACCACCACTTCAAGGCGGTCACCGCCACCTCGCCGCTGCAGTACATCAAGTCGTTTCGCCTCCACAAGGCGCGGATGATGATGCTGCACGACGGTATCAAGGCGGGGACCGCGGCGACCAGGGTCGGCTACGAAAGCAACTCCCAGTTCAGCCGGGAGTACAAGCGCTTCTTCGGCAGCACGCCGACGGATCAGGCCTCCCGCTTTAGGGAAGGCCAGCTGCGCATCATAGAGGGATAACCAGAGAGGAATTGTTCATGCGTGCACTGCTTTACCTGCTCACCGCCTGCCTGCTGACGGCCTGTACCGGCATCGCTGACGGCATCCGCCCCGTTACCGGCTTCCAGCTCGATCGTTATCTTGGCACCTGGTACGAGATAGCCCGCCTCGACCACGGTTTCGAGCGCGGACTGGAGCAGGTGAGCGCCACCTACAGCCTGCGCGACGATGGCGGGGTCAAGGTGCTCAACCGCGGCCAGCAGAGCGACGGCAGCTGGCGCGAAGCCGAGGGCAAGGCCTACTTCGTCGACAAACCGGACGAAGCACGGCTCAAGGTGAGCTTCTTCGGCCCCTTCTACGGCGGCTACAACGTCATCGAGCTGGACCCCGATTACCAGCTCTCGCTGGTGACCAGCTACAACCACGATTATCTCTGGATCCTCGCCCGCTCACCCAATCCGCCCAAGGACAAAGTGGATGCCCTGGTCGCCAAGGCGGCATCGCTGGGCTTTGCCACCGATCAGCTGATCTGGGTCAAACAGACCCCTTGAGCCTGTCGTGAAATAAGAAAGGGCAGCCCGCGGGCTGCCCTTTTTCATGAACGTTCGAGTGATGATCAGAGCCTGAAGCGGCCGATCTCCAGCTCCAGCCGCTCGGTCAGCCCCTTCAGCTCGGCCGCCTGCGCAGCCTCCTGATTGGCCTGCTCGGCCAGCTCCTGGGAGACGTGACGGATGTTCTCGGTGTTGCGGCTAATCTCGCTGGTGACCGAGGTCTGCTCTTCGGCCGCCGCCGCAATCTGGGTCGCCATGTCGCTGATGGCGCCGATTGCCTCGTTGATCTGCCCCAGGCTCAGGTTGGCAGACTCTGCATCCTCCACGCTGGTACCTGCCAGCTGGCGGCTAGTCTCCATGCCGCTCACCGCCCGGCGGGTGGTCTGCTGCAGGGTCTCGATCATCTGCTGGATCTCGTCAGTGGAGTCGTGGGTGCGGCGTGACAGCACCCGCACCTCGTCCGCCACCACCGCAAAGCCGCGCCCCTGCTCACCGGCCCGGGCCGCCTCGATGGCGGCGTTGAGCGCCAGCAGGTTGGTCTGCTCGGCGATGCCGCTGATGGTGGCCAGAATGCCGCTGATCTTCTGGGCGTGGGCATCCAGCTCCACGATGATCTGGCTGGCGTCCGCCACTTCGTCCGCCAGCCCCGTGATGCTGCGCTGGCTCTGACCGACCTGTGACTGACCAGCGACCGCCAGCTTGACCGCATCGCCGGAGGTAGTGGCGGCAAACTCGGCGTTGCCGGCGATCTCCTGAGTGGCGGAGGCCATCTCGGTCACCGCGGTCGCCACCATCACGATCTCGTCCTGCTGCTGGCGTACTCGCTGGCTGCGGGACTGGGCCCCTGCCGCCTGGGCGCGGGACTGGGCCGCCAGCTCGACGGTAACGTCGCGCAGCCGGCTGACGATGCCATGCAGCCGCGCCACGAACTGGTTGAAGCTCTCCGCCAGCTGACCCACCTCATCCTTGCTGCGAGTGTTGATGTGCACCGTGAGGTCTCCCTCGCCGTGAGCGATGTCGTGCAGCGCACCGGCCACCCGGCCCAGATCGGCAAACAGATACTTGAACATGGCGGTGAGCAGGGCGCTGAACACCAGCATCAGCACCAGGGTCAGCCCCACCAGCTGCCACAGCAAGGAGGCGAGCGGCGCCTCCAGCACGTCGCGATACATCACCATGGCCAGCAGCCAGTCGGTGCCCGGCACCGGCTGCACCGCCAGCAGCACGTCGCGCCCGTCGAGGGTGGCGGCGTGCAGTTCGTTGTTCTCGCGGCCCCACTGCTGGAAGGTGGCCGCCGACAGATCGGGAGAGAGCTCACCAATCTGCTTGAGCGCCAGCTCCTTGTTGGGATGACCGACGATGAGGCCGCTGCTGTCGAGCAGCATGGCGTACCCCTCGCCCTGCACCTGCATCGCCAGCACCTCGTCGATCAGCTTGTCGAGCGCCAGGTTGGCCCCCACGGCACCGACCAGTTCGCCCTGATGGAGCACCGGCTCGGAGAGAGTGACCACCAGCTTCTGCATGGTGACACTGACATAGGGAGCGGTGACGATGAGCTGTCCCGCCCTCACCGCGTCCTGATACCAGGGGCGCTCGCGCGGGTCATAGTTGCCGGTGTTGAGGGAGGGATCCTGGCGGGTCATCACCCCCTGGGTCGAGCCAAAGTAGGTGAGCCCGAACCCGCCCGAGGTATAGGCCTGCTTCAGGTGCGGCACCAGCTCGGCCTGCGGGTTGTCGGCGATCAGGTTCACCAGTGCATGTACCGTGTTCTTGCGATCCGCCATCCAGTCGCCGATGGCGACCGAGTAGGCGTGACCATAGTTGACCGCCTCGCTCTGGATGGCGCTCATGGTGCGGGATTTGAGGGTGTGAAAGGCAACGATGCCGAGCAGTGAGGCCATCAGCAGCACCACCCCCAGACTGGTGGCCAGCAGCTTGCCGCGCAACGAAAGTGTCATGACTACGGATCCTTGTTGTTGTGACGGGCCAGGGAGAGACCCTTATTTAATCAAGGCTATCGGCCACATGCTGAACAGACTTTAGTGAATCCCAGTATTTTTACATCTATCAACAACAGAACCCGCTACTCGTCATTACTGGATCGCTATTCCATGCTGCTGACAACCCGCATTAGGGGGCCAAAAAGCAGCTCCCCATGACAACAACAAGGCCGCCCGCAGGCGGCCTCCCATACTCTACCCGGCAGGGCTACTTGACCCGGGCAATGGCGGTATTGAGCCGCATATTGGTCGCATCCAGCCCGGGGGTCTGGCCATGGAAGTCGAACTCCAGCCTGACCCCAGGGCGGAACAGCAGGCAGTGGGTGGAGCCGCCGAAGTGGAACATGCCGAGCGGATCCCCCTTCTGCACCCGATCCCCCGCCTGCACCGTGATCTCGCAGCTCGACACCTCGGCCATCCCCACCGGCACCACGCACATCAGGCCGATTTTGGGGTTGTCGGCCTCGATGAAGATGAGTGCCCGGGTCGCCACCGAGGTGAGGAACGGCTGGGAATTGTTGGGGGCGCTGGGATCCGCCCCCTGCGGGTCGGCAAAGCCTTCGAACTGGTTTTCCAGATAGTAGGTGCCGTTGACGATGCGCACCTTGCGGATGGTGCCGCTCACCGGGCTGTGCCAGCGGTGGTAGCTGAGCGCACTGAGGAAGGCCTGGTAGACGGTGCCGCCTTCGAAACGGGGTGCCAGATCGTCAAAATCGAGCATGTTGTCCAGCGAATAGGGCTGCCCCTTGAGCCAGAACTGATCGCTGCGGCTCACCTCTTTGCGTACCTGCAGCGGCGCCGATTCGCAGGCGTTGACGATGACACTGTCATCCGTCGGCGCAGATACCGGCCGCACTCCGACCCGAAAACGTCGGGTGAAGAAGTCGTCCCAGCAGCTGAACCCGTGGTATTCGGCTTCCGGCTCGCACTCGAAGATCTGCTCGAAGCTGCCCGGAGTAGGGTTGGGCCCCTCCCCGACCGCCTCGTTCACCACCTTGACCATCTCGGCCTTGGCCACCTTGCCGAGCCAGGGCACCACCAGGGTCTCCTGATCCAGCCGGCTGACCGGCTCATTCAGCACGTAGCGTGAAGCCGGGCTTTGCAGGAACTGGGCCCAGTAGTCGAGGATCTTCTTGAACTGCTGGTTGACCAGGGCGTTGGCAAAGAAGTGATAGCCGGCCTGGGTGGCCATGGGCCAGTCGAGCAGGGCATTGATGGGAAAGCCGATGAGACCGGATGGCTCGTGGCTGGGGATGTCCTGATACGCCTCGGGCGCCGTGGTCATGATGCCGTTGAGCAGCCCCAGGAACTCCTCGAACGAGCGTACCTCTGGCTGACCGAGCGGGGTCAGGTGCTTGTGGCGCCAGGCTTCCTTGAACATGGCTTCGGCCTGGGCATGCAGCGCAGGGTCGGCATGGACCAGATCCCGCAGCTCGGCGATGGGTGGCACCAGCGCCCGCGGCTGCTGGGTCACGTAGTGCTTGATCCGCCGGATCCAGCGCTCGATATGGGCGCCATCGCGGGGGATCCAGCCACCGGGACGGGACTTGTTCAATCGGGTTTCAACTGCCTTGTTCATGGTTCGCTCTCCTCAGCTGATGTTCACGCCCACAATCCACGGCTTGAGCATTGAGTGCCGGCCTGCCAACGGCATGCCAGGGCACCGACCCTGTTATGTAGCACAGGGAGCGCGGCGGGACGATTGCCAGAAACGACAGGGCAAACCGGCGCAACAGCGACTAGCGGTCGGGAGGAACGAGTACAACGGGAGGGAGCACCCTGCTACAGCAGGCGGGACAAGGGACGATGGGAAAAAACGGGAGGCCCGGAAAAGCGAAAAGCCAGCTCAATGAGCTGGCTTCTCTGAAAAATGGCAGGGGCGGCAGGACTCGAACCCGCAACCATCGGTTTTGGAGACCGCTGTTCTACCAATTGGAACTACGCCCCTGCAACAAACGAGGCGAATTATACAAAGCCGGGATCAAAGGTAAAGGCTTTTTTCTCACTTTCGGTGCGATTGCACAAAGGACGAGCAGATCTGGTCACTTTTTACAGCCAAAGGGGGTAACTCGCTGTATTTACAGCCTTGTTTGGGTAGGAAAGCAGCGGCAATGGGGGTAGGGTGAAGAGGTGGCCAGGCAATGAGGAGGCTGCTCATGCTCAATTATCGGTTACTTCAACAACTTGCACCGCTCAACTTCCGGGATGAGAGCAAAACCGAGGCCCTGCCGGACTATCTGGCACGGGTCGCCCCGCTGGTGCCCTTCATTCCCGACAATGTGCTCTCCCAGTGGATTTACCGCCATTGGCGCGGTTTTGAATCCAACTGGAGCTTTATCGATCTCGCCCGCCACCAGTTCGAGTGTGAAAGCTGGCCCACCGCCAGGATCATCGAGCAGACCGGCTCCCGCCATATGGAGGTGGTCGAACGCTGGGGCGAGATGCTGAGGCACAACCGTTACGTCCGTCGATCCTGGCTCGGGGAGTACATGCTGAGCCAGGGTACCTGGTCCGAACCCATCATAGTGCTGGCATCGGCAGCGGGCAGCAGCTACCCGGACGGTCACCCGCTGCCACAACCCTATTGCCTGCTGGAGGGGCACCACAGACTCGCCTATCTGCGCAGCATGGCCGAAGATGCGCAGCCATTGCAGGCCGAACACCAGGTGTGGGTTTGCCGGCCAGTTCACGACAGTTAAACGTTTTTCAGTGCAAATCTTGCCTTTGAAATAAATTTTTGACAATTCAAAATGCGACTCTATAATCTGTCCGGTTTGAAAAAAGGTCAGGACAGGACGATGCAGTTTTTGCTGAAAAAGACAGCCTTGCAGACGGGTGGAGCGCACCAGAGCGGCCCCGTTGTTTCCGGTTCCCGACCCACAGATCCCCAATTGTTTTTAAAAAAAGCCCCTGTTTCAGGGGCTTTTTTTTGTGCCCGAAAAACCTTCATTGATGTCAAAGGGAATGCAGACGATGACCAATCCACTCTATAAGAAACATGTCATCTCCATTTCGGACCTGACCCGGCCCGACATGGAACTGGTGGTCGCAACCGCACAGCGGTTGAAGGCCGAGCCCGACACCCGCTTGCTGAAAGACAAGCTGGTTGCCAGCTGCTTCTTCGAAGCCTCCACCCGTACCCGCCTGTCGTTCGAGACCGCCGTCCAGCGCCTGGGCGGCAACATCATCGGCTTCGCCGACGGTGGCAACACTAGCGCCAAGAAGGGCGAGACCCTGGCCGACTCAATCAAGATCATCGGTTCCTACACCGATGCGGTGGTGATGCGTCATCCGAAAGAGGGGGCTGCCCGCCTCGCCTCCGAGTTCTCCCGCGTGCCGGTCATCAACGGCGGCGACGGCTCCAACCAGCATCCGACCCAGACCCTGCTCGACCTCTTCTCCATCCACGAGACGCAAGGCAAGCTGGATGGCCTCAACGTCGCCTTCGTCGGTGACCTCAAGTACGGCCGCACCGTGCACTCGCTGGCCCAGGCCCTCAGCCTGTTCAACTGCCGCTTCTTCTTCATCTCGCCGGAAGCGCTGGCGATGCCGGACTACATCTGCGAGGAGCTGGAAGAGAAAGGCATCCAGTTCAGCGTGCACGAGACCATGGAAGAGGTAATGCCGGAGCTGGACATCCTCTACATGACCCGGGTCCAGAAAGAACGCTTCGACGAGACCGAATACAAGCACATGGCCGCCAAGTTCGTGCTGGAAGTGGCCACCCTGGAAGGCGCCAAGCCTACCATGAAGATCCTGCACCCCCTGCCCCGCGTCGACGAGATCGACGTCGCGGTCGACAAGACTCCCCACGCCTACTACTTCCAGCAGGCGGAGAACGGGGTTTATGCACGCCAGGCGCTGCTGGCTCTGGTACTGAACGAAACCGTCTAAGGGAAAGGGGTATATCATGTCCGAGAAGAACCAACTGCAAGTCGAAGCCATCCGTCACGGCTCCGTCATCGACCACGTCCCCGCCGGCCAGGGCATCAAGATCCTCAAGCTGTTCCAGCTGATCGAGACCCAGGAGCGCATCACCGTCGGTTTCAACCTGAAATCCGGCGCACTGGGCAAGAAGGATCTCATCAAGATCGAGAACACCCGCCTGACCGAACAGCAGGCCAACCAGCTGGCACTGTTCGCCCCCAAGGCGACCGTCAATATCATCGAAGACTTCGCCGTGGTGAAGAAACACCAGCTGGAGCTGCCGGAGTTCATCGCCGGGGTGTTCCACTGCCCCAACTCCAACTGCATCTCCCACAACGAGCCGGTGGACAGCCACTTCCGGGTGCGCGAGGTGAAAGGCGTGGTGCGGATGAAGTGCAAGTACTGCGAGAAGTCCTTCACCCAGGACATCGTCAGCGAACGCTACTGATAGCCAGACTCAAAAGATATCCAGGTGGGCCCCAAGGGGCCCATTTTTGACCCCTGTCACATCACCAAATAACCAGTTGGTTATAATTTGCCATCCAAACAGAGCTATTCCCGCTCATTTCCTGCCAGTGCATTGATTTCCAGTATTTTTTGCTGATATTCAGCAAATTCGGCAGATATCGAGCGTTTACCGTCGGTCATCATCAAAGGAATTCGCCGTGGTCAAAACCCTCAGTCGTCCCGTGGAACAAGAGCCCGATCTGGCCCAGCTGGATGCCTGTCGCCAGATCATCGGCCAGCACTGCTACAGCACCCAGGAGGAGATCCGGCGCGAGCTGTCGGAGCGCGGTTTCGCCGACATCAGCCAGTCCACCATATCCCGTCTGCTGCGCCGGCTCGGCGTGGCCAAGGCCCAGAACGCCAACGGCAAGAAGGTCTACACCCTGGTGGACGAGCAGCTGGAGCCCGCCGGCAGTACCCGCTCGATCCACGACATGGTGCGCGAAGTGGTGCACAACCAGCAGATGGTGCTGATCCACACCACCCCTGGCGCCGCCACCGTGGTGGCCCGCCTGCTGGATCGCAACGCCAATCCCGAGATCATGGGCGCCGTCGCTGGCAACGACGTGGTGCTGGTCGCCCCACGCCATATCAGCCGCACCCGTCAGGCCCACGCTGCCGTGGTACGCACCCTGGCCCAAGCCCGCTAAGCCCTCTCCCCCGCATAGATCGAGGCGACCCGCGGGCCGCCTTTTTGTTGCCGCAGATCTTCGCCAAGGCAGTTCATCCTCGTCCATTCTCCCCTCCCCACGACTTGAATCGTCATGAGTCAGCCATAAAAAAACGGGAGCCAGTGGCTCCCGTTTTCAGTTTTCTCTTCGTTGTGGATCAGAGCACTGCACCCAGGCTCAGGCAGATCACGATCAGCACGGTCAGCAGACCAAGCAGCGGAGCCACCCATTTCAGCCAGCGTACATAAGGCACCTTGGCAATCGCCAGGCCACCCATGACCACGGCGGAGGTCGGGGTCACCAGGTTCACCAGGCCGGAAGCGGACTGATAGGCGGTGACCACCAGCTCACGACCCACGTTGGCGAAGTCGGCCAGCGGCGCCATGATCGGCATGGTCAGCACGGCCAGACCGGAGGAGGACGGCACCAGGAAGGAGAGCACCACTTCCAGCACGAACATCACGTTGATGAACACCACGGTGGAGAGGCCGGTCACGATCCCTTCTGCGCTGTGCAGTATGGTGTGGGTGATCATGCCGTTGTCCATCACCACCACGATACCGCGGGCGATACCGATGATCAGGGCGACGCCGAGCAGGTCACGAGCACCGTCGATGAAGTTGGAGGTCAGCTCTTCTTCGCTCATGCGGGAGATAACACCGACGATGATGGCGGCAGCCAGGAACACGCCGGAGATCTGCGCCATCCACCAGCCCAGCACGGCCACCCCGTAGATCATCACGGCGAAGGCGGCGACGAAGATACCCAGCACGATTTTACGGGTCAGGGTGAACTCCAGCATCTGGTCGCTCTTGTTGCCAAGGAAATGGGCACGGTTTTCGTCCCACTTGTCAGCCACCAGGGATTTGCTCGGGTCGTTGCGTACCATCTTGGCGTAACGCATGACGTAGGCAACGCAGATCAACCAGCCAGCCACCAGCATGGCGACGCGCAGCCAGATACCGTCGGTGAAGGAGATACCGGCCGCGTTGGCAGCGATAACGGTCGCAAACGGGTTGATGGTGGAGCCCAAAGTACCGATACCGGCGCCCAGCAACACGGTTGCAGCAGCCACGACCGGGTCGAAGCGGGCGGCCATCATCACCGGCACCAACAGGGTGTAGAACGGCAGCGACTCTTCGGCCATGCCGTAGATGGTGCCGCCCGCGGCGAACAGCGCCATCAGGATCGGGATCATCCACTCTTCCCGGCCGCGCAGACGGTCGGTTACACGCTCGATACCGGCATCGATGGCACCGGTCTTGGTCACAATGCCAAGAAAACCACCGATGATCAGGATGAACAGGGAGACGTCGATGGCGCCTGCCTGATAAGTGTCATGGTTATAAAGACCGTCGATAGGTGCCAGCAGCACGTCGACGATCCCCTGGGGATTGCCCTCCACCAGTTTGTAGGTACCAGCCACCGGCACTTCCTTGCCGAGGGCTTCGTTCATGGTCATTTCATATTTGCCGGCCGGCACTATCCAGCTCAGGGCGGCCACCAGGGCGATCAGCACGAACAGTATCGTGTAGGCTGACGGGAACTTGAATTTGGTCATGGTCCAGCTTCCTTCTGTGGGTGTGGTATCCATGCAGGCTGCGGGTCGTAGGGTTAGAGGTATTATGCCGCTGTCACATGGTCGAAAAGCCGGGGGTCACCCCCCGGCACCACTACTGCGACCTTAGTCGCCCAGCGTAGCAACCATCACTGCCTTGATGGTGTGCATCCGGTTTTCGGCCTCGTCGAACACGATGCTGTGCTCGGATTCGAACACGTCCTCGGTCACTTCCAGGCCTTTCATGCCATATTTGTCAGCCACTTCCTTGCCCATGGTGGTCTCATCGTTGTGGAACGCCGGCAGGCAGTGCATGAACTTCACATCCGGGTTCTTGGTGGCGTTGATGACATCCATGTTGACCTGATACGGGGTCATCAGTTTGACGCGCTGATCCCAGGCTTCTTTCGCTTCACCCATGGAAACCCAGACGTCGGTGTAGAGGAAGTCGGTACCCAGCACACCCTCTTTGACATCTTCGGTCAGGGTGATGCGTGCGCCGGTCTCTTCGGCGATCAGGCGGCACTTGGCAACCAGCTCCTCTTCCGGCCAGAAGGCTTTCGGAGCGACCAGACGGATATCCATGCCCATTTTGGCGGCGCCGACCATCAGGGAGTTGCCCATGTTGTTGCGGGCATCACCCAGGTAGGCGAACTTGATTTGATCCAGACGCTTGCCCTTGCCGTGCTCCAGCATGGTCATGAAGTCGGCCAGGATCTGGGTCGGGTGGAATTCGTTGGTCAGGCCGTTCCAGACCGGTACGCCGGCGTAGGCACCCAGCTCTTCCACGATCTCCTGACCGTAGCCACGGTATTCGATGCCGTCATACATGCGACCCAGTACCCGGGCGGTGTCCTTCATGGACTCCTTGTGACCGATCTGGGAACCGCTTGGGCCGAGGTAGGAGACTTGCGCACCCTGGTCGAAGGCCGCTACTTCAAACGCACAACGGGTACGGGTGGAGGTCTTCTCGAAGATCAGGGCAATGTTTTTGCCGGTCAGGTGTTTACGCTCATAGCCACCGTATTTGGCTTTCTTCAGGTCGATGGCCAGATCGATCATGTATTGGATTTCGCGCGGGGTGAAGTCCAGCAGTTTCAGGAAGTTACGGTTACGCAGATTAAAAGCCATGATGAGTTCTCTCTATATTTGTTCAGACCAATTTAGGCAGTAGTGTTGACTACGCATTCTTCAGTACAGATTTGTGCAGACCCCGGAGGGCCGAGTTTCAATTACGCATTCACGGTACGGGTGGCGACGATATTGGTGCCGGCTTCGCCCTTGAGGATGGCCAGGCCATCTTCCAGCGAACCGATGCCGACCATGCCGCCGGTCGCTTTGACAAATTCACAGGAGGCTTCGACTTTCGGCCCCATGGAGCCGGCATCGAACTTGACCCCGGCCAGCTCGTCCGGGCTGGTGATCCGCAGCGGACGCTGGGTCGGTTTGCCCCAGTCCAGATAGACGGCATCGGCATCGGTCAGGATCAGCAGGGCGTCGGCCTTGATCTGCTTGGCCAGGTAGGCGGCAGACATGTCCTTGTCGATGACGGCTTCGATGCCGGTCAGGCTCTGGCCATCCCAGGTCACCGGGATGCCACCACCACCGGTACAGATGATGAGGTGACCCTGAGCGATCAGGGTTTCGATGGCGTCGCCTTCGACGATGCGCTGGGGCAGCGGGGACGGCACCACACGACGGAAGAACTTGCCGTCAGCCTTGACCACCCAGTGCTTCTCTTCTGCCAGGGTGCGGGCTTCAGCCTCTTCGTAGACGGGGCCGATAAATTTGGTCGGATTGGCAAACGCCGGATCCTTGGGATCAACCTGCACCTGGGTCAGCAGCGCGGTGACGTTGCGGCTCGGCATCAGGTTCTTCAGCTCCTGGATCAGCATGTAGCCGATCATGCCCTGAGACTCGGCACCCAGCACATCCAGCGGATAGGGGGATACCTTGGTGTAGGCACTGTTTTGCAGGGCCAGCAGACCGACTTGCGGGCCGTTGCCATGCACCAGCACCACGTTGTACTCCTGAGCGATCAAGGCGATGGTCTTGGCCGCAGTGGCGATGTTCTTGCGCTGGATGTCAGCTTCGAGCGGCTCGCCACGACGGAGCAGAGCATTGCCACCCAGGGCGACGACGACAGTTGGTTTTTTCATGAGTGTTACTCTCGAGTCTTGGTATCTGTGGCGCCGGCCTCTTGCCGGCGCCACGCCGTCTTGTTAGATGCCGTCGCGTTCCATCGGGCAGCTCATGCAGCGGGCGCCGCCGCGACCACGTCCCAGCTCTTCACCCGGGATGGGCAGCACTGTGATGCCGGCCTTGTCGTACTTCTCGTTGGTGTAGGTATTGCGCTCGTAACCCACCACCACGCCGGGGCGCACGGTCAGCACGTTGTTGGCATCGTTCCACTGCTCGCGCTCAGCCTCGAAGGTGTCACCGCCGGTGGTGATGAGCTTGAGCTGATCGACACCCAGCGCCTTCTCAATGGCGGTGACGAAGTAACCCTCTTCCTTGATGTTCATGCCGGTGGCGCCGCCCGGAGTCAGGCTCCAGCAGTTCACATCCTTGCGGATGACTTCCGGATAAACGGAGAAGGTGTCTATGTCCATGTGGGTCATGACGGTATCGAGGTGCATGCAGCTGCGGTGTTTCGGCAGTTGCATGGCGATGACCTGTTTGGCCTGGCCGTGTTTGAACAGGCCGCGAGCCAGGTGTTCGACCCCTTGCGGTGTGGTGCGCTCGGACATGCCGATGAGCACGGAGCCGCGGCCGATGACCAGCACGTCACCGCCCTCGATGGTGGAGTTGTCGTAGTCGCGATCTTCATCACCGAAGTATTTGATGAAGTCTTGGCCGGCGAACTGCGGGTGCCAGCGGTAGATGGCCTTCACGTGGTTGGTCTCGCGACGACGGGCGGCCTTGGCCATCGGGTTGATGGAAACACCGCCATAGACCCAGCAGGATGTGTCACGGGTAAAGAGGTGGTTGGGCAGCGGCTCGATGATGAAGTCGGTCGGGGCGTGCATGCCGACGACCATGTTGACGCCGCTGTAGGGCATCTCGGAGTAGGTCAGGCCGCCGGAGAGAATGCGGGCCAGTTCACGGTGCGGCATGTCTGCCAGGAAGCAGCGCACGTCGTTGGCAAAGGAGGTGCCGAGGCGATAGTCGGAGACCTGATGTTGCAACAGCCAGGTTTTGGCTTCCGGCACGTCCAGGGTTTCGGCCAGCAGATTGGTCAACAGGAAAACTTCGACATTCTGATCGCGCAGTACCTGAGCGAATTTGTCGTGCTCCTGACCGGCACGTTCAACCGACAGGACGTCATCAAACAGCAGATCCTGGCAGTTGGAAGGAGTCAGACGCTTCAGACTGAGGTTGGGGCGGTGCAACATGACACGGCGCAAATGGCCAACTTCAGAACCTACATAAAATTTGCTCATGATTATATTCCGTCTAGCAGTGGTCCCTGCGAGTGATTGAATAGATTCCTTCTATTCATGCTCGTGGCTAAGGCGGGATATTCTTTATGTAGGGTAATCGGCTTGTGTTCTATCCTGCCCTTGCCTTTCGAGACCGAGGTTAGACCTGCAAATCACACCAAACTTAGACATTGATCACATTCACTTATAACTGAATAAATTCACGGTTTATTCTTTGATAGGGATAACAGAACTGACAATCTCCCATTCATCGCCTTCGTTTAAATACGCACTTTTCATCGTGAAATTTTCATAATTCTTCTTGTTTCATTCATTAACCATATCTACTAAGGGATATGTATAAAAACAAAAAACCTTTAATTTCATAAAGATAAAAACAAAATCAACATTCATTGAATTTAATATGCAAAAAATTGAATTTTATGAGATTTCAAAGCAGTGATACGGGGAAATAAATAGTCATTGCCTGCCTGCTCACTGAATAATCTGTTTGTTGTTCCAGATCATGGCATCTCGTCCAACCCGCTCGCGCAGGCCCGCTGCAGCGTACCTGCCGGCTCATCATTTATATGGATATGCACCCAGCCCGCATCTTGGCCACTCATTTTTCAGGGCGCCTGCCATCGGCTCTTTTCAAACTTTTTTCATTAGTTGAATTTATTTCAGCACCTTGCGTCACCAACCACCTCGGCTTAACTCAGAAAGTGATCAGGATCACACCCGTTTTATCACCAAGGAGCTAACCATGAAGATCAAATCACTGCTGTTGTTTGCAAGCCTGCTGCTGCCCATGACCCCTGCACTGGTCAGTGCAGAAGGGGCGCCGGCCATGCCGCTGGTGGTATGCCAGGTCGATAAAGCTCCCCAGATGCTGGTACCGGCCTATGTCTGTCAGTGGTATGGCGGCAGCCAGCACTACTGAGAGTGAGAGTCCAAGAGGAGGCCACCTCCTCTTGGCTTGTCATGGCCCGACCCCCTCCTATACTCAATGCAGCTGTTTTTCATAGGGATAGGAGACGGTCATGATCCTGCTGGTCGGTGGCGAAAAAGGGGGAGCGGCAAGAGTTGCCTGGCCCAGAATCTGGCGGTTTACCTCAGGACCCAGTTTCATGGCGAGGTGTTGCTGGTCGATTGCGATCCACAGCGCACCACCTCGGACTGGATCCAGGAGCGCAATGACAATCCGGACCTGCCCCAGATAAATTGTGTTCAGCTCTACGGCAACATCCGCAACGACTTGCTCAGCCTGAAGAACCGCTATGACTATCTTATCGTCGATTGCGGCGGCCAGGACAACCGGGCATTGCGCTCCACCATGGCAGTTGCCACCCACGCCCTGATCCCGCTACGTCCCAAACGCCGCGACCTCAAGACCTTGCCGCACATGGAAGACCTCATCACCACCTGCAAGATGGTCAACCCCAGCCTGCGGGCGGCCGTGGTGCTGACCCAGTGCCCTGCCCTCCCCAACCAGGTGAAACGGATCCTGGAGGCCAAGGAGGTGTGCTCTTCCTTCGGTGTCGACGTACTCAACTCCATTACCTATGGCCGCAATGTCTACGATGACAGCGAGGAGAAGGGGTTGTCGGTGATGGAAATAGAACCGGATGGCAAATCGGCCGAAGAGATCCGGGCCATCGCCAAGGAGTTTCTGGAGCTGGGGGTGTGAGATGGGCCTTGCCGACCTGAAGAAAAAACACAATCTGCATCATCAGAAGAAGTTCACCATTGACGAGTTCATCGAAGATGCTGACTTCTACGCCAAGGGCAAACCCAAAGTTGTCAGCCTGGAGCTGAATCTGCATCGGGAGGAAGCCCTCACTGCACTCGCCTTCATCGAAAACGGTGAACACCTGAAACCCAGCTACAAAAAAGCGACCTTTTCCCTGAGTACCACGGCCATCGATGAGCTTGGCAGCCTGACCCAGCAGGATGGCATGAACAAATCCCTGTTGTTGCGTATGTTTACCCATTACTTCTCCTCCTTGAGCCCGGAAGAGCGCCAAACCATCTACGAACGGCTACAGGAACACAACTGACACGACAGTAGTGGCACTTGTTATCGCCACCAGCTCCTCGCGCTCTGCTCCCCCTATCCCTTTCTGAACCCCGGTTAAACGGCGTGTGAGACATTCGCCATTAACCTCGTGAGCAAAGCGCCTAAAAAGCTCTCGCGATAGTCGGAAGATAGGATCAAAAAACCTGAACACAAACAAAACAAATCTCTGATTTAAAATGAAATATATCGAAACAAGTTTCCTTCGTAACGAGATACATAAAAACGTTTTTCAATCTGCCGTTGTCGCGCCCCGTGAAATCCTTATAGTTACTCCTGCACGGACGCAATGAAGTCGGTCAGGAAGACTGGCTGCCAGGGTTGGGCAAATGGACTCACCACAGGATGTGGTAAAGGACACCTCCCAGGACGGAGAAAGTGCGACGGGAACGGATGACTCGTCAGGCCATGATGGCTAAAGGACACCCCAAAGGATTGGGAAGGGGAAACCTAAAGGAAGAGGTATAGTCAGGGATTGCAGGGAGCAACTTCGTTCAAGGACATGAGCGATAAGACTATCGGGGGCGACGCAAGTCGCCCCCATCTTTTTTGGCCATTTTTCTTCGGCGGCCAGCCTCCGGCATCTACTCGAGCCGGAAGTGACCCACGATCTCCCGCAGCCTGTCGTAGGTCTGCTGCATCGCAGCGGAGCTGGCTACAGTCTCCTCCCCGTTGTGAGTCAGCTGGCGGATCACCTCGGCAATCGCACTCATGTTGCGATTGATCTCCTCGGCTACTGCGCTCTGCTGCTCCGCCGCCGTGGCGATGTGGCTGATAAGATCGTTGATCTCCACCACCTCTCCAGCCATCAGATCCAGCGATTCATTGACCCGGGTGGTGTTCTCGGCGGCCCCCTGGCAACTCTGCTTGGTGTTGCTCATGGCATCCACCACCGTCTGGGTACCCCGCTGCAGGCTGGCCAGCATGGTCTGGATCTCCGCCGTGCTCTGCTGGGTGCGAGCTGCGAGGGAACGCACCTCGTCCGCCACCACCGCAAAGCCGCGCCCCTGCTCGCCAGCCCGGGCCGCCTCGATAGCGGCGTTGAGGGCCAGCAGGTTGGTTTGTTCGGCAATACTGCCAATCACCCCCAGCACGGAGCCAATCTGCTGCACATCCTGCTGCATGGCTTCGATGGAGCGGGCAGTGGCTTCCACTTCGTCCACCAGAGCCATCACGCTGGTCATGGCCTGATCCACCACCTGGCGGGACTGGCTCGCCAGCTGCTGGCTCTGGCCGGTGAGCTGGGCGGTGCTGGCCGCACTTTCAGAAACGGAGACCGCGGTGCGACTCATCTCATTGATGGCGGTCACCACCTGCTCGGTCTCCCGCACATGGTCAGCCAGCAGGGACTGGGCGGCACCGGTCTGGCTGGCCAGCCCCTCGATACCGCTGTTGAGCTGGCCGCTGGCCTGCCGTACCTCGTTCATCATCTCCTGCAGCCGCTCGATAAAGCGGTTGATGCCGGCCGAAATCTGTCCCAGATCATCGGTACTGGTTACCGCCAGCCGGCGAGTCAGATCGCCGCTGCCACGGGAGAGCTCCAGCACCAGATCCCGCAGCGAAAGGATGGGGCGGTAGGCCAGATTGAGCGCCAGTACGGCGAGCACCATCACCACCACCGCCACCCCGAGCAACGCCATGATGATCTGGCCGTTGAGCGCCTGGGTCATGGTGCGGATGTAGTCGAGATCGATGTAGCCGGTCAGCGTCCAGCTGCTCCCACGGATATCCAGCGGATTGGGACGAGCTTCGTTCTCTCCCTGCGGCTTGCTGCTGTAGAGCACATTGCCCTGGCCATCGGCCAGCGAGAAGTAACGCCCCTCGCCGCTCACCTTCTCCAGCAGGTTCTTGAACTCGCTCATGTCGAGGTAATAAAGGTAGGCAGAGTCGGCCCCTCGCGGCACCAGAATGGAAATGACAGGCTTGCCATCCACCTGCTGCAGCGGGCTGACGGTGATCTGGTTGTTGGCGGCAGGGATCAGCTTGCGCAGCGCATCGACCTTGGCCGTGTCGTTGATGACCCCACTCACGTCGAACGCCATGTCGCCGATCACCTTGACGATATTGTGAAAGCCGGTCTCTTCCAGCGTCTTCTTGACGTTGGTCACCCCGAAGTTGAGGTTGGCCGCCAGCAGGATTTTTTGATTGATGTCGCCGGCCAGCTTCTCTTTGACCAGGGTGATCTGCTCGTTGATGTTCTGGGTTGCCTGGGTGCGGATGTAGGCGCTGATGAAGTGATTGACGCTGAACCAGGCAGTGCCGATGGTGACCAGAATGGCCAGCAGCAACAGGACGTAAATCTTGACCTTGAATGGCATGGGATCCCTCCAGAAGAGAGGGCTGACACTGCCAACCCTCTCTGCCAATCGTTATTTCTTCTTGGCGTACTTCATGGAGTCCAGCGCCACCGCCAGAATGATGATGCCGCCCTTGATGATGAACTGCCAGTAAGGGCTGACCCCGATATAGGTCAAACCATAGTTGATCAATGTAAAGATGAGTACCCCGGTGATCACCCCGGCTACCGTACCCACCCCGCCGGCAAACGACACCCCACCCACCACGCAGGCGGCGATGGCATCTAGTTCATACATGAAGCCGAGGTTGTTGGTGGCACTGCCGATCCGGCCCGCTTCCAGCATACCGCCGAAGGCGTAGAACACCCCTGCCAGCGCATAGATCATCACCAGATTGACCGCCACGTTGACGCCGGAGACCTTGGCGGCTTCCGGGTTGCCGCCGATGGCGAAGATGTTCTTGCCAAAGCGGGTCTTGTTCCACAGCACCCAGACGAACACGCTGGCGATGGCGGCATAGAAGGTCAGATAGGATAGCTTGAAGCCGCCCAGCTTGATGAACCCCTGTGCGAAGCTCGAGAAACGGGGATCGAAACCGGCTACCGGCGAGGCACCCACCGAGTCAAAGTAGAGGGAGTTGATGCCGTAGACGATGATCATGGTCCCCAGGGTGGTAATGAACGGAGTGACGTTCAGATAAGCCACGATAAGGCCGTTGACCAGACCAATCAGGGCCCCCACCACGCACACCAGCAGGATCACCGCCGGAATGGGCACCTCCCCCAGGCTGGGAAACACCTTGTTGACGTTGGTCAGCGCCTGCAGCATGGTCGCCGCGATGAGCGCCGCCAGGCCGACCTGACGACCGGCCGACAGATCCGTCCCCTGAGTGATGATGATGCCTGCCACCCCGAGCGCTATGATGACCCGTACCGAAGACTGGGTCAGGATGTTGCTGAAGTTGGTGAGACTCAGGAAGGAGGGTTCCTTGATCACGATGATCATGAGCAGCACCAGCAGCACCACGTAGATGCCGTTCTCCTTGAGCGCCCGCATCAGATTGAAATTTTTAGCCGACTCCATAAATGTCTTCCTGTCTCTAGAGGTACAGAGATGCCAGGCGCAGTATCTCGCTCTGGTCAGTTTCTTTGGTATTGACGATCCCGGCGACCCGGCCATTGCTCATGACCATGATGCGATCCGTGATGCCGAGCAGTTCGGGCATTTCCGACGAGATGATGATGATGCCTTTGTCCTTCTTCGCCAGCTCCAGGATGAGCTGATAAATCTCGAACTTGGCCCCCACGTCGATGCCGCGAGTCGGTTCATCCAGCATCAGGATCTCCGGCTGGGTCAGCAGCCAGCGGCCGATGATCACCTTCTGCTGGTTGCCCCCCGAGAGGGAACCGATCTGGGTCTGCTGGGTCGGTGTCTTGACCCGCATGGAGTCGATGACCCACTGGGTATCGCTCTTCATCTTGTTGTCGCTGAGCAGTCCCATGGAGCCCTTGTAATTGTCCATGTTGGCGATCAGGGAGTTGAAGGCGATGTCGAGACGCGAATAGATGCCGGTGGAGCGGCGCTCTTCGGTCACCAGTGCAAAACCGTTGCGGATCGCCTCGTGAGCATTGTGGTTCGCCACCGGCTGACCGTGCAGCTTGATGATCCCTTCACTGCGATCGCGGATGCCGAACAGGGTCTCGACGATGTCGGTGCGCTTGGCCCCCACCAGTCCGGCGATGCCGAGGATCTCCCCCTTGTGCAGGTTGAAGGTGATGTCCTGAATCGAGGGTTGGTTTTTCGCCGTCAGGTGCTCGACTTCGAGGATCACCTCTTTCGGCTGGTTGGTCTTCTCCGGGAAGCGCTGGGTCAACTCACGACCGACCATCATGCCGATGATCTGATCCATGGTCATGCCCTTGAGCGGCTGGGTCGCCACCCACTGGCCATCCCGCAATATGGTGATCTCGTCACACAGCTGGAAGATCTCTTCCATTTTGTGGGAGATGTAGACGATGCCGCAGCCCTTCTCCTTGAGCTTGTTGATGATCTTGAAGAGATGGCTCACCTCTTTCTCGGTCAGCGAGGAGGTGGGCTCGTCCATGATGACGATCTTGGCGTCATAGGAGAACGCCTTGGCGATCTCGATCATCTGCATCTGGGAAACGGAGAGGGTACCGACCTTGACCCTTGGGTCGATGTCGATGTCCAGCTCGTCGAAGATATGCTTGGTGTCCTGATACATCTTGCCGTGGTCGACGAACAGTCCCTTGGTGGGATAGCGGCCGAGCCACATGTTGTCCATCACCGAGCGTTGCAGCACCAGGTTGAGCTCCTGATGCACCATGGAGACGCCGTTCTCCAGCGCCTCTTTGGAGGAGGTGAAGTTGATCTCCTGCCCCTTGAAGAAGATCTTGCCCTGATCCTTCTCGTAGATGCCGAACAGGCACTTGAGCAACGTGGATTTTCCTGCCCCGTTCTCGCCCATCAACGCATGCACAGAATGAGGACGGACCCGTAAATTGACATTATCGAGTGCCTTGACGCCGGGAAAGCTTTTACTGACGTCAATCATCTCCAACAGCCATTCTGATTGTTGCTGTGTTGTCATATCAGCCATCACATCTGGTTGAAACTGAGGGCAAGGGGAGACCCCTTGCCCGGGAGGAGGGAATTATTCGAATTTGGACAGGTTGTCAGCATCGACACCAACGTAGGGAACGCGCACAACCTTGTTGACGATGTTCCACTTGGTGCCTTCACCAGCCGCTTTGCCTTCCGCCAGGTTCTTGGTCAGCTCGTAGGTCGCCTTGGCCTGGTTGGCGGCATCGTTCAGCACGGTACCGGCCATGGCGCCGCTCTTGACCAGAGCCAGCGCTTCCGGCAGGGCATCAACCCCGAATACCGGGATGGCGGTCTTGCCCTGGGCCTTCAGCGACTCGACGGCACCCATCGCCATGCCATCGTTGTTGGCGATGACCACTTCGATCTTGTTGGCATTGGGGCCGGAGATCCAGGCGTCCATCTTGTCCTTGGCCATGGCGGTATCCCACATACCGGTATCCATGTGCAGCTGCTCGGTCTTGATGCCGCCGTCGTTCAGTGTCTTGATGACGTAGGTGGTACGGGCTTCCGCATCGGGGTGACCCGGCTCCCCTTTCAGCAGCACGAACTGGATGACGCCATCCTTGTTCAGATCCCAGGCCGGGTTGGCTTTCCAGTGCTTGGCGATCAGCTGCCCCTGGATGATGCCTGACTCCTTGGAGTCGGTACCCACGTAGTAAGCCTTGTCATAGCTGGCCAGATCGGCAGCACTCGGTTCCTTGTTGTAGAACACCACGGGCACATCCTCGCCACGGGCCTTCTCGATCACGACCGGGGCCGCCGCCGGGTCCACCAGGTTGATAGCCAGCGCCTTCACCCTTTGGCCAGCAGTACGTCGACCTGATCGTTCTGCTTGGACTGGTCATTCTGGGAGTCATTCATCAGCAGCTCCACCCCCGGGTTGGCCGCCGCTTCCTTCTCGATTGCCTTGCGCACTACCGCCATGAAGTTGTCGTCGTATTTGTAGACGGTCACCCCGATGCGGGTTTCGGCATGAACGGTGGCTCCAGCCATCAGGCTCATCAGTACGGCGGCAATGGTCGTGATCTTTTTCATTGTTATGCTCCGATCTCTCTATCTGTTTTTGTAGGGAATGCTGTACACCAAGTGAACTGGCGCCAGCCTAATGTAATCAGTTTGTTGTATGACAATCTGTGATCATGACAACAAAATGAAAACGTTTACACTCTGTTACATAGCAACAAATCAATTAAAAATCATTAGGTTAGATTTGATCGCTGAAGATGAAGCCCTGAACGAGGCTCTTTCTTGTTAAGCAATCGCTCAGATTCAGCGTAGAACACAGTTCCAATAGTAGCCGCCCGGCTGCAACCAATATTCCGGCCGCACGCCCTGGCTCCAGGAGTCATCCCCCCCAATCCCCATATGAAAGCCATCGAGACAGAGGTGCAGCCCTCCCTCGGCCACCAGATCGGTCTGGTGGCGGGCCTGTGCCAGCTGCTGCTGACTGAAGCGGCTCAAACTGAAATGGAACAGCCCTTCGACCTCGACAGTACCCAGTTGCAGTTGGCGGGTGTCACAGCGCAGCCCGTTGTCGGTCGGGAACACATACGCGGTGTGCAGCGCATCGGGCGACGACTGCCAGCGACCGAGGTCGGCAGCCAGCAGGCGATCCGGATAGTTCTCGTGCGGACCGCGCCCCAGCCAGCTCACCTCCTCCCCCGTATCCATCACCTCGTCGGTCAGCCAGAGCCGGGCGCCGATGCGTGGCAGAGAGGGCATCTCGGCCGCCACCTCCACCTCGATGGCGAGGTGCATGGCCCCATCCTGATCGAATTCGTGGCGCCAGCGGGTCAGCAGCTTGAGCGCCTCGCCGACGAAGTAGCCGTGGCGTGCCGTCACAACCCCTTGGTCAGGGCTCACTACCAAGTCGAGGCAGCGGTGCTGCAGCTCATTGAGCCCGGCCTCCTGCCAGCGAGCGATCCAGGCGTTGGGATCGGCGTGGTCTGCCTCGCTGGTGCCGATGTCGTTGTCGAGCGGCGCCCGATAGAAGTGATCGGCAATGGCCTCTTTCAGCTGCTCGCGGCCCAGCTTGCACCAGCTTTGGACGCGGCCACTGGCCTTGTCCAGCCGCCACTCGCTGGCGGCCGCCCGGATCTGCCAGCCATCCGCCAGCTCGATAAAGGTGGCCGGCGTGCGGGTGGCGGGCAGTGCCAGCGGCGCAGGCAGCATGCATTGCTGGCGCGCTACCTCGTGACCAGCCGCTGACCAGAGCGTGGCGGCGGGCTGCACGATGGCGAGATCCAGCCAGGCGAGCGCCCCCGGCGCAAAGGCCGGCAGCCGCTCCAGCAGAGTCAGCGTCACGCTTCCCTGCGGTGCCAGGGTGAGTGGGCATTCACCCTGGCTCACCACTACGCCGTCTTCGCACAGCCGCCAGTGCAACCGCTCGTTGTCCGTCTCGCGAAACAGGTACTCGCTGCGGATCTCGACCGTCAGCGGCTGCCGCTCGAGCAACGTCAACCCGAACGGCTGCTGGGCACGTTTTGCCTCAAACAGGGCGGGATGGGGGGTGCGGTCGGGGAACACCAAACCGTTGCAGCAGAACTGGCGATCATTCGGGGTATCGCCGAAATCACCGCCATAGGCCCAGAAATGACGACCATCATCGGTCAGCTTGTCCAGTCCCTGATCGACCCAATCCCAGACGAAACCACCCTGCAACCGTGGATGATCGCGAAATGCCTGCCAGTAGTGGGCATAGCCCCCCAAGCTGTTGCCCATGGCGTGGGCGTATTCACACAGGATCAGCGGGCGAGTCTCTCCCGGCAGGCCGATCCACTTGGCCAGCGCCCACTTGGGCACCGCCGGGAAGGGCTGATCCTGATGGGTACGGGCATACATGGGGCAGATGATGTCGGTGGCCGGCGTATCGGCCCCACCCCCTTCGTATTGCACCGGACGGCTCGGATCCGCCCGCTTGACCCAGCCATACATGGCATCGTGGGCCGGGCCGTAACCCGACTCGTTGCCAAGTGACCAGATGATGACGCTGGGGTGGTTGAAGTCGCGAGCCACCATGCGGGTCACCCGCTCCAGGAAGGCGTTGCTCCAGGCGGGATCCCGCGCCAGCCGCCCCATGGGGGTCATGCCGTGGGTCTCCAGGTTCGCCTCGTCCACCACGTAGAGACCGAGCCGGTCGCACAGCCGATAAAGCTCGGGGTGATTGGGGTAGTGAGAGCAGCGCACCGCGTTGAAGTTGTGCCGCTTCATCAACAGCAGATCCTGCTCGATGGCGGCGGGGGTCACCACATGGCCGCTGGCCGCATCGTGTTCGTGACGGTTGGCACCGCGAATGAGCAGCGGCTGGCCGTTGACCCGCAGCAGGCCGCCACGGATCTCCACCGACCGAAAGCCCACGTCATAGGCTTCGCTCTCGATGGGCTCCCCCTGCTCGTCCAGCAGGGTCAGGGTGAGACGATAGAGGTGGGGGGTCTCGGCGCTCCACTTGCGCGGAGCCGCCACCTCGAGCAGACACTCGGCACGATCGTCATACGCCCCTTTCTCGTCAATAGCTTGCGTGCCGATCGGTTGGCGCAGGGTCGCCACCCGCTCACCGCCGTCATAGAGATTGGCCACCACCGACAGACCGGCCCCATTGACTGCCTGCAACGCGATCTTGAGTCGACCATCGCGATAGCAGGCGTCCAGCTCTGGGGTGACCCGAATGTCCATCAGATGACGAGCCGGTTTGTGCAGCAGGCTGACGGAGCGGAAGATGCCGCTCATGCGCCACATGTCCTGATCTTCCAGATAGGAGCCGTCGGACCAGCGCAGCACCAGCACTGCCAGCCGGTTGTCACCGCAGCAGAGGAAAGAGGTCAGGTCAAATTCGGCAGGCAGCCGGCTGTCCTGGGAGTAACCGACCCAGCGACCGTTGCAGAAGAGGTGAAAAGCGCTGTCCACCCCGTCGAAGATGATCCGGGTCTGGCCGCTGGCGAGCCAGTCGGCCGGCACGCTGAACTCACGGGAGTAGCAGCCGGTGGGATTCTCGGCCGGCACCCGCGGTGGATCGCACGGGAAGGGATATTTGATGTTGGTGTAGATGGGCACATCCGTCGCAGGCCGCAACCCTGGGTAGGCCGCATCCAGCTGCCAGTTGCCCGGCACCTTGATGGGACAGGCATCCGGCAAATCCTCAACCAGCCAGTGCTCCGGCACCAGCTCGGGCGCCGCGAAGAAGGAGAAACGCCACTCCCCATCCAGCAGGGTGCGCGATGGTGAGGCGAGATCATCTCGCGCTGCGGCTTCGCTGCGCCAGCTGAACAAGGGGGTATGGGCAGGCAACCGATTCACTGCGGTAATCGCCTGGGTCTGCCAGTCCTGACGGGCCACTATCTCCCTGAGCATTCTTCTCTCTCCCTGCATGAACGCCGAAAACGTATGCAGTGTAGGGGAGTTTTGCCCGGTGATCGGCGATCTCGCTCACACAGATGTAAACGATTACACTGAATTTGTTAAGTAAAACAGGGTAAAAATGCGCTAAATACAGGTAAAAGACCAAGGCTCCGGATCACGCGCCGCAAAAACGGCGATCCGGAGCGACAAACAGAGGTAAATGAAAGGGATCAGCTTCGAACGGGCGCCACCGAGTGGCGGTTGATCAGGGTCGGGGTGTAAATGCGGCTCTGCACCGCCTCGCTTTCGCCCGCCGCCAGCTGCAGTGCCAGCTTGGCCGCCTGGGCAGCCATCAGTTCAACCGGGTAGCGCATGGTGGAGAGCTTGGGGCGCAGGTATCTGGCATAGATGATGTCATCGAAACCCACCACCGAGACCTCCTCCGGCACCTTGAGGCCGTTGTCCGCCAGCACCGAGATGGCCCCCGCCGCCATGGCATCGTTGTAGGCCACCACGGCCGTGATGGGCAGCCCCTTGGCCAGCAGGTTGAGCATGGCGCGCTCGCCGCCCTCCTCGTTGGGCATGCCGCTCTCCACCAGCTCAGGATCGGCGCGCAACCCCGCTTCGGCCAGCGCATCCTGATAGCCCTGTAGCCGCAGGATGGCATCTTCGATGGCGTGATCCGAACTGAGGAAGGCGATGTGGCGGTGGCCCAGCTCCAGCAGATGGCGGGTCGCCGTGGCGGCCCCCTGGCGGTTGTTGAGGGCAATGCAGCGCCCCTTGAGCGCCGGGATGTCGCGGTTGATCAGCACCATGCCGGGCACCCGCAGCGCGTAGTCGATCAGCTCCTCGTCGCTCAGCGCCTTGCTGTGCACCACCAGCGCCTCGCAGCGCTTGCCGATCAGCAGTTCGATGGATTCACGCTCCTGCCGTGCCTTGTGAAAACCATTACCCATCAACAGGTGCAGGCCCTGTTCCACTGCCACCGCGGCCACCCCCTTGACCAGGGCGCCGAAGAAGGGATCCGCCACGTCGCCCACCAGCACCCCCATGGTGTCACAGGTCTGGCTGACCAGTGCCCGCGCGTTGGCATTGGGGGTATAGCCCAGTTCGGCCATGGCCTTCTGTACCACCTCGCGGGAGGCGGCGCTGGCCTTGGGTGAGTTGTTCATCACCCGTGAAACCGTTGCCACCGATACGTTGGCCAAACGGGCGACATCCTTGATGGTACTCATGCTGTTTTCACTTATTTCACGGCTCGGGATGGCGCCATTATACCGAGCAATGTCACTGATAACAGGGGGGAAAACCATATTGCTGAAATGATGACCATCAAAACAAGTGTAATCGTTTACACATATTTGTTAGCCAGTTCACAGTTTGCCCGCCGGCCCCTCGGCTAGACTCCTTCACAGGCTTTTTTCAGCGTGGAGATGAGGATGAAAGTACTGGTCACCGGCGGCTGCGGCTACATCGGCAGCCACACCTGCCTGGCACTGCAAGCGGCTGGCATGGAGCCCGTGGTGGTGGACAACCTCTGCAACAGCAAGGCGGGCGTACTGGCTCGCATCGCCGCCATCAGCGGGCGCGAGCCCCGCTTCTATCAGGGGGACATCCGTGACCCGGCCCTGCTGGATCGTATCTTCAGCGAGCAACGGATCGACGCAGTGATCCACTTCGCCGCCCTCAAGGCGGTCGGCGAGTCCACCCGCCTCCCCCTCGCATACTACGAGAACAACCTGAGCGGCACCCTGGTATTGCTGCAGGCGATGCAGCGGGCTGGCGCCCATAACCTGGTGTTCAGCTCGTCGGCCACCGTCTACGGCGACCCGGCCAGCACCCCCATCCGGGAGGATTTCCCGCGCAGCGCCACCAACCCCTACGGCCGCTCCAAGCTGATCATCGAAGAGATCCTCGAGGATCTGCAACGGGCCGAGCCGCACTGGAGCATGACCCTGCTGCGCTACTTCAACCCGGTCGGCGCCCACGAGTCGGGCACCATGGGGGAAGATCCCCAGGGGATCCCCAACAACCTCATGCCGTTTTTGACCCAGGTCGCCATCGGCCGGCGCGACTGCCTTTCCATCTTTGGTAACGATTACCCCACCGTCGACGGCACCGGTGTGCGCGACTACATCCACGTGATGGATCTCGCCGAGGGGCACGTCAAGGCGTTGCAGCACTGCGCCAGCAAGGGTGGTGTACACGTCTACAACCTGGGCACGGGCCAGGGCCAGAGCGTGCTGCAGATGGTCGCGGCGTTCGAGGCGGCCAGCGGCCGCCCCTTGCCCTATCGCATCGAACCAAGACGTCCCGGCGACATCGCCGAATGCTGGGCCGATCCCGCCAAGGCCGAGCGCGAGCTGGGCTGGCGAGCCCGGCGGGATCTGGCCGCCATGTGTGCCGACAGCTGGCGCTGGCAATCCGCCAACCCCCAGGGGTACGAGGCATGATGTCCGTTTTGCTCCCTTCTCCCGTCGCGGGAGAGGGGCCACAGATGAGAGGCGCGCCCGCCCTCATCACTGCCCGCAATTCCTTTTATTGAGCTTGAGGAGTGATGATGTTCAACCCGGTTGATCACCCCCACCGTCGTTTCAACCCGCTGACCGGCCAATACGTGCTGGTCTCCCCCCACAGGGCCAAGCGCCCCTGGCAGGGCCAGGTCGAGAAGGTGAGCCAGGCGCCGAGCCAGGCCCATGACCCCGACTGCTTCCTCTGTGCCGGCAACAAGCGCGTCACCGGCGACCAGAATCCCGACTATCGGGATACCTTCGTCTTTACCAACGACTTCGCCGCCCTGATGCAGGACACCCCGGCCGCCAGCGGCCAGCAGGATCCCCTGCTCAAGCTGGAAGCCGCCCGTGGCACCAGCCGGGTCATCTGCTTCTCGCCGGATCACGGCAAGACCCTGCCCGAACTGCCCCTGCCTGCCATCGAGCAGGTGATCACCACCTGGATGGAGCAGGTAGCCGAGCTGTCAGCCCAGTGGGAGTGGGTGCAGGTGTTTGAAAACAAGGGCGCCGTCATGGGCTGCTCCAACCCTCATCCCCACGGTCAGCTGTGGGGCAGCGACTTCCTGCCCAATGAAATAGCCCGCGAAGAGCAGCACCAGCGCGACTGGCTGGCGGAGCACGGCCGCCCGCTGCTGGTCGACTACGTGGAGCGGGAGCTGCAAGATCGCTCCCGCATCGTGGTGGAGACCGCCCACTGGCTGGCGGTAGTTCCCTTCTGGGCGGCCTGGCCGTTCGAGACCCTGCTGCTGCCCAAGCGCCACGTTCCCTCTCTGCTCGACCTCACTCCCGAGCTGCAACAGGATCTGGCCATCGCGCTCAAGGAGCTCACCAGCCGCTACGACAACCTGTTCGAGTGCAGCTTCCCCTACTCCATGGGCTGGCACTTTGCCCCGCCCCGCTCCGACTGCCCAGAGGTGTGGCAACTGCACGCCCACTTCTATCCGCCGCTGCTGCGCTCCGCCACGGTGCGCAAATTCATGGTGGGCTTCGAGATGCTGGCCGAGACCCAGCGTGACCTTACCCCGGAACAAGCCGCGGAACGGCTGCGCGCGCTTTCCCCCATTCATTACAACCAGACCAATCAGGCCAACGAGGAGGCCCTATGACCCCGAGCCAGCGCGTCAGCGCCGTGTTTGCCGAGCAGTTTGAGCAGCAACCCGACCTGCTGGTACGGGCCCCCGGCCGCGTCAACCTCATCGGCGAGCACACCGACTACAACGACGGCTTCGTGCTGCCCTGCGCCATCGACTACGAGACCTGCGTCGCCATCGGCCTGCGCGATGACAGCCTGGTGCACGTGATCGCCGCCGACTACGGCAACCAGCGCGACCTGTTCGATCTCGACCAGCCCATCGGCCACCATGCAGACCAGCGCTGGAGCGACTACATCCGCGGGGTGGTGAAGTACCTGCAGGAGCGGGGCTATCCGCTGCGCGGCCTCAATCTGGTGGTCTCCGGCAACGTGCCGCAGGGGGCCGGCCTCTCCTCTTCCGCCTCGCTGGAGGTGGCCATCGGCCAGGCCTTCAAGGAGGCGCTGGGGCTCGCCATTACGCAGGCCGAAATTGCCCTCAACGGCCAGCAGGCGGAGAACCAGTTCGTCGGCTGCAACTGCGGCATCATGGACCAGATGATCTCCGCCAGCGGCAAACAGGATCACGCCCTGCTGCTCGACTGCCGCTCGCTGGAGACCCGACTCATCCCCATGCCCACCGATCTGGCGGTGCTGATCGTCAACTCCAACGTGCGCCGCGGCCTGGTGGACAGCGAATACAACACCCGCCGCCAGCAGTGCGAAGCGGCCGCCCGTCACTACGGGGTCAAGGCGCTGCGCGATCTGGATCTGGCGGCGCTGGAAGCGGGCAAGGCCGGGCTGGATGAGGTCTGCTACCGCCGTGCCCGTCACGTGGTGGGCGACAACAGCCGCACCCTGGCCGCCGCCGATGCGTTGGCGCAAGGGGATCTGGTGCGCCTCGGCGAGCTGATGGCCGACTCCCACGCCGCCATGCGCGATGACTTCGAAATTACCGTGCCTGCCATCGATGGTCTGGTGGAGATCATCAAGGCCAGGATCGGCACCGAGGGCGGCGTGCGGATGACCGGCGGCGGCTTCGGTGGCTGCGTGGTCGCCCTGCTGCACCCCGACAAGGTGGCCGAGGTGATCGCCGCGGTCGATGCCGAGTACCCGGCCCGCTTCGGCCTCAAGGCCGACAGCTACGTCTGCCGCGCCAGCGCAGGGGCGGGAAAACTATGAGCCCATTGATGATGCAGGCCGACGGCGACGTCTGCCGGATCGGCAACACAGGTGCAGGCAGAATATGAGCGATGCCATGATCCCGTTCGAGCTGGAAAACGAGGAGGGGCTGCGCCTGCGTGGCCTCGATTTCGGCGCCACCCTCACCTCCCTCACCCTGCCGGTGGCGGGCGGGCGCCGCGAAGTGCTGCTGGGCTGCGCCGATGAGGCATACCCCGCCCAGCAGGTGTGGCTGGGGGCGGTGGCGGGGCGCTTTGCCAACCGCATCGGCAACGCCGAGCTGCTGCGCGACGGCCAGCGCTGGCCGCTGGATGCCAACCAGCCGCCCCACTGCCTGCACGGCGGGCGGGCGGGGTTTCATCGCCAGCACTGGCAGATCAAGGAGCGGGAGGCGGACCAGGTCAGACTGACCCTGCTCTCCCGAGCGGGGGAGCAGGGCTTTCCCGGCAACCTGCGGGTCACGCTGGAGTACCGGCTGGAACAGTGCGATCTGGTGGTGGATTTCGTCGCCAGCACGGATGCCGCGACCCCGGTCAGCCTCACCAGCCACACCTACTTCAATCTCGATGGACAAGCCGCCGGCGGCGATGTGCGCGACCACCTCATCCGCCTCAATGCCGACCGTTTTCTGCCGACCGACCAAAGCGGGCTGCCGCTCGCGCTCGCACCGGTGGAGGGGCCGTTCGATCTGCGCCACGAACGCCTTATCGGACAAGATTGGCTGAGCCACCCTCAGCAGCAACAGGCCAAGGGGTATGACCACGCCTTCGTGCTCAACGGGCCGAGCGCCGAGTGGGCGGCGCGGGTGGTCTCGGGGGATCGTCAGCTGGCCATGGAGGTCTACACCAACCAGCCCTCGCTGCAGTTCTACACCGGCAACTGGCTGGCCAATACGCCAGCACGCGATGGCCAACTCCATCAGGATCACGCCGGCTTCTGTCTGGAGGCCCAGCAGTTGCCGGACAGCCCCAACCGGCCCGAGCTGGGGGATCCCTGGCTGTTGCCGGGGCAGACCTATCGTCACCAGACCCGTTATCGCTTTATCGCCGCCGGCTGACCCGGCGCCCTCCGCCAAGCCTGTGCTGACTACCCCAGGCGAGGCCGAGGCGGCGTCACCGTTTCGCGGCACTCTGGCCCTACTCTGGCCCCGCGCGATCTTCTCCACGCCGACATGGCGGATGAAGAGGGCGCGGGGTCACCCGTCACATCCGCTCGCATACAAGTCCACGCAAGGAGTCGTTATGGATGATCACTACCTCGCCGCCCCCGACCGCTATCAGCGCCAGCCCTATCGACCCGCCGGTCGCCACGGCCTGCGCCTGCCCGGCATCGGTCTCGGCCTCTGGCACAACTTCGGTGCCGAGTGCGATCCCGCCACCGCAAAAGCCATGGTGCACCAGGCGTTCGATCTGGGCATCACCCACTTCGATCTGGCCAACAACTACGGGCCGCCGCCGGGGTCGGCCGAGCTCACCTTCGGCAAGCTGCTCAAGGGGAGCCTGGCTCCCTATCGAGACGAGCTCATCATCGCCAGCAAGGCGGGGTACATCATGTGGGATGGTCCCTACGGCGATGGCGGCAGCGCCAAATACCTGTTTGCCAGCCTACACCAGAGCCTGCGCCGGCTCGGTCTCGACTACGTGGACATCTTCTATCACCACAGGCCAGATCCGCGCACCCCGCTGGAGGAGACCTGTCAGGCGCTGGCCCTGATGGTACGTCAGGGCAAGGCGCTCTACGTCGGCCTCTCCAACTACCCGGCCCCGCTCGCCGCGCAGGCCGCCGCCCGGCTGGCGGAGCTGGGCACCCCCTGTCTGGTCAATCAGCTCAAATATTCCCTGTTCCAGCGCGATATTGAAGCCGAAACCCTGCCGGTCTGCCGCGAGCACGGCATGGGGGTGGTCGCCTTCTCCCCGCTGGCCGGCGGGCTGCTGAGCGATCGTTACCTGGCGGGCATTCCAGCGGATTCGCGCGCCGCCAGTGCCAGCCCCTTCCTCAAGCCTGAGCAGATCACCGCCGGAAAGCTGGCCACCATCCGCGCCCTGCATGCGCTGGCGCAGCAGCGGAGCCAACCGCTGTCGCAGCTGGCGCTGCAGTGGGTCCTGCGCGACTCTGTGGTGAGCTGTGCCCTGATTGGGGCCAGCAGCCCGCAGCAGATTGTCAGCGCGGTGGAAGCCCAGGCCCAGCCCCCGCTGGATGCGGCGCTGCTGCAGCAAATCGAGGGGATCCTGGCCAGCCAGGGCACCGCCTGATCGGGGCCGAGGCCGACGGCGAACAAATCTGACCCGAACGAAAACCCATGGCCCCGCCGTCGATCCCGCCGGCGGGGCCTGCCACCAACACAATATTCACTGGTTGCCCGCCCGATTTTCCTCCATCATTGGTCGCCCCTGGCTCGGCTCGGGGCCGACTTCATCCGGACCAATAATCAAGAGATCTGAAACATGACAGAGTCTTACGCCCTGTTTGTCGCCTTCGTGCTGGGCATTGTGGAGGGCCTGACCGAGTTCCTCCCCGTCTCCTCCACCGGCCACATGATCATCGTCGGCCACCTGCTTGGCTTCGACGGCCCCAAGGCTGCCACCTTCGAAGTGGTGATCCAGATGGGCTCCATCCTGGCGGTGGTCGCCGTGTTCTGGCGCCGCCTGTTTGGCCTGATCGGCATCCACTTCGGCCAGAAACCGGCGCAGGGACACGCCACCCTCTCGCTGGTGCACATCATCCTCGGCATGCTGCCCGCCGTGATCATCGGCCTCGCCATCCACAGCTGGATCAAGGCTAATCTGTTCGGCCCGCAAACCGTGATGTACGCCCTGGTGGCCGGCGGCATCCTGCTGATCATCGCCGAGAAGTTCCGCCCGGCGGTGCGCTCCGAAACCCTGGACGACATCAGCTACAAGCAGGCGCTCGGTATCGGTCTGTTCCAGTGTCTGGCGCTCTGGCCCGGTTTCTCCCGCTCCGGTGCCACCATCAGCGGCGGCATGCTGATGGGGATCAGCCGCCAGGCGGCGGCCGAGTTCTCCTTCATCCTGGCGGTGCCCATGATGGTGGCGGCCAGCGGACTGGATCTCTACAAGAGCCGGGATCTGCTCTCCATGGCCGACTTCCCCATGTTCGCGGTGGGCTTCATCACCGCCTTCGTGGTGGCCATGATCGCCATCAAGACCTTCCTGGCGCTGATCCGTCGCCTCGACTTCATTCCGTTCGCCATCTACCGCTTCGTGGTAGCCTTCGCCGTCTATCTGGTGTTCGTCGCCTGATCCGGCCGCGACACCATGCAAAAAGGGACCTCAAAGGTCCCTTTTTTATTGCCGCCATGGCTCAGTAGAGGCGATGGCTGATGCCGTTGAGTAGTCGCGACAACCCCTTGGTGAACTGTACCGGCGCATCCTGCACCGTGTAGCAGAGGCAGCCATCCGGGGTGTGCGGACTGTGGGCGTGGCTGGCATCGCGCCAGATGAAGTCCCCGGCCTGATAGCGGGTGTCGCCATCTTCGATGGTGCCTGCCAGCAGCAGAGTCAGCTCATAACCCTTGTGGGTGTGCTCCGGGATGCGGCCGCCCGCCTCGATGTGCAGCAGGCTGGCGCGGGCCCCCTGCTCGTCGAGCGGCAGGCTCACCTGCCGGATGGCGCCGATGTGACGCCAGCTGGGGGCGTGGTGACGAGCCAGCACCCGCGGCAACCGGTACGACTGGCCCGCCACCTGCAGCTCGGGCTGTGCCGCCGCCGACTGACTCAATGCGGCCGCACTGGCCACCGGCTGCTGCAGGATGCCGGCCAGCATGGCATCGAACGCCGCCGGCAAGGGCTCGCACTCTTCGGTGGGCGCCAGGTATTGCCGGGCCAGCTCCTCTTCGCAGGCCCGCAGCCGGGCAGCGCAATCGGGGCAGAGCTCGCAGTGAGCGGAAACGCCGACGGCCAGCGGCAGGGGCAGTTCGTCGGCGGCAAAGGCGCGCAACATGGCCTGAACGGGATGGGCTTTAATCATGGCCTTGCTCCACTTGTTCCTTCAATTTTTGTAATGCCAGTCTGAGGCGGGATTTGATGGTGCCGAGCGGCACACCGAGCCGGTCTGCCAGCTCCTGTTGGGAGAGCTCCTGCAGGTAGATGCCGCGCACCACCTGCTGCTGCGGTTCCGGCAGGGTGCCCACGTAATGGGCCATCTGGCGGGTCAGCACGGCGTCTTCGCCGCCGCTCAGGTGCTCCTCTTCCGCCCTGAACTCCAGCATGGGCCACAGCTCTTCGGCACAGAGTTCTTCTTTGCTGGCGCGGCGTCGGCGCAGCATGTCGAAGCCCTGATTGCGCATCACGGTGTAGATCCAGGTGGTGGCAGCCCCCTTGTCGGGGTGATAGAGCCGGGCCTTCTGCCACACCAGCAGCATGGTCTCCTGCACCAGTTCCATGGCGTTGGCCTCGCTGCCGAGGTGGCGCAGCCCGTAGCTACGGATGCGCGGGGCAAAGTGCTGGAACAGGGTGGCGAAGGCGGCCTTGTCGCCATGCTCGGCCACCCGCACCAGCAGGGATTTCAGATCGCCGGCGGGGTCATCCATAGGGGGCGATATCCTGTGCGGAGTCGGTTGTGATTGGCCAGTATATGCCATGGCGCCGTACCTTGAAGAGGGTGATGAGTACCAATACGTGCGCCGCGGCAAAAGGATCACCGGTGCCGTATCAAAGAGGGCTCAGTGGCTGGCGACCAGTAACCCGCTCAGCAGGGAGAGCGCCGGCTGGTTGTCTTCCGCCGCCACCAGCCACTGCTTCTGCTCCACCGGGATCGGCAGCACCTCCAGCCAGCGCTGGGCCACCCAGCTGGCATCGCCCCAGTCGGGGTTGCGATAGAGGGCCGCGTATTCCGGGTAGTCTTCGAACACCTCCTGCAGCGCCCTGGCCAGCGAGTGCTGGTCGGCATTGAGCCGGCCGGTGCACCAGGGGGGCAATTGCTCCACCTCCCCGATCCGCAAGCCGTCTGCCTCCTGCCACAGATCGGTGATCCTGACCCGCTCCATGCCGAGCACCGTGATGCCGAGCAGGCCATCCGGCAGTTGATCGAAGTCGACGATCCGCACCCGGGTGGCGATGGGATACATGTTGCGCAGCGCATCGGGCTGGCGGGGATCCAGCATGCAGAGGGCAAAGCCCTGATCTCCCGCCTGGGCGATCATGCGCTGGTATCTGGGCTCGAAGATGCGCAGCGGCATGATGCCACCGGGCAGCAGATGGGCCGAGAGGGGAAACAGCGCCAGTTTCATCGACAGATTCCTCGGTAAAAGGTACCTGTTGATACGACCGTACCGACGGGGCAGATCATTCAGAACGAGTTGGAATAAAAAACCCCTTAACAATCAGGGGAAAATAGCCTGGACAAGCCGCTTCGATATGCAGTAGAAATGGATAAGCACCACAATTTCCGTCCAATATTCTGGATTACGGTGCCAAATGCAGTGAAATATCCGCCCATCCAACTCCGGCGGGCCGTCCCTATAGTTTTCTCGGGCCGATGCGGGTAAAATTCACGCCCTTATATATCAGTCATTTTTCGACGCGCAACCTTGGTGGTCAGTTATGAAAGAGCATATTCATCATCTACTTGAACAAACGGTAGCCAATCTGAAGTCTGCGGGCGTCCTGCCGGCGGACCTGGAAGCCCGCGTGCAAGTAGACCGATGCAAGGAGAAGGCTCACGGCGACCTGGCCACCAACCTGGCCATGCTGCTGGCCAAACCGGCCCGCAAGAATCCCCGTGAGCTGGCCGCTGCCATCATCGAGCACCTGCCCGCCTCCGATCTGATCGCCAAGGTCGAGATCGCCGGCCCCGGCTTCATCAACTTCTTCTTCGACCCGAGCTGGCTGGCCGGCCAGGTGGAGGCCATGGTCGCCTCTGCCAACGCCAACGTGAAGCTGCCGGCGCCGCAGACCGTGGTGGTGGACTACTCCGCCCCCAACGTGGCCAAGGAGATGGCGGTGCACCACATCCGCTCCACCGTCCTCGGTGACGTGGCCGCCCGTGCGCTGGAGTTCCTCGGCCACAAGGTGGTGCGTGCCAACCACATCGGCGACTGGGGTACCCAGTTCGGCATGCTGATCGCCTATCTGGAGAAGATGGCCAACGAGCACGCCTCCGACATGGAGCTGCGCGATCTGGAAGCCTTCTACACCCAGGCCAAGCGTCACTACGACGAAGACGAAGCCTTCGCCGAGCGCGCGCGCAACTACGTGGTCAAGCTCCAGGGCGGCGATGAGTACTGCCGCACCATGTGGAAGAAGCTGGTCGACATGACCATGGAGCAGAACCAGCGCAACTACGACCGCCTGAATGTCTCCCTGACCAACAAGGACATCATGGGCGAGTCCATGTACAACGACATGCTGCCGGAGATCGTGGCCGATCTGAAAGCGCGCGGCCTGGCGGTCGAGAGCGAAGGCGCCACCGTCGTCTTCCTGGACGAGTACAAGAACAAGGATGGCGAGCCCATGGGCGTCATCATCCAGAAGAGCGATGGCGGCTTCCTCTACACTACCACCGACATCGCCTGTGCCAAATATCGTTACGAAACCCTGGGCGCCGACCGGGTGATGTACTTCATCGACTCCCGTCAGCACCAGCACCTGATGCAGGCCTGGACCATCACCCGCAAGGCGGGCTATGTGCCGGAATCCGTACCGCTCGAGCACCACGCCTTCGGCATGATGCTGGGCAAGGACGGCCGTCCCTACAAGACCCGTTCCGGCGGTACCGTCAAGCTGGTCGAACTGCTGAACGAAGCCGAAGAGCGCGCCAGCGCCCTGCTGGAGAGCCGCAACAGCGACCTCTCCGCCGAAGAGAAGGCCCAGGTGGTGCACGCCATCGCCATGGGTGCGGTCAAGTATGCGGATCTCTCCAAGAACCGTACCACCGACTACATCTTCGACTGGGACCTGATGCTCTCCTTTGAAGGCAACACGGCGCCGTACCTGCAGTACGCCTATACCCGTATCCAGTCCATCTTCCGCAAGGCCGGCGTCGATGCCGATACCCTGAGCGGTCATGTGATCCTGAACGAGGAAGCGGAAGAGGTGCTGGCCCAGAAGCTGATCCAGTTCTCCGACGCGGTCAACGGCGTGGCGGACAAGGGCATGCCGCACCTGCTCTGTACCTATCTGTACGAGCTGTCCGGCAACTTCATGACCTTCTACGAAGCCTGCCCGATCAACAAGGATGGCGTCGACGAAGCGACCCGTCAGAGCCGCCTGCTGCTGTGCGCCGCCACCGCCAAGGTCCTCAAGCTGGGTCTGGGCGTATTGGGCATCCACACCCTGGAGCGCATGTAATAGATGGCGACCCGGGATTATGTCGGCAGCCGCCCGCGACGTCGGGCGGGTGGTCGCAACACCAAGAAAGCGGCACCTCGCCGCTTTCCTGTTATCCCGGCCCTGCTGGCCGGGGCGCTGCTGGCTGGCTTTGGCGGCTTCCTCTACATGATCAATGGCAAGGGCCATGATGCCCCGACCATCGAAGAGCAGGTGAAAGCCAACAAGCCCAAGGCACAGAACAACGGTCTGCCGCAGGAGAAGTGGAGCTATATCGAACGGCTGGAGAACAAGCAGGTCGATATCACCGAGCCACCGCCCCAGCCGGGCGTGCTGCCACCACCGCCGGCGGAAACCATGACCCTGCAGCCGGAGAAGCTGCCGCAACCGGTGCCGACCGACATTCCCCAGCCGGGCACCCCCATCGGTCAGGTGCAGCCCTACAAGCCGCAACCGGTACAACCGGCCAAGCCGGCGACCGGCGCACCGGTGGCCAGTGCCCAGGAGCAGGTGATCGACCGCAAGGCCGAACGGGACCGGATGGAGCGGGAGCTGCGTGCCGAACTGGAACTGGAGCGGGCCGAGGCCGCCAAGGTCAAGGCGGCCACCCCGCCCGCGACGGCCGACAACGAACGCTACATGATGCAGTGCGCCGCGCTGCGCTCGCAGGATTCCGCCGAATCGCTCAAGGCGCGCATCGCCTTCACCGCCGGGCTCTCTTCCAGCCTGCAGGTGGTCAACGGGGCCGGTGGTGCCGTCTACAAAGTGATGGTCGGTCCCTTCAGCGGCAAGGCGGCGGCTGATGCGGCCAACCGCAAGCTGCAGGGCTCCGGCATCAGCGGCTGCATCCCCAAGAAGGGCTGATCGCCGCATGCATACCACAGGGCCGGGTGGCAACACCCGGCCCTGTTTCTTTTGGTGCCACTTGCCACCGATCCTCTCCCACCCCGTTTGTCTCGCCAAACCGCAGGCTTGAAAAGCCGGTTTGCCATCCCCATCTTTCTTGCCATGCACAGTCAGGCCGTCATTCGGCTCAAGCGAGGTAAGTAAAGTGACTACCATAGTTTCAGTTCGCCGCAACGGTCAGGTCGTCATCGGTGGCGATGGCCAGGTTTCCCTTGGCAACACCGTCATGAAGGGCAATGCCCGCAAGGTTCATCGCCTCTACAACGGCAAGGTACTGGCTGGTTTCGCCGGCGGCACCGCCGACGCCTTCACCCTGCTCGAGCGCTTCGAAGCCAAACTGCAGGCCCATCAGGGCAACCTGGAGCGCGCCGCTGTGGCGCTGGCCAAGGACTGGCGCACCGATCGCGCCCTGCGCCGCCTCGAGGCCCTGCTGGCCGTCGCCGACGAGCACAAATCCTTCATCATCACCGGCAACGGTGACGTGGTGCAGCCGGAGCACGATCTCATCGCCATCGGCAGCGGCGGCAACTTTGCCCAGTCCGCCGCCATCGCCCTGCTGGAGAACACCGAGCTCGACGCCAAGAGCATCGTCGAGAAGTCCCTCAAGATTGCGGGCGACATCTGTGTGTTCACCAACGGCAACCACACCATCGAAGTGCTGGATTATTCAGCTAAATAAGTCGGCGAAATAGGGCCGCCAAATAAGGCCGTCTTGCCAGACCCCCCATTTTCCAAGGGGTGGGCCCTGCCCGCCCCGGATACAGGAACGCCATCATGTCCGAGATGACCCCGAGAGAAATCGTCCACGAGCTGGATCGTCACATCATCGGCCAGGCCGACGCCAAGCGCGCGGTCGCCGTCGCCCTGCGCAACCGCTGGCGCCGGATGCAACTCGATGAAGAGATGCGCCATGAAGTGACCCCGAAAAACATCCTGATGATCGGCCCGACCGGCGTCGGCAAGACCGAGATCGCCCGTCGTCTGGCCAAGCTGGCCAACGCCCCCTTCATCAAGGTGGAAGCGACCAAGTTCACCGAAGTGGGCTATGTCGGCAAGGAAGTGGACAGCATCATCCGCGATCTGACAGATGCCGCCATCAAGCTGGTGCGCGAAACCGAGATGGAGAAGATGAAATACCGCGCCGAGGAAGCCGCCGAAGAGCGCATCCTCGACGCCCTGCTGCCCAACCCGCGCAACAGTTGGGGTGAGGAAGAGAAAGCCGACAACTCCAACACCCGCCAGATCTTCCGCAAGAAACTGCGGGAAGGTCAGCTGGATGACAAGGAGATCGAGCTGGAGCTCGCCGCCTCCCCGATGGGCGTCGAAATCATGACCCCGCCGGGCATGGAAGAGATGGCCAACCAGTTGCAGGGGCTGTTCCAGAACCTGGGCCAGAACCAGAAGAAGAAGCGCAAGATCAAGGTCAAAGAGGCCATGAAGGCGCTGATCGAAGAGGAAGCGGCCCGCCTGGTCAATCCGGAAGAGCTGAAGCAGAAAGCGATCGCCGCGGTCGAGAACAACGGCATCGTCTTCCTCGACGAGATCGACAAGATCTGCAAGCGCGGCGAGAGCTCGGGCCCCGATGTCTCCCGTGAAGGGGTTCAGCGCGACCTGCTGCCACTGGTCGAGGGCTGCACCGTCAACACCAAGCACGGCATGGTCAAGACCGACCACATCCTGTTTGTCGCCTCCGGCGCCTTCCAGATCGCCAAGCCGTCCGACCTCATCCCCGAGCTGCAGGGCCGCCTGCCGATCCGCGTCGAGCTGACCGCGCTGACCACCGATGACTTCGAGCGCATCCTGACCGAGCCGAACGCCTCGCTTACCGATCAGTACCAGGCGCTGATGGCCACCGAAGGGGTCAAGATCGAGTTCACCAAGGATGGCATCCGCCGTCTGGCCGAAGCGGCCTGGCAGGTCAACGAGCGTACCGAGAACATCGGTGCCCGCCGTCTGCACACCGTGATGGAACGCCTGATGGAAGATATCTCTTTTGATGCCTCCGAGAAGTCCGGCGAGACCTTCGTCATCAACACCGACTACGTCAACGTCCACCTCGGCAAGCTGATTGAAGACGAGGATCTGAGCCGCTTTATTCTGTAAGAGCGAGCAATAGACCTGAAAACGCCTCCCCTGTGGAGGCGTTTTTATTTCTCCACCGCCTCCGTCATCTGCCCGGATTCGGGCCCAGACCTGCGGCAACCCGTTCAATCCCAAGCCGTTTCCAAACTTCCCCTTGCCAACGCCCGCCGTTTTTTCATCCCCGCTGAAATCTGCTCAAAAAAAGATCTTTCCTATTCTCGGTGGCTGATTTATACATACGTATAAATCAGATCAAAATCTGTGCAGCAGGAACCAGAAAGATGAATCCCACCCGTCAGAAACTGCTCGATACCGGCCTCGCCATCGCCACCGAGAAGGGGCTACGCGGCCTGACGGTGCGCGAGCTGGCGGCGGCGGCCGAGGTGAACCTCGGCTCCTTCGTCTACCACTTCGGCAACCGCGACGCCTTTATCGACGAGCTGGTCGAGCTCTGGTACGCCCCCTCTATGACGAGCTCAAATCGGTGGCAGCCAAAGGCTCCTACCCCTCTGCCATCGCCATGTTCGAGGCCACCATGGAGGCGCTGATCGGGCTGGTGGCGCGCCAGCGCGGCTTTATCAACCACCTGTTTGGCGATGCGCTGGCAGGTGAAGGGGCGGCCCAGCGCTTTCTGCTCAGCCTGCCGCGCCGTCATCCCCTGCTGCTGATCGAGCAGGTACGGATGGCACAGGCGGAAGGGTCGCTGGTCGCGGGTCACCCGCTCCAGCTGATGATCTTCATCATGGGGTCGGTCGGCCTGCCGCTGGTGATCGCCGGCAGCGGTCGTCAGCTCGGCTGGCTGCCTGAACAGGCAGCACCCTTTCTCAGCCAGATAGACAGCCCCGAGGCCGCCAGACAGCGGCTGGGATGGGCCCTGCGCGGCCTGCGCTCCACCGGCATCAAAGAAGGAGAAGCGGCATGAAACAACGCATTGCAATCGTGGCCCTGCTGCTAACCGTTATCGGCGGCTACCTCTGGTGGCAGGGGCGCCCGGCTGACGGCTCCATCCTCTACGGCAACGTCGATATTCGCGACGTCAATCTGGCCTTTCGGGTCGGCGGCCGCGTCGATCAGGTGCTGGTCGATGAGGGGGATAGGGTAAAAGCCGGTCAACTGCTGGCCCGCCTGGATCCGGCGCCCCTCACCCACAGCCGCGACAGCGCCCGCGCCAATCTGGCCGCGCTCACTGCCGCCAACGCCTTGATCCACAAAGGCTATCGCAGCGAAGAGACCGACCGCGCCCGGGCCGCACTGGCCGCCGCCGAAGCCGCTGCACTGGAAGCCGACCAGCAGTGGCGCCGCCAGAGCGCATTGGCAGCCACCGGCGCCATCTCCCGCGGTCAGCTCGATACCGCCCGCTCCCAGCGGGATCAGACCCAGGCACAAGTGCGCTCCGCCCGCGAGCAGCTCGCCCAGCTCGAAACCGGCTACCGCCCGGAGGAAATCGCCCAGTCCGATGCCCAGCTGGAAGGGGCCAAAGCGGCGCTCGCCAGTGCCGAACTGGCGCTGGCAGATGCCAACCTGACCGCCCCCAGCGACGGCATCATCATCAGCCGCGCCATCGAGAATGGCAGCATGGTGCAGAGCGGAGCGACCGCCTTCAACCTCTCCCTGACCGCGCCGGTCTGGGTGCGCGCCTATGTGGAGGAGCCCTGGCTCGGCCACTTCCCGAGCGGCGCCAAAGTGACCCTCACCACCGACTCGCGGCCTGATCAGCCCTATCACGGGGTGGTGGGCTTTGTCTCGCCGACCGCCGAGTTCACCCCGAAATCGGTGGAGACGCCTGACTTGCGCACTCACCTCGTCTACCGGCTGCGCATCGTGGTGCAGGATCCCGACCCGGCCCTGCGCCAAGGGATGCCGGTCACCGTCAGGCTGGCGCCATGAGCTGCGCCATCTCCCTCGAGGGGCTCACCAAACGCTTTGGCGAGCGGGTCGCCCTCAACGCCATCTCGGCCACCATTCCGGCTGGTGGCATCACCGGGCTGGTCGGCCCCGACGGCGCGGGCAAGAGCACTTTGCTGCGCCTGCTGGCCGGTCTGCTGATCCCGGAAGCGGGCACCATCCGGGTGCTGGGGCTGGACCCGGTGAGCGAGGGGGATCTGCTGCGCCAGCGCCTCGGCTACATGCCACAGCAGTTCGGCCTCTACGAGGATCTCAGCGTGCTGGAGAACCTCACCCTCTACGCTGACTTGCGCGGTGTACTGGAGCCCGAACGCACGCCCACCTTCGCGCGGCTGCTCGCCTTCACCGACCTCGCCCGCTTCACCGCGCGGCCTGCGGGCAAGCTCTCTGGCGGGATGAAACAGAAGCTCGGGTTGGCCTGCGCCCTGCTCGGCACCCCGGATGTGCTGCTGCTCGACGAACCGGGGGTCGGGGTAGATCCCATCTCCCGCCGCGCCCTCTGGCAGATGGTACGCGAGCTGGCCAAGGGAGGGATGACGGTGCTCTGGAGCACCGCCTATCTCGATGAGGCGGAGCTGTGCGACCACGTGCTGCTGATGGCGGATGGCGAGGTGCGCACCAGCGGCACACCGGCCGATCTGATGGGGGCCATGGCCAGCCGCTGCTGGCTGCTGGAGGCGGGGCAACTGGATGGCCGCGAGCGGCGCGCCCTGCTGCGCCGGGCTCTGGCGCACCCCGCAGTGATGGATGGCGCGGTGGCGGGGGAGCGGGTTCGCCTGCTGCTGCACCCGGGCATGACGCCCCCACCGCTGGCGGAGCTGCATCTCGCCAACGGCGCTTTTCAACCGGCCCAGCCCCGGCTGGAGGATGCCTTTATCGACCTGCTCGGCGGCGGCCCCGGCGGGGAGTCGAGTCTGGCAGCCGGGATGCGGGAAGCCGAACTGCCGCAGGGGGTCTCCCCCGAGGCGGTGATCGAGGCGCGCCACCTCACCAAACGCTTCGGCGATTTCGCCGCCACCGATGATGTCAGCTTTGCGGTGCGCCGCGGCGAGATCTTCGGCCTGCTCGGCCCCAACGGGGCGGGCAAGTCCACCACCTTCAAGATGGAGTGCGGCCTGCTGCGCCCGAGCGAGGGACAGGCGCTGGTGACCGGCATCGATCTGGCCCACAGCCCGTCGGCGGCGCGCCAGCGCCTCGGCTACATGGCGCAGAAGTTCTCCCTCTACAAGCAGCTCACCGTGGCCCAGAACCTCTCCTTCTTCGCCGGTATCTACGGCCTGTTCGGCCGCCACCAGCAGACGCGGATCGACGCCATGGTGACTGCCTTTGCCCTCGCCCCCTGGCTCGATCAGAAGGCGGAATCCCTGCCCCTCGGCCTGCGCCAGCGCTTATCGCTGGCCTGCGCCCTGCTGCACGAGCCGCCGCTGCTGTTCCTCGACGAGCCCACCTCCGGGGTCGATCCGGTGACCCGGCGCGAGTTCTGGTCGCACATCAACGCGCTGGCCGACCACTGCGTCACAGTGCTGGTCACCACCCACTTTATGGACGAGGCGGAGTATTGCGACCGCATCGCCCTCATCTATCGCGGCAAGCTGCTGGCGCTCGGCACTCCGGACGATCTCAAGGGGCTGGCCGCCAAAGAGGCGGCGACCTCTTTGCCAACCGGCTCCTTGCCGACCTGTTCTTTGCCAACAATGGAAGAGGCCTTTATCACCCTGGTCGAGCGGGCCAGCGAGGAGGACGCATGAGCATCAACCGTCGGCGACTGCTGGCCCTCTGCCGCAAGGAGACGCTGCAAATCGTCCGTGACCCGAGCAGCATCCTCATCGCCTTCATCATGCCGGTGGTACTGCTGGTGGTGATGGGTTACGCCATCAATCTGGATGTGGACCACCTGCGCCTCGGCATCTGGCGTACCGATAGCGGCGCCCCGGCGGTGCGGCTGGAGCAGGCCCTGCGCGGCTCAACCGCGCTGGAGATCCACAGCGGCCCGAGCAAGGAGTCCCTGCTCGCCAGTCTGGCCCGTGGCGAGATCCGCGGCCTGCTGGTGATCGATGACGGCTTCTCCCGCGCGCTGGCCGGTCAGGGCAGTGGCACGCCGCAGGCGCTGCTGCTGACCGATGGCTCCGAGCCCAACACCGCCAACTTCGTCACCAACTATGTGCAGGGGATCTGGCAGGGGTGGCTTGCTGGCGAGGGGGGTCGCTATGCCGGTGTCGATAGAGAGCCGCGCCTGGTTCAACCCAGCGCTGGTGAGCCGCAACTTTCTGGTGCCGGGCTCCATTGCGGTGGTGATGACCATCATAGGCGCCCTGCTCACCTCGCTGGTGGTGGCGCGGGAGTGGGAGCGCGGCACCATGGAGGCGCTGCTCGCCACTCCGGTCACCAAGGGAGAGCTGCTGCTCTCCAAGCTGCTGCCCTACTATGGCCTTGGCATCATCGCCATGCTGCTCTGCCTGCTCTTCTCGGTGGCGGTGATGGGCGTGCCGTGGCGCGGCTCCCTGCTGCTGCTCTTTCTGGTCACCAGCGTCTTTCTCGGCAGCGCCCTCGGGCTCGGGCTGTTCCTCTCCACCGTGATGCGCAGCCAGTTCAACGCCGCGCAGGCAGCGCTGATCGCCGCGTTTCTGCCCGCGGTGATGCTGTCGGGCTTCGTGTTCGAGATCGCCAGCATGCCGCCGCTGCTGCGAGCCATCACCCACCTCATTCCGGCCCGCTACTTCGCCAGCTCCTTGCAGACCCTCTATCAGGCGGGCAGCGTCTTCTCGATCCTGCTGGTCAACGGTTTCTGTCTGCTGCTGCTGGCCGGTTTCTGGCTAGCCCTGACCGCCCGCAAGACGCGGCGCACTCTGGAGTAACCCATGCTGATCCGACTCTGGTGGCTGATCCGAAAAGAGCTGCAGGCCCTGATGGGCAATACTCAGGGGCGCTTTCTGCTCATCATGCCGGTGCTGCTGCAAACCGCCCTCTTCCCGTTCGCCGCCACTCTGGAGGTGACCGGCAACACGCTGGCCATCTACAACCAGGATGGCGGCGCCCAGAGCCGCGAGCTGCTGGAGCGCCTCACCCATATGCCCGCCTTCACCACCATCATTCCGGTGCAGGGCGAGGCGGGCATGACCGAGGCCATCACCGGGCAGCAGGCGCTGCTCGGGCTGATTATTCCGGGGGATTTTTCGCGCCGATTGGCGCGGGGCGAACCGGCCAAGGTGCAGCTGATTATCGACGGACGCCGCTCCAACGGCGGTCAGGTAGCGGCGGGCTACATCAGTCAGGTGATCGCTCGCTGGCAAAGTGAGGGCAAGGGGCAACCCGAGCTGGCAGTACGCAACCTCTACAACCCCAACGTCGAGTTCCACTGGCATATCCTGCCGGCGCTGGTGGCCATCATCACCACCACCGGCTGTCTGATTGTCACCGCCCTCTCGGTCGCGCGGGAGCGGGAAGAGGGCACCTTCGATCAGCTGCTGGTCTCGCCCCTCACCGCAGGCTGGATCATGGCGGGCAAGGCGGTGCCCGGCATCATGGTGGCGGTGGGACAAGGGTGCATAGTCGCGCTGGCCGCCCGTTTTGTCTTTCACCTTCCCTTTGCCGGCAGCCTCAGCCTGCTGATGGCGGGCATGGTCTGCTACGGGCTGGCACTGGCCGGGATCGGGCTCTTCATCTCGTCGTTCTGCTCGACCCAGCAGCAGGCCTTTCTCGGGGTCTTCTCCTTCACCGTACCGGCGGTGATCCTCTCGGGCTACATCTCGCCGGTGGAGAATATGCCGCAGGTGTTCCAGTGGCTGGCGGCCATCGACCCCCTCACCCACTTCATCGTGCTGCTCAAGGGGGTCTTCCTCAAGGGGTTCGACTGGTCGGCCGCCTGGCCCCTGCTCTGGCCGCTGCTCGCCATCGCCGGCGTCACCCTGTCGCTGGCGCTCGCCATGTTCCGCCGCCATATCGCCTGACGCGCCACCTTGTTCAGCTGATGCCGATCTCGCCCAGCGCGAGGCCGGCCATTTTCCGCCAGAAGTTTTCACTCCCCGGTCGTGGGTAAACCGGGCTTTCCCTCCACCACCCCTCACCTCGAGCTAGCCCAGAAATCATTAACTGGTATACCTATTTTTGTATAGTGTTGAATTTTCTCGAATTACCCCTGAGGAGATATATAAATAGACACTTGATTTGCATCAATCGCCCACCCCTGCCGACTGGGTAGCCTAGCCCCAGAATGATGTTTTATTACTCCAAACTTGAGGCAACTATGAGCAAAGTCAGACTGGTCGTTGTGGGCAACGGCATGGTGGGGCACCGCTTCATCGAAGAGCTGATCGAGCGGGCCGATCCGGGCCGCTACGAGATCACCGTCTTCGGTGCAGAACCCCGTCCCGCCTACGATCGCGTCCATCTCTCCTCCTACTTCTCCCATCACACTAGCGAAGATCTCTCCCTCGTCAAACCCGGTTTCTACGACAAGCACGGCATCCGCCTGCTGCTCGGCGAAGCGGTGAAAAAAATCGACAGGGCCAACCGCGAAGTGCACTCCAACAAGGGCACTGTGGTCGAGTACGACAAGCTGGTGCTGGCCACCGGCTCCTACCCCTGGGTGCCGCCCATTGCGGGCAGTCAGCACCACGAGTGCTTCGTCTATCGCACCATCGAGGATCTGAAAGCCATCCGCAGCGCCGCCAGGAGCGGCAAGAGCGGGGTGGTGATCGGTGGCGGCCTGCTTGGCCTCGAAGCCGCCGGCGCCCTCAAGGCACTGGGTCTCGAAACCCATGTGGTGGAATTTGCTCCGGTACTGATGGCCGAGCAGCTCGACGGTCAGGGCGGCCAGCTGCTGCGCCGCAAGATTGAATCCATGGGCGTGCAGGTACACACCAGCAAGAGCACCAGCGAGATCCTGATGCATGGCGGCGAGCAGGCAAAGCACCGCCTCGCTTTCGCCGACGGCAGCCAGCTGGAAGTGGATGTGGTGGTCTTCTCCACCGGCATTCGCCCGCAAGATACCCTCGGCCGTTACGGTGATCTCGCCATCGCCGAGCGCGGCGGCATCGTCATCGACGATCACTGCCTCACCTCAGACCCCGACATCTATGCCATCGGCGAATGCGCCGCCTGGCAGGGCCGCTTCTTCGGGCTGGTGGCGCCGGGCTACAAGATGGCCCAGATCACCGTCGACCATCTGCTCGGCGGCGACAGCCGTTTCGAAGGGGCTGACATGAGCGCCAAGCTCAAGCTGCTCGGCGTCTCCGTCGGCTCCATCGGCGATGCCCATGGTCGCACCCCGGGCAGCCACAGCTATGTGTTTCAGGACGATCAGGCCGGCGTCTACAAGAAGATCGTGGTGAGCGAGGACAACAGCCGATTGCTCGGCGCCGTGCTGGTGGGTGACGTGGAAGATTACGGCAACCTGCTGCAGATGATGCTCAACGCCCTGCCGCTGCCGAGTCACCCGGATACCCTGATCCTGCCCACCTACGCCGGTGCCAAGCCGACGCTGGGGGTAGATGCCCTGCCGGAAAGCGCCCAGATCTGCTCCTGCTTCGACGTCTCCAAGGGCGACATCGCCAAGGCGGTGGCCGAAGGTCACACCACCCTGGCCGCCATCAAGCAGCACACCAAGGCCGGTACCGGCTGCGGCGGCTGTGTGCCACTTATCAGTCAGGTGCTCAACGCCGAGCTGGTGAAGCAGGGCATCGAGGTCAACAACCACCTCTGCGCCCACTTCCCCCACTCCCGTCAGGAGCTGTTCCATCTGGTCAAGGTGGAGGGGATCAAGAGCTTCGACGAGCTGCTGGCCAAGCACGGTCAGGGCTATGGCTGCGAGGTGTGCAAACCGACCGTCGGCTCCATCCTCGCCTCCTGCTGGAACGAGCATGTGCTGAGCCCGCGCAATATCCCGCTGCAGGACACCAACGACATCTTCCTCGGCAACATGCAGAAGGACGGCAGCTACTCCGTCATCCCGCGCATGGCCGGTGGTGAAGTGACTCCGGAAGGGCTGCTGGCGGTGGCCGAAGTGGCCCGCGACTACAAGCTCTACACCAAGATCACCGGCGCCCAGCGCATCGGTCTGTTCGGGGCCCAGAAGGATGATCTGCCCGCCATCTGGCGCAAGCTGCTGGCGGCGGGTTTCGAGACCGGTCAGGCCTACGCCAAGGCACTGCGCATGGCCAAAACCTGCGTCGGCAGCACCTGGTGCCGCTTCGGCGTGCAGGACAGCGTCGGCCTCGGGGTCTTCCTCGAGAACCGCTACAAGGGCATTCGCACCCCCCACAAGATGAAGTTCGGCGTCTCCGGCTGTACCCGCGAATGTGCGGAAGCGCAGGGCAAGGATGTTGGCATCATCGCCACCGACGCGGGCTGGAACCTCTATGTGGGCGGTAACGGCGGCATGAAGCCGCGCCACGCCGATCTGCTGGCGTCTGACCTCGACCGCGAGACCCTCATCAAGCTGATCGACCGCTTTATGATGTTCTACGTCACCAGCGCCGACAAACTGCAGCGCACCTCGGTCTGGCTCGGCAATCTGGAAGGGGGCGTCGACTACCTGCGCGAGGTGATCGTCGACGACAAGCTGGGGCTGGCCGAGACGCTGGAGCGCGATATCCAGACCCTCATCGACAGCTACGAGTGCGAATGGTCGCGCACCCTCAACGAAAAGGAAGCGCTCAAGCGCTTCAGCCACTTCATCAACAGCGACAAGCGCGATCCGGACGTTCAGTTCGTCAGCGAGCGCGACCAGCACCGACCGGCGACCCCGGCCGAGCGCATCCCCGTCTACCAGATCGAGGTGGAAACCAAATGATGAAACTTGCCTGCCAACCCAACGGCATCCTGATGGGCTGCATGGACGTTTGCGCCCTGCTCGATAGCCAGTCCATCCAACTCGAGGTGGAGATTAAGCGATGAAACTTGCCTGCCAACTCAACGACATCCTGCCGGGAACCGGAGTCTGCGCTCTGATCGAGGGTCGTCAGATCGCTCTGTTCCGCCCGAGCGCGGCGGCCGAGGTGTTCGCCATCGACAACCGGGATCCCTTCTTCGCCGCCAACGTGCTGTCGCGGGGCCTGATCTGCGAGCACGACGGCGAGCTCTGGGTCGCCAGCCCGCTCAAGAAGCAGCGCTTTCGCCTGAGCGATGGCCACTGTTTCGACAACCCCGCCATGTCGGTGCAGAGCTATCCCGTTGAAGTACGCGATCAGCAGGTCTGGGTCGCCGTCTAACACCATGCATATCAGGGCTGCCCGCGGGCGGCCCTCTTGAAGGAAACAAAGATGTATACCGAAACCATCAACAAGTGCGCCGCCAACGCGGCCCGCATCAACCGCTTCGAGCGCAGCGACAAGCTCGGCTTCTGGCTCAGCTCCGCCATGGCGGGGGCCTATGTGGGCCTCGGCATCATCCTCATCTTCACCCTGGGCAACCTGGTGGATCCGAGCATCCGTCCGCTGGTGATGGGGGCCACCTTCGGCATCGCCCTGACGCTCGTCATCATCGCCGGCTCCGAGCTGTTCACCGGCCACACCATGTTCCTCACCTTCGGGGTGAAGACCGGCAAGATTTCCATGGGGGATCTGCTGCGCATCCTGCCGCAGACCTGGGCTGGCAACCTGCTCGGCTCCATCGCGGTGGCGCTGATCTACTCCTACGGCGGCAGCCTGCTGCCGGACGCGGGCAGCCTGGCGCACAAGGTGGCGCTGGCCAAGACCCAGGCACCGGCGCTGACCCTGTTCATGAAGGGCGTGCTGTGCAACTGGCTGGTCTGCCTCGCCATCTGGATGGCGCTGCGCACCGAGGGTGCCGCCAAGTTCATCGCCATCTGGTGGTGCCTGCTGGCCTTTATCGCCTCCGGCTACGAGCACTCGGTCGCCAACATGACCCTGTTCGCCCTCTCCTGGTTCGGTGCCCACTCCGAGGCCTACACCCTGGGTGGCATCGGCCACAACCTGCTGTGGGTGACCCTCGGCAACACCGTCTCCGGCGCCCTCTTTATGGGCCTCGGCTACTGGTATGCCACCCCCAAGGCTGAGCGCACGGTCGCGGTGAGCGAGACCACCACCACTGCCAGCCAGACCCAAACCGCCTGATCAGGAGGCCCCATGGACTACTTGCCCATCTTTTGCCGACTCGACAACAAACCCGTGCTGCTGGTCGGCGGCGGCGAGGTAGCACAGCGCAAGGCGCGCCTGCTGCTGGATGCCGGTGCCCAGCTCACAGTAGTCGCGCCCGAGCTCGACCCCGAACTGGCGGAACTGGCTGCCAACGGCAGCGTCGAGTGGCTGGCCGGTGAATTCGCGCCGCAGCAACTGGCGGGCAAGTGGCTGGTGGTGGCCGCCACCGATCGGCGCGAAGTGAACGCCCTGGTCTACCAGAGCGCCAATCAGGCGCGGATCTTTGCCAACGTGGTGGATGACCCGAAACGCTCCAGCTTCATCATGCCGTCGATCATCGATCGCTCGCCGCTGATGGTGGCCATCTCCTCCGGCGGCAAGGCCCCGGTGCTGGCCCGCTTGCTGCGGGAAAAACTCGAAGCCCTGCTGCCCCAGCATCTGGGCGCCGTCGCGGCCTACGCCGGCAGCCTGCGGGAGCGGGTCAAGGGCCGCTTCGCCAGCATGGGCGAGCGGCGCCGCTTCTGGGAACGGCTGCTCGGGGCGGACCGGCTCGGGCAGGCACTGGCACGGGGCGATAGCGCCTCTGCCAATCAGCTGGCCGACAGCCTGTTTGCCGACGAGAGCCAGACCGGTGGCGAGGTGGTGCTGGTGGGGGCCGGCCCCGGCGATCCGGGCCTGCTCACCCTGCACGCCCTGCGCCAGATGCAGCAGGCGGACGTGGTGGTCTATGACCGGCTGGTCTCCGACGAAGTGATGGCGCTGGTGCGCCGCGACGCCAAACGTATCTTCGTCGGCAAGCAGGCGGGCAACCACTGCGTGCCGCAGGAGGGGATCAATCAGCTGTTGCTGGAGGAGGCGAAGAAGGGCCAGCGGGTGGTGCGGCTGAAGGGGGTGACCCCTTCATCTTCGGCCGTGGCGGCGAGGAGCTGGAGACGCTGGTCGGCAGCGGCATCGGCTTTCAGGTGGTGCCGGGGATCACCGCGGCCAGCGGCTGCGCCGCCTACGCCGGCATTCCGCTGACCCACCGCGATCACGCCCAGAGCGTGCGCTTCGTCACCGCCCACGGCAAGGGTGGCGCTCAGGATCTCGACTGGCCGCTGCTGGCCAAAGACAAGCAGACACTGGTCTTCTACATGGGGCTCTCATCCTGCGCCACCATCCGCGAGCAACTGCTGGCCCACGGCAAGGCAGGCGACACCCCGGTGGCGCTGATCGAGCGCGGCACCCAGCCCTGCCAGCGGGTCATTCGCGGTACCCTCGATCAGTTGCCCGCGCTGGCGGTGGGGGTCGAGAGCCCGGCCCTCATCATGGTGGGTTCGGTGGTGACCCTGGCGGACCAGCTTGCCTGGTTCGGGCAAGGAGGCGCCACAGACGCGGCCCTGGCTTCGGCCTGATCGCTGCATCCATTCCAACGCCACCCTCGGGTGGCGTTTCTTTTTCTGCATTTACTGTCATAACCTCTTGTTTTGAGTCTGGTATCCTATGGGGACTGTCCGCCGGATCACCGAATTCAGGAATTCTGCTTCATGTCCCTCCCCCCAAGAACAGCGCCAAACAGCGTGAACACGACAGAGCCCGCATCCTCACGCTGCTGCTGGCTGATGATGCCCTCACCGAGAGCCTGCTCGACCCGCAAGGGGAGCAGGACGCAGAGCTTCGGGACCAGACCAGCGAGCTGACCCGGCTGGTCAACAGCCTGCCCGCCGCCGATATCGCCGATGCGCTGGAATCCCTGCCGCCGGACGAGCGCCACGTGCTATGGCAGCAGGTGGATGCAGACAAGCACGGCCAGATCCTGGTGGAAGCGTCGGAGACGGTGTGGGACAGCCTCATCAGCGGCATGAGCGACAAGGAGCTGCTGCACGCCCTGAGCACCCTCGACATCGACGACCAGATCTACCTGGGCCAGCACCTGCCCCGCAACCTGATGGGGCGGCTGCTCACCTCCATGGCGCCGGTGGACAGGGACAAGGTGCGGGAGGTGATCCGCTACGGCAAGCACACGGTCGGCGCCATGATGGACTTCGAGCTCATCACGGTGCGGCCCGACGTGACCCTGGCCACCGTCCAGCGCTATCTGCGCCTGCGCGGCCAGATCCCCGAGAACACCGACAAGCTGTTCGTCACCGATCGGCGCAACCGGCTGCAGGGGGAGCTGCCCCTCACCGCCGTGCTGCTGCACAAGCCCGAAACCCTGGTGAGCGACGCGATGGAGAAGGATCCGGTCACCTTCGATCCGGAAGACAACGACGAGGCCGCCGCCCGCACCTTCGAGCGGGACGACCTGGTCTCCGCCGCCGTGGTGGATGCTAGGGGCAAGCTGATGGGCCGGCTCACCGTCGCCGAGGTGGTGGACCTGGTCTATGAAGAGAGCGACACCGACCTGCGCCGCATGGGGGGGATCAGCGAGGAAGAAGACGTGTTCGCCCCCGTCGCCAAGGCGGTCAAGACCCGCTGGGCCTGGCTCGCCATCAACCTCTGCACCGCCTTCGTGGCATCGCGGGTAATCGGCCTGTTCGAGCACACCATCTCCCAGCTGGTGGCGCTGGCGGCGCTGATGCCCATCGTCGCCGGCATCGGCGGCAACACCGGCAACCAGACCATCACCATGATAGTGCGGGCGCTGGCGCTGCAGCATATCCAGACAGGCAACGTCTCCTTCCTGCTGTGGCGCGAGCTGGGGGTGGCCCTGATCAACGGCCTGGTGTGGGGCGGCATCATGGGCATCGCCACCTTCCTGCTCTATCAGGATGCGGCGCTGGGGGGCGTGATGACGCTCGCCATGATCCTCAACCTGCTGGTGGCGGCCCTGATGGGGGTCATCATCCCCATGACCATGAGCCGACTGGGCCGCGACCCGGCGGTGGGTGCCAGCGTGATGATCACCGCCATCACCGACACCGGCGGCTTCTTCATCTTCCTGGGGCTGGCCACCCTGTTCCTGCTTTAATCCGCTTGGCAGTAAAAAGGGAGCCTTGATGGCTCCCTTTTTCATTCGGCGCGGCCGCTACACCCGGTATTTGGCCACCGCCTGGTTGAGCAGCTTGGCCTGCTCGGTCAGGCCGTGGCTCGACTTGGCGTTCTCCTCCGCCATCAGGCTCGACTCCTGGGCGATGTCGCGGATGTTGTTGACGTTGCGGTTCACCTCGTTGGCCACCAGGCTCTGCTGCTCGATCGCTGCCGCAATCTGGGTGCTCATGTCCATGATGTGGGTGACGTCCTGAGTGATCTGCTCCAGCAGTTCGCCCGCCATGCTGGCTTGCTCCGAGCTGCTGTTGCCCTGCTCGCGGCAGGTTGCCATCATGCCCACTATGTTGCCGGTCTGCTTCTGCAGCGAGCTGATGATGCCGGCGATCTCCTGGGTCGACTTCTGGGTGCGGATGGCGAGGCTGCGCACCTCGTCCGCCACCACCGCAAAACCGCGCCCCTGATCCCCCGCCCGCGCCGCCTCGATGGCTGCGTTGAGGGCCAGCAGGTTGGTCTGCTCGGCGATGCCGCGGATCACGTCCAGCACAGAACCGATGGTTTCGCTCTCCTGTTGCAGCTGGGCCACTTCACGGGAGGAGTTCTCCAGGTTGTCGGCCAGGGAGCGGATCTGGCTGACGGTGTTCTCCACCGCACGGCGTCCCTCCATCGCCTTGTTGTTGGTAGTCTGGGCATTGTTGGCGGCCTGCTCGGTGTTGCGGGCGATCTCCTCTATGGTGGAGCCCATCTCGGTGGAGGCGGTCGCCACCATGTCGGTCTCCTGCAACTGGCGAGCGGCCCCCTCGCTGGTGCGGCGGACGTTGCCGGAGAGGTGATCCGCCGCCTCGGTCAGGGTGTGCACGCTCTGCTTAACGTCGCCGATGAGGTGGCGAAAGCCCCCCAGCATCACGTCCAGATTGCCTGCCAGCTGGGCCATCTCGTCCGCCCCCTGCAGCTCTATCTTGAGGCGCAGGTCGTTGTCCTGCCGGATGCGGTTGACGGTGTCGTTCACCCGCGAGATGGGGCGGTCGATGCTGCGGCCCAGCAGCATGCTCATGATGCCGATCAGCACTATGATGATGCCGCCGCAGACCAGCATCAAGGTATTGAGGCGCGAGGTCTGCCGTACCAGCTCGTCGGCGACGTGCTTGCCGACGGCGGTAAAGCCCTGCTCGGTCTGATGCACCAGGCCCCGCATCTCATTGCGCAGCCCCTCATCTTCACTCAGTCCCAGCACTTGCATGCCCTGCACCAGCGCGACGAAGTCCTGCCGGTACTGCTCGCTGGCCTGCTCCAGCTTGCCGCGATCAGCCTCCGGCAAGGTTGCCAGCCGCTGCTGGAAATCCTTGTGCAGAGTCTGGAAGCGCTCCAGATACTGGATATCGGAGCGCAGCATGAAGTCTTTCTCCGCCCGCCGCAGCTGTAACATGGTGATGAGCAGCCCCTGTTCATCCAGCTGCTTGAGCCCATCTTCCACCTGATGCACTGCCGTTCTCAAACGCCCATAGAGGCCGTCTTCCGGCCCCAACCCGATGATCTGCTGCTGGGCCACCAGATCGTTGAAGGCCTTGCCATAGGCCCCCATCTGCTGATCCAGCCGGGTCAGCTCGCCCTGCACGGCACTGAGGTTGTCATCCTGACCCAGGGTCTGGTTGAGCTGGTGAAAATTGGCCAGCACCTCATTGAAGCGGGTCACGAAGGCCGGATCCTTGCGGATCAGGAAATCCTTCTCGGCCCGTCGCAGGTTGAGCATGGCGATCTCGAGCCCGTCCACGTTGCGCTGGGCCTCGGTCAGATGGCGACTCACCTGATTGGAGTAGAGAAACAGGCCGCTCAATACCAGCATGGCAACGGCGACCAGCGCGGTATTCAAGATCAATTTATGACGGATCAGCACGATGAACCTCTCACAAGCATGGGATGGACTGCATTGAGCTTATGCGGAAAACGTTATCCCCGTTGTTGTTCAAGGAATATTCATTGAAATGCCGGTCCCACTCCTTATACTGGATCCCACCTGTTTCCAGCGGTGGATTTGACACAATGGAATACAACACTTCAGAACTGTGCGACATCTATCAGGACATGGTGGATGTACTCGAACCCATGCTCTGCTCCTTCGGCGGCCGCGCCTCGTTCGGCGGCGTCATCACCACAGTCAAATGCTTCGAATCAAACGGCCTGATCCGTGAACTCGTCAAAGAGAACGGCGTCGGTCGGGTGTTGCTGATCGATGGCGGTGGCTCCATGCGCCGCGCCCTGATCGACAGCGAGATCGCCACCACGGCGGCCGAAAACGAGTGGGAAGGGATCGTCTGCTACGGCTGCGTGCGCGAGGTCGACATTCTGGAAGACTTGGATATCGGCATTCAGGCGCTGGCAGCCATTCCAGTGGGTGCCGACAGCAAGGACGTGGGCGAGACCGATCTGCCGGTCAACTTCGGCGGCGTCACCTTCCTGCCGGACGACCATCTCTACGCCGATACCACAGGGGTGATCCTCTCCCCCGATGCGCTCGACATCGAGTAAGCAGAGCAGAGTAAAAATGGGAGCCAAGGCTCCCATTTTTTATGCCCGTCGCTGGCCGAAAACACGCAAAAAAAGAGGGCCAGTAAAAACTGGCCCCTTAACTGGAAGCAATGTGAGCAATGTCGTGCCTTCACAAGAAGTCCATCACGTTGGAACGAATGAAGTCTTTCCCGGAAAACAAGTTAACAATAATCATTCTCATTTAACTTGGCAACCCTTATTTGCCAAAAATGCAAAAAAATTGACCACCCCTGGGGGTGGTCAATCTCGTCAGGCTTGTCGCGTCGCCGTTTGCAGGCCGGCCAATCCGGCCTCACCCACCAGCTTGCGGCTGAGATAACGCAGCAGCACGCCGTAGAGCGGCACAAACAATCCCAGGCTTATCAGCAGCTTGAACACGTAGTCCACGGTCGCGATCTCGACCCAGTGCTCGGCCATGAAGGGATCCGTGCTGCGCCAGAAGGCGATGGTGAAGAAGGCGATGGTATCTACCAGGTTGCCGAACAAAGTGGAGGCTGCCGGTGCCACCCACCAGGCTTTCAGCAGCCGCAGCCGGTTGAACACCACCACGTCCATGAACTGGCCCACCAGATAGGCCATGAAGCTGGCCAGGGCGATGCGCGCCACGAACAGGTTGAACTCGGCCAGGTTGCCGACGCCCTGGAAGCTGCCCTCGAAGAACAGCACCGACAGGGCATAGGAGATAGCCAGCGCCGGCAGCATCACGGTCTGGATGATCTTGCGCGCCAGACCGGCACCGAAGATCCGCACCGTCAGGTCGGTGGCCAGAAAGATGAACGGGAAGCTGAAGGCACCCCAGGTAGTGTGGAAGCCGAAAATGGTGATCGGCAGCTGCACCAGGTAGTTGCTGCTGGCAATGATCAGGATGTGGAACAACGAGAGGCGCACCAGCGCCGTCTGGTGCTGAGCAGGGGTCAGATTCATATTGTGACCTTTTTGGTTAATGGGGTTAGGGAACCCATACCGCCACCATTGGCGATAATTGAGGGGCGAGATTATACGCCCCCACACTGATAGTTCAATCTTTATGCGGTTGCTTGAGGCTGCTGCGCCTGCTCAGCCCTGATGCTGACGAGCCAGCCAGAGCAGTACCTCGGCATCGGCCGGCTGCTCCGCCGCCAGCCAGCAGCCGCTGTAGTGTTCGTATTCGAGCCGAAAGCGGCTCCCCTCGAACTCCAGCAACCAGCTGTGACGATCGGCACCGCACTCCCGCTCGAGCGCCACCAGCTCCCACTCCTGCAACAGCGCCTCGGCCAGGGTCGGAAAGCTGTCCCAGTCGAGTGCAGGGTTTACCAGCGTCACCACCCCGGCGTCCCTGTCTATTTGCGCGATACGCCAGTTCATCTGCTGCTCCTCAACTGCTGCAAGAGAGCTCGCCACCGCAATACCATGCCGGTTGCAGAGTAGCGAGTTCCTCGTATTCGGGTTGCTCATCATAGGGGTGCTGCAGGGCCGCAAACAGCCGTTCGAACGGTACCATGTCACCCTGCTCGGCGGCCTCGATAACCCGCTGGGCCAGCGCGTTGCGCAGCACATACTTGGGGTTGACCGCATCCATCTGCGCCTTGCGTACGCCATCCTCGCACCCTTCCCGAGCGAGGCGCGCCCGATAGGCCTCAAGCCACCCTTGCCAAGCGGCAGGATCCGGCAACAGAGCCAGCAGGCTGGCAGGCCACGCTCCCTCTCGCGTCACCTCACCGAGACGGCGCAGGAACAGGTGGTAATCCACCCCGTGCGCCACCAGCAGCCGGAACAGCTCGCGAAACAGCGCCGGATCATCGTCTTCCCACACCGCCAGCCCCAGTTTGGCCCGCATCAGTTCGGAATAGTGCAGCATCAACTGGTGTTCGTACTGGGCCAGGGCCGCAGCCAGCGCGTCCCCATCGACGTGGTCGGCCAGCGCCTGCACCAGCTTTTGCAGGTTCCAATAACCGACCGCGGGCTGCTGATCCAGCGCATAGCGACCGCCCGGATCCGAGTGGTTGCAGACAAAGTCCGGCACATAGGCATCGATAAAGCCGTATGGCCCGTAATCCAGCGTCAGCCCGAGCAGCGACATGTTGTCGGTGTTCATCACCCCGTGGCAGAAGCCTGCCGCCTGCCACTTGGCGATGAGCCGCGCGGTGCGGCGCACCACTTCGGCAAACAGCTCGGCACCATCGGCCAGCTCGGGGAAATGGTGGCGCAGCAGATAATCGATAAGGGCCGGGATCCGCTCCCCCTGCCCGCTCCAGGCGAAATACTCGACGTGGCCGAAGCGCAGATGGCTCGGGGCGGTACGCAGCACGGTCGCGCCCGTCTCCACCTGCTCGCGGTAGACCGGCTCCTGGCTGCCCACCAGCACCAGTGCCCGGGTAGTGGGAATACCGAGGGCATGCAGCGCCTCGGAGGCCAAATACTCGCGAATGCTGGAGCGGAGCACAGCGCGGCCATCGCCGAAACGGGAGAAGGGGGTCTTGCCCGCCCCTTTCAGGTGCAGGTCCCAGCGGCTGCCATCCGGCGCCTGCTGCTCTCCCAGCAGCAGGGCACGGCCATCGCCAAGACGTGGGCTGTAGCCGCCGAACTGGTGGCCCGCATAGACCTGGGCTACCGGCTGCATGCCGGGCAAGGGCTGCCCATGGCCACAGCAGGCCAGCCAGTCGGTCTCGCTCACCGCCCCCAGCCCCAGCTCGCCGAGCAGCGCACGGTTGAGGTGCAGCAGGCCGGGAGCATGCAATGGCTGGGGTGCGACGGGCTCACAGGCCCAGGGCAGTTCGGTGGCAAAAGTGTTGATCAGCTTCATGGTGGTGCGGTTCGTCCCTGCGTATGCTCGTGTCACTCTTTATACCGCCGTCGGCCAGCACTGGCTAACGGACGATGCGCTATTTCATTTCAAGGAGAAGAAGATGCAAAGATGGTTGGGCGCCCTGCCCCTGTTGCTGTTGTTATGGGGGCCGGCCCAGGCGGCCGATGTCGAGGCAGGCAAGGCCAAGGCCGCCGTTTGCGCCGCCTGTCACGGGGTTGAAGGCAAGGCTCTTATTCCCAGCTATCCCCATCTGGCGGGACAAAACGCCGCCTATCTGGTGAAACAGCTGAAGGCCTTCAAGGATGGCAGCCGCAAGGAGCCTTTGATGGTGCCCTTCATGGCGCCGCTCACCGATGCGGACATGGAGAATCTGGCGGCCTATTACTCCAGCCTCAAATAACCCGGCGCGCCCGGCAGACGGGCGCCTCCCATTGACGACGCACCCACTTCACCAACCTTTTACCGACGGCAGTAGTCGATGATCAGGTCCATAAAGGCTTCGCCAAAGCGTTCCAGCTTGCGGTGACCCACGCCGTTGACTGCCAGCATTTCCGCCTCGGTCATCGGCATCAGCTGCGCCATCTCGACCAGGGTGGCATCGTTGAACACCACGTAGGGCGGCACCTCTTCATCCTCGGCGATCTGCTTGCGCAGGGCGCGCAGCTCCTTGAACAGCCGCTTGTCGTAGTTGGCGTTGTCGAGCAGACCGTTGCGCTTCTCCTTGCGGCTAGAGATGGGCTGCAGGCGCGGCACCGCCAGATCCAGCTTCACCTCGCCGCGCAGCACGGGACGGGCGGCCTCGGTCAGCTGCAGCACAAGATTGCGGGTGATGTTCTGGGTCAGCAGCCCCTTGTGGATCAGCTGGCGGATCACGCTCATCCAGTACTCGTGGCTCTGATCCTTGCCGATGCCGTAGGTCGACAGCTTGTCGTGGCCGTGGTCCTTGATGCGCTGGTTCAGCGAACCGCGCAGCACCTCCACCACATAACCCACCCCGAAATTCTGTCCCACCCGCCAGACGCAGGAGAGCGCCTTCTGGGCGTCTTCGGTGCCATCATAACTCTGGGGCGGATCGAGGCAGATGTCGCAGTTGCCACACGGCTTGTCGTTGTACTCGCCGAAGTAGTTGAGCAGCACCTGGCGGCGGCAGGTCTGCGCCTCGGCGAAGGCCGCCATCACGTTGAGCTTGTACTGCTCCACCTGCAACTGCTGGGGGTTTTCGATGTTGTCGAGCAGCCGGCGCACCCGACCGATGTCGGCGGGATCGTACAGCAGCAGCGCCTCGGCCGGGGTACCGTCACGGCCAGCACGGCCGGTTTCCTGATAATAGGACTCGATGTTCTTCGGGATGTCGTAGTGCACCACGAAACGCACGTTGGGCTTGTCGATACCCATGCCGAACGCCACCGTCGCCACCACTATCTCTATGTCGTCCTTGAGGAAGGACTCCTGAGTGCGCTGGCGCAGCTCGAGCGGCAGGCCGGCGTGATAGGGAGCCGCCTTGCAGCCGTGGCGGGAGAGCCGCTCGGCCACCTCCTCCACCCGATTGCGGCTGGAGCAGTAGACGATGCCGCAGTTGCCCTTCTGGCTCTGCACGTAGCGCAGCAGCTGCTCCGCCGCCTTGAACTTCTCCACCAGGCTGTAGCGTATGTTGGGCCGATCGAAGCTGGCGGTGTGGATAAAGGGATCGTGGAGTTCCAGTCGATGCAGCATGTCGCTGCGGGTCGCCTCGTCGGCGGTGGCGGTGAGCGCCACCACGGGCACCTGCGGGAACCACTGCTTGAGCCGGCCCAGCGCCGCGTATTCCGGCCGAAAATCGTGCCCCCACTGGGAGACGCAGTGCGCCTCGTCGATGGCGAACAGGCCGAGCGGCAGCTCCGCCAGCCGATCCATGAACTCGTGCTGCAGCAGGCGTTCGGGGGAGACGTAGACGATTTTTATCTCGCCGCGCCGCATGGCGGCGAAGTTCTGGATCATCTCTTCCCGGCTCAGTGCCGAGTTGATGTAGACCGCCGCCACGCCGTTGGCGCGCAGGCTGTCCACCTGATCCTTCATCAGCGAAATGAGGGGAGAGACCACCACCCCGAGCCCGGGCCGCAACAGCGCAGGGATCTGGTAGCAGAGCGACTTGCCGCCACCGGTCGGCTTGAGCACCAGCGCATCGCGCCCCGCCACGATCTGCTCGATGATTTCGAGCTGGCCCGGCCGGAATTGCTGATAGCCGAACACCGCCTGCAGCAGGGCAAGCGGATTCTCTGGCTGGGGGTCAGGCAGGGTTTCGGCAATGGCGGTCATGGGCTCTCCTTTGGGGTCGCCATTCTAAAGCAGCCGCCGCCCACAATAAACCTGCCATTGCGACTGTTAAGGAAGTGTTGCAGACTGGCTGGAGTTTTTACTCGGTCGTACTGCCAGGGATCGGACTCAAGGAATGAAACAGATGCTCAAGAAGATGGCGCTCAGTGGCATTGCCAACCTGTTCGCCGAGAGGATGCCGTTCAATAAGCTGATCGGCATGCAGGTGACCCACTACGACTTCGACAAGGTGGAGCTGCGCATCAAGATGGAGGAGAAGCTGATCGGCAACCCCTTCCACAACATCCTGCACGGCGGCGTCACCGCCAGCCTGCTCGATGTGGCCGGCGGCATGATAGTCGCCGCCTCCTGCATCGACGAGCTGGAAGACTTCTCCCCCAGCCACCTCAAGGAGCGCTTCTCCCGCCTCGGTACCATCGATCTGCGGGTGGACTACCTGCGGCCGGGGCGTGGCAACGAGTTCATCGCCACCGCCCACATCATCCGGGCCGGCAGCAAGGTCGCGGTTGCCCGCATGGAACTGCACAACGAAGAAGGGACTCATATCGCCTTCGGTACCGGCACCTACCTGGTGGGCTGAGCCAGCCTATTGCATAAAAACCACACCGCTAATCTGATTTTAATCATTAGAAACCTTACCCCCTCTGCCGCCACCAGGTTCATACTGAAAGTCGGGATTGTATGCAGAGGGAGGATTGCAGGCGATGAGTGCGAAACTGGCCACCAAACCATCCAGAACCTTGTTGAGGCAGCTCGAGTCCATGCTCGACGAGGTGCAGACACCCGAGTGTCGCCACTGGCTGGAACAGGAGCTTGAGGGATACTCTCTCTGTTCGCCCCTGCCTTGGTATCGCATCATAGCCTGTCGGCAACGCGGTCACTTCTTGGACCTGAAGACGGGAAAATACCTGACTTGTCATATCAACAGTCAAACGCTAAGCCAACGCGACCTGGCCCAAATTCAGTTCATCTATGCCCGTGAACCCGCCGCCCACTATTTGCTGCAACGCAATTCCGGTATTGAGCCCTGGCCAGAACAGCTGCTGGAAGATTATCAGGAGCAGCTGATCCCCGGCCATTTATGCCTGCAAGCCTGGCATGAGCCCGTGTCTTCATTACGTGAGCAACTGATGGAGGGAATCGAACATTTCATTAGTGAGTACCCCAAGCACGCGGCCTTGCAACCTCAGCATGGCTTCAAGGCATTGCGGCATCAGCACTGGCATATCTAACAGGCGCCTGGCGCGCAAGGAGGGCACCATAGACAGAACCCAACCAGAGATTGCCACAATCTAGAGTGCCGGAGTCAGGATCAGACTCCAACCTGGGCCACCGAGCGGTGGCCCTTTTATTGCCCTGCGCCGGGCAACGGAACTGACGAGACGGATGAAACAGAGAGACAGAGAGACAGAGAGACAGAGAGCATTGCAGTTGCCCTAGCAAGCCTGAATATCGCCCTCCACTTGCGCAAACGCCAGATGCGAAAAGGCCGCTCTATTGAGCGGCCTTTTCTAATGTGGTCGGTGTGAGAGGATTCGAACCTCCGACCCCTTCGTCCCGAACGAAGTGCGCTACCAAGCTGCGCTACACACCGATGTCTGCGGGACGGGAATTTACCGAAAGCCCCGACTCGACACAAGCCTTTTTTGCGTTTGGAAGGAAAAAAATGGCTGTTCGCTCAACTATTCGTCAGTTCCATCCGTCCTGAACCGTAAGCGGTCAAAAAATGGCCTTGCAACGCTTATGACGAAGTGAGCTGGAATTCGGCCGGGCCGAGCAAGCGGCGATGCCAGTCAGCGACCACACCATGCTCCAACCAGTCTGCCGCATGCTTGCGCCAGTTGGGCGAGAGAGCCGGATTTTCCAGCAGCAACAGCAGATCCGCCTCGTTGCGCAGCTGGTTGAACAGGATGTCGGCGGTGCGCTTTACCGTCAGCTCAGGGTAGGGCCTGTCCACCAGCTCCAACCGCTCCTGCGGCATCACCATCCCCTCCTCCAGCACCCGCAGCAGCCAGCCACAGCGGCCGCTGAGCTGCATCACCTGCGACATCTGGCCATAACCGAAACGCTGGTTGAGCTTGAAGCAGGGAGATCTGGGCTGGCTTATCTGGATCAGCGCCTCGCCGAGTCGATAGACATCGCCGATGCAGGCCTGCTCCTCGGTCAGCCCGACCCCGGAGAGGTTCTCGCCGAAGGCGGCCGGTTGCCAGGGGGTACGCGGGGCCGCCAGACCCAGCGCCGTCTGCCAGTTGTGCCACCAGGGGTAGTGATCGGCGGGATAGTAGTGCAGCGCCCGATCCGGGCCGCCATGGTGGCGCTGGTCGCACTGTTCGTCGCCAGCCAGACCATTGGCACCGCACCAGAGCGGTATGGAGGTGGCTTGTTTGTGGATGGCGCTGACAAGGCCGGGAACCAGCTCGGTACCCTGGCCGCTAAAGATGGAGATCCGCATTCTCATCCTCCGGATTGACGAGAGAATGCGGATCTTAACACGAGGTCAGGCGACTGCCTGCATCTGGGTGGTCATGGCGATCTCGGCGCGGCGACGTTTCTCCGCCTTGGCCATCAGATACCAGCTGCCGAAGGTGAACAGCGACACCGACAGCAGGATCAGGCTGGCCACCGCGTTGATCTCGGGTTTCACCCCGAGCCGCACCGCCGAGAAGACCTCCATCGGCAGGGTGGTCGAGCCCGGGCCGGAGACGAAGCTCGCCAGCACCAGGTCATCCAGCGACAGGGCAAACGACATCATGCCACCCGCTGCCAGCGAGGGGGCGATCATCGGGATGGTGATCAGAAAGAACACCTTCCAGGGTTTGGCCCCCAGATCCATGGCCGCCTCCTCGATGGAGAGATCCAGCTCCCGCAGGCGGGCCGACACCACAATCGCCACATAGGCGGTACAGAAGGTGGTGTGCGCGATCCAGATGGTCACCATGCCCCGCTCGGCGGGCCAGCCCACCAGCTGGGCCATGGCCACGAATAGCAGCAGCAAGGAGAGACCGGTGATTACCTCGGGCATCACCAGCGGCGCCGTCACCATGCCGCCGAACAGGGTCCGGCCACGGAAGTGCGGGATCCGGGTCAGCACGAAGGCCGCCACCGTCCCCAGCGCCACCGCCGCAATCGCGGTATAGAAGGCGATCTCCAGCGAACGCAGTACCGAACCTATCAACTGCTTGTTGTCGAGCAGGCCGAAATACCACTTCAGCGACCAGCCGCCCCATACCGTCACCAGCTTGGAGGCGTTGAAGGAGTAGATCACCATGATGATCATCGGCAGGTAGATGAACAGCAGCCCCAGCCACAGCATCAGCTTGGCAAAACCAAAGCGCCTCATACTTTACCCTCCAGCTCTTTGGCCTGGTTGCGGTTGAACAGGATGATTGGAATGATCAGCACCGCCAGCATCACCACCGCCAGGGCGGACGCCACCGGCCAGTCACGGTTGTTGAAGAACTCCTGCCACAGCACCTTGCCGATCATCAGGGTCTCGGGGCCGCCCAGCAGCTCCGGAATGACGAACTCGCCCACCACCGGGATGAACACCAGCATGCAGCCGGCGATGATGCCGTTCTTGGAAAGCGGTACCGTGATCTGCCAGAACCGGGTCAGGTTGCGGGCGCCGAGGTCGGAGGCCGCCTCCAGCAGACTTTGGTCGTGCTTGACCAGATTGGCGTAGAGCGGCAGCACCATGAACGGCAGGTAGGAGTAAACGATGCCGATGTAGACCGCCAGGTTGGTGTTGAGGATCTGCAGCGGCTCGTTGATGAGGCCGATGCCCATCAACAGGCTGTTGAGCAGACCGTTGTTGCTGAGAATGCCCATCCAGGCGTAGACCCGGATCAGGATCGCGGTCCAGGTCGGCATCATGATGAGCAGCAGCAGAACGGTCTGGGTCTCCTTGTTGGCCCGGGCGATGGAGTAGGCCATCGGATAGCCGATCAGCAGGCAGAGCACTGTGCTGATGAAGGCCATCTTGAGGGAACCGAGATAGGCCGCGATGTAGAGCTCATCCTCCTGCAGCAACAGGTAGTTGCCCATGTGCAGCAAGATGGTGAGCTGATCGTCGGCCCAGCTCACCACGTCGGTGTAGGGCGGGATCGCCACGTCCGCTTCGGCGAAGCTGATCTTCACCACTATGATGAAGGGCAGCAGGAAGAACAGGAACAGCCAGAAGAACGGGATGCCGATCACCAGCTGCCGCCCCCCAGTGCCTTCAGTCGTCTCAATGCCATCATGATTGCAGCACCACGCCGCTGTCATCTTCCCAGTAGAGGAACACCTGGTCATCCCAGGTCGGCCGCTTGCCGTGGCGTTCGGCGTTGGCGATGAAAGCCTGAACGATTTTGCCCGAAGGCAACTGGATGTGATAAACCGAATGACCGCCCAGATAGGCGATGTCATAGACTTCGCCCTTGGTCCAGTTGAAGTCCGGATGCTCGATCTCCACCGGCTTTTGCAGGCTCATCAGCAGTTTCTCCGGCCGCAGGGCGTAGGTGACCTTCTTGTTCTCGGCGCGGGAGCTGATGCCGTGGCCCACATAGATGGGCTGCTCCAGATCGGCGCAGGCGATGGTGGCGTGGTCCTGCTCATCCTCCACCAGCAAGCCGTCAAACAGGTTGACGTTGCCGATGAACTCGCACACCAGCCGGCTGGCCGGGGTTTCATAGATGTCCATCGGGCTGCCGATCTGTTCGATGCAACCAAGGTGCATGATGGCGATCCGCTCGGCCATGGTCATCGCCTCTTCCTGGTCGTGGGTCACCATGACGCAGGTTACCCCGACCCGTTCGATGATCTCGACCAGTTCGAGCTGCATCTGGGAACGCAGCTTCTTGTCCAGCGCCCCCATGGGCTCATCCAGCAACAGCAGCTTGGGCCGCTTGGCCAGGGAGCGCGCCAGTGCCACCCGCTGGCGCTGGCCACCGGAGAGCTGATGCGGCTTGCGGCGAGCATACTGGGTCATCTGCACCAGCTTGAGCATCTCCTCCACCCGGGCATCGACCTCCGCCTTGGGCAGGCCATCCTGCTTGAGGCCGAAGGCAATGTTCTGCGCCACCGTCATGTGGGGGAACAGGGCGTAGGACTGGAACATCATGTTGATGGGGCGCTCGTACGGCGGCATGTCGGTGATGTCGACTCCGTCGAGGAACAAGCGTCCCTCGGTGGGGCGCTCGAACCCCGCCAGCATCCGCAGCAGGGTCGACTTGCCGGAGCCGGACCCGCCCAGCAGGGCGAAGATCTCGCCCTTGTGGATGTTGAGGGACACGTTGTCGACCGCCAGCGTTTCATCGAACTGCTTGCTTACCCTGTCTATCTTGACCAGCACTTCTTTGCGTTGCTGGCTGCCCTCGAGGGCTTTCTTGTAGGCACTGGAGGCTATCGCCATTACCAAACTCCCAAAGGTAATACCGGCCGGGGCCGATCCGTAAAACAGTCTGGCGCCCCGGGATGGGCGCCAAGGTTAGGTTCCGGACTTGATCTTGGTCCAACTCCGGGTGATCAGGCGCTGCACCGCGCGGGGATGTGCCTGCTGCACATACAACCGCTCCAGCACCGCCTGGGGTGGATAGACGGACTCGTCATTGCGCACATGCTCCTCCATAAACTCCCCCGCCTTGGCGTTGGGGTTCGCGTAGCCCACATGATTGCTGATCTGGGCAATCACCTCGGGCTGCAGCACGTAGTTGATGAGGGCGTGCGCCTCTTTCACGTTGGTGGCATCGGCCGGGATCGCCATCATGTCGAACCAGAGGTTGCCCCCCTCCTTCGGTATGCTGTAGGCGATCTTGATCCCCTTGCCGGCTTCGTCGGCACGGGCCGCCGCCTGCAGGATATCGCCGGAGAAACCGGCCGCCACGCAGATGTCGCCGTTGGCGAGATCGCCGATGTACTTGGAGGAGTGGAAATAGGCCACGTAAGGACGCACCTTGAGCAGCTGCTCCTCGGCGCGCTTGAGATCCGCCGGATCCTGGCTGTTGGGGTTGAGCCCCAGATAGTTGAGCGCCGCCGGGATCATCTCGTCTGCCGAGTCGAGGAAGGCGACCCCGCAACGGGCCAGTTTCTGCATGTTTTCCGGTTCGAAGATCACGGCCCAGGAGTCTATCTTGTCGACCCCCAGCACGGCCTTGACCTTGTCGATGTTGTAACCGATGCCGTTGGTGCCCCACAGATAGGGCACGGCGTACTGATGACCCGGATCCACCTTGTCGAGCTGCTTGAGCAGCACGGGATCCAGGTTGGCCAGATTGGGCAGCAGAGCGGGATCCAGCTTCTGGAAGGCCCCCGCCTTGATCTGTTTGGCCAGGAAATTGTTGGAGGGCACCACCAGATCGTAACCGGTGCGTCCGGTCAGCAGCTTGCCTTCGAGGGTTTCGTTGGAATCAAACACGTCATAGACGGTCTGGATCCCGGTCGCCCGCTGAAAGTCGCTGAGGGTGGTCTCGCCGATATAGTCGGACCAGTTGTAAAAGTGGACCACAGGGGCTGCCTGAGCCACATTTGCCAACCCCAGAGCCAGGGCCATCGTCACTATCTTGGTTGTGTGCACTTACTCAGTCCTCTTAATGTGTGATTTGCCAGTCGCGCATCCTTACGCGCCGTCCAACCTGTCGGGTGGGTCACCTCCCTCCCGGCCGAACTGCGGACCGGGAGGGGCACTCGTCACTTACTTGCCTGACTTGATCTTGGTCCAGCTACGCGTCATCAGACGCTGCACCTTGGCCGGCAGATCCGGGAAGGTGTAGATCTTGGCCAGCGTCTCGTCGCTCGGGTAGATGCCCGGATCGTTGCGGATCTTCTCGGACACCAGCGGCACGGAGGCCTTGTTGCCACTCGGGTAGCTGACAGCGTCGGAGATCTTGGCGATCACCTCCGGCTTCATCAGGTAGTTCAGGAACACATGGGCCGCTTCCACGTTCTTGGCATCGGCCGGGATGGCCAGCATGTCGAAGAAGCTGCCCGCCCCCTCTTTCGGGATCACGTAGGTCAGATTGATGCCGTTCTTGGCCTCGATCGCCCGTGACTTGGACTGCTGCAAGTCACCGGAGTAACCGACCGCCACGCACAGGTTGCCGTTGGCCAGATCCGAAATGTATTTGGAGGAGTGGAAGTAGGCGGTATAGGGACGGATGGAGAGGAACAGCTCCTCCGCCTTCTTCAGCTCGTCCGGCTTCTGGCTATCCGGCTTGAAGCCCAGGTATTGCAGGGCAGCCGGCAGCATTTCGGTCGGCGAGTCGAGGAAGGAGACACCGCACTCCTTCAACTTGGCCATGTTTTCCGGTTTGAACACCAGATCCCAGGAATCCACCGGCGCCTTGTCACCCAGCACGGCTTTCACCTTCTCCGGGTTGTAGGCATAACCGATGGTGCCCCACAGGTAAGGAATGGAGTACTGGTTACCCGGGTCGCTCGGTTCGAGCGCCTTGAGCAACGAGGTATCCAGGTTTTGCCAGTTGGAGAGCTTGGACTTGTCCAGCTTCTGGAACACGCCCGCCTTGATCTGCTTGGCCAGGAAGGGGTTGGACGGCACGACGATGTCATAGCCCGAACTGCCGGCCAGCAACTTGGCTTCCAGCACCTCGTTGCTGTCGAACACGTCGTAGACCACCTTGATGCCCGTCTCTTTCTGGAAGTCTTCCAGCGTGTTTGGCGCGATATAATCGCTCCAGTTGTAGACGTGCAACACCTTGTCCTCGGCCATCACCCCGGTACTCATCATGACCAGTGCCACAGAGGCTGCAATCATTCCCGTTTTGAAAGACATCGTCCTTGTCTCCTAAGCAAATTGTATGCGCAAGCCAACCTGCCCGGCGCCCGCCTATCCCCGCAGCTTTGCCGCCGTCAGATCGAGACTGAGCCTGGCCAGATTGACCAATTCATCCACCTGTTCCTCAGTGATCACCAAGGGGGGCGATATGATCATGGTATCGCCGACCGCCCTCATCACCAAGCCATTGTTAAAGCAGAACTCCCGACAGGTCATACCGGCCTGCAGCCCAGCCGGGAAGCGGCTGTTGGTCTGCTTGTCCTGCACTATTTCCAGCGCGGCCACCAGGCCTTTGCCACGGGTTTCGCCCACCAGCGGATGGTCCGCCAGCTCCGCCCAGCGGCGCTGCAAATAGGGGCCGATGGTATCATGAACTCGCTTAACTATGCTTTCGTTTTGCATAAGCGTAATGTTGGCAATCGCTACGGCGCAGGCCACCGGATGACCGGAGTAGGTGAAGCCATGGTTGAACTCGCCCCCTCTTCCACCAGCACCTTGGCGACCCGGTCCCCCACCATCACGGCCCCCATCGGCAGATAGCCGGAGGTGATCCCCTTGGCCAGACACATGAGATCCGGCTTGATGCCGAAGCCTTCGCTGGCGAACCAGTGGCCAGTGCGACCAAAGCCGCAGATCACCTCGTCGGCGATCAGCAGAATGCCGAACTTGTCGCAGATGCGCTGGATCTCCGGCCAGTAGCTGTCGGGCGGGATGATGACGCCGCCGGCGCCCTGGATCGGCTCGCCGATGAAGGCGGCTACCTGGTCTACCCCCAGTTCCAGAATCTTCTCCTCCAGCTGACGGGCACGGGCCAGCCCGAATTCATGGGCACTCATCCCCTGCCCCTCGCCGAAGTGATAGGGCTGGTCGATGTGCACGATACCGGGGATCGGCAACCCGCCCTGGGCGTGCATCCCCTTCATGCCACCCAGGCTGGCGCCCGCCACGGTGGAGCCGTGGTAGGCGTTGTGGCGGCTGATGATCACCTGCTTGTCCGGCTGCCCCTTGCTGGCCCAGTAGTGGCGCACCATGCGCAGCACGGTATCGTTGCACTCGGAGCCCGAGCCGGTGAAGAAGACGTGGTTGAGGTGCGCCGGCGTGATCTCGGCCAGCAGGGTCGCCAGCTCGGCAGCGGGCGGGTGGCTGGTCTGGAAGAAGAGGTTGTAGTAGGGCAGTTGCTGCATCTGGCGGGTGGCGGCGTCCACCAGCTCCTGGCGGCCATAGCCCAGGTTGACGCACCACAGGCCGGCCATGCCGTCCAGAATGCGCTTGCCTTCGGAGTCTTCCAGATAGACGCCCTCGGCCCGGGTGATGATGCGGCTGCCTTTCTTGTTCAGCGCCTGAAAGTCGGTAAACGGATGCAGGTGATGGCTGGCTTCCAGTTGCTGCCACTCACGGGTGGTATGCTGCATTGCTTGCTCCTCGGTTCCTTCGATTTAAGCGATGTTTGTTGGTCAGTTGATGAGGGGCAGACAACTCCCCCGGTCACGATGACGCACCGGGTGTCGTGCAGTGCCTGCACCCCAACTGTCTCGATTCAAGCGGGAGGGGCTGGCGGCCCCTCCGGGCAGGGTGATGCGCGGCCGGCGCGCATCCGGGTCACACGTTCAGCAGCAGGAACTCCCGTTCCCAGCGGCTGATCACCCCGAAGTAGGTCTCATATTCCTTGCGTTTGACCGCCACGAAGGCGCGGGTAAAGCGCTCGCCCAGCATCTCCTTGATGGGGTCGCACTGCTCCAGGTGGCTCAACGCCTCCTCCAGCGAGCGGGGCAGACTGTAGGGCAGCTCATAGGCGCTCGACTTCATCTCCGGCAGCGGTTCCAGCTTCTCCATCATGCCGAGGTAGCCGCAGGCCAGCGTGGCCGCCAGCGCCAGATAGGGGTTGGCATCGGCGCCGGCGAAGCGGTTCTCCACCCGGCGGGCACTGGCCTCGGAGAAGGGCACCCGCAGCCCGCAGGTACGGTTCTCTACCCCCCACTGCACGTTGCGCGGCGCGCTCTCGCCAAAGGTGAGGCGGCGGTAGGAGTTGACGTTGGGGGCCAGCAGCGCGGTCACCGCCGGCGTGTATTTCTGCAGGCCGGCGATGAAGTGCATGAACAGCTCGGAGTGACCGCCGTTCTCGGTGCCAAACAGGTTGCGGCCGTTCACATCTTCCAGACTCTGGTGAATGTGCATGGCGGAGCCGGGCTCGTCGCTCATCGGCTTGGCCATGAAGGTGGCGTAAATCCCGTGACGGTGGGCCGCTTCCCGCATGGTGCGCTTGAACAGGAACACCTGATCCGCCAGATCGACGGCGTCGCCGTGCAGGAAGTTGATCTCCATCTGGGCGGCGCCGGACTCGTGGATCAGGGTGTCCACCTCCAGCTCCTGCGCCTCGCAGTAGTCGTACATGTCTTCAAAGATGGGATCGAATTCGTTGACCGCGTCGATGCTGAACGATTGGCGGGCTGTCTCAGGGCGTCCGTTGCGCCCCACTGGCGGCACCAGCGGATAGTCGGGGTCTTCGTTGCGCTTGACCAGGTAGAATTCCAGCTCGGGGGCCACCACCGGCTTCCAGCCCTGCTTCTCGTAAAATGACAGGACCCGACGCAGCACGGAGCGCGGCGCGATGTCGATCAGCTTGCCATTGATGTCGAAACAGTCGTGGATCACCTGGGCGGTCGGCTCCAGCGCCCAGGGTACGAAACGAATGGTGTTTGGATCGGGATAGAGCTGCATGTCCCGCTCCAGCGGGTCGATCATGCTGTCGTCATCCGGATACTCGCCGGTCACCGTCTGGGTGAAGATGACCTCGGGCAGCCGCATGCCCCCCTCGCGCAGAAACTTGTTGGCTGGAATGATCTTGCCTCGGGCATTGCCGGTGAAATCCGGAAACAGGCACTCCACTTCCGTGATGCGATTGCTCTCCATCCAGCCCTTGATACTGTCCATGTTAAACCCCGACTTTACGGTTGCCATTGGCAAGGGTGTCTAATATATGGAACACCCTTGTTATCAAATTGTAATCAACACCACCATAAAAGCCCGCCATTAGGGGCAATGTCAAGCGGTGGTGTTTAAAAAACTATAAATAACGGCGCATATAATGACCATCGCGGGGACAAATACTAAACACCCTGGCGTAATAACGACTCACTGCAAGCCCGGTGCCAACAAGCGTGCGGGATCCCCCATGTTCTCAGTCAGACCCTGTCTGAATCGGGTCATTTTTTTGCAAGGGCGCACAATACTTGTCCTCTTTGCTTTGCATGCCTGCATTTTTTTGGTACAAGGCCCGCCCTGATTTGCACTCTCCTGCTTGGATTTGGTGCAAATTCAGGACACAGGGCTTGGTCTGCAGGCAGACAGCCCCCATAAACAGGGATAATTGGGTTAGTAAACTGACTGGTAGTAAATCGTATGTGTGATTTCATGACTGAAGACCAACTGGCCTTTTACAAGGGACAGATCGAGCGCCAGATCCTCGAACTCGAAGATCGCCTCAACTCCCAGGCCAGCCAGGCCATCGCCACCGATACCAACGAGATGGCTGATGAAATTGACCGTGCCAGCATCGAGGAAGCCCGTCGTCTGGAGCTGAACCGCATCGAGCATGACAAGCTGCATCTGCGCAAGCTGCGTGGTGCCCTCAAGCGCATCAGCGAAGGGGATTTCGGTTACTGCGAATCCTGCGGTGACGAGATCTCCCTCAAGCGGCTGCAGGCTCGTCCCGAGTCCCGCTTCTGCGTTGAATGCCAGAGCACCAAGGAGTTCAACGATACCCACGTGTATCGTCGCGTCGCCTGACGCCTCGCTGCCTGCTCACTGTCGTGCGGCGAGCGTCGCCAGCGGGGTGGGCATGCAGGTGACAATGAGGACACCAGGCTGCTCACCCTGGCGGATCACGGCTACGCAGCAAGAGAGTGACAAGTTCTGTTAGACTCCGGGCAAGCCCGGAATCTACAGGAGAGCAGAGAGTGAAATGGTTCCTCAAACTGTGCTTGTGTCTGCCGTTGCTGGCACAAGCACAGACCCTCACGGTCAAGGTTCCCAGCCGGCCGATCAACGACCTCGACAAAGAGTACCAGCTCAAGCTGCTGGAACTGGCGCTGACCCATGCCGGCCAGCCGTTTCGCATCAAGCAGGTCGAACTCAACCTCAACCAGTACAGCCTGCAGCAACAGCTGAGCAAGGGCCAAACCATCAATGTGTTCTGGATGGGCACCTCCAGCGCCCTCGAATCCTCGCTCATCGCCGTGCCGATCCCGCTGTTTCGCGGTCTGGAAGGGCTGCGGCTCTCCTTCATCCACGCCGATGCCCAGGAGAAGTTCAACCAGATCAACTCGCTGGCCGATCTCAAGCAGCTGAAGGCGGCGCAAGGGGTGGGCTGGGCCGACAACAAGATCCTGGAGAACGCCGGCATCCCCACCTATTCGGGGCGCTACAGCAACCTGTTTCGACTGATCAACGACGGCGACAAACTGGACTTCTTCCCGCGCAACCTGGTGGAGATCTTTGCCGAGCGCAGCGAGCTGGTGGCGCAATATCCCAACCTGGTCATCGATCAGCACCTGCTGATCCGCTACCCCTTCGCCGAGTTCTTCTTCGTCAGCCCGGAATCCCCCAAGCTGGCCAAGGCGATCCAGACCGGGCTTGAGCGGGCCTATGCCGACGGCAGCTTCATGAAGTTCTTTCGGGAGAACCCCAAGATCCGCGAGGCCTTGGCCAGCGCCAATCTCGAGCGGCGGGTCACCATCTCCCTGCCCAATCCCGACATGACACCGTTGCTAAAATCCATTCCGGCCCAATATTGGGAGTATCCCCCGCAGGGATAAGAGTCGGCCACCTCAACCAGGGTGGTACCAACAGCGCGCCAGGGAGGTGCCATGAAGGGAATCGAGGAGTGGTTTGAACTGTACGGCCAGAGCCACCGGCACCCGGTCAATGTGGCGATCCACAAGCTGGCAGTGCCCGGCATCTATCTCTGTGCCCTGGCCCTGCTCTGGTGCTTGCCAGCCGGGCCGCTGCCGCCGTCGCTCAACTGGGCCGCTCTGGTCGCCATCCCGGTGCTGGCCTTCTACCTGCGGCTGTCGTTTGCGCTGTTTGTGGGCATGACGGTGCTGACCGCACTGGGGCTGGTCATTTGCCACAGCTGGCAAGGCCCCCTGCTGTGGCCGGCGCTGGCCGGGTTTGTGCTGCTCTGGATAGCCCAGTTCGTCGGCCACAAGATCGAGGGCAAGCGCCCCTCCTTCCTCGCCGACCTGCAGTTTTTGCTGATCGGCCCCGCCTGGGTGCTGGCCAGCCTCTATCGTCGTTTGGGCATTCCCTACTGAGGGAAGCCAACAGGAGAGACCATGAGACATCCTCAGATCCTTGCTCGCACCCTGCCGCTGCTGCTGGGCGCACTGATTGCCGGCCCGGCGCTGGCCGACAAGGCCGACCCGGTCGGCGAGGTGAGCACCGCCTTCAAGCTGTTTGGCCCCAACCACAAGATCCTGGTGGAGGCGTTCGACGATCCCCGCATCGACGGCGTCGCCTGCTACCTGGCGCGTCCCAAGACCGGCGGCGTCAAGGGCGGGCTCGGGCTGGCGGAAGACCCCTCCCACGCCTCCCTCTCGTGCCACCAGATTGGCCCCATCACCCTGCCCGCCAAGTTGAAGGCGGGGGAAGAGGTGTTCGACGTCAGCACCTCGCTGGTGTTCAAGGAGCAGAAAGTGGTGCGCTTTTACGATCAAAAGCGCAACGCGCTGGTCTATCTGACTTACAGCACCAAGCTGGTGGATGGCTCTTACAAGAGTGCAGTCAGCGCCGTGTCCATCATGCCGTGGGGCTGAATCCCCACCATTTATCCCGTGATGACGACCCATATTTGTTGTAATTTAACTACATCATTATCTGCGGAGAGCGCACCATGAGAGTCGCCGTTTTCAGTACCAAGAGCTACGACAAAGAGCACTTCAATCAGGCCAACAGCCAGTACGGTTATGAACTGGAGTTCTTCGACGTGCGGCTGGAGGCCAAGACCGCCCGGCTGGCCCACGGCTTCCCCGTGGTGTGCCTGTTCGTCAACGACGATGCCGACCGCGAGGTGCTGACCGAGCTGGCCACCAACGGCACCAAGGTGATCGCCCTGCGCTGCGCCGGCTACAACAACGTGGATCTGGCCGCCGCCAAGGAGCTGGGGCTGAAGGTGGTGCGAGTGCCCGCCTACTCCCCGGAAGCGGTCGCCGAGCACGCGGTGGGCCTGATGATGACCCTCAACCGTCGCATCCACAAAGCCTATCAGCGCACCCGTGACGCCAACTTCTCGCTGGAGGGGCTGGTCGGTTTCAACATGCACGGTCGCACCGCCGGCATCATCGGCACCGGCAAGATCGGCATCGCCACCCTGCGCATCCTCAAGGGCTTCGGCATGCGCCTGCTGGTGAGCGATCCCTATCCGAACCAGGCGGCCATCGATCTCGGTGCCGAGTACGTGGATCTCGATACCCTGTTCCGCCAGTCCGACGTCATCAGCCTGCACTGCCCGCTGTTCAAGGAGAACTACCACCTGCTGAACAAGGAGGCGTTCGCCAAGATGAAGGACGGGGTGATGATCATCAACACCAGCCGGGGCGGCCTCCTCGACTCCAACGCCGCCATTGAGGCGCTCAAGACCGCCCGCATCGGCGCGCTGGGGCTGGACGTCTACGAGGAAGAAGAAGATCTCTTCTTCGCCGACAAGTCCAACGAGGTGATCACCGATGACGTGTTCCGCCGCCTGTCGGCCTGCCACAACGTGCTGTTCACCGGTCACCAGGCCTTCCTGACCCGCGAGGCGCTGCACGCCATCGCCGACACCACCCTCAGCAACATCCGCGCCATCGACAGCCAGGGTCGCTGTGACAACGAGGTGGAGTAAACCACCGCGCAATAAGCGAGGCGCCGGGTTGTGAGACCCGGCGCCTTCGGGTAGGCTACCAGCCCTTTTTTGCTCAGGAGTCTGGCTGCCCATGTTTATCGGATTTGATTACGGTACCTCCAACTGTGCCGTCGCCGTGATGGAACAAGGCAGCCCCAGGCTGCTGAACCTGAGCGGTGCCCACTATCTTCCCTCCACCCTGCACGCCCCCCATCGGGATGCCATCGCCGGCCTGCTGGCCGAAGGGCTGGCCCCCGCCCAGCAGAGCGAGTACCTCAAGCTGCGCGGCCCCGTGGTGACCCGGGCCCAGGCGGTACGCCGCCAGATGCGCGAAGAGGGGCTGATCGACGAGCTCAGCTTCGGCGCCGCGGCGCTGGAGCGCTATCTGGAAGAGCCGGACGACGGTTACTACCTCAAGTCGCCAAAATCCTTCCTCGGCGCCTATGGCCTCAAGGCACCGCAGATCGCCCTGTTCGAAGACATCGTCTGCGCCATGATGCTGCACGTGCGGCGCGAGGCGGAGCAGCAGCTCGGCGCGCCGATCCGCCGGGCCGTGGTCGGTCGCCCGGTCAACTTCCAGGGACTGGCGGGGGAAGAGAGCAACCGTCAGGCCATCGCCATCCTGAGCGAGGCGGCCCGCCTCGCCGGGTTCGAACAGGTGGAGTTTCTCTATGAACCGGTAGCGGCGGGCTTCGAATTCGAGGCCCGCCTGACCGAGGATGCGGTGGTGCTGGTGGTGGACATCGGCGGCGGCACCACCGACTGCTCGGTGCTGCGGATGGGCCCGAGTCACCGCGACAGGCTCGATCGCGACGGCGATCTGCTCGGCCACAGCGGCCAGCGCATCGGCGGCAACGACTTCGACATCCGGCTGACGGTGGAGGGCATGATGCCCCTGCTCGGCATGCACGAGACCCTCAAGACCGGCAAGCCGCTCCCCCACCCGCTGTTTTGGGATGCCGCCGCCATCAACGACGTCAGCGCCCAGAGCCGCTTCTACAGTCTGGAGACCGCCCGCCAGCTGCAGGATCTGCAACTCGACAGCCAGCCCGGCAGCAAGCTGGGCCGCCTCGCCAGCCTGCGCGCTCACAAGCTGAGCCACCAGCTGGTGTGGCGTGCCGAGCAGGGCAAGATCGCCCTCTCGACGCAGGAGTCCAATCACCAATCGCTGAGCGAGCTGGAAAAAGGGCTGGAGGCGGAGCTGACCCGCGAACAGCTGGCCAATGCCTCTGCCCTGCTGCTGGAGAAGATTGGCGAGCTGATGGATGAGGCCATCGCCGCCGCCGGCGTGCAGCCGGATCGGGTCTTCATCACCGGCGGCAGCGCTCGCTCCCCGCTGATCCAGGCCTTCATCCGCCAGAAGCTGCCCCAGGTGCCGCTGGAAGGGGGTGATGACTTCGGCTCGGTCGCCTCCGGTCTGGCCCGTTACGCCGAGCGGCTGTTTGGCAACGGTCAACCCACCCCGATCTGACCCAAATGCAGCCAGGCATGGGGGCTGTGTTGCCATTTAACGACACAGGCCCCACCCACAGGGCGACAGAAGCAGTCGGGGGCGCTCCCCCTCGCCCTGCCTGAGGGCGCGCACAGAGGGTATGCTTGTCACTCCCACTACCGGAGCCCTTTCATGCCCAGATTCTTGCTACTGCTGCTCGCCCTGCTTCTGCTCAGCGCCTGCAGCAGTACTCCCCGCTTCGCCTCGCAAGACCTGCAGCACCACCACTGGGTGCTCGACAAGCTGGATGGCCAGCCCGTTGCCGCGCCGCGAGACAACCCACCCGATTTCGAGATAGGTGAGCACTTCACCGTCAACGGCATCGCCGGTTGCAATCGCTACTTCGGTCAGGGCCACCTCGAGGGGAACAAGTTCTGGGTGACCAGTCTGGGCAGCACCGAGATGGCCTGTCTGGCTCCGCTCGATGCGGTGGAGCAGGCAGTACTGACCACTCTCACCGAAGGGGCCACCCTGGACGGCACTACCCAGACCCTGATCCTGCAGGGCAAACGGCATCGTTTGGAATACACCCTGCGCGACTGGGTGCTCTAGGGCTCACAAACCGGCATCACAAACAGGAACATGTGCCCCGCCTGTGGCACAATATGAGGCAGTGCTCGCAATGGAGGCTGCCTCAGCCATGTCGATGGACCGTCTGTTTGACAAGATCAAACAACTCCCCACTATCCCGCAACTGCTGCATGAGTTGATGCAGAGCTTCAGCGATGAAAATGCCCGCATCGACGAGATTGCGGCCAAGATCGCCATGGATCAGGTGATCAGCGTCAAGGTGCTGAGAATGGCCAACTCGGCCGCCCTGCGCCGTGGCAACGAAGTCACTTCCATCGAACAGGCGGTGATCCGCCTCGGTTTCAACCGGCTGCGATCTGTGGTGGTCGCCTCCGGCATCATCGGCAGCTTCAAGGCGCCTCCCAGTTTCGACAAGAACAAGTTCTGGACCGAGACCTTCCAGGTCGCCACCATCGCCAAGACCCTGGCTCAGGAGGCCAAGGTGCTCGACCCCGAAACCGCCTTTACCTGCGCTCTCATCCACAATATCGGCGAACTGCTGATCCAGAGCACCTTGCCGGAAGAGGCGGAGCTCATCAATCTGGCGATCCAGAAAGGGAGCAGCCGGGTCGAGGCCCAACGCGAGATGCTGGGGTACGACTACGCTCAGCTCGGCGCCGAGCTGGCACGGCGCTGGAACCTCTCCGAGGCCTTCGTCGATGCCATCTCCCAGCAGCTGGATCCCCTCTCCCACGACCCGGTCAGCAAGGAGGCGGTGCTGATCCGCCTGGCGGTCTTCATCTCCTTCGCCTGGAACGCGGGAGTGCCGGCCCAGGCCATCATCGCCCGCTTTCCCAAGCCACTGGCCGACCAGCTGGGGCTGGATCCCAAGTCGCTCGCCGGCCAGCTCGAAACCTTGCATGAACAGGGCAATGCCCTCGCCGATCTTCTGACTCAATAAGCATCATGACCCATCCATTTCTGTTTCATCCCCAGGTGGCGCCCTGGTTCAAAGAGAGCGCCGATGCCCTGCAACTGACCCTGTTCAGCGAGCTGGATGCCCCGATCCGCGAGGTGTGGCTGCGCCACGAGCCGGACAACGAGGAGTACCTGATCCCGATGACGGCGGTCTCCACCCGCGACCGGCTGCAGGTATGGCAGGCGACCCTGCCGCTCATCAAGGGGCAGGACATTCACCTCTACTGCTTCAAGTGTCTGACCGATGAGGAGCAGTGGTGGCTGCACGGGGCCGGCGTCAGCGCCGCCATGCCGCCGCGCGAACAACATTTTCGCTTCAACAGCCTGCACCAGCCACCGGCCTGGGTGCAGGACCAGGTGTTCTACCAGATCTTCCCCGATCGCTTCTGCAACGGTGACCCGTCGCTGAGCGTCAAGCATCACGAGTACGAGTACCGCGGCAAGGCGGTGATCAGCAAGGCCTGGGGCGAGCCCGTCAGCCGCCACGAAGAGGGCCACGGCGCCTGCGAATTCTACGGCGGCGACCTGGCGGGCATCGACGCCAAGCTGCACTACCTGCAATCCCTCGGGGTGACGGCGCTCTATCTCAACCCCATCTTCGATTCGCCGAGCAACCACAAGTACGACACCCAGGATTACTTCAAGGTAGATGCGCACCTCGGCACCAATGCCCAGTTTGCCGAGCTGACCCGCAACCTGCACCAGCGCGGCATGAAAATCATCCTGGATGCGGTGGTCAACCACACCTCCACCGAGCACCCCTGGTTCTGCCCGCCGCTAGGCGCCCAGCGCAACCCGGACTCACCGTGGCGCAGCTTCTACACCTTTGACAGCGAAGGGGATTACGTCAGCTGGAAGGGCATCCGCAGCCTGCCCAAGCTGGATTTCTCCTGCGAGAAGGTGCAGGACGCCGTCTATCGCGCCGACGATGCCATCCTGCGCTACTGGATGCGCGCCCCCTACCAGATCGACGGCTGGCGCTTTGACGTCATCCACATGCTGGGGGAGCGCGGCACCGCCGAGGGCAACCAAGGCCACGTGCGCGCCATTCGCGGCGCGGTGAAGCAGGAGAACCCGGACGCCTACGTGCTGGGCGAACACTTCTTCGAGGCGAGCCAGTGGCTGCAGGGAGATCAGGAGGACGGCGCCATGAACTACTACGGCTTCGCCCATCCGATCCGAGCCTTCCTGGCCGGCAAGGATATCGCCTATCACCCCATCAAGATCAGCGCCGAAGAGCTGGATCGCTGGCTCAAGCTGGCGCGAGCCCACATCCCGTTCAAGAACCAGCTGGCCCAGTTCAACCTGCTGGACAGCCACGACACCGCCCGCTTCCTCCACCTGCTGGGGGAAGACAAGCAGCGGATGCGGCTCGCGGCCACCCTGCTGCTCACCTACATCGGCGTGCCGTCCATCTACTACGGCGACGAGGTGGGACTCTCCGGTGGCAACGATCCGGACTGCCGCCGCTGCTTCCCGTGGGAGACCACAGCCTGGGATCACGTGCTGCACGACCACTACCGCCGGTTGATCCAGATCCGCCGGCAACGTCCGGCCCTGCGCCGCGGCGACATCCAAACCCTCTATGCTGGCCCGCACAGCTATGTGTTCGTCCGCACCCTGCAAAGCGATCAGGTGGTGGTAGCCTGCAACCGTCACCCCAGCGAGCCGCGCACCATCAGCCTGCTCCTGTGGCAGACCGCCAGTCCCACCAGCCGCTTCACCGACGCCTTCAACGGCGACAAGTTCGAAGTGGTACAGGGCGAGGTGCAGCTAACCATCCCCGCCAACTCGGCCAGAGTGCTGCTCTCCAGCTAGGCGTCAAAAAAGCGGAACCCTGTGTTCCGCTTTTTGTTAAAGCCCCCGAGATCGCATAAAGTTGTTTGAGCTGGGTTGGATTTCTCTATGAATCATCTAGTTAGTTCCCTCAGAGTGGAATAAAACTGGCATCATACAAGACCGCTTCCGACCCTTTTCGGCTAAACTGGCCCAAGGCACATAAATTGCTTGTCACTTGGCATCACTAGCGAGAATCCGTCATGTTCGACAATAAAACCCTATTGATTACCGGCGGCACTGGCTCGTTTGGCAAAATGCTGGTCAAAACAGTGCTGGAACGATACAAGCCGAAACGGCTGATCATCTACTCCCGCGACGAGCTGAAACAGTTCGAGATGCAGCAGGTCTTCAATGCCCCCTGCATGCGCTATTTCATCGGCGACGTGCGGGACGCCAACCGGCTCACCATGGCGATGCGCGGGGTCGACTATGTGGTGCATGCGGCGGCGCTAAAGCAGGTGCCAGCCGCCGAATATAACCCCATGGAGTGCATCAAGACCAATATCCACGGGGCCGAGAACGTCATTCAGGCCGCCCTGCTCAATCAGGTCAAGAAGGTGATCGCCCTCTCCACCGACAAGGCCGCCAACCCCATCAACCTGTATGGCGCCACCAAGCTGGCCTCTGACAAGCTGTTCGTCGCAGCCAACAACATCGCCGGCCAGGATCCAACCCGTTTTGCGGTGGTGCGCTACGGCAACGTGGTGGGGTCGCGCGGTTCTGTGGTGCCCTTCTTCCAGAAACGGATCGATCAGGGCGCAACCACCCTCCCCATCACCCACACCGAGATGACTCGTTTCTGGATCACCCTGCAGCAGGGGGTGGACTTCGTGATGAACAACTTCCCGCGCATGAAGGGGGGTGAGATTTTCGTGCCCAAGCTGCCCTCAGTGCGGATCACCGACCTGGCTACAGCCATGGCCCCTCAGCTGGACCAGGAGATCATCGGCATCCGCCCGGGTGAAAAACTGCATGAAGTGATGTGCCCTTGTGACGACTCCTACCACACCTTCGAGTTCGACGACTTCTTCATCATCGGACCGACCATCAACTTCAACAATCGCAACAATGACTTTTCTGTCACCGCCTCAGGTGAGAAGGGAACCATGGTGGCCCAGGGATTCGAGTACAACTCCCGTGACAACGAGGATTTCCTGACGGTTGAACAGCTGAAAGAATTGAACAGCAAGGTGGTAATGGAATGATCCCATACGGCAGACAGTCGATCAGCGAAGCGGATATCGAAGCCGTGGTCGAAGTATTAAGGTCCGATTTTCTGACCCAGGGGCCCGTGGTGCCGCGCTTCGAACAGACAGTAGCGGATTACTGTGATGCCCGCTTCGGGGTGGCGGTCAACTCAGGTACGGCCGCCCTGCATATCGCCTGTCTGGCACTAGGTGTCGGCCCGGGTGACTGGGTCTGGACCTCCCCCATCAGCTTTGTCGCCTCGGCCAACTGCGCTCTCTATTGCGGAGCCCAGGTCGATTTCGTCGACATCGAGCCCGATACCGGCAACATGTGCGCCATCGAGCTGGAGCGCAAGCTGGTAGCAGCCAAGGCTCAAGGATGTCTGCCCAAGGTGGTCATCCCAGTACACTTCGCGGGCCTGCCCTGCGACATGCAGGAGATCCATCGCCTGGGACAAGAGTACGGCTTTCGGATCATCGAGGATGCCTGTCATGCCCTCGGTGCCCGCTATCACGGTGAACCCACCGGCAACTGCCGCTACAGTGACATCACCGTCTTCAGCTTCCACCCGGTGAAGATCATCACCACCGGCGAGGGCGGCATGGCGATGACCAATGACCCTGCGCTTGCCAAAACCATGAGCATGTTGCGCAGTCACGGCATCACCCGGGATCCGGAAGACTTCATCAATGAGCCGGACGGCCCCTGGTACTATGAACAGCAAATGCTGGGCTTCAACTACCGGATGACCGATATTCATGCTGCATTGGGGTTGAGCCAAATGGCTCGCTTAGAAGAATTTCTGCTCCTGCGCAATATCCTCGCGACACGGTACCAGAAAGAACTTCATGCTCTTGGCATTCAACACATCGAGACAAGAACATATAGATCTAGTGCTAGACATCTCTTTGTAATGAAAATTGATCCAGCTATCCGTAGAAAATTTGTTAAAGATCTACAAAAAATGGGTATTCTTGCCAATGTTCATTACATTTCCATATCATCTCAGCCATACCACCTGATTCATCCTACTCCAAGGTTGAAACAGAGTGACGCCTTCAGCTCTAGTGTAATATCCATCCCACTATATCCAGACTTAATGCCACAAGAACAAGACTCGATAATTCATGCGATCTTATTCCTAATTAATAACTCCGCTATAGATAAATAATCATGAAGAAAACGTTAGTCACTGATGTTGTATTTCCAACCAAACTATCTCTATGGCGAATATGTGAAACAGCCTCGTTTATAAAGGAGAAAAATGCCGACATAATGGTCTTCAAAATAGATGGCTTTGCAGGAATAACATACAGCATAGATTTTGAAGAGATGAAGGATATTTTAGGTTATGAAGGATACAACATACTGATATTCGATCCAAAATATAATAATCTCAACGAATACAATACAAAAGTTGATGGTACTAAGTGGAATGGAAAATTTCCGGCAAGCTACGTTTTTACAAAAAACTCTAGCTTTGATATAAATGAGTATGACCTCATCTATCATATATTCCTTCATTGCTATCGTGAATTCAATCGACTGATTGAATATCCCAGAGAGAAACAAGCAATCCACCTATATCCAGGTGGTGGTTTTTCTGGGACAAAATCTATGCAACATGATCTCCCACGTTCGGTAAAATTGATATCAACAAATCCCAAAACCAGTTCACTACTGGAGAGTGAAGGCATCACTGATTATTTAGAATGTTTAGGAGGAACTTTTTTTACTAAAACAGATATTTATCCCTATAAGAAATCCGCAAAGCATGGTGGACAACTCACAGTCGCCTTTGCGAGCCTAGGTCATTCCATTGAGAAGGGAGCAAGCATATACCATAAAATAGCAAATGAATTTTCTAAAAAATATCCATCCAACTCTGTAAACTTCATTGCAATTGGTAACTACCCATTTGCAAACGAAGGTGTTACTATTTATCAGCCCATGCCAATGATGGAACTGATGGAGTTCTATTATAGACATGTCGATATTTTAGTCAGTATTGATACCGGCGTTGCATTTAATGGATGGCCACTAGGAATAGAAGCTGCATTGACTGGTGTTTTATTGGCAACCACCGATCCTAACAAAATACAGCATCATTACGATATTCCAAGTAGATCTCTAGTAATCTTTGATCTTTTAAATACAACTTATATTCTTGATTTGATAAAGACTATGGATGAAGATAGAGAAAATTTATTCCGGTGGGGAGAGGAATGCAGAAAATACTTCTCAAATATGTGTAGTTATAAAAATCAGCAAGAGAAGATATTTTCATTCATTGACATTTAAAATCTTCCTGTTGATTGCGGTGAAATTAGTCACCGCGTCTTTAAATTTCAGATAAGCATCCCAACTACATCAACTGAAAATGAAGGTATCCCGAGTCTTTTTGAAATATTATTACGTTCACTAAAAGAATCATCAATAAATATAGATGAGATATGTTCAATATAATCCGCTTTGTTATCTGAATCATTTAAATGAATGATATCATCGAAGAGTCTATGACATATTTTCAAATTATCAAGGGCTGCAAATATATCTCCATGATGCTTAGTGATAAGATATATTTTCTTATTTTCATTCTTCATTTTATATATAAACGCAATCACTTCGCAATTGACTAAATTATCAACACTAAGAGTTTCGTCGAAGTCTAAATATATATGTTCGAAATCATTATTTATCAGTATTTTGGAGGATAACGAACGATCAACTTCAACATCTAGATTGTTGCAGTAAATTTCAATATCGATACCCATTCTGTCATACAATGCTAATTCAATAAGATTAGCACCATTCACACCCGTAATAGCACTAGTTCCTGCTATTCTCGGAGCAACCTCAAGTAACACTAACTCTTCTTTAGCATTCTCTTTTACTTGGTAAAACCAAGCACCCCGTAGCTTGAGCGCATCATTGATAATATTTGCAATCTCTAAAAAATCTCGCCTGTGGATCAACTTGGTGTTCACAGATATACCGTTTGCAATTCGCCCCCTATCACGCGCCGAGCAGACTTTCAAGCTACCATGGCGATCTGTAAAACAATCGACGGTATATTCTTTCCCCGGGAGATATTCTAACATCAATGCATCAGGCTCTAATTCCTTGAAAAAGCTCATTTCCTTGGAATTATTAATAATTCTAGTTCCTTTTGAACCCTGCCCCACATCAGGCTTCATAAATATAGGGAACTGCTCTGGTATATCATCAATATAAATACGTGGTGTCTTTATTAATGATGATAGGTATTCGTATGTTGCTTTTTTAGAGCGGCATAAAATACAGGTCTCTGAGATGGAGGAGACGATATCAGCATGCACAATTTCTTGATTTTCAGACAAAAATGTTAATACAGCATCATGAGCAGGGATTATATATTTTATATCTTCATCGATTATTATTTCATTTAGTTTTTCAATAAAACCTGGCTCACTTACATAAGGCATATCACCTATGTAGTTGGAATATGAATATCGACCATGATCTTGGCAGCTACTACCACCAATCAAAGTAAAATGAACAGATTTACCTAGCGCACGCTGTACTTCCAAGCCTATTTCAGAACCACATGGGAATACCAAAACATTTGTCATAATGGGCTCACTTTATGGCTATGGTTGTGTAATGATATGGCATTAGGAAGCGCATATCATCCTCAACTGAGGTGATACTTATGGATGTAAACTCTTTTAATAGAGCATTTATTCCATGCTCAGTAAATCGCCAACAGTCAGGTAACGGGCCATGTATTCTAAAATTAAAAGGAGTCGTTAGTAGTAATATACCATCTTTTTTCAGAATTCTATAAATCTCTGAAATAGCGGAAAATGGATTCAATGTATGCTCCAACACCTCGGTGCATACAACGATATCAAAACTGTCATTGGGAATAATTTCTGAGTTGTTATTTGTAATGTCAATTGTATAGGTAGCATTCGCATCTTTATTCAAGTCTGCAGTTTCTATTTTTGCCTTTAAGAAATGTTCTGCTGCACCTAAGTGATCTTGGGGGGCAATATCAAGTAGCATAACATTCGGTGAATCTAGTTTATCAGCTTGCTCCTTCAGAAAGGAACTGACACTTTCTCTGATAATATTATAAGCATGTATGTCAAACTCAGATATTTTTTTCATGTACGCCTCCTACCCCAGATTTAACAAGGGCAATGATTCTATCAAGATCATGATCACCGATACCAGGGTACAATGGTAGGCATATAACCCTATCTGATAACTCATTTGCAAATGGGAGGTTTGCTGGTGATGAAGATGGTATGCTTTTATACATTGGCATATTACTAATCAATGGATAAAAATATCGCCTAGCATGTATTCCCTCCGCTTTTAGCCTTTCATACAGAGTATCTCGACTCACGGCATAACGGTCATTCACGATGACAGGAAAATAAGAATAATTGATTTGTTCTTCCATTCCATGTAAAGGTACGGTAATCCCTTCAACCTGATTTAATGCTTTACAATATTTTAAGAATGCTTCTTTACGTTGCTGCAGTGCATCACTAACATATTCTAGTTGCAACAAACCAAATGCAGCATTGACCTCACTCATCTTCGCATTTATGCCAGGAGCGACAATCGTGACCTCATCCGCAAAGCCAAAATTTTTCAGATAATCTACGCGCTTTTTTAGTTTTGAAGATGAGGATATGATGGCGCCGCCTTCAAAAGTATTGAAGACTTTTGTTGCATGAAAGCTAAGAACCGACATATCGCCATGCTTCAAGATGCTCTCTCCTTGGAATAGAGTACCAAACGCATGGGCAGCATCATAGATTACATGTAGACCATAGTTATCTGCTATGTTTTGTATTTTATCTATATCACAAGGTGTTGAATAGCAGTGCACAGGCAGAATAGCTGTTGTATTTGGTGTGATTGCTTCTTCGATTCTGTCTGGATCAATGTTAAAAGTACCAGGTTTAACATCAACAAACACAGGGGTTAGATTATTCCATATTAATGCATGACTGGTTGCGACAAATGAGTATGGTGTTGTAATCACCTCCCCTTTCACTCTCAAAGCCTGTAGTGCAGTAACCAAGGCCAAGGTACCATTTGTAAAAAGAGATAGATGTTCAACACCTAGAAAATCACAAAGAGCTGTTTCCAACTGTTGATGGAAAGGACCATTATTTGTTAATTGATGATTATCCCATATTTTCTCCAGATATGGGACAAACTTTTCCAAAGGAGGTAAATATGGTTTTGTTACGGGAATTATCTTCATCAGTGACTCTCCTAAAACTAGTACATCGATAAATTTGATACACTTTCCATTTTTAGTCCTATACGAAGATATTCTTTTGCCGAAGAAAAGATAGTATCGTTTACAAAATTAACTGAGAGTAAATCATCTAGAACAATATAGTGACAGCTAGGCGCCCAATTTGTCATCAGTTCATCACGAATTGACCAACCTCTGAACAAAGGTGTTATAATAATCACGTCATCAAACTGAAATAAGTAATCCTCAATTGGTGTCTTAGAGACCACTTTCCCATTATCTATTACCATAACAACACCTTTGTCAATAGCAATATTTACACCAGCAAAATTTATTATTGAATTAAATATACTACCCGCACCATAGTAAATTATTCTTTTCAACGATCTATTTTCCAGCTCACAGTCTATTTGCCTCTTCAAACCGGAATAAAAACTTTCAGTATAGCTTTTCTCTTGAATTCCATACAAAAGAGTGTGAAGTTCCAAAGTATATCTTTGAAGATGACGATGACCAAGTACATGGTATTTTTGGTTATGTAACTTCATTATATCTTTTGATGCGGCCAACATTTTTATACAGTGTAATAGTTGTAGTGGCACGTTATTATTTCTATTAGACGTCCACGATCCTGTAACCGACTCTCTATAAACAGACATAGATTCGTTTAAGTAGACTGCCCCAGCAGAGAGACTCATTAGTTTTATGAAGTAATCGCCAACATCAAGCCATGGATGTTGAATGAAAAAGTCATAAAACATAGAAAATGTGGATGCTCTGACAATAATCGATGATATATGTATAGTACTGGATATGAATAGCTCACCTAACAAAGAGAATGGAATAAAACCAACATTGACATTATCATCATAACTTCCATAAACTCCACAGATATTTCCAGTCTTTGTATCAAGTCTTGTTGTGGGATGAAATGACAGATCACAACCGTCACTCATAGCTAAGGCTGATATCTGCTCTTGAAGCTTATGTTTAGAGCACCAATAATCATCACCCTCACAAAATGCATAGAATTTACCATTAGCATTCTCTACAAAAAATCTCCAAATGGAGAGTAAATCTCCTTTAGAGTAGACATTATTTTTTCTTTTCAAACTTTTTATTTTATTTGGATACTTACTCTCATACTCAGATATAATCTCCTGCGAGTTGTCCAGGGAAGCATCATCATGTACCAGTACCTCATACTTGAAATTGGTTTCCTGCATGACGATAGAATCAAGAGCATATCTCAAGTATTTCCCATGATTGAATGATAGACATAGCACAGAGACTAGAGCACATTGCTCCGAGAAAAATATATCATGGTTTTCTTTATCCATGTGCTTATACCAATAGTAAATCTATTTGTAAAAATACACTATTATTGTAGTGATATATAACTACTGGCATTACACCACCTCAATATCAGAACGGATCGACATCAGTAATTCATATATCTCTTGATAATAGGCATCAGATGCAATAATAATGGCATCAACATTAATAATGTTAATTTTATCTGGTGGCAATAGAGGGATATTGTACTTATAATCGGACCTGGTTGTATTTCGATCTAATAAAAATGCGGGGGTAAGATCTACTGCCTGCAGCAGGCTATAAATTCTATAACCAATATCACCCGCACCATATATGGCGAATCGATGATTGTGTGTCTTGGCAAGAGATAATATCTTATATAGTCGCTGGTCATCAAACCTATAGCCTGTACCTAGCAGATACATTCTATAATCAAGCAGTTCTTGTGGCTTTATAGAAAGAGATGAGCTTGTCGGCGTTGATATTGATTTCAGAAATTGAGAAAGCGCAGATAATTCCACATGTCTCTGCATCAAACCAAGCAAGAGTTGTAATCCTCCCTGGTTAATTCCATTCTCTATATGAGCCAGATATCGTATAATTTCAGCAACTAAGAGCTCAAGTTCACAAGGTATAGCTATTGGTCTGTTGTCTAACCTCAATGACAATCCCGACAATATGGGAAGAATGTATAATTCATGCATTTTATTGTGAGATTTTAGCAAAGTTAATATATTATATAACCATACATCTAACATTGCTTTTTTCATTTTTTCGACGTTGGTTGACATTGAACCACTTCGTCGATGATATGCTACACCTATCTTATGTAAATTGACAAAAAAGCAATCATTCAGAGCCATTCTAAATATCAGATCATAGTCCTCACATCCCCCATTGGTCCTTGTTGTGGTATTGAAACCCTCCACTGCTATCAAATCATGCTTGTGAAATAAGAAGGAATGTACCGGAGCTAAGTTATCAATCATCAGCGCTGGAATGACATCACCAAAGGCAGGATATACATCACGATGAGTATCATTCTCTTCATCAATCTCTTTATAACCGATTATACAGATAGCGCCTGATGATTGGCCCATACATGTAGCTTGCGCGGTCAAACATCCAGGTAAAAGCGTGTCATCAGCATCAAGAAATTTTATCAACTTTCCTTTGGAGTGCTTTATTCCAGTATTTCTAGCTGCAGAGAGCCCTTGGTTTGATTGTCTTATCAATTTTATGGGAAAATCATACTCTCTCACAGAAAGGGTGATCGGTTCGACTGAACCATCATCAACAACGATCACTTCCAAAGGATAATAATTTTGTAGCTTAATAGAGTCAAGCGCCCGTGAAAGATATATTTCTTGTTGGTAACAGGGGATAATTATGGATATTAACATAGGCTATTCCATTCAGGACAACATGTCTCTTATATATGCAAATATTTACATAACCCCAAAAAACACACTCTTGGTATAGGTAACTTTAAATGTGTCTTTATGTGATCACAACTTTAGCAAGTCACAAGTGCATCATATACTCTTATAACCTTTTCAACACACTAATACAGTCTATGTTCCCCCTCCCAATTGATTGCCGTCTGGCTGATCACTTCAAATCCATGATGTTTCGCGATAAAGGATATATTATCCTTCGAGATATTACTTCGTCCACCGATATTCAGGCTCCATAAATCCAAGACTCTTACATGAAGAATGCACCATTGCATCCCATGAATAGACCAGACTCAGGGAACCATTATCAACCACAATGATTTCTATATCTTGATAAACCTGCTTATCAATAGATTCGAGCACCCGGTTTAAATACTCTTCTTGCTGCTAGCATGGAATTACTATTGATACGCGCATACTTGAACCCTTATGATAACTACTACAGCTTTCTAAAGATCACATCAACATGTATAGAGCCATTTTCTGAAATTGCTTCTACACATACAAGACATCTTATTAAATCACATATATTCACTCTCTCCCTCTTATTCCAGACATATAGACTTCCATTTTCTATACAAAAATTCCATTGATGCATTCCGTTATACTTCTCATGCTCAGCCTCATTAGCTGAATGCTGAATATATATATAGCCACCAGGTCTAGTAACTTCTATCATATTCATGATACATCTAATCGGGTCATAGCTATGATCCAATGTATTCCTAGCATATGTAATATCAAATGAATTCTTAGCAAAGCTATCCAGTATATGTTCTGTTTCACATAGTTCTGTCAGTATCGGAGGAGGAGATGGATAGTTAAATTTATGATATTCGTCTGCTAACGCATCTATCGCCGTTATTTTTATTCTTTTATTAGTATGCTTCTTTCCTAAGATGGTGAGTGGCCCAGCGCCACAATCTAGGATAGTAATATCAGTTCCATCACAAGAACTGACAAGATCATGTAGCGTCCCACGCAGAGGAAGATCAGGATCTAGTCTGTCAAGAAAATCCCGTGGCCACAATCCCCCACGCTCTCTTACCCATGAAGACCAAAATTGCACTTCAGATAAAACCCCTTTCGCCCACTCTTTTTTTTGCATTTTCGCCCCATTTTTGTACCATGAACTAAATAATTACTGATTTATAAGTTGTCACAGCATTTATTTCCATTGTTATTTCATCTCTATAAGGGATTGAAGCAATTATTACTGCATCAACGCCTTCTATTTTTACAAGATGTGGCTTTATCTCTATCCCCATAAACTCACCACCCACATTTTTATCAACAATATATATTATTGAGTATTCATTCATGTTATTTATTATTTCATAGCACAGGCGCCGCCCTCTCTGGCCAGCCCCCCAGACGGCGATACATGCTCCATTAGGGAATATTTTTTTAAGACGAGACAAAATATCCATATCATCTTGGTCAAGATATGCCTGCAGTGGCTCACCTGCATACTCAGTCTCAGCCCGACTTGCTAGATAACTATCTTTAAAAGGGTGAGCACAATATGCGTGCCAAGGTTTTTCCTGACCACAGAAATGTACGAGGATGGGTACGAGCATGTCCTTTTGTAAAATGTGATTAGGTTGAGCATTCCACTTCTCATCGAGATAAAGAACCTTATTCTGCAAAATAATGTTTAAGGCATCCTGATCATTATGCTCAAAACCATTATTATCAATGAGCAGGTCCAATGCCTGCTGACTGATATTATTTCCCCGCCATTTGCTAAGATCCATCAAAATAAAGCCTGCATTGAAATATCTACCAGATAATATTCCTCGCTCCTGCTGCTTCTTTTTATCACCCCCCAAAATATGATCAGATACTACGGCAGCAATGGAGCCCCCCATATCTACCGACCAAAGTGGACTGATATCCCCCACCGCAATCATGTCTGCATCAATGAACAAGACCTTCTCAACATTATGCAAGACTTCAGGTATGGCAAATCTATAATAAGTAACCTCATTCAATCGATTATTGTAGAGGCTACTGATAGGGATTTTTTTATAGTCAGGTATATTTTCATGAAATATAACATTCAAATCATTGGAAACTAATGACGATAATTTAGATATATTTTCTTTATTAAGTCGACCTAAAATGTGGCATTTTAGCTGAAAGTCGTGCTTAAGATGCGTCCCTAGACTATGGATCAAAGCAGCTAAATGAATAGCAAAACCATTATCAATGCAGAAGGCAACATGGATCGTTTTTTTCATTTGGTTACCTGTTCAAGTTCATGCGACATGCTGTCTATTTTACAAAAATTTTTTCATATACTAGTTCCGGTTCATTTCTATGTTGCCACGCAAATTCATGACGCTCATCAAAGAACCACTGAGACTGAACCGAGTCCGTGATGAACGAATCAAAAAACGCCCAGTTTCTGGCGCGTAAAAAATACAGCGCAGTGGAAAACCAAAGATGGCTTTTCCCCTTTTTCACCAACAGCTCATCCATTCCTGCCTCACGCGCCAAATCACATGCGGCCAGCATATCTTGCAAGGCAAGCTTACGACGTTCATCTGAAGCACGAATAGTTCCACAAATGCTACCGCTATGGACTCTATAACGCCCATACACCTGCGAAATACGGTCTATTCTTCCTCCCAAATAAAATGAATTGAGAATATGCCAGGAGTAGTCATTCACTACATGGCAATCAAGATTCACTGCATCCAACATTCTTTCATGACGACGGAAAGCACAGGAACTGGTATTGAAAAAGAGTCCGTACTGCACCAGGTGTTCCGGACCCGCTCGCTCAGGGATATATTTCGCGTTGTAATAATCCCTGCTGAATAGCGAGGTGGTACGATTTGAGTCGCTATCAAATACTTCAGCCTCGTGATAAACGAAACCACAATCGGGATGCCTATCCAGATAATTGGTTAGCGCCTGCAGCTTGCCGGGGAGAGCCAAATCATCTCCATCGACATAAACCATATACATTCCCCGAGCTTGTTCCAGCAAAGCACGTATGGTCAGGCACACCCCTATGTTTTTTTTGTTTTGCAGAGCCCGCAGGGCCGGCCACTGCCGTGCCAGCCGCTGCATGATGGACCAGGAGTCATCACTCGAGCCGTCATCGATGGCGATCACTTCGAACTCGAAATCCGTCTGCTGCTCGAGCAGGCTGAGCAGGCAGGGTTCGATGAAGCGCGCCAGATTGTAGACGGGCACCAATACGCTGACTTTCATAGGGAAATCCAAGGGAAAATGAATAGAAAAGAAGCAGATGGGAGAAAATGGGCAAGGCTACCGCACGGTCCCTGTCAACCCTTCTCCCTCTCTGTCAGGTTTTACTGCAAGAGGTATGCCCGACCAAGCTAATCCATTGAAGCTGCGGGATTTATGTGAGCCACACCCGATTATTCACGTCGGCTGAGGCCACGACTGCACAGTTGCAGCATGTCGATGCCATCCCAGTGCCATTCGAATGCGAGCGCCTGTCCCGGCGCCACCACCCGGTCAATCCGGCAGGTGGGGGCAGTCGGCAGCGCCGCTTCGACCCCGGCCCTGTCACCGCCGACCCAGACGCAGGTCTGCATGTCCCAGGGCTGTGCCAGCAGCTCATTCAGGGTATCGGCCACAAATTCGGCAACTGTACCTCCTCCGACGTGTGCGAGCCGCAGCGTGCAGGTCGGAGTCAATAAGGTGACGCCGGGCAAGCTGGTCACCTTCACTGCCCCCTGCTCGGCGGCATTTTGTTGACTGTGGATGAGCCTCTCCATCGCCAAGGCAGGATCAGTGGCAAAGGGAGCAAACAGAGCTTCCAGCAAGCAGCGGCGCAGCTCTTCGCCGGGCTCGCCCAACCAGCAAAGGGTGGTTGGCGAGGCACAAGCCTGCTGGTTGAAACGGGTGCAGTCCTGCTGCAAGGCATCCAGCGTCCGTTGCCACTCTTGCGGATCCAGCCCGGCCAGCCAGAGGCTGTCGAGCACCGCCATCGAGCGGCGATCCGGAAACACCACTTCCTGCGCCGTTGGTGCCAGGGGAATGGCCCGCACCTGGCGAATGGTCTCATCGCCGCCCCAGATGATGCGCAGCCGGCAGCGCGCCGACAGCCAGGCGGTGATGCCCTCGTCGTGGTCATAGCGAATGAAGCGGGTACGGGCGGCGATCTCTTGCCATTCACCGAGGCTGAACAGTTCGTTGAGGATCGCCAGCATGGCCTCCTGCTGCGGATCACGGCGTGACGACAGTCGCACCACGCAGGGGTTGCCCATCAGCAGAGCCATCAACCAGGAGTAGAAGGCCACCGTCGGCACGTTGGAGGGCACCAGATGAAAGGTGACCCCCAGCGGTCCTCGTCCCTGCAAACGCAGCTGTTCTCTGGCCAGCTGGCGGGGCCGCAGCCAGAAACCGAACGCAGCCAGATCGGGATGACGCCGCCCCTCCTGTTGCAGGCGGGCCGACAGCGCCGCCACGAAATCGCAGATGACGTTAGAAAAGCAGGGCAAGGGCTGCGGGCAGAAGGTTGGCCAGCCCGTCGTCGGGGCCACGAAGCCGACCGCCGGCCCCTCCTGCCAGAGCCCGGTGGTCACCCCGGACGGGGTCATTGGAAGGTGTCGCTGCATCCCCTCACCTCGGCGCCGTGCTGGCGTCCCGCTACGTGAAAATAACGGCCATGGCGGCCACAAGGGCAGTCATCCTCCCCCAGCAGCACGCCGAGATCCTCGCTCAGCAGGCTGTGGCCGGGATAACTGCCGGGAATGGCGGAGAGCACCTGCAGCAGGCCGGGACTGCCAATCCCGAGCGGCTGATGGGTGAGCGGATCGCGCACCTGTACATCGGCAAACACGGGAGCATGCAGGTGACCTTGCTCGCACTCGACGAAGATGGAGCCCACCTGCTCCACCATGCCGTAGAAGTTGTGTACCCGGCCCAGCCCCAGCTGTTCGCGGCAGCGGGCCTTGAAGGCGTGATTGTCCACCGCCAGATGCTGCAGCTTCTTCCAGCCGCCGCTGTGAAACAAAATGCCCTGCGTCAGCGGCAGTTGCAGGCCGCGCTCGCGCAGCGGCTCCAGCAGGCATTGCCAGACCATGAAGGTGAAGCCGAACAGCAGCACCGGCTGGCCGGCATATTTGTCACAGAAGGCCTCGATGACAGACCAATTGGGCCGCATCTGCTCGTCGAGGGCATAGGTATGGTCACGGCCGAGGAAAGAGAGCCCCAGCGCGCCCGCGCCGCGCGCCGAAAAGCCGCTGCGGTTCTGGATGAGGGCGGGTTGCTCCACCAGCAGCATGGGCAGGCGCTGCTTGCCGACAAACTCCTGCAGGATCTTCACCAGCACCTTGCTCTGCAGAGCGGCGGTCTCCCGGTCCAGCACGATCCGTGATGGCGAGCCCGTGGTGCCCGACGAGGTGAGCACCTTGAACACCTCGCTCTGCGGCACGCTCTGCCACTGGGCCAGTTTGAACAGCCGGGCCGCCAGGTAGGGCAGCGCATCGTAGTCAGTCGCCGCAGCCGTCCAGCCGAAGGCTTGCAGCACATTGTCATAGGCCGTGCAGTGCGCCCGATGGTGCGCAGTCAATGCGTTGAGCCGCGCCAGCAGCAGCGCCTGTTTGGCAGCCTGGGGCAGCGCGAAGACCGGCGCGCTCAGCAAGTGCTCCATCACGCCTCCCCCGCCAGTCTGGCCAGAGCGGCGTAGTCAATCTTGTGATTGGCGGTGCGCGGCAGTTGTGTCACCTGCACCACCTGTACCGCCCGCGGCGGGGCTTGCAACCACTGCGCCAGTTCGCGCTGCAAGCCGTCGGCCGGCTGGTCACCGCGGGGCTCGACGACCACCAGCAGGCTGTCATCACGCCCGCCGCAGGCCCCCGTCCAGCCCCAGCGATGGAGCTGGCTCTCGACCTCCGCCAGGCTGACCCGCTTGCCGAACAGCTTGAGAAAACGGCTGAGCCGGCCGCAGATGTAGTAGCGGCCCGCCTCATCGCAACGGGCCAGATCGCCGGTGGCCAGCTCCTGCAGCTGGGCGCCCTGCGCCAGATCCTCGGCCGTGCCGGCGTAGCCCAGCATGACGTTGTCGCCGCGATAGACCAGCTCCCCCTCCCCGTTCTTGCCCCCTTCCAGTGCGCGCAAAGCGAACTGGCCGCCTGGAATGGCGCGGCCGATGGCATCCGGATGAGCAGCCACCTCGGGCGCCGCCAGCCAGGCCATGCGGGCGGTGGCCTCGGTCTGGCCGTACATGACGAAGAAGCGCCGCTCCAGCCGCAGGGCCTGCTCGGCAAACTGCTGCGCCAGCGCGGGCTCTAAACGCCCGCCCGCCTGGGTCAGGGTCTGCAACGAGGGGTAGCGGGCCCAGTCAAAGCGCAGCCGGGCCAGCATCTGATAGGTAAAGGGCACCCCGGCAAAGCTGCTCACGCAGTGCAGATCGACCTGCTGCCAGAAGTCACGCTCCAGCACGCTCCCTTCGTGCTGCACCAGGGAGGCACCCACCAGCAGATGGCTGTTGAGCACCGACAAGCCATAGGAGTAGTACAGCGGCAGGCTGGTGATGGCCCGCTCGGCCGCCGTCAGCGCCAGATAGTCGGCGATGGAGGCGGCGTTGGCAGCCAGATTGCGCCCCGACAGCCGCACCCACTTGGCGCTGCCGGTGCTGCCCGAGGTCGGCAGCAATACTGACAGTTCCGGGTGCAGGGTGGGCGTCGTCGCGGCAAGCCGCTCCAGCTGGCCGGCGTCATTGACCCGCCAGCTCACGCCAAACTGCCGGCAGCTGGCATCGTGCTGGCTCGCTGGGAGGGCGGGGTCTGCCAGCATCACGACATGCCCCAGCTTGAGCGCCGCCAGATAGTGCAGCAGGTGGGCGGTGCGGGTGAAAAAGGGCAGATAAACCAGGCTGCGCTCGTCCGGATAGCCGGCAGCCAGCCGCGCCAGCCGCCGTGCCAGCTCGCCGTAGGAGAGCCAGCCCTCTTGCGGGTCGCACCAGGCCGGCGCCGGGTTGTCTTCCCGCAGGTGGGCGAGCAGTGCGTGCGCGTGATCCATCAGATCGTCATGCCTCCATCCACGCCGATGACCTGGCCGGTCACATAGCTTGCCAGGTCGGAGGCGAGAAACAGCGCCACCTTGGCCACCTCGTCCGGCGTGCCGATGCGCCCCATGGCGATGCTGGCGAGCCGCTCAGCAAACTTGTCGTCCGGGATGGCGTGGGCCATCTCGGTGTCGATGAAGCCGGGGGCGATGGCATTGACCCGGATCCGGCTGGCGGCCAGCTCCTTGGCCAGCGACTGGGTGATGCCGATCACCGCCGCCTTGCTGCCGGCATAGCTGCAAAGGCCGGCTGCCCCCACCCGCCCCATCAGGGAGGCCAAATTGATAATGCTGCCGCCACCGCTGCGCTGCATCAGGCGGGCGGCATACTGGCTGCAATAGACCACGCTGAAGGTGTTGTGGCTGAAGGTCTGCTCCAGCTGGGCCTGATTGACCATGCCGAGCAGCCCCTCTTCCAGCATGCCGGCATTGTTGACCAGCACGTCCAGCTGGCGCGTCTGGGCAAACAGCTGCTGAAAGGCCTGCTTGACTGCCTGCGGCTGTGCCACATCGACACAGAGAGAGTGACAAGACACGCCGAACTCGGCGCCGAGTTCATCGGCCAGCCGGCTCAGGGCCGCCTCGTCACGCCCCGCCAGCCACAGCTCAGCCCCCTGCGCGGCAAACAACCGGGCAATGGCGAGCCCGATGCCGCGCCCGGCGCCGGTGATCAACACCCGCTTGCCTTGCAGCAGCCCCTGCATCAGAGGGCGACCCCGTACTTGGCGAGGATCTCCCGCGCCTTGGCGACCGAGCTCATGTCGATGATGTCATCGGTATCGAGCAGCACGCCGTAGCAGTCCTCCAGCTGGGCGATCAGGCCCATGTGGGCGACAGAGTCCCACTGGGGAATGCTGTTGTAGGCCAGCTGGTCGCTGACGCTGCCGACGTCGATGCCGAGGGCATCGGCAAAAACCTGTTCCAACGCTGTAGTCATCTGAAAAATCTCCGTAGCCGTTCTCGGGCGGCATAATAGTCGGCGGGCTGCAGTTCGAGGGCGATGAAGTCGCCCTGTTGCCCCTGTTGGCGATAGCCGAGCTGCGCGTTGAGGCGCAGGGCGGCGTCATTGCCGGTGCGCACCAGAGTGCGGATGCAGCCGAGCCCGAAGGTATCGAAGCCCTGATCGAGCTGTGACAGGGCGGCGGCGACGGCCAGCATGGGGTGACGCACGCTGGAGCGGCCCAGATAGAGGCCGGCATCGGCCACCGGCTGCCCATGCAGCGATTGTCGCGTCTCCCCTTTCAGGTTGACGTAGCCGGCCCGCAGGCCGCGGCACCAGAGCACCCAGTGCTGCTGGTCAGACCGTTCCAGGCTGCTGACGAACCACTGCCGTTGCTGGCGGGGGGAGATGAGCGTCTGCTCCACCATCTGCAACCGCACCTCGTCCAGGTTGCGCCAGCGTCGCAGGGCGGGCAGATCCCAAGGCTGGAGCGGGCGCAATTCGACACCATAACTCATGTTCAATACCAACGACGTCCCATCACTTGCCCATGTTATCGACCATCACCGGGCAATTCCGTAGCAAAGCTCAATAATATAAGATGAAAACTCGGTATAATCTCAAAAATAATCAACGAGTTGTCATCAATTATCCGGCCCGGCGACCACGTCGGGCTCCTCAGGGAGAGAGCATCATGGCCATCGCCATCATCCCGGCACGGGGCGGCAGCAAGCGCATTCCCCGCAAGAACATCCGCCCCTTCTGCGGCTTGCCCATGATTGCCTACGCCATTGGGGCGGCCAGAGACTCGGGCTGTTTCAGTCGGGTGGTGGTCTCCACCGATGACCCCGAGATCGCCGAGGTGGCCCGTCGCCTCGGGGCCGAGGTGCCTTTCCTGCGGGGCGCCGCGCTGGCCGATGACCATACCGGCACCACTCCTGTGGTGATCGACACCATCCAGCGACTCGACCAGCTTGGCATCCAGGCAGAGCACTACTGCTGCATCTATGCCACCGTGCCGCTGATCCAGGCCGCCGACCTGCGCGCCGCCCACCACCGCCTGCTCGCCAGCCAGGCTCCCTTCGTCTACACAGTGGCCGAATTCGGCTTCCCGATCCAGCGGGCGGTACGCATGGACGCGCAAGGCCGAGTCACGCCGTTCTGGCCGGAGCAGATGGCGAAACGCTCCCAGGATCTGGAGCCCGCCTATCAGGATGCCGGCCAGTTCTACTGGGGCAGTCGCGCGGCCTGGCTGGGAGGCATCAGCCCGGTGGGGGGAGAAGGGATTGGCCACATATTGCCGCGGCACAGGGTGGTCGACATCGATACGCCGGAAGATTGGCACCTGGCCGAACTGCTCTATCAAGTGCTGGCCCAAGATGACGTTTAAGGTTGCCTTTCGCCTCGACGCCGGCGCCAAGATCGGCTTGGGCCACCTGATGCGCTGTCTGGCCATCGCCGATCGGCTGCACGCCGCCGGGGCCGAGTGCCACTTCCTCTGCCACAATCTGCCGGCGCACCTGCTGGCGTTGCTGCGGCCCCATCACCATCATCCCCTGAGCACGCTCGATGACGCTGGCCCGTTGCCTGGCTTGCTGCCGGATTGGCTGGTGTTCGATCACTACCAGATTGACCGGCGGCTCGAAACCAAGCTGGCCGCCCACTGCGGCCGCGTGCTGGTGATCGATGATCTGGCCGACCGGACACACCACTGCCAGCTGCTGCTGGATCAGGGACCCTTGCGCCGCACCGCCGATTACCAGCCGCTCACCCCCGCCGGCTGCCGGCTGCTGCTGGGCACCGACTATGCCCTGCTGCGTCCCGCCTATCGCCAGCTGGCGCGGCAACACGCCAGTCAGTGGCGACGGGGGCTTATCTGCTTTGGCGGTGCCGACCCGGCCGGCGCCTGCCTCATCACCCTCAACAGCCTGGCCCGACTACCCTGGGCCCGCACTATCCAGTGGACCCTGGTGGCAGGTGGCGCCAATCCCTTCTGGCCCGAGCTGGAACAGAGAGTGGCCGAGCTGGCCGACCTCGATTTGGTGCTGCTGCGCCAGAGCGACCAGATGGCCGACCTGATGAGCCGGCACGACTTCGCCATCGGCGCCGCCGGCGGCATGACCTGGGAGCGGGCCTGTCTCGGCCTGCCGACCCTGGCAGTGCCTATCGCCGACAACCAGCAGTTTAACGACCAGGTGATCGCCCGCTTTCAGCTGGCCGAGCGGCTGACCCTGAGCGAGCTGGCCGAGCCTGAGCGACTGCTGCAGGCTCTGCAACGGCTTGAACAACAGTCAGACGACTACCGCCACCGTGGCCAGCAGCTGGTGGACGGGTTGGGGCTGGATCGGCTCACCGCCCGGTTGCTGCAACAATCGGATTATCAGCTGTTACCAGATGGCCGGCAGTGGCGCTTCCTTTGCGATAACCAGCCGCTGCTCACCCTGACGCTGAACGGCCGGCGGCTGACATGGCAGGCCACCCGGCCACTTCAGCCCACGGAGTGGCAAGAGCTGGCACATCGCTTGCAGACAATTTTCTCCCAATTTCCCCTCTATCTTGCCGAGCCACCGCAGATAGCGCCCCCTGCCCCCTGGCAGCCGGCGCCGCAAGGCTGGCAACTTGGCAAAGGAGTCTGAACACAGATGCAGATCGCCCATCAATCCATCGGCCCGGCGCAGGCTCCCTACGTGATCGCCGAGCTGTCGGCCAACCACAACGGCAACCTGGAGCGTGCACTGGCCATCATGACCGCCACCAAGGAGGCCGGGGCCAGTGCGGTCAAGCTGCAGACCTACCGGCCCGACACCATCACCCTCAACAGTGACAGGCCCGAGTTCCAGATCCATGGCGGCTTGTGGGATGGCCACAACCTGTACGATCTCTACCAGTGGGCGCACACCCCCTGGGAGTGGCACCAAGCCCTGTTTGCCAAGGGGCGCGAGCTGGGACTGACGGTCTTCAGCAGCCCGTTCGACTTCAGTGCGGTGGATCTGCTGGAATCCCTCGACTGCCCGGCCTACAAGATCGCCTCCTTCGAGCTGGTGGACTTGCCCCTCATCCGCTATGCCGCCCAGACCGGCAAGCCGCTCATCATGTCCACCGGCATGGCGAACGAGGCCGAGATCGCCGCCGCGGTCGAGATGGCGCTCAAGCACGGCAACGGCCAGCTGGCCCTGCTGCACTGCGTCAGCGGCTATCCGGCACCGGCCGCCGAGTACAACCTGCGTACCATCCCCATGTTGCGCCAGCGTTTCGGGGTCGAGGTGGGACTCTCCGATCACACCCTGGGGTCCGCCACGGCCATCGCCGCCACCGCGCTCGGGGCGACCCTGATCGAGAAGCACTTCACCCTGGCCCGCGCCGACGGCGGGCCGGATTGCGCCTTCTCCATGGAACCGGCCGAACTCACCGAGCTGGTAGCCTCGGTCAATACCGCCCATGCCGCCCTCGGGGTAGCCGATTACCAGCTCACCGCCAGTGAACAGGGTAACCGCGCGTTTCGCCGCTCCCTCTATCTGGTCAAGGAGATAGCAGCCGGCGAGGTGCTCACCGCAGCGCACATCAAGTCGGTGCGCCCCGCCCTCGGCCTGCCCCCCGCCGATTACGATCGACTCATCGGCAAGCGGGTCAACCGCAGCTTGAGCGCCAATCAACCGCTGAGCTGGGAGTGGATAGATAACGATGAGTGATGATCTCTTCAACCAGCATGGCAGGCTCATCAGCCAGCGCTGGCCCGCCCTCTGGCCCCGCCTGCTGGCACAGGACGTTGAAAGCCTGCCGGCCGAGCTGACCGAGGGGCTCGGCTCCACCCTCAGCCTACACGGCATCCAGCTCACCAGCCGGCACGACCGGGTGAAGGAAGCCGAGCTGCAGGCCGCCAGCCTGCCCGAGCAGCCAGTGTTGCACCTCTACGGCACCGGGCTTGGCGATCTGCCGCGCGCCCTGCTGGGGCGCAGCAGCCTCAAGCGGCTGGAAGTGAAGATCATGAATGGCGCCCTGTTTGCCCTGGTGCTGCGGCTGCTGGACCAGCAAGATTGGCTGACGGATCCCAGGGTCGAGCTGATGATGGCCGGCGACGAAAGCGAGGTGCGGCTGCCCTTCTTCGCCCTGCCGCCCGAGCTACTGCTGGTGGAAGATGCCGCCGCCCGCATCCGCGACCGGCTGGTGAGTGAAATAGACTTGCCGTTCGCCCGGGCCAGGTTCGATGCAGAGCACCCCGACGTCACTAGGCGGCTGGCCGAAAACCGCGATCTGCTGGCCAGCGACGGCGATGTGGCCTCCCTGTTTGGTCTGGCTCAGGGCAAGCAGGCCCTGATCGTGGCGAGCGGCCCGACCCTGCAGCACAACCTGACCACCCTGCAGGCCCAGTTGCAGCGCCGCCGGCAGGATTTCCTGCTGATCAGCGTCGATACCGCGCTGGCGTTTTTGCTTGGCCACGGCATCCGACCCGACATCGTCGTCACCATCGATGACGCCATCGACGGCAACCGACTGCCCGCCGCCCAGTCGGCCCAGACCACCCTGGTCTATTACCCCACGGTTCCCACGGCAGCCCTGCTGGCCTGGCAGGGGCCGCGCAAGACCGCCTACTCCCGCAGCCCCATGTATCAGCAGCTGCGGCAGACGCTCCCCAAGGGCGTGCTGCACTCGGGCGGCAGCGTCATTCATCCTGCCGTGGATCTCGCCGTGCAGATGGGTTGCCACCAGGTCATCCTGCTGGGTACCGACTTCGCCTTTCCCGGCGAGCTCACCCACTCGGGCTGGGCCGACGGTGCCCTCGGTCCCAGCGCCGCGCTGGCACTCAGCTGGACCCTCGACGGTCATGGCCGGCGGGTCAAGACCAATCCGAACTTTTCCGCCTACCGCACCGAGCTCGAGCGCTACATAGCGCGCCACCCCGAGGTGCAGTTCTGGAACTGCAGCCGGGAAGGGGCGGAGATCGCCGGCTGCCGCTATCACCCGGAGTACGTGCAATGAAAAACGGCCAGATCACCCGCCTAACCGCCCTGGCACACCAGTTTCGGCTGGGGCAGTCGGTCGCCGCGAGTCAGGCATTGCCGGAACTGCTGCAAGAGGTGCTCACCGAGCAGGGCAACCTGCCACCCGGACTGGTAGCCGCCCTGCTGCAGTGCCAGGAGCGCCAGGACTGGCTGGGGCTGGCCGACTACCTCGAATATGAAGTGGTGCTCTGCCTGTCGACCCCGACCGGCGACACCACCACAGGAGACCATTGATGATCAAGGCCATTTCCAACGCCTCCGAGCAGGAGCTGTCACGTCGCCAAACCTTCAGCGAGTTGCTGCACGCCAGCCCGCTGCCCGCGGCCGAGCTGCAGAACAACCTGGGCCTCTACCTCAAGCGCCAGTCGCTCTCCCGCATCCTGTTCATGCACGAGCTGTATCAGAAGATCGTGCCAGTCCACGGCGTCATCATGGATTTCGGTACCCGCTGGGGTCAGAACCTGGCGCTCTTCTCCTCGTTTCGCGGCATGTATGAGCCCTACAACTACAACCGCAAGCTGGTGGGATTCGATACCTTCAGCGGCTTCCCTTCCCACGCTCCGCAAGATGGCAGCGATGCCGCCATCCAGCCCGGAGCCTACGGGGTGACGCCGGGCTATGAGCAGCATCTGGCCCAACTGCTCGCCGCCCATGAGGCGGAAAGCCCGCTGGACCATATCGTCAAGCATGAGCTGGTGAAGGGGGATGTGACCGAGACGCTGCCGGCCTATCTGGCTCGTCAGCCGGAGACCATGGTCGCGCTGGCCTATTTTGACTTTGATCTCTACGAGCCGACCCGCCGCTGCCTCGAGCTCATCAAGCCGCACCTGACCAAGGGATCAGTGCTGGCATTCGATGAGCTCAACTGGCCCGCCTTTCCGGGGGAGACCCTGGCTCTCAAGGAGGTGCTGGGGCTGGATCGCTACGCCATCCGCCGTACCCCGCACAACCCGGGACCAACCTATCTGGTGATCGAGTAGTCCGGTTGCGGGCTGAGGCGACGCAGCAGCCCGGCATCCAGCAACATCCGCGCCAGCGGCTCCACTCGCCAGAACGGCGCCCCTATGGTCTCGGCGATCTCGAACAGGGTCAGCTTGCCGTCGCTGTAGGCCAGCAGATTCATCATCTCCCGCACCTGCCAGCCCGAATAGCGGGTCGACAAGTCCGGGTAGAGCCCTCGCTTGCCGAGCTGGGGCTCGCCCAGCACGGTGACCTCGCAGCGCTCGTCCAGCTCCAGACACTCGATGGCGCGGCGCAGCGCCAGGAAGCCGCCGGCCAGACCGGCCGGCGTTACCAGTGAGAGGTCATCGAGCGAGGTGTGGTACTCGGCATAACAGCCGTATCGGCTGCGCATCACCGAGGTGACCGGCAGATCGATGCCGGGCGCGCACAGCTGCCGCTCGTTGGAGCCCCGCTCCAGGAAGCTGTAAGCCTTGTAACCCGGCGCAAGATGACCCAGCACATGGCGACCGATGCGATCCGCCAGCGTGTTGCCTTGGCGTGAGGGCAGGAAGGAGTAGCTGCGATCATCGCCAAGGCAGGTCAGGTTGAAGCCGGCCAAGGTGCGCTGCTTGAGCTGGTCCAGATGGCGAGAAAGATAGACGATGGCCCCCAGGGTTTCAGGCACCAGCATCAGCCGGTAGCTGTAGCGGCGTGTGGGCAGTGACGCCAGCCAGGCCATCAGGAAGACGCCGACACAGGGGCCGGAGAGCTCGTTGTTGGCCATGGAGGGGTGACAGGTGTAGCTCGACAGCAGGATCTCCTGCTCGCTCTCCCCCGGCAGCACCCAGTCACCATAGGTGAGCGAGCCCGGTGCCAGGGTGGCATCGATCACCACCTGATATTCCCCCTCCGGCAGCGCCTCACGCAGCCGATGGGGCAGACAGAATCCCCAGCGACGCTTGTAGTAGGAGGTCACATAGGGAATGGCGTCCGGTTGCTCGGGCAGAGAGTGAAGATGGGGCTGCAGTTCGGCCAGCGAGAGGGTGCAGCGCACCGGCTCCGAGTAGCCGACCAGATGCAGGTTGTGGTCCTGGAAATCCACCACCCTGCGTCCATCCGGCCCCACTATGTAGGCCTCCCGCACGTTCCACTCGTCAGGCACGGTCCAGTCGAAGCACTCGGTGCCGCTGGCCACTTCATGGATCTGCAGCTCGGGCAGACAGTGCTCGCGCCACAGGGCCAGCGACTGCCGTACCCCGTCCCCGGTCAGGCTGCGGTTGAGCGGAAACAGCAGTGTGAGCAGTCGATGCAGTTGCTCACCGACTTGTGCCTGGTCGTCCCAGTCAGTGGGCAGATAGCCACTCTTGGGTGAAAAACTCATGGGGTGGATGCCTCGATCAATTCGACAATGTGGCCAAGGGGGCTCAGGAAAAACTGGACGTGGGCGCCGCCAAAGGCGATGGCTGGCTGGCTGGGCCCGAGGGGCAGGTGGCGCTGTGTGCGCAGCCGTTCGGCGCTCTCCTGCAGGTTGCTCACCCGATAGGCAAGGTGGTTGATGACGTTGCGCCGGGTCTTGAGCACCTGGGCGACCGGGCTCTCCTCGCAGGCCGGGGCGACCAGCTCGTAGCAGAGGCCATGGTCGTCATGCACGAACTGCACCCAGACCCGTTGCAGCGGATCTTCCACCGCAACCGAGCAGCGGCTCAGCCCCAGCACGTCGCGGCAATAGGCCACACCGCTCGCCAGGTCCGGCACCACCAGTCCGATGTGATCAAACTGCATGGGGTTCTCCTCCTGCCCGGATCAGGGCGTATGGGGCCGTTGCCAGCAACTCGCTGGCAGCCAGGATGAAGTCGCGGCACGACACCGCCCAGACCAGCACCCGCTGGCACAGCGTCTGGCGCCAGGCACCCCGCTCCTGCAGCAGGGCCACCAGCCGGGAGAGGTCGATTTCGCTGGCCAGCGACAGGTCGCGCACATAGTAATCCGCCTGCCACTCCCGCACGCCGCCGTCTACGCACACCCGGCCAGCAAACATCTTGTGATAGCGGTAGGAGACGGCCAGCCGCTGCTCCACGTAGTGGGTGAAGGTGATGCGGTCGGGGTGGCAACCCAGCCCCAGCAGCCAACCATCCTGCTCAGCCAGCCAGCCGAACGGGCTCTCCTGACCGAAACAATCGTGACACTCCCGCGCCACCAGCGCAGGCCCCTGCGGGCCGCTGATCGCCATGCTGAAGACGGGATCGAGCGTGCGCACCACCCCTTCTCGCTGGCGGAACAGCTCCGTCATCAAGCCCACCTTGCTCGGGGTCTGCGCAGGGTCAAAGCACTCGTCCGCCATCGGGCTGTAGCTGAAAGTCGGCACCAGCAGGTGCCCGCCCAGCCACTGCTCGAGGCATGTCCAGAAGGCCGCGATGCCTGCGGCGTTGCCCATGCCGGCAAACTGGGCCACCACCATGGCATCCGAGTGCACCATCAGAGCGCCGCCTCTGGGGATCCCCAGCTCGGTCAGCGCCTGCTCGAGTGCCTGTTTCACACGGCAACCCCTTTGCGCAGCAGGGCTTGCTGGATGTCGGTCAGGCTCTTCAACTCGGCCAGCTCGTGCGGCTCGAACCGCACGGCATAGTGCTGTTCGACCAGCAACAGCAGGTTGAAGTGACCCAGAGAATCCCACTCGGGAAAACTGCCGAGGGCAGACTGTGCATTGACGCTGGCCTGGGGGAACTGCTGGTGTGCCAGCGCGATAAGGTCATTCATTGGCGTAGAACTCCAAAAACGGGAGAGAAAGAGAGCAGAGATCCAGACTGAGGAAAACCTCGTCCGCCAGCGGCAGCAACCCCGCTGGAGTGGTTATCGGCCGGGTTGGCAGGCTCGCCAGAAAATCCCGTGCCGGCTGGTTGCGGGTGGTGGCAACCAGGCTGATGACCAGCTCGGTCACGCCCTGTGCCCGCAGATGGTTTGCCAGTTGCGCCAGCAGCCAGTATTCAAAACCGCGCCCCAGCACCCGGCAGCTGATGGCCAGGGTATCCAGCAGCGCCCTGCCCTCATCGAGCGAGCGCACCACCAGCAGGGCCGTCATGCCGTGATCGGCGAACCTGTCTCGCAGGCTGGCCAGCCAGACGTCGCCTCCCTCGGCGGCCAGCCGGGCCAGCTCCGCCGCCTGATAGCGGCGGCCGGAGAGGTTGAACTGATTGGTCTTCTGGCTGAGCTGTTCGGCTCGCAACTGGTTGCCCGGGGAGAACGGCTGCCAGTCAGCCTGCAGCGCCAATTGTCGCAGGAAGGCGTGCTCGTCGCCCAGTTGCCGGCGCACCGCCTCGGCCTCGGCCTGGGCCTGATAGGAGTGCTGCCGCAGGCCGTCATCACGGCTCTGGTGGCGACTGCACAGGGCTGGCAGCGTCAGCAGGGCATCCGGCCAGCTCCAGAGATCGGCCGGCGGGGTCATCACCATCACCTCGGGGCAGTTGGCCCGCACCTCGGCCCGCTCCAGCTCGCTGTCATCCCAGAAGACCAGGCTGTCCAACCCGACATTGAGGCGGGCGGCCAGCCGCCGCAACCCCTGGGATTTGGGCTCCCAGCCGATTTCGGCAGCGGCGATCTGCGCCCGTGTCAGCACCATGCCCGGATGCTCGTCAAACAGCCGCCACACATCGTCCGCCAGATTCTTGGAGCAGAGCGCCAGCACTATGCCCTGCCCGTGCCAGTGGCTGGCCGCCTGCTGGAAGGCCTGGTAGAGCCGGCCCATCCCGTCCTGTCCCAGCAGAACGCCGCCGACACCGTCTTCGCCGACCACGCCGCCCCACAGGGTATTGTCGCAGTCGAGCACCAGCACCTTGTGGGCGGGTTGCTGCAACCGCTGCAGCAAGGGAAGAATCCACTGCGCCAGGCTGGCCAGACCTGCCATGGAGAAGGGGCAGGACATCAGATAGAGGTTGCGCCGATCGAAGCAGTGCTGACGGCCATGCTGTTGCAGCCAGAGCGGCAGGTGCAGGTCGTCCAGGCCCGGTTGCTGCAGGCGCAGGCGGGCCATCTGCTGCTCGAACGCACTGGCCAGCGCGGCGAGCACGGCAGGGGCCGGGCCATAGACACAGAGCGGCGCATGGCTGCAGGCCCCCACCAGCAGGTGATCCTGCGGGCGGCGCTGCAGATGCTGCAACAGAGGCAAGCAGAGCGCGTCGACAAAGGCGGCAACCGCCAGTTGCTGCTCGTCCTGCGCCAGACGGCCCCACTCCTGCAATGTCCGTGCAGGCACCAGATCTTCCCACAGCCAGATGATGATGTGGGTCCCGGCCGCGGCATCGGCGCTCTGGTGCATCAGGGTCTGCAACCACTGGCCATGGGGGGCCACCTGCACTTCGCCGTATTCAGCCAGGGGGCGCCAGGCGAGGTTGCCCGGCATCAAGAACGAACTGCCACTGAGATGAAGCATGGTCATGACCTTCCCCACTGCGCTACCGGAACCATCCCGGCGACCGACAAATGGGATGATCGTGTTTGATCTTCATGAAAAACAAAAGCTTTTTTGGCCGTATTCAGTAGTTGATGCTGACGTAGGGTACCTCGTCCACCTGCCACAACTGCTTGAGGTAGACGGTCAGCACGAAGAAGAAGTTGGCCAGCAGGTTGGCGAACCGATAGAGGATGGGGTCGAAGCGCACCCCGCTCTCTTCCAGCCGCACCAGCAGCCGCACCACTTTCTTGCTGCCGCAGCGGCACAGGTGCAGGGTCGGGATCGGCTGCGGCCCTTGCGGCAGCACGAAACCGGTGACCCGGCCGCGACTCGCCTCGTTGTAGTGATCGTAACGCCCCTTCAGCCACGCCAGATCCTCCTCGAAGATGCCGAGCCTGCCGCGTACCGAGCCATTGAGGTTGTAGATAAGCCGCTGCAGCGCCGCGAGATCCGCCTGCATAGGCGCAATCTCGGCCTCCGGAGCCAGGTGTGACAATACGGCGCCCACCTGGCAGCAGAGCTCGTCGGTGGCGATCTCGTAGTCACACTGGAACTGGGTTTCGAAGATGAAGGGGTAGCAAAGCTCGCGCTTGTCTCTGGGCTTTTTCGGGTTCATGGGCTGGCCGGATCGGGAAAAAGGCCAGTTTGCCAGCCCCCGCAGGAGCTGGCAAACGGCCGGTCATGGTCCTCGATTCGAAACGGTTCAGACGCTCTTGCTGCTGGCATCCGTCGCCGGCTGGAACTGGCCGATCATCCGCAGCGCATCCAGCATCCGCTGGTTGAAGCTGGTGAAGCTGCCCACCTGGGCCGGATCGCTCTGGCCACGGGCCGCCAGCACCGCCGGCGTCAGCGCCTGCTGCTGGGATGCCGGCAGCAGAGAATCCGCCTGCTGCTGCACCTGATCCAGCTTGGGCAGGTAGTCCGCCAGCGGCTTGAGCATCTCCTGCAGGGAGTGCGCCCCCTGATAGGTTTGGCTCAGCTTGAGGCTCTGCTTGAGCTTGAGCGAATAGGAGGCCAGCTGGCTGTCATCCAGCTTCAGCTCGCCCGCCTTCTTCAACAGGTCGTCGAAATTGCCGGAGAAGAAGTTGCCGGCCAGATCGTCGATCCCCTTGACCAGCTTGCCGATGGAGTCCATCTCCTCGCTGCTCAGGTTGCCCTCCAGCGAGAAGCTGAAGCTCTGGCTCGACTTGAGGCTGAACTGGCTGCCGCTGTCATCCTTCTGGGACTTGGTCTGCCAGCTGTCGTTGAAGCGCAGCACCACCTTGTCGCCATCCTTGGTCTGGATCTCCAGCGAGCCCTGCTGGCGGCTGGCCATCTCGGCCTGGCCCATGTCGGTGGTGGAGACCTTGCCGAAGAACTCCTTCTCGAACTGGTCGAGCCCCTCCTGGATCAGCTTGTAGCTCTGATCCATGCCGGTCTTGATGTCTTCGTTGTCGGCCCAGTCGCCGAGCTGCTTCCTGGCGTCGCCAAAGCCCTTGTCCACCCCCTTGCGGGCCTGCTCCATCATGCCGGTCAGGCTGTCGTCCGACTTGCCGTCGGCCCGGGCAGCCCCCAGCCGGCGGTGACGAACTGCAGCACGTTGTCGGCCACCGACTGAAAGTCGAACAGGGTATCCGGGGTCACCGCCTCCGGCTGATCCTGCGCCTTGGGCGCCTTGTAGCCCTGGCCATTGATCTCCAGCGCGAACTGCAGCGCCTGCTGCACCAGCACCTGCGCCCATTTCGGCGCCTTGTGCAACGAGACTTCGTCCCCGTTGCTTACCGGCTTCGAGTCCGCCTGCTGGGGCGATTTGGGAGCAACACCCACTCCCTTGGGTTGGGCCGCGCCCACTCCGTCGATCTGCATAATGTGTCCTCCCACCATGCCTGTAGATCAGCTATCGGCCTGACTGCACACTTCTTGACCACAAAATACTGGACAATCTGCGGCGGCCTTTTAAAATCGGCCCCCTTTGGGTGGCTGCAGGCTTCCCCCGATTTCGACCCGGCCAGACCGGTGTGCATGTGAGGTAAATCATGACCCAATCCCAGCAGGTTTCCGCCGACCCGGCGCCCCTTCGAACCCCGGCCGACTACCAGGCCCAGCTCGACGAGAAGCGCGAGCGCCTCTGCGGGTTGTTTGCCGACTTCACCCTGCCTGCGCTGGAAGTGCACGCCTCCCCCGCCGAACACTACCGGATGCGCGCCGAGTTTCGCATCTGGCACGACGGTGACGACCTGTACCACTGCATGTATGCGCCGGCCACCAAGGAGATCATCCGGGTCGACCAGTTCCCCACCGCCAGCCGCCTCATCAACCAGCTGATGCCGGTGCTGCTGGAAGGGCTGCGCCCGCACCCCGTGCTGCGCCGCAAGCTGTTCCAGATCGACTACCTCTCCACCCAGTCCGGCCAGATCTGCGTCAGCCTGCTCTACCACCGCAAGCTGGAGAGCGAGTGGCAGCAGGCCGCCGAGGCGCTGCAGGCCGACCTGCGGGCCAAGGGGTTCGAGCTGCAGCTGATTGGCCGTGCTCACAAGCAGAAAATCTGCCTGGGGGAGGAGTTCGTCATCGAACGGTTGAATGTGCAGGGCCGCGAGCTGGTCTACAAGCAGGTGGAGAACAGCTTCACCCAGCCCAACGCCGCCATCAACGAACAGATGCTGGGCTGGGCGCTGGACGTGACCAAGGGGAGCGAGGGCGACCTGCTGGAGCTCTACTGCGGCAACGGCAACTTCTCCATCGCCCTAGCGCAGAACTTCCGCAAAGTGCTGGCCACCGAGATCGCCAAGCCGAGCGTGGACTCCGCCCAGTTCAACATCGCCGCCAACGGCGTCGACAACCTGATCATCCTGCGCATGTCGGCCGAGGAGTTCACCATGGCGATGCGCGGCGAGCGGGAGTTCAACCGCCTCAAGGGGGTCGATCTCTCCGCCTACCAGTGCAACACCATCTTCGTCGACCCGCCCCGGGCCGGCCTCGACGACGCCACCGTCAAGCTGGTGCAGGATTACGACAACATCCTCTACATCTCCTGCAACCCAGAGACCCTGCAGGCCAACATGGCGGTGCTCGGCGAAACCCACGAAATCGCCCGCTTCGCCCTGTTCGATCAGTTCCCCTGGACTCACCACATGGAAGCCGGGGTCTATCTCAAACGCAAGGCAGGTTGATGCCGCCGGGGAGACCGCTTCGCCCTGTCCGAACCACTTCCCCCTGGGTTCACGACATGGAAGCCGGCGTCTATCTCAAACGCAAGGCGGGTTGATGCCTCCGGGGCACGTCGCCCCGCTCGACCAGCAAGACAGGGCCCGCGGGCCCTGTTTGATTATTTAACCCTGTGCATGGGGCGGCCGGAGCCGCTATGCTGGCGGCACGCGCATCCGCGCCACAGTCTGGGTGTCATGCCACCATGCAACGCATTCTTTTTGTTGAAGATGATCCCGAGATAGGCCAGCTCATCAGCAGCTGGCTGGCCCGCCACGACATGGAAGTGCTGCTGGAGCCGAGGGGCGATCTGGCACTTGCCAGGGTCGAGGCCGAGCAGCCGGACCTGGTGCTGCTCGACATCATGCTGCCTGGTCAGGATGGTCTCTCCCTGTGCCGGGATCTGCGTCCGCGCTTTGCCGGTCCCATCGTCATGCTTACCTCGCTGGACAGCGACATGAACCAGATCCTGAGCCTGGAGCTGGGCGCCAACGACTACATCCTCAAGACCACGCCGCCCCCCGTGCTGCTGGCCCGGCTGCGGGTCCAGTTCCGCCAGCAGGGGCAGCAGGCCCCGCAACCCGTGGTCGCCAGCACACCGCCCCAGCGCCTGCAGTTCGGCCGGCTGCAGATCGACGGCCCGGGCCGGGACGTGCGCCTTGACGGCGACAGCATTCCGCTCTCCACCGCCGATTTTGATCTCCTGTGGGAGCTGGCCTGCCACGCCGGCCAGATCCTGGGGCGGGAGGCGCTGTTTCGCAGCCTGCGCGGTCGCGACTACGACGGCCAGGATCGCAGCATGGACGTGGCCATCTCCCGCCTGCGCCGCAAGCTGGGGGACGATACCAGCAACCCGACCCGCATCAAGACAGTGCGCCAGAAGGGCTACCTGCTAATACCCCAGGCCTGGGAATAAGCCCCGCCGAATGACCTTGATGCTCTCTGCTCCCTTCTCCCCTTGCGGGAGAAGGGTTGGGGATGAGGGGGCAGCAAGGCAATGCCCAGACGTAATCCAGGCAAGAGGAGAGCCCCCATGCGCCGCCTGTTCATCCAGTTCTATCTGCTGCTGATCGGCTGTTTCACCCTGGCCATTCTGCTGGTCGGCATGGTCTATCAGGTCACCGCCGAGCGGGCGGGAGATCGCTATCTGGAGCGGATGATGCAGGGATCCCTCGGCCTGCTCACCGGCGAGCTGGCCCGCTTGCCGCCGGAGCACTGGCCCGCCCGCATGGCGGAGCAGAGCCGCCAGCTCACCCTGCCACTGCAGATCGGCGCCCTCGCCAACCAGCCGCTGGCCAACGAGGATCAGGCCTTTCTGGAGGCGGGCAACATCGTCATCGTCGAGGAGGATGACACCTTCCTGCAACGCATTCCGGGCACCGATCAGGTGCTGATCGTCGGCCCCGTGCCCTATCTCTCCTACCTGCACGAACTGCACTGGGTCGACGTGGGGCTGCTGCTGGTCATCGGTCTCTCGCTGGGGCTGCCGATCCTGCTCTGGCTGCGCCCGCACTGGCGCGGCCTGCAACAGCTCGAACAGACCGCCCGCCGGGTCGGCGACGGCGATCTCTCCTGCCGCACCCGTTTGCCACCCGGCAGCAGCCTGGGCCGGGTCGGCCGCACCTTCGACCAGATGACCGAGCAGCTGCAGGCCATGCTGGCCAGCCGTAAGCAGCTGACCGATGCCATCGCCCACGAGCTGCGCACCCCGCTGGTGCGGCTGCGCTACCGGCTCGCCATGCTGGATCCGGCGCCCTCGGCCGAGGAGCAACAGGGGCTGGAGCGGGATCTTGGCGCGCTGGACGCCCTCATCGAGGAGATGCTCACCTACGCCAGGCTAGATCGCCCCGAGCTGCCGCTGCAATGCAGCGAGCTGGAGCTCGGCAGTTGGGCCGGCAGCCGCCTTGCCGACTGGCAGGCGCTGCGGCCGGACAAGCGGCTCGACTTCGTGCGCCCGGCCATGGCCCTGCCCTGGCGCGGCGATACTCGTCTGCTGGATCGGGCGCTGGAAAACCTCATCGGCAACGCCCTGCGCCACGCCGCCAGCCGGGTGACCCTCAGCATGGCGCGTCAGCAGGATCACTATCTGCTGGAGGTGGCCGACGACGGCACCGGCATCGATCCCGCGCTGGCGCCGCAGATCTTCGAGCCCTTCGTGCGGCTGGATCAGAGCCGCGACCGACGTACCGGCGGCGCCGGGCTGGGGCTGGCCATCGTGCGCAGCATCGCCCGCCACCACGGCGGCGAAGTGCAACTGCTGCCCAGCAGCAGCGGTGCCCGTTTCTGCCTGATGCTGCCTGTACATTTGGATACAAACCGTCACCAGTCACTCACTGAACCGCAGGTCGAACAGCCCTAGGATGAAGTCATGGAGAAACGCTCCATGTCATCAACCCGAATGAGGAACTGGAATATGAACAAGCTGATCCCCCTGAGCCTGGCTGCTGTCTTCGCCCTGACCTCCGGCTTCACCATGGCTGCCACCCCGACCAAGGCTGCCGCTCCCCAGGCTACCCAGACCAAGGTCGTGAAAAAACACCACAAGGCTGCCCACGCCAAGGCGCCGGCCGTCAAGGTTGCTCCCAAGACCAAGTAATCGACCAACAAGCTTCCCGTAATGAAAAGGGGCCCCGACATGGGGCCCCTTTTGTTTTCTGTGCGCGGGTGCAGTGATTCAACCCAGCATGTAGTCCGCCGGCAAGGCAACGCGGGCCACCCCGGACTCCACCGCCGCCAGTGCCACGGCACGGGCGACGCGCGGCAGCAGACGGGCATCCATCGGCTTGGGAATGACGTAGTCCTTGCCAAAGGCCAGCTCGCTGACGCCGGCGGCGGTCAGCACCTCGGCCGGTACCGGCTCTTTGGCCAGCGCGCGGATCGCCTCGACCGCGGCGATCTTCATGGCATCGTTGATGCGGCTGGCACGAGCGTCAAGGGCACCGCGGAAGATGAAGGGGAAGCAGAGCACGTTGTTGATCTGGTTCGGATAGTCGGAACGACCGGTGCCCATGATGAGGTCACCGCGCACTGCGTGAGCCAGCGCCGGCTTGATCTCGGGATCCGGGTTGGAGCAGGCGAAGATCACCGGGTTGGCGGCCATCAGGGCCACCGCCTCGGCGGGCAGCACATCCGGGCCGGAGACGCCGACGAACACGTCCGCCCCGTCGATCACCTCCATCAGGGTGCGCAGGGGGGTGTCGTTGGCGAAGCGCTGCTTGTACTGGTTCAGATCGGTGCGACCGCTGTGGATGACGCCCTGACGATCCAGCATGAAGATGTTGTGGGGCTTGGCGCCACACTTGATCAGCAGGTCCATGCAGGCGGTGGCAGCAGCCCCGGCACCCATGCAGACGATGCGGCTGTCGCCAATCTGCTTGCCCTGCACTTCCAGCGCGTTGAGCAGGCCGGCGGCGGTGACGATGGCGGTACCGTGCTGATCATCGTGGAACACCGGAATGTCGCAGCGCTCGATCAGCGCCTGTTCGATCTCGAAGCACTCGGGTGCCTTGAGGTCTTCCAGGTTGATGCCGCCGAAGGTGTCGGCGATGGCGGCAACCGTGTCGATGAACTGCGCGCTGGTCTCGTGCTTCACTTCGATGTCGATGGCGTCGATGCCGGCAAAGCGCTTGAACAGCAGGGCCTTGCCCTCCATCACCGGCTTGGAGGCCAGCGGGCCCAGATTGCCCAGCCCCAGGATGGCGGTGCCGTTGGAGATGACGGCCACCAGGTTGCCCTTGCCGGTGTAGCGGTAGGCATCGGCCGGGTTGGCGGCGATCTCGCGCACCGGCTCGGCAACGCCCGGGCTGTAGGCCAGCGCCAGATCGCGGGCGGTCTCGGCGGGCTTGGTGAGGGCGATGGCGATTTTGCCCGGCACGGGCTGGGCGTGGTAATCGAGTGCTTGTTGACGAAGATCGTGACGCTGATCGGACATGGGGGACCCCGATACGGTAGTGAATTGAGTGGTGCATTGGCTCGCCCACGGGCGAGGGCTGGGGATCATAAAGAAAACCATCGGGCTTTCACAGAGGAAAGTATCGTCACCCAGCCACTGACAAGCCAGTAATTAGCATGTCATGCCAATCACCAATACCCATTTAGTTATAGATATGGTTTCACCCCATCACCGGAATGCCGGCTTTCGCCTCCGCCTGTCTGGCGATCGCCTCCGTCATGCCCTGAAAGATGAAGAGGTGGAACGGCAGCATGGCGAGCCAGTAGGCCAGCCCCCAGGCCCCCTGCGGATGCCAGTGGGCAGTCACCTTGATGCGGGTCAGGCCCGACTCTTCCGGCAGTATGTTCAACTCCAGCCGGCCGACGCCGGGGGCCTTCATGTTGAACAGCAGATCGAGCCTGCTCCCCTCATCCACCCCGAGGATCTGCCAGGAGTCCAGCATGTCCCCCTTCACGAAGCGATCCGGATTGGTGCGACCACGGGTCAGCGCCGGGCCGCCAATCAGGTGATCCATCCATTCCCGCACCACCCACAGCTGGTTCATGTAGAAGTAGCGCTGCTCGCCCCCCAGTTGTTGCAGCACCTGCCACACCACCTCGGGCGAGGCGAGGCAGATGGCATCGCCGCTGGCGGTGCGGTCATAGAAGCCGTACTCGGGATGGCGCCAGCGCAGGCCGAGCGGGGTCTCCTCCCCCTGCTGCTCGGCGCCCAGCTTCTGCTCCAGCGCCAGACTCTCCGCCAGCGCCTCGTCGAAGCTAAGCAGGGTTTGCGGCAGCAGGGCCCGCAGCGGGCCGTCGTCGGCCGGGATGTCGTGCTTGAGGCCACCCACCAGCGCCTTGGCCACCGGCTGCGGCACCGAAGTGACAAACTGCAGCCACCAGGCGGAGAGGCGCGGACTGAGAAACGGCAGCGGGATGATGGGGCAACGCTTGCCGATGTGGGCGGCGAACTTCTGCAACTGCTGCTGATAGCTGAGCAGCTCGGGACCGGCGGCGTTGAAGATCTGGCCGTCCACCCCGTCGGCCTCCACCAGCCCGCCCAGATAGTGCAGCAGGTTGGAGAGCGCAATGGGCGGCGTACGCGAGCGCACCCACTTGGGCGTCACCATCATCGGCAGGTTGAACACCAGATCCCGCATCACCTCAAACGCCGCCGAGCCGGGCCCCACTATGATGCCGGCGCGCAGCTCTACCGTCGGTACGCCAGATTCGCGAAACAGCTCGCCGCAATAACGGCGGGAGTTGAGGTGGCGGCTGTTGCACTGCGCCGGCTGGATGGCGCCCAGATAGATGATGCGACGCACCCCGGCGGCGCGGGCGGCGGCGGCGAAGTTCTTCACCCCCTGCTGCTCCAGCCGGTGGAAGTCGGCCCCCGCTCCCATGGCGTGCACCAGATAGAAGACGGTGTCGATGCCTGCCAGCGCAGGCAGCAATGTGATCGGCTTGAGGCTGTCGGCAAGGCGAAACTCCACCCCGGGCGGCAGACGGCAGGGGCGCCGCGCCCCGGCAATCACCCGATAACCCAGTTCTTGCAGATGGGGCACCAGATAAGAACCTATGTAGCCCGCCGCCCCCATCACCAGACAATCACGCATCTGCACACTCCCTGTCTTGCCCATGTTACCGCCCCTCATATCCGACCCCGCTCCCGCAAAGGGAGAAAGGAGAGTCCCACCATAGGGCAAAGCGGGCCGTTACAGAACGCCGACCAATAAAAAAGGCGCCCATCGGGCGCCTTTTTCAGAATTCTTCAGAAGTAGAATTACTTCTTGGTGGTCATCGCACCGAAACGCTTGTTGAACTTGTCTACGCGGCCGCCGCTAGAAACTTCTTTCTGCTTGCCGGTATAGAACGGGTGGCACTCGGAGCACACGTCCAGGTTCAGATCTTTACCCAGGGTAGAGAAGGTGTTGATGACGTTACCGCAAGAACACTTGGCGGTGATGGCTACGTAGTCAGGATGGATACCAGCTTTCATGGACAACCTCAATTATCAGGCCGTGTCGCTATCCGATCTTCTGTCGGACACCACACGATTGTTGAACACAGTTTCAAAGGCTGCGAATAATATAGGAAATGCCTGAGTTCAGGCAAGTGGCTTCGCAGAAAAAATAGGCAACCTCTGGTGAATTCTTCCCAAACGCTGGATCTGGTTCGTGTGGCTGTACCGGTGCCGCTACGCCGTCATTTCGACTATCTCTCCCCCCTGCCGTTACCTGCTCCCGGTTGTCGGGTCGAGATCCCGTTCGGCCCGCAAACTCTGGTCGGGCTGGTAGTGGATCACCCGGTCGACAGCCAGGTACCGCGCAACAAGCTCAAGCCGATCAAACGCGTGCTTGATGGCGCCCCCGTGCTGGGGCCCGACATTCTGGCGCTGATGAACTGGAGCGCCAGCTACTACCAGCACCCGCTGGGAGAGGTACTGCCCCACGCCCTGCCGGTGCTGGTGCGCAAGGGGGAGCCCGCAGCCTACCGCGAGCTGGAATTCTGGTTCGCCACCGAGGCCGGTATGGCGGTCGATCTCAACGAGCTCAAGCGGGCGGCCAAGCAGCAGCAGGCGCTCGCCCTGCTGCGCAAGGGGCCGCAAACGCCATCAGCCCTCAAGCAGGAGGAAATCCAGAGCGCTGCCCTCACCGCGCTGGAGAAGAAAGGGCTGCTGGAGAAGCGCTCGCTGGAGCCGAGCCATGACGGCGACTGGGTCGCCCGCTTCGAGCCGGGCGAGGGGCTGCGCCTCAACGGTGAACAGGCGCTGGCGGTCTCCGCCGTCACCAGCCAGAGCGACCAGTTTGGCGCCTTCCTGCTGGATGGCATCACTGGCTCCGGCAAGACCGAGGTTTACCTGAGCATCCTCGAGCCCCTGCTCAAGGCGGGCAAGCAGGCGCTGGTGATGGTGCCCGAGATCGGCCTCACTCCGCAGACCATCAACCGCTTCAGGCGCCGCTTCAACGTGCCGGTGGTGGCGATGAACTCGGCCATGAACGATCGGGAGCGGCTCGATGCCTGGCTGGCCTGCCGCGACGGTGGCGCCGCCATCCTGATCGGCACCCGCTCCGCGGTGTTCACCCCGTTTCACAACCTCGGCATCATCATCATCGACGAGGAGCACGACGGCTCTTTCAAGCAGCAGGACGGTTTTCGCTACCACGCGCGGGATCTGGCAGTGATGCGGGCTCATCGCGCCGGCATCCCCGTCCTGCTCGGCTCGGCCACCCCGTCGCTGGAGACATTGCACAACGCCCGCAGCGGCAAGTATCACCACCTCACTCTCACTCGCCGCGCCGGCAATGCCCAGACCGCCCGCCAGGTGATCCTGGACATCAAGAACGTGCGGCTGCAGGCCGGGCTCTCTCCCCAGCTGGAGCAGTTGATGGCGGAGCATCTGGCGGCAGGCAACCAGGTGATGCTGTTTCTCAACCGCCGTGGCTATGCCCCAGCCCTGATCTGTCACCAGTGCGGCTGGAGTGCCGCCTGCGAGCGCTGTGACGCCTGGTACACCTGGCACCAGGCCGGACGGCGGCTGCATTGCCACCACTGCGACAGTGTGCGCCCGCTGCCCCACCACTGCCCCGAGTGTGGCAGCAACGAACTGATCGGATCCGGGGTCGGCACCGAACAGCTGGAGCAGCTGCTCGGCACCCTGTTCCCGCAATATCCGGTGGTGCGCATCGATCGGGACAACACCCGTCGCAAGGGGGAGCTGGAGACCCACCTCGGCGACATCAAGGCGGGCAAGTACAAGATCCTGATCGGCACCCAGATGCTGGCCAAGGGCCACCACTTCCCGGATGTGACGTTGGTCGGACTGCTGGATGTGGATGGTGCGCTATTCAGTGCCGATTTTCGCGCCGCCGAGAAGCTGGCCCAGCTCTACACCCAGGTGGCGGGCCGCGCCGGCCGCGCCAGCAAGCCCGGGCTGGTGGTGTTGCAGAGCCATCATCCCGAGCACGCCCTGCTGCAGGATCTGACCCAGAACGGTTACGGCCACTTCGCCGATACGGCGCTGAAAGAGCGCCGCCTGCTGGGGCTGCCGCCGTATAGCTATCAGGGACTGTTTCGGGCCGAGGCCAATGGCCGTGACGAGGTGCAGCTGTTCCTCAGCCGCCTCGCCGATACCCTGCGCAGCGCTCGCTATCCCCATGTTCAGGTGCTGGGTCCCATCAGCGGCTTTATGGAGCGCAAGGCGGGCAAGTTCCGCATGCAGTTGCTGGTGCAGGGGCCGAACCGTGCGCCACTGGCCCAGCTGCTCGATTGGGCGGTGAAGGAGCTGGAGGGATGGCCCGAGACCAAAAAGGTACGCTGGAGTCTGGATATCGATCCCACCGAGTTAAGTTGACTCAGGTGCTATCCGTTTAGCTTGAACCGGTCGCTGGCAGGTAATGTCAGCGACCGTTTTTGTACTGCTGCTTCAATGTTCAGACCCGCAGATCGATCTGCTGCACCCAGCCTCCCTTACCCTGCTCGGTCACATAGAGGCCGGACTGACGCAGTACTCCCTGATTGCCGTTTTCCCCCAGATGGTTGAAGGGGGTGTCGAGGGGATGGAGCAAGATGGCGCCGATTCCCAGCTCCACCAGGGCGATGGGGGACTGTTCCGGCTGCCAGAACTGCAGCGCCGAGAACTGGCTGTCCCGCTCGTCCAGCACCCCGTTGCCATCCTCATCCAGGGTCGCCAGCTCGCCAAAACCGTTGCCGGAGCGGGCCCCGAACAGCTCGCCGCCGTCATCTATGGTGCCGTTGCCGTTGCGATCCAGCGCCACGAAGCCGCTCCCTTCACTCAGGCCGGGCAGGCTGTCCGCCTTGCCATCCTGATCGATGTCGAAATTGACCCGGGCGTCGGTCAGGCCGGCTATCTTGCCGTCCAGGCTGAGCACCAGCGGATCCTTGAGGGCATTGAGGGTGGTGCGGCGCTGACTGATGTCGAGCTGGCGCCAGTCCAGCACAAAACCGAGATCCAGCTGCAGGGTCTGGCCATCCTGGGTCTGCAAGTTCGCCGCCGCCACCACGTTGAGCTGCTCTTTTTGCAGCAGGCTGTCGGTCACCTCCACCAGCTGATCCGGCTCGGCGGCAGGCTGGCTCCCCTCACCCGTCGGCGCGGGGACTCCCTCCGCGCTCTGCTCGGCCGGCTTTATCGGGTCCGGCAGCTCTATCTCGTGGCCCAGCATCGCCTCGATCATCAGCTTGATAAGCCGCTGGCGGTTGTCGAGCCCGTCGTTGGGAATGCCATCCTGTTCGCCCTTGCCGGTCTCGGCAGGCTTGGCGGGTGCCGGTGCGGGGGCCGCTGGCACCGGGCCGGCAGCAGTGCGGCTGGCCATCTGCAGCGTCAGCAGGCTGCTGCGGGTGAAGGTGAGCTGGCTGCCACCGCCAGCCGCAGGAGTCGAGTCCGCCGGCGCCGTGGCTGGGGACTGCGCCTGGCTGGCAGCCGGCACGGGGCCGAGCCGGCGCACCTTGCGGGACTGCGCCTGTTGCTGCAGGTATTGCACCTCCCCCTGGAGGTCATAGTGATCGATGCGCATATCTTCGCCCTCGGCGCCATACATCTGGTCAGTTATCGACCAGTTGCCGAGGGGGGCTTAACACCGATTGGCTATATCAGGGGGCTGCTGCATCGGCCTCTGCGTATAACCGCCCCCGCTGGCGGCAATGAAAAGGGAGGCCTGAGCCTCCCTTGTCGTTCATGTTGTCACCGTGGTCATTGCGCCGCTTGGGAGACCCCTTCCAGCCGCACTTCCACCCGCCGATCCGGTGCCAGACAGGCGATCAGCGCCGGTTTCGAGCCGCTGCTGCAGTTGTTGCCGGTGATCGGAGAGGACTTGCCGCGTCCCTCGACCCGCACCTTGTCGGCAAACAGCCCCTTGGCGATCAGGTAATCGGCGACGCTGCGGGCGCGTTGCTCGGAGAGCGCCTGGTTGTAGGCGTCGGAGCCGATGCGATCGGTGTGGCCGATCACGGTCGCCACCCCGTCTTTCGGATTGGCCGCCACTATCTGGCTGAACAGGTTGTCGAGCGCCTGGCTGGCAGCCGGCTTCAGGGTCGCCTTGTTGAATTCGAACAGCACATCCGAGCTCAGGCTGAAGGTCTTGGGCACCACCACCACGGCAGGAGCAGGCGCCGCAGCCGGGGCCGGTGCGGGCGCCGCCACTTCGCCGCCCTGCTGGCCGAAGCGATAGAGCATGGCAAACGCCAGCATGCCGTTGTCCATCTCGATGCCGGCACGATCGAGGGAGGTATCACCGAGCGGGGTGGTGTACTGGTATTCGAGGCGGGCGGCCCAGTCACGGTCGATGGCGTATTCGGCCCCCAGCGCCCCGACGAACACGGCGCCATGCTTGTTGCCGGTATCCTTGATGAAGTCGGTAGCCGTCTGGGCCGACAGTTCGCTGTTGGTCCAGGCGTAACCGCCGCCGATCCGGCCATAGAGATCCAGCGCATCGTTGACCGGGAACCCTATCTTCATGGTGGTCTGGATCATCTGGCTCTTGGCTTCCCCTTCCACCCGCACCCCGCTCAATTCGCCGGACGAGGTGTACTTGCCGAACCAGTCATAACCGAATTCGAAGCCCAGGTTGGGGTTGAGCTGATAGCCGGCAAAGGCGCCCAGCCCGAGCGTATCCTTGCTGGTGCTGGTGTTCTGCAGTGCCCCCAGGGTGTCGGAGACGACCTGCTTCTGATCCACGTCGAAGAACTTGGACCAGCCGGCCTTGCCGCCGGCGTACCAGGTGTTGTCCTGAGCGGCTGCCTGCACGGCCCCGCTGACGAGCAGGCCGCTGACCAGCACGGCAAGTATCGATTTGTTCATGGTGAAAGCCTCTGCAATGAGTCGTGATGGGCGCTCTTGCGCCTCTCTTCCCTGATGGGGCAAACCCGGCCCCGTTCATCAGGTTATCCCATCTGTTGCCAGCCTCAAATGACTTGGGACTCAAGAGTGTGAAGCGCCCGGCATTCCCGGCAGGAAAACGCCCCATGCAGGGGGTATCCGCGAATGTGCCGGCCAGCGCCATGAAAAAGGGAGGCCGATGGCCTCCCTCTTGCTGCTTGCTGCGCGCCTAACTGGCCAGAAACAGCCGGTAGGCGGGGTCGTCGCTCACCTCTTTCCAGCCGTAACCAATCTCGCGCAGGTAGTCGTGAAAAGCCGCCACGTCCTCGTCCGGCAGCTCGAACGCACAGAGCACCCGGCCGTAGTCGGCACCGTGGTTGCGGTAGTGGAACAGGCTGATGTTCCAGCGACAACCCAGGGTCTCCAGAAAGCGCATCAGGGCACCAGGCTGCTCCGGAAACTTGAAGCTGTAGAGGCGTTCACCGAGGGGCCGGGCCGGGCGGCCGCCAATCATGTAACGCACGTGGTTCTTGGCCAGCTCGCTCTCGGTCATGTTGACCACCGGATAGCCGTTGCCGCCGAGCTGATCGATGATCTGGCCCAGCTCCTCGTCACCGCCGGTGAGGCGCACCGAGACGAACAGCGACGCCTGCTCGGCATCCGCATAGCGGTAGTTGAACTCGGTCACCATGCGGGGCCCGAGCTGACGGCAGAAGTCGAGGAAGGCCCCCTTGCGCTCGGGGATGGTCACCGCCAGCATGCCCTCGCGCTTCTCGCCGATTTCGCAACGCTCCGACACATAGCGCAGGCTGTGGAAGTTGACGTTGGCGCCGGACAAAATGGCCGCCATCCGCCCCCTTTCACCTGCTCCCGCTCGCTGTAGGCCTTGAGGCCCGCCAGCGACAGGGCCCCCGACGGCTCGGCGATGGCGCGGCAGTCATCGAAGATGTCTTTCAGTGCGGCGCAGATCTGGTCGTTGGAGACGGTCACCACTTCGTCCAGATACTGGTTGCACAGGCGGAAGGTCTCCTCGCCGATGCGCTTGACCGCCACCCCGTCCGCAAACAGGGAGACCCGCTCCAGATTGACCGGCTCGCCGGCCGCCAGCGCCGCCTTGAGGCAGGCGGACCCCTCCGCCTCCACCCCGATCACCTTCACATCCGGCAGCAGCTGCTTGATGTAGACCGCCACCCCGGCGGCCAAGCCGCCGCCGCCCACCGGCACGAAGACGTGGGTGAGGTGGGTATCCTGCTCCAGCAGCTCCTTGCCGATGGTGCCCTGGCCCGCGATCACCTCGACGTCGTCGAACGGCGGGATCAGGGTGTAGCCCTCCAACTCGGCGAGTCGGCGGCTCTCGCCGTAGGCCTCATCGAAGCTGTTGCCAAACAGCATGACGTTGCCGCCCTGCCGGCGTACCGCGTCAATCTTGATGTCCGGCGTGGTCTTGGGCATCACGATGATCGCCTTGATGCCGAGCTTGGCGGCAGACAGGGCGACCCCCTGGGCGTGGTTGCCGGCGGAGGCGGCGATGACGCCGCGCGCCTTCTGCTCCTCGGTCAGAGTGGCGATCTTGTGGTAGGCACCGCGCAGCTTGAAAGAGTGGACCGGTTGCAGGTCCTCCCGCTTCAGGCTGACGTGATTGCCGAGCCGCTCGGAGAGTTTCTTCAGGGTTTGCAGGGGGGTGACCCGCGCCGCCTCATAGACGGGGGAGAGCAACACCTTGCGTAGATAATCCGCTGCAGAGACCATGGTTTATTCCCCCAGCATCGAGCGATCGCGCACCGCGCCTTTATCTGCGCTGGTGGCGAACATGGCGTAGGCGCGCAGGGCAAAGGAGACCTGACGCTGGCGATCGAGCGGCTTCCAGCCACGGGCCTCGACGGCGACGCGGCGGGCGGCCAGCACGCTGTCGGCCACCTCCAGCACCATGCTGCGGGCCGGGATGTCGATGTTGATGATGTCGCCATCCTCCACCAAACCTATGGTGCCGCCGGAGGCCGCCTCCGGCGAGACGTGGCCGATGGAGAGACCCGAGGTACCGCCGGAGAAGCGACCATCGGTGATCAGGGCACACGCCTTGCCCAATCCCATGGATTTCAGATAGGTGGTGGGGTAGAGCATCTCCTGCATGCCTGGACCCCCTTTCGGCCCTTCGTAGCGGATCACCACCACCTCACCGGCCTTGACGGTGCCGTCCAGAATGCCGGCGACCGCCGTGTCCTGGCTCTCGAATACCCGGGCCGGGCCGCGGAAGGTGAGGTTCTCCTCATCTACCCCGGCGGTCTTGACGATGGCACCGTTAAGCGCCAGGTTGCCGGCGAGCACGGCCAGGCCCCCTTCCAGGCTGTAGGCGTTGTCCAGCGAGCGGATGCAGCCTTCGGCTCTGTCCAGATCCAGCTCCGGCCAGCGGCAATCCTGACTGAACGCCTTGGTGGTGCGGATCCCGGCCGGCCCGGCGCGATAGAAGTCCACCACCTCCTGACTCGGCTGGCGGCTGACGTCATATTCGGCCAGCAGCTCCACCAGCGAGGTGCCCAGCACGTTGCGGGTATCCCCGTGCACCAGGCCCGCTTTTTCCAGCTGGCCCAGAATCGCCACCACGCCGCCGGCGCGATGCACGTCTTCCATGTGATATTTCTGGGTGGAAGGCGCCACCTTGCAGAGCTGGGGCACCTTGCGCGACATGCGGTCGATGTCGGCCATGGTGAAGTCGACGCCCGCCTCCTGGGCCGCCGCCAGCAGGTGCAGCACGGTGTTGGTGGAGCCGCCCATGGCGATGTCCAGCGCCATGGCGTTCTCGAATGCCGCCTTGGTGGCGATGTTGCGCGGCAGGGCCGAGGCATCGTCCTGTTCATACCAGCGCTTGGCCAGGGTCACGATGCGCTGGCCCGCCAGCTTGAACAGCTGCTCGCGGTCGCTGTGGGTCGCCAGCAGCGAGCCGTTGCCCGGCTGGGAGAGACCGAGCGCCTCGGTCAGACAGTTCATGGAGTTGGCGGTAAACATGCCGGAGCAGGAGCCGCAGGTGGGGCAGGCACTGCGCTCCACCTGTTCGCTCTGGGCGTCGGAAACCTTGGGGTCAGCGCCCTGGATCATGGCATCCACCAGGTCCAGCTTGATGATCTGGTCGGAGAGCTTGGTCTTGCCCGCTTCCATCGGGCCGCCGGAAACAAAGATCACCGGGATGTTGATGCGCAGGGCGGCCATCAGCATCCCCGGGGTGATCTTGTCGCAGTTGGAGATGCAGACCATGGCGTCGGCGCAGTGGGCGTTGACCATGTACTCCACCGAGTCGGCAATAAGTTCGCGCGACGGCAGCGAGTAAAGCATGCCGCCGTGGCCCATGGCGATGCCGTCATCCACGGCGATGGTGTTGAACTCCTTGGCGACGCCGCCAGCGGCTTCAATCTCGCGCGCCACCAGCTGGCCCAGATCCTTGAGGTGGACATGGCCCGGTACGAACTGGGTGAAGGAGTTGACCACGGCGATGATGGGCTTGCCGAAATCCTGATCGGTCATTCCGGTGGCGCGCCACAGGGCGCGGGCCCCGGCCATGTTACGTCCGTGGGTGGTGGTGGCGGATCTCAACTTCGGCATTGTCTCTACTCCCTGAATGCCCAGCGGGCTCATTATCTTTGGAAATGAAAAAGTGACTCTCGGATCGGGAATCGACCCTGGTGAGGGCACAGCGCAGTGCCCTGACCGGAAGCGACTCGGGGAGGCATGACGCCTCCCCTCTCTCATCAGTCGTTGACGGGGGTCAGCCAGCCCCACTTGTCTTCGGTCTGGCCATTGAACAGGCCGAAGAAGGCGTTTTGCAGCTGCTCGGTCACCGGGCCACGGCAGCCAGCGCCCACCTTCATCCGATCGACGGAACGCACCGGCGTCACCTCGGCCGCCGTGCCGGTCATGAAGATCTCGTCTGCGACATACAGGGCCTCACGGGGCAGCGCCTGCTCGCGCACTTCGTAACCCAGATCACGGGCCAGCGTCATGATGGTGTCACGGGTGATGCCGGGCAGGATGGCGGCGGTAGCGGGCGGGGTAAACAGCACGCCGTTCTTCACCAGGAACAGGTTCTCCCCCGCCCCTTCGCTCAGGTAGCCGTTCACATCCAGCGCCAACCCCTCGGCGAAGCCGTTGCGCTTGGCCTCGCGGCTGATCAGCTGGGAAGACAAATAGTTGCCGCCAGCCTTGGCGCCGGTGGGAATGGTGTTGGGAGCGAGCCGGTTCCAGGAGGTGACGCACACATCCACCCCGTTTTTCAGCCCCTCTTCCCCCAGATAGGCGCCCCACGGCAGGGCGGCTACCATCAGGTCGGCCTTGGCATCCAGCGGCGGATGCAGCCCCAGCCCCACGTTGCCGACAAAGGCTAGCGGGCGCAGGTAGCCGCTCTTCAGGCCGTTCTCGCGCACCACGGTGCGGCAGGCTTCATTCACTTCAGACTCGCTGTAGGGGACGTCCATCCAGTAGATCTTGGCGGAGTCGAACAGGCGGCGGGTGTGCTCCTGCAGACGGAAGATGCAGGTCCCCTTGGGGGTATCGTAGGCGCGCACCCCCTCGAACACCGAGGAGCCGTAGTGCAGGGCGTGGCTCATCACGTGCACCTGGGCATCCTGCCAGGGCACCAGTTTGCCGTTGAACCAGATGTATTGCGGGTGAGTGGCGGATTGGGAAGGCTGTGACATTGGCTTGGCTCCTTAAGCTCTGATCCGGGGTTGCTGTTCCAGTGCATCGACCCGGGAGACGTCCACCAACTTCACCAGCTGGCTCCACAACTGCTGGATGGGACGCACCGACTCGACAGTAACCGTGATCCGCAGTTGTTGGCAATCCTGCTCCATGTTGAGGGCGCAGAGGTTGAAACCGCGGTGACGAACCACCCGCAGCACCCGCTCCATCACTTCGGGTCTGGGCTGGGCATGGATTTGCAAGGTATTGAACTGACTCATGGGCGTTGCTCCATCATCTGGTGGTTGGCGACTCCTGGCGGAACCAGGGGCCAGACGTTTTCTTCCTCTGAAATGGCCACATGCAGCAGGTAGGCACTCTCGCTGGCCAGCAGGCGATCGAGGGCGCCGGCTATCTGATCCTTGCATGTGATGGTTTCGCCGGGGATGCCGAAGGCGGCAGCCAGGGCGATGAAATCGGGGTTGTCGGAGAGGATGGTCTCGCTGTAGCGGCCGTCGAAGAACAGCTCCTGCCACTGGCGCACCATGCCGAGGCGCTGGTTGTCCAGCAGCACCATCTTCACCTTGAGCTGGGCCCGGCGGATGGTGCCGAGCTCCTGCACGTTCATCATGAAGGAGCCGTCACCGCTCACCAGCACCACTTCATCTTCGGGGCGCGACATCTTGGCGCCGATGGCGGCCGGCAGGCCGAAGCCCATGGTGCCGAGACCGGCGCTGGAGAGGTGGTTGCGCGGACTGGTGAAGCGCATGTGCTGGGCCACCCACATCTGGTGCTGACCCACGTCGCAGGCCACCACGCTGGTCTCCGGCAACCTGGAGGAGAGCTGCTTGAGCAGCGCCGGGGCATAGATGGGCTGGCCGGGATGGTCGTAGCGAAAGGCATACTCGCGGGCCATGGCGGCACAGTGTTCACGCCAGGGGTCGATGGAGAGGGACATGGCGAGGCGCGGCAGCACCTGTTTGAGATCCTGGGTGATGCCCACCTCGGCGGCGCGGCGCTTGCCGAACTCGGCGGCGTCCACATCCAGATGGATCACCTTGGCTTCGGGGGCGAACTCCTCCAGCTTGCCGGTCACCCTGTCGTCGAAACGGGCGCCCACCACCAGCAGCAAGTCGCACTGCTGCACCGCATAGTTGGCAGCCTTGGTACCGTGCATGCCGAGCATGCCGAGATAAACGGGGCTGTCGGGGTCGAGTGCTCCTATCCCCTTGAGGGTGGTGACCGCAGGCATACCGGTGGCGGCGGCAAACTCGCGCAGCTGCTGTTCGGCATTGGCCATGCCCACCCCGCCACCAACGTAGAGCACCGGGCGCTCGGCGGCGGCCAGCAGGGTGCGGGCGGCCGTCAGTTCGGCCTGGCTCAGATGCTCGGGCTCTGCCACCGCAAACAGCGGGCTCTGGGCAGGCACCGCGGCCAGTTGCACATCCTTGGGCAGATCGATCAGCACCGGGCCCGGGCGCCCTTCACTGGCAATGGCGAAGGCTTCGGCGATCACCTGCGGCAGATCGGCCACATCGGTCACCATGAAGGAGTGCTTGGTGCAGGAGAGGGACATGCCGAGCACGTCGACCTCCTGAAACGCATCGGTCCCCACGGCGGCGCAGGGCACCTGACCGCTGATGGCCACCAGCGGCACCGAATCGAGCAGCGCCTCCGCCAGACCGGTTACCAAGTTGGTGGCGCCAGGGCCGGAGGTGGCGATGCAGACCCCCACCTGACCGGAAGCGCGGGCATAACCCACCGCCGCCATGGCGGCACCCTGCTCGTGGCGACATAGCTGGTGGGCCAGGCCACCGTCATACAGGGCATCGTAGACCGGCATGATGGCCCCGCCCGGGTAACCAAACACCTGAGTCACACCCTGTTGTTTGAGAGCCTGTACCAAAAACTGCGCGCCATTCATCTGCAAAATCCTGTCCCGTGGTCGAAAAAAAACCCCCGAGCTGTGAGGCTCGGGGGTCGCTTGTTTCGTTCTGTCCGGTGGTGGGTCTATCCCTTGTTCCGTGCAGCTAAACGAGCCCCGAGCGGTGAGATAATAATCACCACTAGGACCACAATAATGCTGACGAAACGGGAGGCCATGTTCATAGTTACAACCGGAAATCCTGTGAAATTGGGCGGTTTTTACCGCGAATGGCTATTAGAACTAGCACGGTGATTTTTATTGGGCAAGCGTTTTTTGCCTGACAAGACTCTGATTTTGACTGAGTCCGAACGCGTTGATTGGAACAAAAAACTAATAAAAAACGGTTAACCAGCACATACATCAAACCAAGGACGGGATTTATGTCATTAGCTGTGGTTTATAGCCGTGCCAGCTTAGGTGTTGCGGCCCCGCAAGTGACGGTGGAAGTCCATTTATCCAACGGGCTGCCCGCCTTCAACATGGTGGGCCTGCCGGAAACCTCGGTGAAAGAGTCGCGGGATCGGGTGCGCAGCGCCTTGCTCAACGGCAATTTCGAGTTCCCGAGCAAACACATCACGGTCAATCTGGCGCCCGCCGATCTGCCCAAGGAGGGGGGCCGTTTCGATCTTGCCATCGCTATCGGTATTCTCGCTGCTTCCAAGCAGATACCCGCAAAATACCTGCTCGATCACGAATTTTTAGGCGAATTGGCCCTGACCGGCGAGATCCGTCCCGTGCTCGGGGTGCTGCCCGCCGTGCTCGCCTGCCGCGACGCGGGGCGCACCCTGCTGGTACCGCGAGAGAATGGCCCCGAAGCCTCCCTCATTCAGGACGCCGAAGTGCGCACCGCCCATCAGCTGCTGGCCGTCACCGCCTGGCTGGCAGGCCAATACGAGCTGCCGCTGCCGGATCCCCAGACCACGGATGCCCTGCCCGATGTGCCGGACCTGCAGGACGTGATCGGCCAGTCCCAGGCCAAGCGAGCGCTGGAGATCGCCGCCGCCGGCAGCCACAACCTGCTGTTCATCGGCCCGCCCGGCACCGGCAAGAGCATGCTGGCCAGCCGATTGCCCGGCATCTTGCCTCCGCTGAGCGAACAAGAGGCGCAGCAGACCGCCGCCATCTACTCCATCGGCGGCCTCACCCCGCGCGCCGGTCACTGGCACCATAGGCCCTACCGCACGCCGCACCACAGCGCCTCGGCAGTGGCGCTGGTGGGGGTGGCAGTCACCCGCGGCCCGGTGAAATATCCCTGGCCCACAACGGGGTGCTGTTTCTGGATGAGTTACCCGAGTTCGAGCGCAAGGTGCTCGACTCCCTGCGCGAGCCGCTGGAGACCGGCCACATCACCATCAGCCGGGCCGCCCGCCAGGTGGATTTCCCCGCCCGCTTCCAGCTGGTAGGCGCCATGAACCCCAGCCCTTGCGGCCACTATGGCGATGGCCAGACCCGCTCCAGCCCGGATCAGATCCTGCGCTACCTCGGCAAGCTCTCCGGCCCCTTTCTCGACCGCTTCGACCTGACGGTAGAGGTACCGCTGCTGCCCAAGGGCAGCCTGACCGGCAAGGCGGAGCGGGGAGAGTCGAGCCAGCAGATCCGCGAGCGGGTGCTGGGGGCGCGGGAGCGCATGCTGAGCCGCAACGGCAAGCTCAACAACCTGCTTGATAGCCGTGAGATCGAAGAAATTTGCCGCTTGTCGCCGCAGGATGCCGAGTTTCTGGAGAACGCCATCCAGAAGCTGGGGCTCAGCATCCGGGCCTGGCACCGCATCCTGCGGGTGTCGCGCACCATAGCCGATCTGGCAGGACGACAGGCCATCGAGAAAGAGCACCTGATCGAGGCGCTCGGCTACCGGGCCATGGATCGGCTGCTGTCACGGCTGCGCAGCGGCTGATACGGGGCAGGAAGCGACCGCGATGACCCCTTGCATGGTCTCGCGGGCCATCGGCTGATATTATGGCCACAGATCTGACCACTTGATGGCCCCTTATCGACAGCAAGACGGACCCGACCCATGCCCAACAAGCTGATTGAGCGACTGCGCGGCAGCCTCTCGACCCTGCTCTATTTTCTCAACACCCTGTTCTGGTTTATCCCCATCCTCACGCTGGGCCTGCTCAAGCTGTTGCTGCCCCTCAAGGGGTGGCGCACCCTCTGCAACGCGCTGCTGGATGGCAGTGCCGGCTGCTGGATCGGTTTCAACAACCTGATCCAGAAAACCATCATCAAAACCCCTTTCGATGTGGTCGGAGTGGACAAAGGGCGCCGGAATGAGTGGTATATGGTGATTGCCAACCATCAATCCTGGGTCGACATACTGGTACTGCAGCGGATTTTTAATCAAAAAATCCCCTTCCTGAAGTTTTTCCTCAAGAAAGAACTGATTTGGGTACCTTTTCTCGGCCTGGCCTGGTGGGCGCTGGATTTCCCCTTCATGCGGAGATATTCGCGCAAGTTGCTGGAAAAGAAGCCGCATCTGAAGGGAAAAGACATAGAGACCACGCGCCAGGCCTGTGCCAAGTTCCGCCATATTCCGGTGAGTGTGATGAACTTCGTGGAGGGCACCCGCTTCACCGCCCGCAAACACGACAAACAGGCGGCACCCTATCGCCACCTGCTGCACCCGCGGGCTGGCGGCATCGCCTTCACCCTGGCGGCCATGGGGGATCAGCTGCACAAGCTGGTGGATGTGACCATCGCCTATCCGGACGGCATCCCCAGTTACTGGGACTTCATGTGCGGTCGGGTCAAGGAGATCAAGGTTCGAGTCCGCTTTTTGCCGATCGAACGCAATCTGGTGGGGGATTACTTCAATGACCCCGAGTTCCAACAAGAGTTTCAACAGTGGCTGAACGGGATCTGGCGCGAGAAGGACCAGACCCTGGACCAGCTGCTGGCGGACAAGACGCCCTCAACGACGCCATGCTAACCCTGCTCCCAGGTCCGCTGGTGCTGCTCATCAGCGCCGGCCTGACCATACTGTTTACCGCCCTGTGCGCCAGCCTGATCCTGCTGGTGTCACTGGCCAAGCTGCTGCTGCCGATCCCGGCCTTTGGCCGTGCCTGCAGTCGCCTCAACAACCGTTTCATGCGCCTGTGGCTGGCCTGCAACGCCCTGGTGATCCGCCTCACCACCCGCATCGACTGGCAGGTGGAGGATGACACCCGGCTGCGCAAGGATGGCTGGTATCTGATCATCAGCAACCACATGAGCTGGACCGATATCGTGGTGCTGGGTCATCTGTTTCGCGACCGGCTGCCGGTGCCCAAGTTCTTCATGAAGCACGAGCTCATCTACATCCCGCTGCTGGGGCTGGCCTGCTGGGGGCTCGATATGCCCTTTATGCGTCGCTACTCACGGGAGTTTTTGCTGAGGAATCCGCACCTGCGGGGCAAGGACATCGAAACCACCCGCAACGCCTGCGAGAAGTTTCGCCACATCCCCACCACCGTTATCAACTTCGTGGAGGGGACCCGCTTCACCGAGGCGAAGCGCGACGCCTCCCGCTCCCGTTACCAGCACCTGATGTCGCCCAAGGCGGCCGGGCTGGCCTTCACCCTGGCGGCCATGGGAGAGCAGTTCGACAGCCTGATCAACGTCACCATCAGCTACCCGGACAACCCCGAAACCCCGTTCAAGGATTTCCTGATGGGACGGATGAAGCGCATCCGGGTACGGATCGAGGAGCTGCCGGTGGATGAGCAGCTGGTGGGGGATTATTTCAACGACAAGCAGTTCAAACGCGGCTTCCAGCAGTGGCTGAACCAGCGCTGGCAGGAGAAGGACACCGTGCTGGCGCAGTGGCAGGCAGCCGATGCGGCGGCTCAGGCCGAGCCGCGGGCAGCCAAGGCGAGTACCGAGGCCAGCTCGGGCAGCTGATCCTCGCTGAACACCAGGATGCCGTGGCGGCGCAACAGGGCCGTGGTCATGCCCTCGCCCGCCACAGAGACCCCCTCGAAGCGGCCGTTATAGATGCGGCCGCTGCCGCAGGAGGGGCTCCCCTCCTTCAGCAGGGCGAAGCGAATGCCCTGAGCCTGGCAGAGTTGCAGCGCCAGCCGGGCGCCGTGATCGAACTCTGCCGTCACATCCAGTCCACCCTCGGTCACCACCCGCTCGCCTTGCCGTTCGGCAGGGGGGCGCGGGGTCGGCAGGCCGCCCGCCACCTCAGGGCAAAACGCCAGCGCTCGTCCTTCAGCCCCCAGCTCGCGCAGCCAGTCGCTGACGATCCCCTTGCTCTGGCCGTCGTAGCGCACCGGCTGGCCCAGCAAACAGGCGCTGACCAGCACCTTGTGCACGCTGATCTCACTCACGCTTCCGCTCCGTTCATCACCTGATCGAACATCACGCAGCAGGGGCTCTCCATCCGGTAGAGGATGGCGGGACGCTGCTTGCCGGTACGCTTGCGGCCGGTATCCAGCAGGATGCCGGCGCGGTGGATCCGCTTGCGAAAGGCCGCCGTGTTCATCGGCGTCTGCAGGATGATCTCGAAGGCCCGCTGCACCTCGGAGAGGGTGAACTCGGCCCCCAGCAGTTGCAGCGGCAAGGTGCTGTAACGGCTCTTGATCCGCAGCCGCTCCAGCCCCCTGGCGATCAGCTGGGTGTGGTCGAAGGCGAGGCTGAGCCCCGGCAGGTCACAGAGCGGGTGCCAGCAGCCGTGCACGGCTTCGACCTCGGAGTCCACCAGACAGAGATAGACCAGGGTGGTGGACCAGCCGCGGGGATCCCGCTCCAGATTGCCAAGGGTGCAGACCTGCTCGCTGTAGCAGTGGCCCAGGCCCCACTCGGTGAGCAGGCGATGGCGAGCCGCGTCCAGATCCCGATCCCGGGTCTCGTCGATACGCAGCGCCGGCAGTTGCCAGCAGTGGGCAAAGGGCGGGCGATCGCGGGTCTCAAGCAGCAGCTCGAGCCGCTCCTCGTTCAACCGCAGCACCACCATATCCAGACTCATTCTCAACATGCCGATCGCCCTGCTCGCCTTCGATTAATGTTTGGTAGATAATATCACACGAATAGTATGTGCAGGAGCCACTCAATGGGAACCGTCGCCAGCCTGGATATTGATGCGCAGAAGGGCTTTACCCCCCTCTGCCCGAACGAACTGCCCGTCGCGGGCGGGGATGATATTGTGGCTGCGCTCAACGCTCAGGCCACCCTCGCCAGCCTGCGGATCGGCAGCAAGGATTCGCATCCCGCCAACGCCGCCTGGGCCGTCAGCGATCCCGCCGGCATCTTGCTGCCGCTGGATTTGCCCAACGCCGACCTCACCTGGCCGGTGCACTGCGTGCCGGGTACCCGCGGCTTCGAACTGCTCGACGGCCTGCCGGCCCCGGTCGATTACGACTTCTTCGTCTGGAAGGGGGTCGAGCCGGATCTGCACCCCTACGGCACCTGCTTCCACGATCTGGCCGAGCGCCGCAGCACCGGACTCATCGAGTTTCTGCACGCCCGCGGCGTCACTACCGTACTGGCCGGCGGCCTTGCCACCGACTACTGCGTCAAGACCAGCGTACTGCAACTGCGCCGCGCCGGCTTCCGGGTGATCGTCCATCTCGATGCCTGTCGTGGCATCGCCCCCGAGACGGTTGCCAGCGCCCACACCCAGATGATCGAGGCCGGCGCCGAACTCGCCCAGACCCTGATCGATGTACAACGCCTGCTGGACGCCTGATATGCCCCTCATTCTCATCAGCCTGCCCGATACCGGCGTCTGCAATCTACAAAAGCGGCAGGGGAGCACTCTTGCGTTCATCCACCTGCGGGGAGTCTGATATGCCACCAATACTCAACAGCCTGCTCGATACAGATGCTTACAAGCTGCACATGCAGCAGGCGGTGTTTCATCGCTATCCGGATGCCGAGGTGGTGGCCGAGTTCCACAGCCGCAACGAAGAGGATCTGCTGCCCATGATGGGCCAGATCGAGGAGCAGCTTCACCTTGCCGGCTCTCTACGGCTGACCAGGCCCGAGCTCAACTTCCTGGCAGAGCGTCCCTTCTTTACCGCCGATTACCTGGATCACCTGCGTCGCAAGCCGCTGGATGCCTCCCTGCTCAAGGTGTTCGAACAGGACGGTCGCATCAACGTGCGGGTCGAGGGCCCCTGGCAGGACGTGATCCTGTGGGAGATCCCGGTACTCGCCATCATCAGCGAGATGCGCAACCGCTTCCGCTACCCCCAGTTCGGCGTCAGCCAGGCGCTGGAGCGGCTCGATCAGAAGATCGACAAGCTGGAGCGGGAGCTGAGCCGGGAGGAGATGAACGAGTTCAACCTCATCGACTTCGGCACCCGGCGCCGCTTCTCCCTCGCGGTGCAGGATGCGGTGGTGGGTCGCCTCCAGGAGCGGCTGCCGGCGTTTCGCGGCACCAGCAACTACCTGCTGGCCCAGAAATACGGCCTGCCGGCGGTGGGCACTCAGGCCCACGAGTGGTTCCAGGCCCACCAACAGCTCGGCTTCCCGCTCGAGCACAGCCAGCGGGCCGCCCTCACCAGCTGGCTGGATGAGTTCACCAATCACCTCGGCATCGCGCTCACCGACTGCATCACCATGGATGCCTTCCTGCGCGACTTCGACTTCGAGCTGGCCAGCCGCTATCAGGGGCTGCGCCACGACTCCGGCGATCCCGTGGTGTGGGGCGAGAAGGCCATCAGCCACTATCAGCGGCTCGGCATCGACCCCACCGAGAAGACGCTGGTGTTCTCCGATGGCCTCAACCTCGACAAGGCGGTCGAGTTGTTCCGCCACTTCCGCGGCCGCATCAACACCAGCTTCGGCATCGGCACCAAGCTCACTTGCGATCTGCCCGGCGTGAGTCCGATGAACATCGTGTTCAAGCTGATGGAGTGCAACGGCGGTCCGGTCGCCAAGATCTCCGACAGCCCCGGCAAGACCCTGTGCCGGGATGCGGACTTCATCCGCAACCTCAAGCAGGCGTTCCACGTCGGGGTCTGACCTCGGCCAATCTGATGGCAAACAAAAAGCCCGCCGGTTTGCACCGGCGGGCTTTTTTCATCGGGTCTGATGGGATCAGTCTTTCTTGGCCAGCAGGAATTTCACCAGCTGGTTGAACTGTTCCTGGGAAGTAATGGATTCGATCTTCACCATGTACTTGCCGTTGACCAGGAAGGCCGGCACACCGCGGATGTTGTAGCTCTCGGTGTTGCGGTCAAACTGGGAGACCATGCCGGAGACGGCGAAGCTGTCGACGGCACCGTCGAACTCCTCGGCCGGCACACCGTTGTCCACGAAGATCTGCTTCACGTCGGCACGGCTCTGCGGGTACTGACGCTGGGTGTGGATCTTGTCGAAGATGGCCGGGGTCAGCTTGCCTTCAACATTCAGCAGGCTGGCAACGGCGTAGGCACGCTGCATCTCCGGACCCATCTCGCGGCCCAGGAAGGCCACCGGGTTTTTCTTCATCGGCACGCCTTCCGGCAGGTTCTTCTTCAGATCCTCGGCAATCGGCTCGAACTTGGCGCAGTGGGGGCAGTAGTAGGAGAAGAACTCCAGCACTTCCGGTTGGGCGCTACCGGTCTGCTTGACCACATCGTAGTTGACGCCTTCCTTGAATTCGGGGGCGGCGTGAACCATGGGGATCATCAGCATGGCAGCAAGGAAAAATAGTACTTTTTTCATGACGTTTCCTGTTAAGGGATCACTGTGAGGCACGCCCGGCGAACCGAAGCAGTGCCAAGCCTATTGCGTCACCACTGCGCAGTCAATGGTCAAGCTGGGTGCGCGAGTCCCGTCTGCCGCCCGCTCTCTTTCCCTCATCACCAGCCGGGTGTCAGCGTCAGGGGGGGCCTTGAGCGCTTCCAGCTGGTCGTGCAGGGTCGCTATCTGCTGGCGCCAGTAGTGATCGGTGTTGAACCAGGGGAAGTGGCGCGGGAAGGCAGGGTCTTCCCAGCGCCGGGCCAGCCAGGCCATGTAGTGGACGATGCGCATGGCCCGCAGCGGCTCGATCAGCGCCAGCTCGCGCGGGTCGAACTCCATGAACTCCTCATAGCCCGCCAGCAGGGTATCCAGCTGGATCAACTGCTCGTGACGCTCGCCGCTCAGCATCATCCAGAGATCCTGGATGGCGGGGCCGCTGCGACAGTCATCGAGATCGACGAACATGGGGCCGTCGCGCCAGAGGATGTTGCCCGGGTGGCAGTCGCCATGCAGAGAGATCTGGGCCACGTCCAGGGTCATGGCGTCACTGACATGCTTGATCAGCTCGTCCAGCACCCCGAAGAATTGCTTGGCCAGCCCGCTCGGCAGCCACTCGCCGGACGCCAGCAGCTGACGCGGTTCGTGCAGCATGCTCTCCACGTCAAGCCGGACCCTGTGATGGAAGGGGCGGCTGGCACCAATCTGGTGGATGCGGCCGAGGTAGCGCCCCACCCACTCCAACTGGTCTAGATTGTCCACCTCGAACTGGCGGCCTCCCACGCTCTGCCAGATGGCGAAGGGGTAGCCCTGATGCTCCAGCAGGGTCTCGCCGGCAAAGGCGATGGGGGCGGCAACCGGGATCTCCGCCTCATTGAGGCGGGCGGCAAAGTCGTGCTCTTCGAGGATCTGGGCCCGGCTCCAGCGACCAGGACGATAGAACTTCACCACGTAGCGGCGACGATCTTCATCCTGAAACTGGTAGACCCGGTTTTCGTAGCTGTTGAGTTCGATGAGACCGGAGTCGATACGCAGGCCGCTGAGGTCCAGCGCATCCATGATGAGATCGGGATTGAGGTCGGAATAGTTGAAACGCATGTCATCCACCATGAGAAAGGGGCGCCGTTGCGCCCCATTCTATCACTACTGCTTATCATTGCCGCGCCAGATGACCGGCTAAAACCGGCCATAGTGGCGACGGTCACAGCCGGCTGATGAACTTGCTGGGCTGGCGCAGGATCCCCTTGCTGTCGTCCGCCGCCCCTTCCCGTTTCAGTACGAAGCGGATGTCCAGGGTCGGCTTCTTCAGATTGAAGGGGTCGACCGCCACGCTCACCGGCAGGGTGAAGATCTCGCCCGCCTTCAAGGTCACCTCGCGCGGGCCAAACCATTCGTGCTCCGGCAGCCCCTCCACATCCAGCTGATAGGTCTGGGGATGCAGGGTCTTGTTAAGGATCTTGAGGGTGTAGGTGTTCTCGATGAGCCCCTCGCTGTTCTCCCGGAACAGCTGGTTGCGATCCCGCAGAATATCGAGCCCCATCGGCATGATGGACATGGCGTTGTAGACGAACACCCCCAGCATCACCGTCATCACCAGGCCGTAACCAATCAGCTTGGGCCGCGCCACGTGGGTGGAGTCGTTGGCCAGCTTGTGCTCGGTGGTGTAGCTGATGAGCCCCTTCGGATAGCCCATCCGCTCCATGGTCTGATCGCAGGCATCGACGCAAGCACCGCAGTTGATGCACTCGTACTGCAGACCGTCGCGGATGTCGATGCCGGTCGGGCAGACCTGCACGCAGAGGTCGCAGTCGATGCAGTCCCCCAGCCCCAGCGCCTTGGGATCGGCCTTGCGGGCACGGGCACCACGGGTCTCACCGCGCTTGGCGTCATAGCCGACGATGAAGGTGTCCTTGTCGAACATGGCGGACTGGAAGCGAGCATACGGGCACATGTGAATGCACATGATGGCGCGCATCCAGCCGGCGTTGCCGTAGGTACAGGCGGCGAACAGCACCACCCAGAAGATGACCCAGCCGCTGGCCTGCAGGGTGAAGAAGTCCGGCACCAACTGGAACACATCCTGGAAGTAGGCGACGAAGGTGAGGCCGGTACCCAGCGACAGCAGGAGCCAGGCCAAGTGCTTGGCCCCCTTGCGGGCCAGCTTCTCGGCGTTCCAGGGCGAGGCATCTAGCTTGCGGCGCTTGTTGGCCGCCCCTTCCAGCTTCTCTTCGAACCAGATGAACATGAAGGTCCACACCGTCTGCGGGCAGAGATAGCCACACCAGACCCGGCCGAGGAAAGTGGTCACGAAGAAGAGCCCGAAGGCGGCGATCATGAAGATCCAGGCCAGCAAGGTCAGGTCCTGCGGCCAGATGGTGGCACCGAAGATGTGGAACTGCTGGTGACCGATGTCGAACAACACGGCCTGGCGACCGTCATAGCGCAACCAGGGAATGGCGACGAAGAGCACCACGAAGAACCAGCCCATGGCCTTGCGCACCCGCTGCCAGTAGCCGGTCTGGGCCCTCACGTAGATGCGGTTGCCGGGATTGAACCTGTCATCGCTCGCTTTGAAGGTATTGGGGTTGTATGTCCCCGTTACATCGCCGGTGACATCCTTGATATCGATCTTGTCCTGGTCGGCCATTGCAACACTTCGCTCCACTCATTAATTGTTATGGAGCGGATTATATCTTAAACAGCCTGCTAATTGTGTGGGTAAAATGTATCTAATGTTCGAGTAGCGTCGCAATTTCAAGCAACAAAAAAGACGTATCGCCAGTTGACGAAACGCCTTTTTGAGAGATTCTTTTGAACACCAATAAAGGCTCCAGCTGGAGCAATCTTTACTTGATGCCGCGGGCCTTGAGCAGGGCTTCCTTGAAGTCGGGCACGTGATCCTTGGCCAGGCCGGGGATCATCGCCTGCTTGTCGGATTCCCGCATCTTGAGGTGATAGATCAGCATGTCGTCGGTCAGCTCGGACAGAGGACCTTCAAATCCCGCTTCCTCGGCCAGTTTGGCAACAAACTGCACCAGGCTGAGATCCTGTTCCTTGATCCAGGCAGGCTGCAACAACTCCAGCAGCTCTTCGATACGATGACATTGCATAGACGACCTCTTTAATCTGTCTTGTGAAAATCAGGCAACCTTACCCATCAAGGCTACTTCGATACGATCCCGCCCATTATGCTTGGCCTGGTAGAGGGCCGCATCCGCTTTTTGAATCAGCTCGCTGATGGAGAGGCTCTGATCCGGCACCAGGGTCGCCACTCCAAAGCTGCAACTGACCCGCCCGGAAACCAGGGATTTCTGATGGGGAATGCTCAAATCCTTCAGCGCCACCCGCACATTCTCGGCGATCTGCAACGCCCCCTGCATGCTGGTACAGGGCAACAACAGGGCGAACTCCTCGCCGCCGTAGCGGGCGGCGAGATCGTCCTCGCGCCGCTGCACTTCCGCCAGCAGGCCCGCCACCTGCTGCAGGCACTCGTCCCCCAGCTGATGGCCGTACAGGTCGTTGAATTGCTTGAAGTAGTCCACATCCACCAGCACCAGCGACAGCGGTGCCCGGGCCCGGTGACAGCGACGCCAAGCGCGCTCGAGGCAGTAGTCGAGGTGGGCCCGGTTGGCGATGCCGGTCAGCCCGTCCAAGCGGGAGGTGAGCTTGAGGTGCTCGGAGACCGCCTTCAGCTCGGCCACCAGATCGGCGTTGGAGAAACGGTGGTAAAGCGAGGCTACCTGATCCCGCCGCAGGCGGCGCAGCAGGGTCGGCAGGAAGACGAACAGGTAGCCGGCCAGCATGCAGGAGACGATCCGCTCCTGCTCGTTGCCCGCCCCCAGCTCGAACAGCATGGCCAGCCCGAGCGGCAAGACGGCGCCGTAAAGCGAGCGGCGGCTGCCGAACAGCATGATGGCGCTGCCGGTGAGGATCAGGCTGGAGAGCATCATCATGGCCGCGCGATAGGTGTCGGGCAGCTTGTCCATGTAGAGCAGCACGCCCAGTGCCCAGATGATGGAGGTGATGGTCACCCCGATGAAGAGCTCCCGCTCCAGCACCGGCAGCGGGATCTGCGCCAGCCTGGGCTGACGCCAGCGCAGGTGCCAGCCTCGGCAGGTCAGCAGCAGCAACACCCCGGCCAGCCAGCCGAGCGCTTCGGCGGCGGGCAGGTAGTCGTGGAACAGCAGGCTCCAGCCAAGCGCCAGCAGACCCAGGCAAGGCAGGCTGAATGAGGCGTGGGTATAGAGCTGGGCCATGATGGCCTGCTTCACCTGACGTGTCACACTCTGGGTCAACTGCGTACTCCCTGTACAAGAGCCGCACAGTCTACCACTACCCCTTCGGAGCCAACAATAAAACGTCCGTTATTAAGCGGTTAGTCAGTCGATGATGCCAGGCCCCAACCTGCCGGCAGAGACGGTTCAGCCGCGCTCCAGCTCGTCGAGGATCGGGCACTCGGGGTTTTCATCCCCGTGACAGCAGCAGACCAGCCCCTCCAGCGAGCTGAGCATGGCCTGCAGCCCGGCGATGCGAGCGCGCAGATCGACGATCTTCTCCTGCGCCAGCTTCTTCACCTGGGCGCTGGTTCTGTGCTCGTCCCGATAGAGTGCCAGCAACTCCTGACACTCCTCCAGATTGAAGCCGGTCTCCCGCGCCCGCTTGACGAAACGCAGCTCGCGCAGGGCCGATTCGGTGTAGCTGCGGTAGCCGTTGTCGCTGCGCACCGGTGCCGAGATGAGGCCGATGCTCTCGTAGTAACGGATGGTTTTGGCGGTCAGTCCCGTGGCCTTGGCTACCTTGCTGATGTTCATGGATGACTCCTTAACGGTTCGATTCAGTGCTGACGTTGTGGCTGACCTGGGCGAGTGCCCGCGGCTGCCAGCGTTTCAGTAACAGGGAATTGCTCAAAACTGTGATGCTGCTCAGGGCCATGGCCGCCCCCGCCAGCTCGGGGCTGAGGTAACCCAGTGCCGCCAGCGGAATGCCGATGATATTGAACACGAAGGCCCAGAACAGATTCTGCTGGATGGTGCGCCAGGTCGCCGCCGAGATATCGATGGCATCGGCCACCAACCGCGGGTCGGATCGCATCAGGGTGATGGAAGCGGTCTCCATCGCCACGTCGGAGCCGGAGCCCATGGCGATGCCCACATCCGCCGCCGCCAGCGCCGGGGCGTCGTTCACCCCGTCCCCCACCATGGCCACCAGCCCGCGGGTTTGCGCCCGCAGCGCCTCTACTTTCTCCACCTTGCCGGCCGGCAGCACGGAGTCGAAGGCCCCGTCCAGCCCCAGCTTGGCGGCGATATGGGCCACCGGCGCCGGTGCATCGCCGCTCACCAGCCAGCTGGCGATGCCGCGCTGACGCAGGGTGGCGATGGCTTCCGGGCTCTCGGGACGCAGGGTATCGGCCAGTGCCGCGCTCCCCACTACCACACCGTCAATGGCCACCCAGACCCGGGTCGCACCGTCGGCGGGCTGTTCATCCTGTTGCGGCTGCTCAATACCGAGCTGAGCCAGCAGGGAGCCATTGCCGATGGCAACCCTATGGCCCGCCACCTGACCGACAATACCGGCACCAACCCGCACCTCGACCGCTTCCGGCTGGGGCAGCATTGCCTCTTTGTCGACCGCCTCGCGCATCGCCTGCGCCAGCGGGTGTTCGCTCGCCTGCTGAAGAGCGGCGGCGAGGCGCAGTTGCTCGTCGTTGCCACTCCAGCTCGCCAGCACCGGCTTGCCTTGGGTGAGCGTGCCGGTCTTGTCGAAGATGAGCGCCTTGATGGCGTGGGCCTTCTGCAGGGTATCCACGTCTTTGATCAGAATGCCGTGGCGCGCCGCCACCCCGGTGCCAGTGACGATGGCCGCCGGTGTCGCCAGCCCCAGCGCACAGGGGCAGGCGATCACCAGCACCGCCACCGCTGCCAGCAGCGCCTGACCGAAGTCGTTGCTGATGGCGTACCACACCAGCAGGGTGGACAGGGCGATGGCCATCACCACCGGCACGAACACGGCGGAGACCTTGTCCACCAGCTGTTGCAGCGGCGCCTTGCCCATCTGGGCGCTCTCCACCAGTGCGATGATCTTGCTGAGGCTGGAGTCCTCCCCCACCGTGGTGGCTTCGATCTCCAGCACGCCGGAGCGGTTGATGGCACCGCCCAGCACCTTGTCGCCCACACTGCGCAGCACCGGCAGGCTCTCACCGGTGAGGATCGACTCGTCCAGCTCGCTCTCGCCGCTCACGATTCTGCCGTCCACCGGCACCCGCTCACCCACCAGTACCCGCAGCCGATCGCCGCGCAGCACCTCGTCGATGGCGACGCTCTGCCAGCGCTCGCCGCGCCAGACGGTGGCGGTTTCCGGCCGCAGCGCCATCAGTTCGCGAATGGCGGACTGGGTGCTGCGTCTGGCCCGAGCCTCCAGCAACTTGCCGAGGGAGATCAGGGTAATGATGATGGCGCTCGCCTCGAAATAGAGCTGGCCGCTGGCAGCCATCCCCAGCGTCAGCAGCAGATAGAGGCTGTAGAAGTAGGCCGCGCTGGTACCGGTCGCCACCAGCACATCCATGTTGGCGGAGCGGTTCTTGATGGCGAGCCAGGCACCGCGATAGAAGCGGGCCCCGATCCAGAACTGCACCGGGGTGGCGAGCAGCAGCTCCAGCCAGGCGGGCAGATGCCAAGGCAGCAGACCGGCCATGGCCAGCATCCCCGCCAGCAGCGGTAGGGTGAGCAGGGCCGAGACGATGACCCGGGTTTGCGCCTGACGGGCTGTGGCGGCCTCCTGCGCTTCCCGCTCCAGCAACTGCTGGCGGCGGCCGCTGGCCGAGCCCTGCGCCAGTTGGGCGCCAAAGCCGAGCGCCTCGATCTGCTCGCGCAGGGCCGCGGGCGTCTGCATCCCGGGTACCAGCACGATCCGGGCCTGCTCGATGGAGAAGTTGACGTCGGCGGAGATGACGCCGGGCAGCGCCGCCAGCATCTTGTTCAGGCGGGCCGAGCAACCGGCACAGGTCATGCCGGTGATTTGAAACAGGATGGTCTCACTGCCATAGTCATAACCCTGCGCCTTGATGCTATCCAGCACCGCCGGCAAACGGTCAGAACTGGCCAGCTTGATGGCCGCCTGCTCCAGCGCGAAGTTGACGGTGGCCGATACCCCGTCGAGCTTGTTGAGGGCGGTCGTGATGCGGCCGGCGCAGTTGGCGCAGCTCATGCCGCTCAGCGGCAACTGCAGATGAATGGGTGATTGAAGATGAGTGGTCATGTTGTTCCTCCCCGGAACCCGTCGGCACCACAAAACGCCGACTGGCAAACCCTAACCTTTACCGTAAGGGCAAGCTCAAGCCACATGATCCACTTTTTGCAGATGAAAAAACGGCGCCCGTTTGCTGCCACAGAGCAAACGGGCGCCGCCTTCAACTATTGTGCAGTGTGAGCGGTGACTCAGATACCGTACTGGGCGCGGTAAGCCTTCATGGCGGCCAGTTGCGCCGCCAGCTCCGGCTGTTCGGCCTGCTTCTCTTCCAGATACTGGATCAGATCGCTCATCTGGATGATGGCGATGATGTGGGCACCGTAGTCACGCTCCACTTCCTGAATGGCGGAGAGCTCGCCCTTGCCCTTCTCCTGACGGTCCAGCGCGATCAGCACGCCAGCCAGGGAGGCGCCGTTGGCCTGTATCAGATCCATGGATTCGCGGATGGCGGTGCCGGCAGTGATGACATCGTCCACCAGCATGATGCGCCCCTTGAGCGGGCTGCCCACCAGATTGCCACCCTCGCCGTGATCCTTGGCCTCCTTGCGGTTGAAGCACCAGGGCACGTCCACGTCGTGCTGCTCCACCAGCTGCACCGCGGTGGCGGAGGCGATGGGGATCCCCTTGTAGGCCGGGCCAAACAGCACATCGAATTCGATACCGGCATCCATCAGGGCGGCGGCATAGAAGCGGCCGAGACGGGCCAGATCGCGGCCGCTGTTGAACAGACCGGCGTTGAAGAAGTAGGGGCTTTTACGACCGGATTTCAGGGTAAATTCACCGAATTTGAGGACCTGCTTCTCCAGGGCGAACTCGATAAATTGACGCTGGTAGGCTTTCATTCTGGCTCCTTGCTTGGCTTGTCGTTTACTTTCGTGGGGTATAAAAAAACGCGGTCAATGCCGCGTTTTTAAAATCATGCAAGTGACTGCTTCTGCAGCGCAATGATGTCGGCGATGCCGCCCTTGGCGAGCGCCAGCATCTCCAGCAACTCTTCATGGGTGAAGGGTTCGGCCTCCGCGGTGCCCTGCACCTCGATGATGCGACCATCTTCGGTCATCACCACGTTCATGTCAGTCTCGGCGGCGGAGTCTTCGATGTACTCCAGATCGCAGATGGCTTCCCCTTCATACATGCCGACGGAGACGGCGGCGATCATCTGCTTGAGCGGGCTCTGCTTGATCATGCCCTTCTCGACCATCCAGTTCAGCGCATCCACCAGCGCTACACAGGCACCGGTAATGGCGGCGGTGCGGGTACCACCGTCGGCCTGCAGTACGTCGCAGTCAACTGTGATGGAGTGCTCGCCCAGCGCGGTCAGGTCTACTGCGGCGCGCAGGGAGCGGGCGATCAGCCGGGAGATCTCCAGGGTGCGGCCACTCTGCTTGCCGGAGGCCGCTTCGCGGTTCATCCGGGAGTGGGTGGAGCGTGGCAGCATGCCGTATTCGGCGGTTACCCAGCCCTGATTCTTCCCTTTCAGGAAGCGTGGCACGCTGGTGTCGACGCTGGCGGTGCAGAGCACGCGGGTGTTGCCGAATTCCACCAGCACGGACCCTTCAGCATGCTTGGTGAAGTGGCGGGTAATGGTGACCGGACGAAGCTGCGCGGCAGTGCGATCGCTGGGACGTGACATGGGACGGACCTCTGGGCTGGCTGAATTGGCGCAGGAGTATAAGTGATCCCAGCCCAAATATCAGCCGCTAAAACCACGCTGTCGGCTGACGGAGCAGGGCTGGCTGAGTATACTGGCCCCACACTTCATCAAGCCCGGAACAATCAATGATTCACAGCATGACCGCCTACGCCCGCAAGGAACTCAAGGGCGACTGGGGCACAGCCGTTTGGGAAATTCGTTCGGTCAACCAGCGCTATCTGGAGACCTACATTCGCCTGCCGGAACAACTGCGCAGCCTGGAGCCGGTTCTGCGTGAGCGCTTCCGCGCCAAGCTGCAGCGCGGCAAGGTGGAGTGCAACCTGCGTTTCGAGGCCGCGCAAGCCGCTGCCAGCCAGCTGCACATCAATGAAGAACTGGCCAAGCTCATCATCGACAGCGCCAACTGGGTGATGAAAGAGGCGGGCCAGGGCCAGCTCAACCCGGTCGACGTGCTGCGCTGGCCGGGCGTCATGGCTGCCGCCGAGCAGGACATGGATGCGGTTGCCACCGAGCTGCTCGGCGGATTTGACCTGACCATGGAAGATTTCCTCGCTTCCCGCGCCAGCGAAGGGGCCAACCTCAAGGCCCTGATCGAACAGCGTCTGGCGGGCATTCAGGTAGAAGTGAAGAAGGTGCGCGTGCACCTGCCGCAGATCATCGAGTGGCAGCGCCAGAAGCTCACCGACCGGCTGGCCGAAGCCAAGGTGGAGCTGGATCCGGCCCGCATCGAGCAGGAGATCGTGCTGCTGGCCCAGAAGATCGACGTAGCCGAAGAGCTGGATCGTCTGGAGATGCACATCAGCGAAACCAACAAGATCATGAAGAAGGGTGGCGCCTGTGGCCGTCGTCTCGACTTCATGATGCAGGAGTTCAACCGCGAGTCGAACACCCTCGGTTCCAAGTCGATCAACGCCGAAGTGACCCAGTCCGCCGTCGAGTTGAAAGTGCTCATCGAGCAAATGCGCGAACAAATTCAGAACATCGAATGATACCGGTTAGATAGAATTAAAAAGCCATTGGAAACAATGGCTTTTTCTTTTTTAAGCGGTGCAGGCGAGCGCAACGGGCAGGCTGTCGCTGCATGCGGCCGCCGGGCCGAGATCCTGTACTATGTCGTGGATCACCGCATCCAGCTGATGGAGGCTGTGATGATGAGGCAGGATGATGAGGTGGGAATGCTCGCCCGAGGTCGCCAGGCAATGGGTCTTCCAGGTGCGCTCCGAGGGGCGTGGGAAGACCACGGTAATGGAGTGCGGATGCCGCCAGGCGGGCACCCCCTGCTGATTCAGCCGCTCTACCAGCTGCTGTGCCATGGCCAGGCAGCGCCTTGTCCGCTCACGCCACTGGGCCAGCGTCCGTCCCTTGATGGCGGCCCACATCAACAAGGGCGTGAAGCCGTTGCGCGACCCGCTGATGGTCTGATCGCTGGCCGAGATGTAGTCCACCTCCACGGCGATGCGATCCACGACGCGCCGCCTGGCCAGCACAATGCCGCACGGGATCGGCGAACCGATCATCTTGTGGCCCGAGACACTGATGGAATCGATGCCGTCGGCAAATGAAAAGGCCGGCGCATCGTCAAGAAATGGCAGGATCATGCCGCTCAGGGCCGCATCCGCATGCAGGTAGTAGTCCTGACGGGGGATGCCGATGGCCGACAGCCGTCGTTGAATGGCGCCGATGTCGTCGACCGCCCCCTTCATGGTGGTACCGATATTGGCAAATATGATGGGATGACGCTCGCCATCACCCACTATCTGCTCTGCCAACTTATCGCAGTCTATTTCCCCGGTAGGTAGTGTGGGAATTTCCTTGGCCTTGATTCGCAGCAACCTGATTATTTTGGCAACCGAATAGTGTGTCTCTTGTGAATAATAGAGGGTACCTTCAGGAAACAACTCTCTGGCAAGATAACAGCCAAACATATTGCCTTCGGTGCCGCCATTGGTCACATAGCCCCAGCTCTGCTCTGGCGGAATTGAAAATAGCGATGAGAAATAGTTCATGACCTCTCGCTCAAACTCGAAGGTATTGAGCAAATAATTTCCAGGCGCTCCCCAGTCACCACAGTTATTGATAGAGAACTGTAAAAACTTGTGCAGCTGGGAATAATCAAAGTCGGCAGCCTCCGGATAACCGACATTGAAATACTGATGGGTAAGGCAGAACTGCCAAAACTGCTCGAGCCTGTGCTGATCTTCTGCTGACAGCGTCATGATGATATCCGTGGCGAGCGCCATGACCTGGCGCCGCCCTTGCTGAATGATAAGAGCAATACGTGAAATTAATTAAATATATACAGCTAGTTAGGCCGCTGCTTGGGGGCAGCTCAGGAGCTCCCACCAGGCTGACAGGGTGGGCCTGCGCGCCAGCTCGTCAAAGCCGACATTGACCCCCTGCGCCTTCAACTCTGCGGTAAAGCGCATGATGCTGAGGGAGTCCAGCCCATACAGCACCAGGCTCTCCTCCGGATCCAGCTCTCCCTCCTCCACCAAGCTCTGTACTCGTTCATTCAACCACTCACGGGTCATGAATGTAGGCCTGCTCATGTTATTTCCTCACTGTCTGTCATGGTTATTTAAAGTCGTGCCTGTTTAATAACCGCTCCCACCCAATTGCTGAAAACTGGATCGACGGTTGCCAAGAAAGAGGCGCCGTCATACCGCCCTGAAATACCGTTCAGGTTTATCTCTAGCCAGTCCTGATGCCAATTTAATTAAGCGACTTATCGATATAACCATATGGGTTGACGGATTAAATTGAACTTGAAATGAAAATCATTCTCACCTTTAAATATATAAACAACGAAACACGACAAGTTGTCAACGCCATGAATGAGATGAACGAACTGACCGCGATGCAGGCGGCTTGCTGGATGGGACGCAGCTCACATGCCCATCTGGGGGGCGTCAGTGCCCACCTCTATGCCGAGTTTGACGGCCCGGCCCTCGATCTGGTGCGCCTGCACGGTGCGCTGGAACGTCTCTATCAGGCGCACCCCATGTTGCGCCTCACCGTCACCCGGGAGGGAACCCAAGCGCTGGGTGATCCTGCCCCGGCCGTGTTGGAAATAGATGATTTCCGCTCCCTGAGCGGCAAGCCACTGGCCGATGCTCTGGCCCGCAAGCGGCAGGAATGGACCCACCAGCAACTCGATCTGAGCCGGGGCCAGGCAGCCCGCTTCTCCGTCACCCGACTGGCAGAGCAGCGCCAGCGGCTGCACATCGACACCGACATGATGGCCATCGATCCTTCCAGCGTGCGGATCCTGCTCGCCGATTTGGCCCAGTGGTACGAAGAACCGGCGTGGGCACCGCCGCCGGCCCCCTCGTTTTTTGCCTGGCACGAGGCGGTGCAGACGCGCCTGCGCGAGCGTCGGGAACAGGATCGGCAGTGGTGGCGACAACAACTGCCAGCGTTGGCGCCGGCACCCACCCTGCCGACCGCTCCGAAACAGACGCCCCCCGCCAGCGAGCGCCTCAGCGCAACCCTGGATGCCGCCACCTGCCAGGCCCTCACCACCCTGGCACGGCAACGGCGCCTGACCCTCTCCAGCCTGATGCTGGGCCTCTTCGCCCACTCGCTGGGCAAGGCCACCGGCGACAGGCGTTTTCGCCTCAATGCCCCCTTCTTCTGGCGCGAGCCCATACTCGGCAACGAGCAGCGGATCGTCGGCGAGTTCGCCAACCTCACTCTGGTGGACGTGGACCTAGACCAGGCCGGCACGCTGGATGCACTGTGTCGTCAGCTGGCCACCCAATGGCACGAGCGTCTCGGCCACGGCACCTATTCCGGCGTGGCGGTGATGCGCGACCTCTCCCGCCACCACGGCTCGGCCCAGCTGGCCCCTGTCGTCTTCACCGCAGCCCTGGATCTGGAAGGGGGCTCGCTGTTTGACGAACGGGTGCACAGGGTCTTCGGCGCCATGAACTGGGTCATCTCCCAGGGCCCCCAAGTGGCGCTGGATGCCCAGTTGGTACGCCTGCGCGGCGAACTGCTCATCAACTGGGACGTCCGCCTCGACGCGCTGCCGCTCCCCTGGATCACCGCACTGTTCGACGATCTGGTGGCACAGTTACGCCAGCTGGCACGGGATCCCGCCCTGCTCGACGCCCCGCTGCACCGCCGCCGCGAAACGCCCCTGACGCCACTCCAGCAGGCCTACCTGCTGGGGCGCACCACCCAGTTTCCGCTCGGGGGCGTCGCCATGCAGGAGTACCGGGAGTACCGCGGCAGGATGGACCCGGCGCTGCTGCGCGCCCGCCTGCGGGATATGGTGCTGCGCCACGATGCGCTGCGTACCCGCATCGATGCCGACCGCCTGGTGCAGATCGCCGATGACGAGGCGCGTCTCAATCTGCACGAGCAGGATCTGCGTCATATGACGGAAGAGGAGGTGACACGCAGGCTCGCGCGCCACCGGGAGACATACAGTCATGCCCTGTTCGACCTGACGCAGGCACCCTGGGATCTGACCCTGCTGCACCTGCCGGGGGATGAACTGGTCGCCTTCGTGCGCATCGATGCCCTGATCCTGGATGGACACGCCATCGCTACCCTGATGCGCGAGCTGTTCGAAGGGATAATGGCCCCCGAGCTGCCCTCCCCGCCCGCTCACGAGCCCACGGCGGTCCAGCGGGAACAGGCCGGACGCTACTGGCGCAGCAAGCTGGCCAGACTGGAGGGGCCGCCGCGCCTGCCCTGGACGCAGCCGCTCGCAGGTCTGCGCAGTGCCCGCTACGCACGCCAGCAGCAACGCATTCCTGCCGGGCAGGCGGCCGCGTTCTACAAGCTTGGCGCCCGCCAGCACCTGTTCAAGAACACCACCCTGATGGCCGTCATCCTGGAGGTGCTCTCCCGCTGGCGCGACGAGGGGGATCTCTGTGTGGCCGTGCCGGTGGCCCCGCCTCCCGGCGGGCCGCTGACCAATCGCTCCAGTTTTATCGCCCTCACCTGGCAACCCGCAGAGGGCACCTTGCTGGAGCGGGCCCGCACCCTGCAGCAGGACGTCATGGAGGGGCTGGATCAGCTGGCTTTTTCCGGGGTCGATATTGCCCGCCAGCTGCTGGAAATCCATGGTAGCGGTCCCGCTCTGCCCGTGGTCATCACCAACGGACTGGCCTGGCCGGTGGCCGCGTCAGAGAGCCCCATGCAGTGGCAAGGGGGCCTGACCCAGACGCCCCAGGTCGCCATGGATATCCGCATCAGCCAACAGGCCGACGGCACTCTGGTGCTCGACATCGACTACGCCAGCGAAGCCCTGGAGGCCGACCTGGTGAGCGATCTGCTCACCACCATGGCGCGTGCCGTCGCCCGGCTGGCAGAGGGGGATACGTTCCAGCTCCCCGACCTGGTTACCCCCACCCATGCCCGTCACAACAGCCTGCCAGACGCCGCCTGCCAGACGGACTTCTTGCATCGTATCGCCGATCGCCTGTTCCATCCGCAGCACGGCGCTGTGGCCCTGATCCAGGGAGAACGACAGCTCAGCTACCGGGAGCTTGGTCACGGCGTGGGGCGCGTGATGCATGCCCTGAGCGGGACCGGCATCAAGGCCGGGCAGGTCGTCGCCATCTGCCTGCCGCGCAGCCCCGAGCACACCATGGTGACCCTGGCCTGCGCTCTCAGCGGCATCATCTGGGTGCCCATCGATGCCGCCTCACCCGCCGATCGACGCCGTTATCTGCTCGAAAACTGCTGCCCCGACCTGGTGGTGGCAGAGTCCAGCGAAGAGACGAGCCACCCTACGCTGACCCCGGCCATCCTGCTGGCAGGCGCAGACACAGCCCCCCTCGGCACCCCCTGGGCGGGGCGCAGTGCTCACACCACGCCGGCCTACTACCTCTATACCTCAGGCACCACGGGGCGACCCAAGTGTGTGGTGCTGAGCAACCAGGCCACTGCCAACGTCATCGGCAGCACTCTGCAGCGCTGGGGCATCGCAGAGCAGGACAGATTTCTCTCCGTCACGCCGCTGCACCACGACATGTCGGTCTTCGATGTGCTGGGTTGCCTGACCGCCGGCGCCACCCTGGTGCTGCCGGAGCCCGGCGCTGACAAGGATGCTGTGCACTGGGGCCGGCTCATCGCGCGGCACGGCGTCACCCTCTGGTGTTCGGTGCCGGCCATGCTGGAGATGCTGCTCGCCTGCCACCCTTTCGACACGCTGCAGAGTCTGCGGCTCGTCGCGCAGGGGGGCGATTACATCAAGCCGGGCATCATCGAGCGCCTGCGCAACGGCCTGCCTGCCGCCCGCCTCTTCTCCCTCGGCGGGCCGACCGAAACCACTATCTGGAGTATCTGGCACGAGATAGCCGCGGACGACCGGCAGCGCATCCCCTATGGCACCCCCTTGCCGGGCAATGCCTACTGGCTGCTGGATGAGCGCGGCGAACACTGTCCGATCGGGGTAGCGGGCCGGATCCATACCAGCGGCGTCAACCTGGCCCTCGGCTACCTCGAACAGGGACAGCTGATCCAGACCGATTTCGTGACCATTTCGGATGAGCAAGGTCGACCGCTCCGGGCCTTTCGCACTGGTGATCGGGGCCGCTATCGCCGCGACAGCACTCTGTTGTTCGACAGCCGGGTCAACGGTTACATCAAGGTACGGGGAGTACGCGTCTCGCTACCCGATATCGAGAGTGCCCTCATCACCCATCCAGCCCTCGCCCAGGTGCTGGTGGTGGAGTACGGCGACGAGCAACAGGGGGAGCTGGAGATCGGGGTGCTCTACGTCTGCACCACCGACCGCCAGCTGGAGCCTGCCGCCCTGCGCGAGTTTGCCCGCGCGCAATTGCCGGCCTCCCACGTGCCGACCCGGGCCCTGGCCGTCGCACAATTGCCCCTTACCGCCAACGGCAAGCCGGACAAACCCGCCGCACGCACCCTGCTGGCGCAACCTGCTCCCCGTCGCGGGGTGCTCGACATCTATCTGGAGGTGCTGGGCGCGGCAGCGGGCAGTGCCGATAGCCGGCAGCCCTTTACCGCGCTGGGATTGCGGCCCCAACACCTGAAGACCATTTCGGCCCGGTTGCGCGAGCACTTTGCCGTGGAGCTGTCACCGGGCCAGCTGCTGGCCTGCCGCACGGCAGCCGACGTCGAGGGGCTGCTGGCCAGCTTGCCCGCCTGACTCTGCGCCCCGGCATGGCCGGGGCACATCCTGTTTCTTTTTGGAGTGTTTATGGAGATGACACACGTGGATATCGCCGGGGTCGGCATCGGCCCCTTCAACCTGGGACTGGCGGCCCTGCTGGACCGGCACCCCCAGCTGACCGGCGTGTTTCTGGATCGCAAACCGGCTTTCAGCTGGCATCAGGGGCTTCTGCTGCCGGGCACCACGCTGCAGGTGCCTTTCCTGGCCGATCTGGTCACCCTGGCCGACCCGACCCATCCGTTGAGCTACCTCAACTACCTGCACCGGCACGATCGGCTCTACCCCTTTTACTATTACGACCACTTCCAGATCCCGCGCCGCGAGTATGACCACTACTGCCGCTGGGCCGCCGAGCAGCTCCCCAGCTGCCGTTTTGGCGAAGAGGTGGTGGCGGTGCATTACGATGCGGGCAAGGAGCGTTTCTGCCTCGAGAGTCGTGACGCCGACGGCAGATCACGCCACTACCAGAGTCGCGATCTGGCCATCGGCATCGGCACCCGCCCGGCCCTGCCAATCTGGGCGCAGGGCATTGATCATCCGAATCTGCTGCACTCCGCCGACTTCCTGCACGCCAGGGAACGCCTGGCCGCCTGCCGCCGCGTGACCGTAGTCGGCTCGGGACAGAGTGCGGCCGAGTGCGTGCTGGCCCTGTTCCAGATGCTCACACCAGAGCAGGTGGCCGCCGGTGCCGCCATCCAGTGGGTCACCCGGGCGCACGGCTTCCATCCTATGGAGTACTCCAAGCTGGGGCAGGAGTGCTTCACCCCCGCGTACATGGACTATTTCCAGCGCATCCCGCGGGAGAAACGACGCGACATCGTGGCCGAACAAGGGTTGCTCTACAAAGGGATCAGCTTCTCCACCATCGGGGCCCTGTTCGACCTGCTCTACGAACGTTCCATCGGTGGCCAGGCACCCGGGCTCACCCTCTTCTCCAGCTGCAACGTGGAAGCGGCCGAACCGCTGGCTGACGGTGCACTGCGTCTTAGCTGCCACCACACCCAGCTCGATCAGCGCTGCCTCATCGAGGCCGACGCCGTGGTCGCCGCCACCGGCTACACCCACACCTGGCCCGAGTGGTTCGAGCAACTCAAGGGCAAGGTGCTGGCCGTGGACGAACAGGGGGACTGCATCGTGCAGGAGGACTTCACTGCCCGCCGTGCCGATCGGGGAACGGGCCGGGTCTTCATTCACAATGCCGACATCTTCCAGCAAGGGGTGGGCTCGCCGGATCTGGGGATCGGACCCAACCGCAATGCCCGCATTCTCAACCAGTTGCTGGGCTACGCCCACTACCACCTGCCCACCCGAACCAGCTTCCAGCACTACGGCCTGCCGACCGACTGAGCCAAACGGTGAGCCCCCTTGCGGGGGCTCACGACATCAATATCAGGGGGCCAATTCAGCCAGAGTGCATCTGACATCCCCGGCCACCAATCGCTCCAGCAGTCGGCCGAGCAGGACACACAGCGCCCCTATCTGCTCACTGCTGTATCGCCCATCCCGGTAGGTAATGACCAGCCGCAGGCGCCGTTCATCGTCCAGCACATCCTCCATGATCTCGAACTGCAGGCCGAACATGGTTTCAGTCTTGTCCGCGTCGATCTGGCGATAACGCAACCCCTCGCCCGTCGGGGTCGGCAGCCGGCCGTTGAGGGCATTGCTGGCGTGGATCTGGATGTAGACATCAAACAGCAAGCCGTCGGCCGGTGTCATCCCGAGTCCCTGCTGGATCTGTTCAAGCGGCACGTCCGCCTGGCAGAGCGAGTCATTGATGGTGCGGGTCACCTGCCGCAGCAACTCGTCAAACCGGAGACTGGAGGCAAACGATACCCGGTGCGCCACCATGGTGGTGAAATAGCCCACCGAGTCGAAGAAGGCGGGATCGGTGCGCCCCGACGTCGAGGTGCCGATCAGGATCTCCTCGGCCTGACCCAGCTGGTGCAAGGAGAGGGCGATGGCCGTGTACATCAGGGTAAATAAAGAGGCATCGTGGGCACGAGCCAGCTCATAGAGCCGGGCCAGCGTCCCTTCAGCCGGCTGCCACTCGTGCCAGCGGGCTGCACTGGTGCTGCCCTGCAAGGGCATAACCGGCAAGGGAGGATGAGTTGAGGCCGGCACGGCGCCATGCAGTAAACGCGTCCAGTAGGCGAGGTGCGCCTCGTTGATGCCGGCCGCTGCCTGCCGACGGGCAAAGTCGTGAAACGCCGGTGCCGGCACACTCCACCGGGGTACCACTCCGGCGGCACGGGCCAGATAGGCCTGAGCCAGCTCTTCCATCATCAGGTTGATGGACCACTCGTCCACCACCATGTGGTGCACCAGCAAGGAGAGCTGCTGCCGCCCTGTAGCCGGATCACGCAGGAAACGGATCCGCAGCGGCAGCTCCCGGGTCAAGTCAAAGCGATAGGCCGCCTCGCTCGCCAGCGTGGCTCCCCTGGCGTCATTACTGCCCCAGAACCAGCGATAGCCATCCAGCTGTTCGACCGGGAGGGCATGCTGTCGTACCTCGCCATCCTGCATCATGAACAGGGTCCGCAGACTGGCGTGACGCTCGATAATATCGGCAAAGGCTTGGGCAAACAGGGACTCGTCCACCTCATCGATAAAGTCGAGGGCAAAGGGAAGATTAAAAATGGTGCCAAAGTTGTGGGCTTCATAAGCCCGCCACAGAGAGGCCTGCGCCAGGGCGAGCGGTGCCGGCCCCGTATTATTTTGCGGGCGCAAGCCAGCGGCAGAAATCATGTCAGAACGCACGGCTTTACATGCCAGTGCATTCGCCGTCGGCGATTCGAAAAAGTCATTGAACCGGCATTCAATGCCATGTTCACTCAGTAATTTGCCAATAATTCTGGTCGCCAGCAGAGAGTGACCACCATGATCAAAAAAGTCATCGTCAAGCCCCATTTCGGGGGATGACAGAGCGTGGCGAAATTCCCCGAGAATAATCCATGAAATATCCTGCTGGGCAACCGGAGCAACCGGAGCAACCGGGGGAAGCATCTCCGAAGATAAGGGCGCCCGAGAAGCTGGCCTGGCCAGGCTGGCAGACAAACGACCGTAGTGCTTTTTCAAGGCCGTCATCAGGGTCTCTGGTGACCCGTGCATGTCTAACACGGGGTGCTGTATCAACACCAGCTCAACACCATGTTCTGTGTTGATAATCAATGCCTTGAGAGGGGGCTGCCGGACACTGTCCCAGGGCTCATACTGCAAGGCCCGGACAGCAGGTGTCACGTCCCTCGCCGCCATTCGCCGGAATTCCAGGCAGGGATACCATCCGTCCACCCGAAATTTATACAGCTCCCCTTCTTCACTGAAACAATATCGGGCATTGAGATCAGGTTGTGCCCGGATTAATGATTCAAGACTCAGTGCCAACAGCGAAATATCAATTTCGTCGTCCAACTGCCATTGCGCCACGCGCTTTACGACTTGCTCAGGCTGCTGCTGTTGCAACAACCAGTATGTCTCTTCGTGCGGCGTGACAGGTAATTCTGGCAGCACCTCGGTATGGAATTGCAGCAAAAGCCATCTCCTTCTCTGTGGAAATATAACCCTGTGAATAACGTCTTTTTTATTTGAAATAACCACGGGCGCATGCCCTTCCCCCTAATTGGCGGGGAAAGGCATTGCGATATATCGATGAACACGATACCTTGCAAATGATTACCATAATGATTTTCATTCTCAAATAAAAATAACACGAGGTTCAGGAGAGAAATCGTGGAAATGGGCACAGGCTCCTTCCAGACGCAGTTGCATCGTCTGTATCAGGAACATCACGGGTGGCTCTGCTCGCTGCTAAGACACAGGCTGGGCAATACCTGCGATGCCGCGGATCTGGCGCAAGATATTTACCTTCAGCTCATCAGGAAAGCGCATATTCCCTCGGCGGAGGAGTGTCGTCGCCACCTCATGCAGATCGCCAAGGGCAAGCTGATCGACCTTTATCGCCGGCGCGCGCTGGAGGCACGCTACCTCGAGCAGCAAACCCACCAGCCCAACCCGCAGGCCCCCTCGGAAGAGCTGCGTGCCATACAGCGCGAGGCACTGGGTGCGGTCGAGTCAGCCCTGCAGCGCCAACCCAGCAAGATTCGCCAGGCATTGCTGCTCTCACGCCTGGGCGGCCTCGGCCATCAGGACATCGCCAGTCAGCTGCAGGTGTCCATCTCCTCCGTCGAGAAATATATCGCCCAGGGTGTGCAAAGTTGCCATCGCAGCCAGCGCGGCAACGACGCCTGACCCGGATGAGTGAAAAAAGATTTATTTGAGGCTTTTCGTTCCCCGCACGGAGAACCACAGAGACCCGGTCGCCCGTCGTGGCGGCCATGACTTCACCATGGAGAGATACCCATGAAGGCAGACGATGTACAGCATCCCGAGCCCAGAGATGGCGGCCCCATCGCTCGCGTACTGGCCCCCATCCGTGGCCGCCTGATTGCCGCCGCCCTGCTGGCTGCCATCGGCGCCATGCTGACACTGGTCCCGCTAGCCGGGATCGCCCACCTGGCGGATCTGATGCTGGCCGATGCCACCGTGTCCGACACCGCTGTCGCCAGCGTGCTGGGGGGTAGCCTGACCTGCCTGTTTGGCGGCATGGTCCTGCTCAGTGCCGGCGATCTGGTGGCCCACCTGGCCGACAACCGCATCACAGGCCATTTGCGACTGACCCTGACCCGACGACTGGCGCGTGTCCCCCTCGGCTGGTTCAGCGCCCGCGCCTCGGGGGAGGTCAAGCAGGCCATGCAGGATGACATCGGCACCCTGCACAGCCTGACAGCCCATTTCTATACCACGCTGGGGCGCTGCAGCGGGGCGGTGGCAATTTCCCTGGTCTATCTATTTGCCATGGACTGGCGGATGGCCCTCATATCTCTCTCCCCCTTCCCGCTCTTCTTCCTGTTTTCCGCCCGAGCCCATCGCGCCAGCGCCGCCAACATGCAGCAGTTCGGCGCTGGCATGGCCCGCATCAACAACGCCGTGGTGGAGTTCGTGAGCGGCATTCCGGTGGTCAAGGCCTTTGGCGTACAGGGCAGGCTGCATACCAGCTACCGGGATGCCATCGATGACTTTGCCCGCGCCTTCACCGACTTTACCCGTCCGCTGGTTGATGCCATGGCCAACGCCAACGCCATCATGGCCCCAGCCTCGGTCCTGGGGGTGGTGCTGGCCGGTGCCGTGGTGATGGTGCGAGCGGGCGCCATGGCTCCGGTGGAAGTACTGCCCTTTGTGCTGGTGGCGCCGGGGTTGTGCGCCCCCCTGATGCTGCTGAGTTACCTCAAGCACGATCTCGGCAGCGCCACCGCGGCGGCCGAACGGCTCCATGGTCTGCTCGCCACTCCGGTGCTGGCGGAACCTGCCGCCGGTACCAGCCAGCAACCCGCCGACCACACCCTGCGTCTGGAAGGGGTCAGCTACCGCTACGATGACCAGACCCCGGTGCTCAGCGATCTGACCATCACCCTGACGCCGGGTACGGTCACCGCCATCGTCGGCGCCTCCGGGGCCGGCAAGTCGACCCTGGCCAGACTGCTGCTGCGCTTCTTCGACCCGAGCGAGGGACGCATCACCCTGGGCGGGGTGGACCTGCGCGATCTCGAGAGCCGCGAACTCTATCGCCGCATCGGCTTCGTACTGCAGGAGGTACGACTGGTGCATGCCAGCCTGCACGACAACATTGCCCTCGGCCGTCCCGGCGCCAGCCGCCAGGAGGTCGAGCATGCAGCGCGTCTGGCCAATATCCACGACCGCATTCAGGCCTTGCCTAGGGGCTATGACGCCGTGGTCGGTGAAGACGCCAACCTCTCCGGCGGTGAACTGCAACGGGTCAGCATCGCCCGCGCCCTGCTGCTCGACCCGCCGGTGCTGGTACTCGACGAGGCCACCGCCGCCGCCGATGCCGACAACGAGGTGAAGCTGCAGCAGTCGCTCTCCACCTTCGCCCGCGGCCGCACTCTGGTCGTCATTGCCCATCGACTCGATACCGTGATGCACGCCGACCGGATCCTGGTGCTCGACAACGGCGTGTTGTGCGAGCAGGGGCGTCATGACGAACTGCTTGCCAAACGGGGCCGCTATGCCCGCCTGTGGGAGCAGGGGGGATACGACGCCCCCATTCGGGCCCACACCACTCACAAGGAGGCCGTCCCCTCATGCTGAACACCTTCCTGCGCCTGCTCGGCGGCGATGCCGTCCTGCTGCGCCGCTACGGCCTGCTGGCCCTGCTCTACGGCCTGCTCTGCGGCCTGACCCTGGTCTGCCTTGTACCGGTGCTCACCCACCTGCTGCGTGACGAGACCGACGCCGCCTCCGGCTGGCTGCTGGTCCAGCTGATCGGCGTGCTGCTCTGCTGGACCTTGCGACGCCGGGTGGAAAAAGCCGGCATCGCCGTGGGAATCGCGGTACTGCGTACCGGTCGCCACGCCCTGGGGGAGCATGTGGGCAGCCTGCCCATTGGCAGGTTCACCCCGGCCAACACCGCCCGCCTCAACCACCTGGCCTCACAAGGCATGATGGAGCTGGCCCAGTTGCCGGCCCACGTTTTCACCCCCTGCTCGGCGGGGTGGTCACGCCGCTGGTGGTGCTGGTGGCCCTGTTTGCCCTCGATGTGCAACTCGGCCTCATCGCCCTGCTTGCCCTGCCGCTGCTGGTGGCGGTCTTTCTGCTCACTACCCGTCTCAACCAGCGGGCCGATGACACCTTCCACCAGCATGCCGCCGATACCAGCCAGCGCATGGTGGAATTTGCCCAGGCCCAGTCGGTGCTGCGCGCCTTCAACGGCGAGCAGGGTGGCACCCGCTTCCTCGAGCAGGCCATCGCCCAGCAGCAGGCCTCGGGCAAACGGCTGATCCAGCTCACCGCCCTCGCCTCCGGGCTCAATATCTGGGCGGTGCAGGCCTGCTTTGCCGTCCTGTTGCTGGTCGCCGCCCAGAGCCTGAGCGGTGCCGACAATGAGAGCCTGGTGGCCACTCTGGTGACCCTGGTACTCATCAACCGCTTCATCGACCCGCTGCTCGACGTGGCCGGCTACAGTGACGTGCTGCGCGGTGCCCGCACCCAGCTGGCGGCCCTGCAAACCATGTTCGACTACCCGACCCAGCCGCAGCCAACCAACCCGGCTACCCCGCATGATGGCTCAGTGGTACTGCGCGGGGTGCGCTTTGGCTATGACCCGGCTCAGCCAGAGGTGCTCAAGGGAGTGGACCTGACGGTGGCGCCCGGCAGCATGACGGCGCTGGTCGGCGCCTCGGGCTCGGGCAAGAGCACCGTGCTGCGGCTCATCGCCCGCTTCTTCGACGTCGGCGAGGGGACCGTACTGGTGGGAGGGGTGGACGTGCGCGCCATGCATGGTGAGACCCTGGCCCGCCACATCAGCCAGATCTTCCAGGATGCCTACCTGTTCCAGGGCACCATTGCCGACAACATCCGTATCGGCAAGCCCGAGGCCAGCGACGCCGAGCTGTTGCACGCCGCCCATCAGGCGGGGGTGAGCGAGATCGTCCAGCGCCTGCCGCTCGGGCTCGACACCCAAGTTGGCGAGGGTGGCGCACGTCTCTCGGGAGGCGAGCGCCAGCGGATCGCCATCGCCCGCGCCCTGCTCAAGGATGCCCCCATTCTGCTGGTGGATGAGGCCACGGCGGCGCTGGATGCAGAGAACCAGGCCGCCATCACCGGCACCCTGACCCGGCTGCGAGGCAAACGCACCCTGATCGTCATCGCCCACCAGCTCTCCACCGTGGCCATGGCCGATCAGATAGTGGTACTCGACGATGGCATGGTGTGCGAACAGGGCCCCCACGATACCCTGAGCCGCCAGCCGGGACGCTACGCCCACTTCCTGGCACAGCGCGCCAGCGCCAAGGGATGGCGCCTGACCGGTGCCGACGCGTGAAACGGATCCTGCTGCCGGTGACCCTGCTGGCATTGGCCGCGATCTCGCTGCTGATCGGGGCGCGCCCTCTCCCGCTGGCGGATCTCTTCGCCGGGGATGGCCTGCTCACCCTCACCGCCAGTCGCCTGCCGCGGCTGGCGGCTGTACTGTTGACCGGCGCCGGGCTGGCGGTGGCCGGCGTCATCCTGCAGCAGATAGTGCAGAACCGCTTTGTGGAGCCAGCCACTTCCGGCGGGCTCGACGCCGCCAAGCTCGGCATCCTGATCGCCCTGACCCAGCTGCCCGCCGCCGGCACGACGGGTCGCATGCTGGTGGCACTCGCCTTCTGCTTTGCCGCCAGTCTGCTGTTCATCGTCATCGTGCGCCGCATCCGCTTCAAGAATACCGTACTGATCCCGGTGATCGGGCTCATGTATGGCAGCGTGCTGAGCGCCATCGCCGAGTTCTACGCCTACCAGCACAACATCCTGCAGAGCATCCAGGGCTGGATGCTGGGGGATTTTTCCAAGGTGGTCGAGGGCAACTACGAGATCATCTACCTCATCCTGCCCATCACGCTGCTGACCTATCTTTACGCCCACCGCTTCACCGTGCTGGGCATGGGGGAGGAAGCTGCCGCCAGCCTGGGGCTCGGTTACTCGGCCACCGCCACCCTGGGTCTGCTGCTGGTGGCAGTTACCGTGGCCGCCACCGTCATCACGGTCGGCGCCATCCCCTTCGTCGGGCTGGTCGTCCCCAATCTGGTGGTGCTGCGCCACGGCCAGCACCTGAGAAAGACTCTGCCGCTGGTGGCCCTCTACGGTGCCCTGCTGCTGCTGGCGTGCGACCTGCTGAGCCGGCTGCTGATCCATCCTTTCGAAGTGCCCATCGGCCTCACCGCCGGCAGCCTCGGCGGCGTGCTGTTTCTGCTGCTGATCCTCAGGAGGCGGCGATGAGAGAGACGCTGATGCGTTACGGGGTCTGGGGGCTGATGGTCCTGCTCGCCGCCACCTTTGTGCTGTTCGGGTCAGATCTCGACACTGGCTACATCATCCCCCAACGGCTGCTGCGCCTGGCCGCCATCACGCTGGCCGGTGTCTGCATCGCGGTCTCGGCCATCAGCTTCCAGACGCTGGCGGGCAATCGCATCCTGACCCCCGCCATCATGGGATATGAAGCTGTCTACTTGCTGCTGCAAGCCCTGCTGGTGCTGCTGCTCGGTAGCCAGAGCCTGCTGTTGCTCGGGCGTGAAGAGAACGGCATGTTGTCGCTGCTGCTGATGCTGGGGTACTCGGCCATCATTCACCGCTGGTTGTTTCGGCCCGGACAGACCGACCTGTTCCAGCTGCTGCTGGCGGGGCTGGTCCTGACCATGGTGTTTGGCACCCTGACCCAGTTTGTCCAGCTCAAGACCAGCCCGGGGGAGTTCGCCATCCTGCAGGGGTTCAGTTACGCCTCGTTCAACCGGGCCCAGCCGCTGGAGCTGCTGATGGGGGGCGGCCTGGTCGCCCTGGTCTGTTTCGTCATCGCCCGCCGCCAGGCCGAGCTCGACGTGCTGACGCTCGGGCGCGAGCAGGCCAGCTCGCTCGGTGTGGATTACCGGCGCGCGGTACGCCTGCACCTGGCGCTCATCGCCGTGCTGGTGGCAGTCTCCACCAGCCTGGTCGGCCCCACCGCCTTCATGGGGGTGTTCGTGGCCAACATCAGCTATGCCCTGGCGCGCACCTTCCGCCACCGGATCATCCTGCCGCTCGGCTGCGCCATCGCCATCGCCATCTTCCTCCTGGCCCAGTTCCTGGTGGAGCAGATCTTCAACTACCGCACCACGGTCAGCATCCTCATCAACCTGGTGTGCGGCACCTACTTCCTCGCCCTGATGGTCAAAACCAGAGGATCGCCATGATCTCCCTCGAACAGGTTCACCAGCGCTACGGCGATCGCGCCGTCCTGCGCGACATCACAGTCGATTTCCCGGCGCCGGATCACCTCGCTGATCGGCCCCAACGGCGCTGGCAAGAGCACCCTGCTGATGGCGATGGCCCGCCTGCTGCCCATCAGCCAGGGGCGAATATGCCTGGGAGGTTCCGACCTCCACCGCTTCACCGCCCGTGACTATGCCAAGCGGGTCGCCACCCTGCGCCAGTCGCCGGACGTGGGGTTGCGGCTGACAGTCGACGAGCTGGTCGCCTTCGGCCGCTTCCCCTACAGTCAGGGCAACCTGACCCGGGACGACCGCATCGCGGTCGACGAGGCCATCGACTTTCTCTCCCTCGCCCCCCTGCGCCGGTCCTATCTCGACGAACTGAGCGGCGGGCAGCGGCAGCTGGCCTACCTCGCCATGACCATTGCCCAGCAGACCGACTGCCTGCTGCTCGACGAACCGCTCAACAACCTCGACATGAAGCATGCGGTGCACCTGATGCAGGCAATCCGCCGTCTCTGCGACGAGCAGGGGCGCACCGTGATCCTGGTGGTCCACGACATCAACTTCGCCGCCAACTATTCCGATCACATCGTCGCCATGAAAGGAGGCGCGCTGGTGGACAGCGGCCCGGTAGCGCGGATGGTTACCCCGGCCCGGCTCGAGGCACTCTACGACCTTCGCTTTGACATCCTGCCGAGCGACTGCGGCCTGCTCTGCAACTACTTCAACCCAACCCCGTCTGGAGAATTGTTATGAGGATCAACACGCTCACCGCCGTACTGCTGGCCGCCATCGCAGGGCTCACCGGCTGCGACGCCCCCAGGGAGCAGGCCGCCACCGGGGCCGCCGACACTGTGGTCACCGTGACCCACCAGCTCGGCACCACCCGGGTCGTCACCCCACCCAAGCGGGTGGTGGCCTTTGACATGAGCGAGCTTGATACCCTTGATCAGCTGCAGGCTCCAGTGGCCGGCATCGCCAAGGATTACGTGGCGCACTTCCTGCAGCGTTACCGGGACGACCCGGCCGTGATGGACGTGGGCACCACCATCCAGCCCAACCTGGAGCGACTGCACAAGCTCAAGCCGGATCTCATCCTTATCTCCCCCCTGCAGGCCCAAAGCTACGAGGCGCTGAGCCAGATAGCCCCGACCCTGCACTACGACATCGACATGACCAACCGCGACGGCCACATCCTGGAGGCCGCCAAGGCCCACCTGCTCACCCTCGGCGCCCTGCTCGGCCAGGAGACGCTGGCCAAAGCGAAGGTGCAGCAGATGGACGCCAAGATCGCCGAGGCGCGGGCGGTAACGCGGGATCGCCCGGAAAAAGCGCTGATCGTGCTGCACAACAACGGCGCCTTTACCGCCTATGGCACCCACTCCCGCTACGGTTTCGTGTTCGACACGCTGGGGGTCAAACCAGCAGGCCCGGAGCGGGATACCGGCCTGCACGGCCAACCCATCTCCAACGAATTCATCCAGCAGGCCGACCCGGACATCCTGTTCGTCATCGACCGCACCGCCGTGATGGAGCGACGCACCGCCCTCGACGCGAGCACCCTGGACAACCCGCTGCTGCGCCAGACCAAGGCGTGGCGCAGCGACAAGGTGCGCTTCGTCGATCCTGAAACCTGGTATCTCTGCACCGCCAGCTTCACCTGCCTGAACCGCATCGCCGACGAGGTGATGGCCGCCTATCGCAGTTGATCCTCCATGCCCGGCCCGCGCCGGGCACAAACACGCAAATGAGAGTCATTTTTATTTGAGGATTTCAGAGGGTCATCCGGAAAGCATAAGGAGACAAAAACGCACTCCTCACCCTGAAAGGAATCCTGCATGCAGACATTGCCCTCATCCCCTCTCGCCGTGCCGCGCCACGGACTCTCTCGTCTGACGCTGGCCGTATTGGCCGCCCTGCCACTGGGCAGCGCCTGGGCCGCCCCGGCTCCCCGTGAAGACGCAGCCCCCCGTCCCGACGAGGTCGTCGTGGTGGAGGGTCGCAAGGCCTATGCTGGTGGCCAGGTCGCCGCCGACAACCGGGTCGGCCTGCTCGGCAACAAACCCTTCCTGGAAACCCCGTTCAACACGGTGAGCTACACCGAGGAGTACATCGAAGATCGCCAGGCCCAGGATATCGGCGCAGTGGCCGGTGCCACCAACCCTTCCGTCTATGTGCCGAGCAAGCGCAGCGTGTTCGAAACCTTCTATATCCGCGGCTTCAACACCAATGCCAACGACATTACCTTCAACGGCCTGATCGGCATGGCGCCGAACATGCGCAGCTCCACCGAGATGGCCGAGCGGGTCGACGTTCTCAAAGGCCCCTCGGTGCTGCTCAACGGCATGCCGCCGGATGGCAGCGTGGGCGGCAACATCAATATCGTGCCCAAGCGCGCCGGCAAGACCCCGCTTGCCAAGGTGACCGCCGGTTACGAGTCGGACAGCCTTGGCGGCGTGCACCTGGATCTGGGCCGCCGCTTCGGCGACGAACAACAATGGGGGTGCGCTTCAACGGCGTCTACCGGGACGGGAATACTGCCGTCAACGACCAGCAACATGAGATGGAACTGACGTCAGTCGGCCTGGACTGGCGCGGTGAACGGGCCCGGACCTCGGTCGATCTCTATCGTCAACACGAGCGGGTGGACGGCGTGAACTACTTCGGCATCTTCTCGGTCTCCAGCCAGGTGACCGAACTGCCGATCCCCAAACGCGGTGACTACTCCCTGGCGCCAGCCTGGGCCTATACCGTCAATGACACCAAGGTCGTCGTACTGCGCACCGAGTATGACCTGACCGACAACCTCACCGCTTTTGCCGCCTGGGGCCAGCGTGACGGTGGCTACAGTGCCCTCATCACCCGCAACACTCTGCTCAACGACGCGGGCGACATCAATGCCATGGCAATCCGTTCCGAACGGGACGGCACCCAGCGCTCGGGCGAGGCGGGCCTGCGCGGCACCTTTGGCACAGGACCGGTCGATCACGCCTGGTCTCTGGCGGCGACACGCTACACCTCGGAGCTGAGCTTCAAGGACAAGATGTTCTTCAACCACGCCATGACCAACTACGACCGGCTGGACTTCGGGTCTGCCCCGGATCTCGCCGGGTACGGTGCCGTCACCTCGCGCAGCGAGGCGACCCTGGAGAGCCTGGCACTGGTCGATACCCTCTCCTTCCTGGATGGCGACCTGCAGTGGACCCTGGGGGCCCGTGGTCAGAGGGTCGAAAGCAGCAATCTCAACGGAGCGGGTGCCCAGACCGCCCACTATGACGAGAGCAGGCTCTCACCCGCCACCACCCTGATGGTCAAGGTGCGTGACGATCTCGCCCTCTACACCAACTACATCGAAGGGCTGAGCCAGGGGGGCGGCACCCAACACCGCCAGCAATGCCGGCGAGATCATGAAGCCCTACCAGACCAAGCAGTATGAGGTTGGTGCCAAGCTGGATCTGGGCCACTTCGCCCATACCCTGAGCCTGTTCCAGATCGCCAAGCCGAGCGCCTACACAGACCCGACGTCAAACATCTACGGGGTCTACGGGGAGCAGCGCAACCGCGGCATCGAGTGGGATCTGTTCGGTGAACTCACCCCCGAGTTGCGCCTGCTGGGCGGGGCCTCCTACACCCAGGCTGAGCTGACCAAGGCGCTCAACGAAAGCAACGTCGGCCACCAGGCGACGGGAGTACCCAAGTGGATGGCCAAGCTCGGTGCCGAGTACGATCTGACCGCCGTGCCGGGGCTGACCCTGACCGGCAACACCCAGTTCATCGGCGAGCGCTTCGTTACCGACGACAACCGTCTCTCACTGCCCTCCTACACCACTTTCGACCTGGGGGCCCGCTACACCATGCGGATCGCCGATCACGCATTGACCGTGCGGGCTGCAGTCCAGAACCTCACCGGTCGCGACTACTGGATCGGTTCCTGGTCTGGTGGTGACGGCAGTGGCCTCTCCGGCGGCCTGGGGGCGCCACGCACCTTCCAGCTCTCCACCTCCTTCACCTTCTAAACAGCAGAAAAGCCATTGTCACAATGGCTTTTCTTTTTATGCGTCCGTAATGTGGCGGGTTGCCGGCTTGCGCCAGATCGGATTTTCACGCCGCACCGACAGCATCTGACTCACTTGTGGGGTATGCTGTCACGCTGACGATCAACCATGACCTCTGTTGAGGCCTGCCTTATGAAATACCTTGTAGTTCAAACCAAACAGATAGGGGATGTGCTGATCTCCACCGCGCTGTGCAACAACCTCAAGCAGAATGACCCAAGCGGCGAGGTTCACTATCTGGTCATGGATTATTGCGCGGGTATGGCGCAGGGCAATCCCAATATCGATCGGCTCATCATCATCGAGAAGGCCAGGCGCAACGAGTGGCGCTACATGAAGGATCTGCTGCTGGCCATTCGCCGCGAACGCTACGATGTGGTGGTCAACAGCCAGGGCCAGATGATCGGCCTGCTCAGCTGCCTCTTCTCCGGTGCACGCCTGCGCATCGGCTTTAACTCCTTCCCCTGGCGGCTCGGCCACAACCGCATCGTGCGTTTTCGCAAGGACACGGAGTTCCAGGGCAACAGCACCCTGGTCGACGACCGCTTCTCGCTGCTCAAGCCGCTCAAGCTGGCCAGCGAGGATCGCAACTACTACCTCTGGCTGAGTGAAGAAGAGAAACAACAAGGAAGGGATGCCCTGCTGGCCGCCGGCGTCGACCTGAGCCGCCCGCTGATCGCCATGGGCGTCAACTCGCTCGGGCACTACAAGCGCTGGCCCATTGACTGCTTCGCCAAGGTCGCCCAGTGGCTGATCGAGCAGCATGATGCCCAGATTTTGATCTACTGCGGGCCGGGAGAGGAGGAGTACAACCGCGGCCTGAAACCGCTGCTGCCCGCCGCCTTGCAGGCCAGCGTCTTCGATCACATCAAGACCCGCTCGGTAAGGGAACTTGTGGGGCTGTTCACCCACTGCCGGCTGTTTGTCGGCAATGACACCGGCCCCCGCCACATGGCACAGGCCATCGACCTGCCCCTGCTGACCATAGTGGCCCCCGGTGGCGACAAGATCATCGCCAACCCGGTCAACCACCCCCGCTATCAGGCCATCGATGTGTTCGATGCCAAGGGGCCAGGCTTCCAGCTGCCGCAAAACTTGGAAAAGGACTTCATCGACGAAGCCCTGCTGCGCGCCATCACGCCCGAGCTGGTGATTGAACGGCTGACAGCGCTGCCTGGTTGGCAAGCAGCCACGCCCTGAAAGTACGCTCGAATTCGGCCAGATCGAGGGAGTTGATATCCTGCTCCCGGGTATTGGTCGAGAACAGCACGGTGGCTGACGGGGAGTTGGGGTGCCACTCCAGGAAGTTTTCGTTGCCGCCACCTATGTCAGGGTTGTAGAGGCCAAGAATGGGCTTGTGCAACCCGGCGGCGATGTGCACCGTCGCCGTGTCCACCGAGATCAGCCCCTGACACTGGCGCAGCTGGGCGAACAACCCGGCCAGCGAAGGCGCATCCGGTGACAGCAGCAGGCGATCCGGTCGGCTCAAGCCGGCCCGGATCCCGGCCACCTCCTCCTCCATACCCGGTGGATAGAGCAGGCAGATGGCGCAAGATCCGGCCGCCAGCATCCGCTCAAGCATCTGGCTGATAAGCTCGGGCCGCAAACGGCGAGAGCTGCCACTGCCGTAGGGGTTGAAACAGAGGACCGACTCGGCCGGCCACCAGCTGGCCAGCGCCTCGGGCGGGCTCATGGTCGGGACTATGTATTGCTGGTCCGGATTGGTCACGCCGAGCCGTTGCAACAGCAGGGCAAACTTGTCGGAGAAGTGCATGCCGCTGGAGGCCTTGCCCAGCTTGAGGTTGACCGCGTGCAGAGCATCGTCCATGCCGGCGACCCAATCCGCCCTCACCTGACTGATGAAGTAGATGTCCTTCATTTTCAGCATTTTGCCAAAGTGCACCAGACACTCCACCTCCCCCAGCGAGTGTGCCAACCGCTTGAGCTGACCATAGCCAGGCCGCTTGGGCACCTCTATCACCTTGTCCATGCCGAAATGATCACGAAACAAGGGAGCCATGGCCGCGGTCGTGACGATCCACACTTCCCGCTCCGGGCTGGCGCGCTTGATTTCGCGGGCCACCCAGGACGAGACGATGGCATCCCCCAGCTTGGCATCCCAGCGCAGCAACACTATCTTCCCCTTGCGCTCATGCAGCGGGACCGGCCGCTTGCGATCGAACAGCAGTTGCCCCAGCTTGCGGCGAAGAATGTCACGCAGGAGTTGCAGATCGTTGATTAATGACATGAATCCACCAGAAGGGCCGTTGAGTTGGAAAAATGATGATAACAGGCTGACGCGCCTAGAGCGCCATCAGGGCATCGACCTGGCGGCTGATCTCGGCCGGTGACAAAGCGGCCAGATTGTCCGTGGCCGAGCGCAGGATGATATTGCGACCCGCCAGCGGAATGAAGGCATCGCGCCAGCACTCGTTGTTCATCAACACCAGGGTGGGCACCCCGAAGGAAGAGGAGATATGGATGATGGAGGTATCGGTCGAGATGACCCCTCGCGCATCCTTGATGATCTTGGCCGCATCGAGAATCGTGTCGGGAAACAGCACTCGCATATCCTGCCGCGGGCAAGCCACGGGCCGCCTGGAGAAGACCAGGTAGGAGATCCCCTCATAGGCAGGCAACTGCGCCAGGATGCCGTCAATCTGCGCCTCCGTCATCGAGTTGCCGACCTGGCTGCCCGTCAGGTTGACCAGCAGATAGCGGCCATATACGCCGGTATCGAGCTGCTCATTACAAGGTGACGGTACCGTGGCCGGCACGCCAGCCGCATCGCCTGCCACGCTGAGCATGCGATAGACGAAGTGATCCCTGACTGGGCGTGACGACACTATGGTGGCCTTCTGGTTGAACAGCGGCAGCAACTTCTGCTGCCCTTCACTCTTGAAGCGCAGGGGCAGCGACTGCAAGCGCCCGTTGGCCAGCAACAGCAACTTGGCCATGGCAATATCGTCGGGCTCGTCAAACAGATTGATCACCAAGTCATACTGCCGTTGCCTGAGTTCACGCAGCTTGCACCACATGCTCGCCGGCCACAGGGTGTCGTTCAGGGTGATCACGTGACACTCATCGATCCCGGCGACCGACGCCGCCAGCAGCTGGTTGCGCTGGCTGCACACCAGCTCGAGGCGCGCGGCGGGGTAGGTCTCCCTGAGCCGGGCAATGGCGGGCAGGGTGAGAATGAAATCGCCGATGGCGTCATAACCGACCACCAGCACTCTCTTCACCTTCGTCCCGGCGGGGCATGGGGCGGCGTCAGGCGCTCTGCCGATCAGCCATCTGGCAATGGAGTGGGTAAGCAACTTCTTGAAATTCATGGGTTATCCAGCTTGTATGGCCCGCAGCGTCGGCAGGGCTGACAACAGCCACCATCGGCACGCCCTGCGCTATTTCAGATAGTGACCGTAGGCTCTGTCATCTATGGTAGTGGTGAACAGATCCACATCCAGACAGCAGGGCTCCACCCCGGAGGCAGACAGGCCGTTGAGCTGCAACCGGCGGTCAGATAGTCGGAGGGCATCCGCAGCGGATAGGCGCACTGCAATAATTTTTTCGCCCCGGCCAGGGTCAGCACATACCCAGCGGTAGAGAGTACCCCTCGCTTGGAGGAGCGACTGGGCGTCAGGTACCTGGCAAGCCGGTAGCCACCGGGCAGGGATGACAGGAATGGCCAGCGCTTGGCTTTGCCATGATGCAAAAAGACGATCTCGGACTGGCAGGAGCGCACTATCGTCTCGATGATGGCCTTGCTGTGCATGTGCAGGTAGATGTCATCTTCGAGCACCACGCACCGCTCAATGCCTTCGGCGACGATGCGCTCATAAACTCGGATATGGCTCATGGCACAGCCAATCTCGCCAAAACTCAGTTCATGACCACACACCTCTTTGGCCAGCTCCAAATCCACCTTGGCCAGCTCGGCATTGCTCAGCGCCTTCCCGTCGGTTGCATCTACAAACTCGAAATCTATGCCCAGATGCGCCATCTGCTGGACAACCATCGCCCGTCGCTCAACGCTGCGAGCCAAACTGATGACAAAAACCGGAATCATGACGTGCAGGTATCCTTTTTAGACTCATGGACAAACCAGATGAAAACCAGGCTGAGCGTGTACAGATAGAGCACCCCTTGATGCTCAAACGGCACGTCGCTTAGCGAGTTAACTGCAAATGCGAGAGGAACCAGCACACCCGCCGAAATTCTGCTGATATTGTTCGCCGCCAGATAGATCGGCAGGCCAAGAAAGATAACCAGTGCAATAAATCCTATGCTGCCGCGAACCACCAGGTTCTGCATATATTGATTATGTGAATGGACCAGCGCCGGATGGAATATCAGGGGAGATATCTGATGATTATCGATCTGGGTCTGTTTCAATGCATTGAAACCATCCGTGCCCACCCCTGCCACAGGTGAATCCAAAAATCCCAGCCAGGCACTCTGCCAGGCAATGACGCGCAAGCCCCATGATGAGTCGTACGAACCTTGTTCTGCCGAGTTGAGATCCGAGACTGCCTCTGCGACCCGAACCTGAACCAGCTGGTTGGTCTGATAAATGGCGCCCGTCGTGGCCGTACACAATATGGCTACCGCAATGTATTTCCACGGTTTGAAGTAGGCCTTGTAGCAGATGACGTAGGCAAGAATGATCCCGAAGGCGAGCCAGACCCCTCGGCTCTGGGAGAGATAAAGTGCAAACAGGGCCGCAATCAAGCCAAGCAGGCTCCCCCCCTCAACCATCCAGGCAACTGTCTTTGCTGGAAGACAAACCAGTTGAGGATGCCCAGCGTCAGCGCAGCCTGCGAGAAGAGGATCGCGTTGGTAAACCCTTCCACCCTGGCAATGCCATGCTGGTATTGCCAGATGCTGAGAATGCCCAATCCCATCCCGCCCAGCACGATGGCCAGATAACCCAGCACCAGCAGGCTCGGCTTGCGCGGCATCATCAGCGCAAAGACGACGACATAAAACAGCCCGCGCATGACTCCGTATTGATCACCGTGGATCAACCGGTTGATGAAGATCATGGCGGCATAGACCAGCAGCCCCCAGAGAATGCGACGGTCTTTGAGCCCCACATCCCGTTGTTTGCCGACAAAGTAATTCAACAAACCGAATATGCCGGTCACGGCCAGCAGATTGGATTGAATGCTCTGGCCGAAAGGGGCCAGAAACAGGCCGCAAAAGGAGAATATAATGGTCAGCGCAAACAGGGCTGTGGTTGTTCTATCGAGCAAGGCAAGGCTTCTGCTGAGCATCAATCAAGACTTCCTGAAGACATAGTTACCCCGGATTTTGCGCCACAGGCCAAAAACATCGGTACGCGGGAAAATAGCGATGCGGCGGATCCTGAAAGGGTCCTGGTGCATGGCTCTGGGCCCGCTGTTGGTCGCCACGGCAAAACGGTAGCCTGCGGCCTGCGCCTGCAACTTGGCGCTCTCATCCATATCCCCATAAGGGTAGGCGAACGACAGCAGAGGGTGGCCGAGCAAAGCCTCAAGTTGCCGTTTATTTTCTCTTATTTCATGAGCTTGCTGCTCGGGCCCAAGCTTGCTCAGCCTGGGGTGGGTCAGGGTATGCCCGCCGATCTCAACATGGCCGGAGGCCGTCAGCGCCTTGAGCTGCTCGCCATTCATCAGGTCCACCCGGGTGTCGGGGTTGCTCGCATGCTCCACATCCCAGCGGTTATACCCTTCCCCCGTGACCACGTATACCACGGCTTTGTAACCATATTTTTCCAGCAGCGGCAGCATGCGGGTCAGGTTGTCCTGATAGCCATCGTCGGCGGTGATCATCAGATACTTCTTGCCATATTGCAGGCGATGGATAAAACCCTTGTCCGCCAGATCGCGGAACGTCAGGGTCTCATAACCCAGCCACTTCAGCAGGCGCAGGTGCTTCTCGAACATGGCGATCGGCATCCAGGTGCCGTGTACCCCCTTCTCGCTGTCATGCTCGATGAAGCGGTGGTACATGATGACCGGCATCTCGCGGCGCAGGGTCTCGACCACCGCATCCTGATAAATGGATTCCAGGCCGGAGACGACCCCCGCCAAGCCATATTCGGCCTGAATGCGTTGACGAATTGTGTCTGAAACTGTGCCACTGGCCAGGGCCGGGGCAATCTGCGCCTTCAGTGCGGCAAAATCGATCGCCAGATCCTGGGGGCCGATATCGCCGAAATTGCTGGCCAGCGCCTCGTCCAGATTGTGCTCGGTCACCAGCCCGATGGCCTTGGCCTCACCGATGGCAAAGGCGGGACGACCACACAGCAGGGCCTCCATCGCCACCCGACCGGCACCGATCACCAGATCGCATTGCGCCATCAGCGCAGGGACATCCTCCACGTAGCCGACGAAATCGACCCGGTCCTGAAAACGCTGAAAACGCGCAGGCAGCTGGCTGCCGCTCACCACCTTAACCTGGCAGGCATCCAGATCCAGCACCTCATCCAGCAACCGATAGCAGAGCTCGCCCTTGGGGCCGCTCAGCCGGCCTATGATGGCGATCACCGGCCTGGCATTGGTCGGGGCAGGCAATGGCTGGAACTTGTCGGTTTCGATACCGTTGCGCAGCACCTGCACGATGGCCGGATCCACCCCCAGATTGTCGATGATCTGGTGGGCAATATCCTCGCACACCGCCACCGCTCGAAAGCCGAGAGCATGGAAGGCCTTGCGGGAGGCATGCACCGGCTGGCGGCCGTGCACCGTGGTGATCATGGGGGTGCCGGTCAGCTTGCAGGCCACATAGCTGCTCCAGCCGGAGGCACGGGAGTGAGCATGCACCAGCTGGATATGATGCTTCTTGATCAGATAGACGAGGTAGAAGACGTGCCAGAATCGGCGCAGAATGCTGCGCTTGTTGAATCGCAGCTTGAACACCTCACCCAGAGTGGGCTTGGTCAGGGTGTCCGAGACATAGAAAACCTGGTGGCCACGCCGGGTCAGTTCGTTACCGACCGTGGTGGCATAGACCTCAGCGCCCGTCACTTCGAGCTGGGAGAGTGCCATCAATATGTTCATTGCGTGGTTACCCGGTAGAGACTGAGAAAAACCGTGACAAACAACAGAGCCGGAAGCAGATATGGACTGCTTCCGGCTTGTCTGCATATGGCGGAGTAAAGCTCACCCGTTAACGGTTGAGCCACGCCATATAGTCCGCGACCCCTTCGGCCACGGTTTTGAACTCGGCGTCATAACCGACACCGCGCAGCTTGGTCATGTCTGCCTGGGTGAAGCTCTGATAGCGACCCTTGAGGTGATCCGGGAAGGGGATGTACTCGATAGAACCCTTCTGATGATGCTTGATCACCGCTTCGGCCACGTTCTGGAACGGTTCGGCCCGGCCGGTACCGCAGTTGAAGATGCCGGAGTGCTGCGGATTCTGCCAGAACCAGAGGTTCACCTTGCAGACGTCATCGACATAGATGAAATCGCGCATCTGACCGCCGTTGGGGAAACCGTCGCAGCCTTCGAACAGCTTGGGATTCTCGCCCTTCTTCACCTGAGTATTGAGGTGGAAGGCAACCGAGGCCATGGAGCCCTTGTGCTGCTCGCGCGGGCCATAGACGTTGAAGTACTTGAGGCCGACCACCTGGGAGTTGATCTCCGGCATCCAGCGACGCACGTACTGGTCGAACAGCTGCTTGGAGTAGCCGTAGACGTTGAGCGGCTGCTCGAACTTCGGATCTTCGATGAAGTTGTCGTTGCGGCCGCCATAGGTTGCGGCAGAAGAGGCATAGATGAACGGAATTTCCCGCTCGATGCAGTAGTGGAACAGATCCTTGGAGTACTCGTAGTTGACCTCCATGATGAACTTGCCGTTCCACTCGGTGGTGGCGGAGCAGGCACCTTCGTGGAAGATCACCTCGATGCCGCCATCCCACTCTTCAAATTCGTCGCCGGAAACGATCCGCGCCTGGAACTCATCCTTATCCATGTAATCGGCAATGGTCAGATCGACCAGATTGACGAACTTGGTGCCGTCGGTCAGGTCATCGATGACCACCACATCGGTCCGTCCTTGAGCGTTCAGCTGCTTGACCAGATTGCTGCCGATAAAGCCAGCACCGCCAGTTACTACGATCATGGAGTTTGCCTCGCGTACGTTGATGGCCACGTGTGACTGCCTGTTAAAGCTGTGTATAGTGAGCCAATTTGAAATTGCCGAAAAGTTTATCACGGGCCGCAAGGGGATTCGACCTTGACGATTTCACCGGCCAGGGGCCCGGCAGAGGGAACAGCGATGAAAACCAGAGACAGGATCATTCACAGCGCCACCGAGCTGTTCAACGATCAGGGTGAGCGCAACATCACCACCAACCACATTGCCGCCCATCTGGGCATCAGCCCGGGCAACCTCTATTACCACTTCCGTAATAAAGAAGACATCATCCACTCCATCTTCGACCAGTACGCCCGCCACCTGAGCGAGAGCTTCACCCCGGCGCGCAGCGACGAGATCAAGCTGGAAAACCTGATGGGCTATCTGGATGCCATCTTCTATCTGATGTGGCAGTTCCGCTTCTTCTACGCCAATCTGCCGGACATCCTCAGCCGCGATGAGCCGCTGCAGCAAAAATACCTCAAGGCCCAGGAGCAGTTGCGCGCCGCCGTGGTGGCACTGCTCAGAAGCCTGCGCGAGGGCGGCATCATTGATGTCAGCGACGAGGACCTGCCGGATCTGGGCCAGACCATCAAGATGGTGGTCACCTGCTGGATCCCGTTCCAGATTGCCCAGGCCCCCAATACCCGTATCACCAAGCCGTTGCTCTATCAGGGCGTCTTGCGGGTACTGTTCCTGCTGCGCCCCTATGTGCAGCCCCAGGTGGCCGACCAGATCCGCCAGCTGGAGCAGCACTATCGTCAACTGGCCCAACCAGCCGGGTGAGATCTGTTTCACAATTGTTGAATGTCAGCACAATCATTTGAATTCACCGCAACAGATTGCAGTAAAATACTGCCCATTGTTGATAATCAGCTGAAATAGCCAATAAGGATCGAGGATGTCTAACGGATTCTATCGTCACCTGACCGAGCAGCTTGAGCAGGTGCAGGCTGAAGGGTTGTACAAGCAGGAGCGCGTCATCACCTCGGCCCAGCAGGCCCGGATTGCGGTGGGTGGCGAGCAGGTGCTGAACTTCTGTGCCAACAACTATCTGGGGTTGGCCAACCACCCTGACCTGATCGCAGCGGCTCATCAGGGGCTGGACAGCCACGGCTTCGGCATGGCCTCAGTCCGTTTCATCTGCGGCACCCAGGATCAGCACAAGGAGCTGGAGCAGAAACTATCGGGTTTCCTCGGCACCGAAGACACCATTCTTTACTCCTCCTGCTTCGATGCCAATGGCGGTCTGTTCGAAACCCTGTTCGGTGCCGAAGACGCCATCATCTCCGATGCTCTCAACCACGCCTCCATCATCGACGGGGTTCGGCTGTGCAAGGCCAAGCGTTATCGCTATGCCAACAACGACATGGCCGAGCTGGAAGCCCAGCTCAAGCAGGCTGACGCCGACGGCGCCCGCTTCAAGCTGATCGCCACCGACGGCGTCTTCTCCATGGATGGTGTCATTGCCGACCTCAAATCCATCTGCGATCTGGCCGACAAGTACGATGCCCTGGTGATGGTGGACGACTCCCACGCCGTCGGCTTCATCGGCGAGAACGGCCGCGGCACCCACGAATACTGTGGCGTGATGGACAGGGTCGACATCATCACCGGCACCCTGGGCAAAGCGCTCGGCGGCGCCTCCGGTGGTTACACCTCCGGCAAGAAGGAGGTGATCGACTGGTTGCGCCAGCGTTCCCGCCCCTATCTCTTCTCCAACTCGCTGGCCCCCTCCATCGTCGCCGCCACCATCAAGGTGATCGACATGCTGGCCGAAGGGCATGCGCTGCGCTCCAGCCTCAAGGAGAACAGCCAATACTTCCGCGAGCGGATGAGCGCCGCCGGCTTCACCCTGGCAGGGGCCGATCACGCCATCATTCCGGTGATGCTGGGTGACGCCAAACTGGCCGCCGAGATGGCAAGCCGCATGCTGGCCGCCGGCATCTACGTGGTGGGCTTCTCCTTCCCGGTGGTGCCCAAGGGCCAGGCCCGCATCCGCACCCAGATGTCAGCTGCCCATACCCGTGAGCAACTGGACAAGGCCATCGATGCCTTCATTCGCATCGGCCGCGAACTCGACATCATCTGATTTGAATCAAGGGGCCTAGCGCCCCTTCTTTCTGCATTCATCGTGAAGGAACAACCATGAAAGCGCTCTCCAAACTGCACAAAGAAGTCGGCATCTGGATGACGGACGTACCGGCCCCCGAACTCGGCCACAACGACCTGCTGATCAAGATCCGCAAGACCGCCATCTGTGGCACCGACATCCATATCTACAACTGGGACGAATGGTCACAGAAGACCATCCCGGTGCCCATGGTGGTCGGCCACGAATACGTCGGGGAAGTGGTCGCCATCGGCCAGGAAGTGCGCGGCTTCGCGGTCGGAGACCGGGTATCCGGTGAAGGCCACATCACTTGCGGCCACTGCCGCAACTGCCGTGCCGGGCCGCACCCACCTGTGCCGCAACACCATAGGCGTGGGCGTCAACCGCCCCGGCGCCTTCGCCGAGTATCTGGTGATCCCGGCCTTCAACGCCTTCAAGCTGCCGGACAACGTCCCCGATGAACTGGCCGCCATCTTCGATCCGTTCGGCAACGCGGTGCACACCGCCCTCTCCTTCGACTTGGTCGGTGAAGACGTGCTGATCACCGGCGCCGGTCCCATCGGCATCATGGCCGCCGCCGTCTGCCGCCACGTGGGTGCCCGCCACGTGGTGATCACCGACGTCAACGAATACCGGCTCGAGCTGGCCCGCAAGATGGGCGCCACTCGCGCCGTCAACGTAGCCAAGGAGCAGCTCAGCGACGTGATGAGCGAGCTTGGCATGACCGAAGGGTTCGACGTGGGGCTGGAGATGTCCGGCGTACCCAGCGCCTTCCAGGACATGATCGACAAGATGAACCACGGCGGCAAAATCGCCATGCTCGGCATCCCCCCTGCTACCATGGCCATCGACTGGGGCAAGGTGATCTTCAAGGGACTGTTTATCAAAGGGATCTATGGCCGTGAGATGTTCGAGACCTGGTACAAGATGGCGAGCCTCATCCAGTCCGGGCTGGATCTCTCCCCCATCATCACCCACCGCTTCCACATCGACGACTTCCAGCAAGGGTTCGATGCCATGCGCTCAGGCCAGTCCGGCAAGGTGATCCTCAGCTGGGATAAATAAGCCTTTCGGCCCGCCCATGAGATGAAACCCGGTGAAAACCGGGTTTCTTTTTTCGGGCCAGCCTCGCCAGTTTGTGATCTGACGAAAAAACTTTGCACGCAGAGTGCTTAACACTTCACACACAAGCGTTTAAATGGCTGTAACTATTCGGTTATAATCCAGTCGTTTTCTAGGGATAATAAAAGCCTGCTGGGAGTACATGAGCGTGTTGAAAAAACTGAGCTATTTGCTGGCGGTCGGGATGACGGCCGCCAGTTTGTCCGGCGTGGTGCTTGCTGCCGATGATATGTCACCGGAGGCAATTGCCGAGCGGATCAAGCCTGTCGGTCAAGTCTATACCGCCAAGGATCTGGAAGGGATTGCGACCGCAGGCGCAGCCCCTGCGGCGGCAGCGGCATCTGGCCCGCGCGACGGCGAAGCTGTGTTCAAGGGCGCCTGCTTCGCCTGCCACGATGCCGGCATCGCCGGTGCTCCCAAGCGTGGCGACAAGGCCGCCTGGGAACCGCGTATCGCCCAAGGCATTGAAACACTTAAGAAACACGCCATTGCCGGCTTCGCAGGCAAGACCGGTGTGATGCCACCACGAGGAACTTGCGCCACCTGTAGCGATGAAGAGATCGAAAACGCCATTCACTACATGATCGACAAGCTCTAAGTGTTTGAAAGGGCCGCATTTGCGGCCCTTTCAATCTGATGACTTCCGGCTACTCTTTGTAGGGTAGGCAAACCGGGAGTTACTCATGTCAGCGCAACCAATAGCACCCCATTACTCGACTCCCTTGCTGGCGTTAGTCTCCGCTATTATGGATTTCCCCGCCCCCTCCGCTGCCACTTCCAAAGATTACGACACCCTGATCCAGCAGCTGAACCAGCTCTGCCCGCTGCAGCATTTCGGCATGCTCGGCTTGTCGGAAGCCGGCCTGCAGTGGGTATGCGAATACCAGATCTCCGACAGCTTCAAGTTGCAGTTGGGGCTGGAAGAGTCGCGCATCACCGATCAACTGACCCAGCTCGATGAAGTCGATGGCTGGTGCTCGCTGCCGGTCGAGCATGGTCAGATCCAGTGGTTGCTGGCCTGCTGCCAGCCCAAGGAGCTGCCAACCCTGCGCCTATTGCTGGAGTGCCTGGCCAAGCGGTTGAACGAGACCCAGGCAGGCTCCCAGCTGTCGGAGCTAGCCTCACCGCTCATCCGCAAAGACCCTGACTGGCAAAAGAAGATAGAGAGTATCAACCGCATCATCCGACTGGCCAACACCTTGCCCAGTCAGGCGCTGTTCTCTCAGCTCGAGGCAGTACTGCGCCAGATACTGGCCATTCAGGACATGTTGCTGGTGCGCATCGACAGCCACCGGCTCGAGAAGATCTATCCGGAGCAGCCCCCACACAGCGACGAGTTCATCACCGGGCTGTGCCACAGCACCAACAACATGGAGCAGCACAAGGAGCAGCTCTACTGGTACAGCCAACCGCTGCGTCTGCAGCAGCAGTACTTCGCCCACTTTCTCATCAGCCTGCAGCACCCGCTGGAAACCGATGACCGGCTGTTTCTCGACTTCCTGCGCAGCCAGCTCACCCTGCTGCTGGAGCTGAGGCGGATCCGCCAGCAGTTGCACGACATAAACTCGGAAGACTCCATCAACCAACGCCTGCAACAGTTGCGTCAGACCAACCTCCGGCTGCAAAAGCAACTCAAGCAGCATCAGGAGCTGGAACGCCGGCTGCAGTTCGACGCCCTGCACGATCCGCTGACCCAACTGCCCAACCGGGCCCTGTTGATGAATCACCTCAACCACGCCATGACCCACTTTCACCGCTACAAGTCGCCCGGTTTTTCGCTGATCTTCATCGATGTTGACCACTTCAAGCAGGTCAACGACACCCTAGGCCACAGCGCCGGTGATCAACTGCTCAAGGAGATGAGCCGCCGCCTGCAGACCTGCATTCGGCAAAATGACATGGTGGCCAGGCTGGGTGGGGATGAATTCGTCATCTATCTGGACAACAGCAAGACCGAGGAGGATATCAGCCCGGTACTCAACCGCATCATCAGCCGTCTCTCCTACCCTTTTCGGCTGATGGGCAACGAGCTGGGCATCACTGTCAGTCTGGGGGTGGCCAGCGTATCGGAACAGACCTCGGACATCAGCCAGTTGCTCCATCAGGCCGACTTGGCCATGTATCAGGCCAAACGCAACGGCCGTAGTCGCATCGTCAGCTATTCGGAAGAGTGTTCGGTACAGACCTGGGCATCACCGGAAGAGATGTTGGCAAGAGCGCTGCGCGAAGGGCGTATCATCCCCTATTTCCAGCCGGTGATCCGGCTCAAGGACAGCCGGCTGACCGGGCTGGAGGTGATGGCCCGCTGGATCACCGAAGAGGGGGTACTCAAGGACGCGTTCGACTTTATCCCGCTGGCGGAGCAGTGCGGTCTCATTCAGGAACTTGACTACCAGATCCTGAGCCACACCTGCCAACAATTGAAGGGGTGGCTGCCGCTGTCAGGCCAGAGCAAGTTCAAGGTGGCCATCAACTTGTCCGGCAAACATCTGGTCAGTCATGAGCAGATCATGAAGTTGGTTGAAATCATCGAATCCGAGGGGATAGCCCCCGGTTATCTGATCTTCGAGTTCAACGAGCGGGAGCTGTCACGGCAGGACTCCGATGCCCTCACCTCTTTGCACGAACTGAGAGCCAAGGGTATCCAGATCAGTCTTGATGACTTTGGGACCGGATTTTCTTCCCTCAACGCCCTGTTCCACTTCCCGGTGGACTACATCAAGGTGGATGACAGCTTCACCCATCGCATGCTGCAGTCACCCAAGGATCTCGCCCTCATTCGTGCCATGCGCGACATCTGCCAGGATCTGGACTTCACCCTGGTGGTGGAAGGCATCGAAAACCAGCAGCAACTGCAGAAGCTGATCGATCTCGGCTGTCTGATGGGCCAGGGGCGCTATATCTCGCCCCCCATGCCCGGAGCCGATATCACTCCCCTGCTCACCCAGACCAAGAACGAGCGCGGCTAACCTCCACTCAATCCTTCTTGAACAGCGCTCTCAGGTTGGCGACCCCGACCTGCCCCTTCTGCTGGCGCTCCTCGGCCGTCACCTTCTTCTGGTTTTCCCACTCCAGATCGTCCTGCGGCAGCTCCAGCAGGAAGCGGCTCGGCTCCGGCCGCACCGACTCGCCGTACTGGCGCCGTTCCTTGCAGAGGGTAAAAGTCAGTTCGGTCTGGGCCCGGGTGATACCCACATAGGCGAGGCGCCGCTCCTCCTCCACGTTGTCCTCGTCGATGCTGGTCTGGTGGGGCAGCAGCCCCTCCTCCATGCCCACCATGTAGACATAGGGAAACTCCAGCCCCTTGGAGGCGTGCAGGGTCATCAGCTGCACCTGGTCAGCCTCGTCCTCTCCCTCGTTGCGTTCCATCATGTCACGCAGGGTGAGCCGGGTAACCACCTGAGCCAACGTCATCGCTTCCTCCAGCTCATCGCCCTCCAGCATCTCGGTGATCCAGCGGTAAAGGGTGGAGACGTTCTGCATCCGCATCTCTGCCGCCTTCGGGCTGGGAGAGGTCTCGTAGAGCCACTCCTCGTAGTGGATCTCCTTGATCATGTCCCGCACCGCCTCCACCGGATTGCCGCGCAGCGCCTGATCGCCAAGGCGTACCAGCCAGTTGGTGAAGGCCTGCAGGGCGGATAGACCGCGCCCGGAGAGGTGCTGCTCCAGCCCCAGCTCGAAGCTGGCTGCAAACAGACTTTTGCCACGCTGGTTGGCGTATTGGCCCAGCTTCTCCAGCGTGGTGGGACCGATCTCGCGGCGCGGCAGGTTGACCACCCGCAGGAAGGCGGTGTCCTCATCCGGGTTCACCAGCAGCTTGAGATAGGCCATGATGTCCTTGATCTCGGTGCGGGAGAAAAAAGAGGTGCCACCCGAGATACGGTAGGGAATGCGGTTGGTCATCAGCGCCTTCTCGAAGATGCGCGACTGATGGTTGCCCCGATAGAGGATCGCGTAATCCTTGAACCGGGTGCGGTTCATGAACTTGTGGCCCATCAGCTCGGCGGCGATACGCTCCGCCTCGTGCTCTTCATTCTTGGCAAACAGCACCTTGAGCTTCACCCCCTCGTCCAGCTCGGAAAAGAGCGCCTTGTCGTAGACGTGGGGGTTGTTGGCGATCAGGATGTTGGCACACTTGAGGATGCGACGCTTGGAACGGTAGTTTTGCTCCAGCTTGATGAGCTTGAGGCTGGGAAAATCCTCGTTCAGCAGCACCAGGTTCTGCGGCTTGGCACCGCGCCAGGAGTAGATGGACTGGTCATCGTCCCCCACCACGGTAAAACGGGCCCGCTCGCCGACAATCTGCTTCACCAGCTCGTACTGGCTGGTGTTGGTATCCTGATACTCGTCGACCAGCAGGTAGCGGATCTTGTTCTGCCAGCGGGTGCGCACCTCCTCGTTGCTCTTGAGCAGCAGGGTCGGCATCACGATGAGATCGTCAAAATCCAGCGCGTTATAGGCCACCATCTGGCGGTGATAACGCTCGTAGAGCTGGGCCATCAGCACCTCTTCCGGGCCACGGGCAATGCGCATGGCGCGAGCCGGCAGGATGAGATCGTTCTTCCAGTTGGAGATCTGGCTGATGAGGGCCGAGAGCTTGTCCTTGTCGTTGTCGAGCTCCACCTCGGTCAGCTCCTTCAGCAGCGCCAGCTGATCGGTGTCATCAAACAGGGAGAAGTTGGCCTTGAGATTCAGGCTCTTGTGCTCCCGGCGGATGATCTCGAGCCCCAGAGTGTGGAAGGTGGAGACCATCAGCCCCCGCGCCTCCTTTCGGCCCAAAGTCTGGCCGACCCGCTCCTTCATCTCCCGTGCCGCCTTGTTGGTAAAGGTAACTGCGGCGATGTTGCGCGCGTTGTAACCACACTGCTGCACCAGATAGGCAATCTTGTTGGTGATGACGCGGGTCTTGCCCGATCCGGCACCCGCCAGCACCAGGCAAGGGCCGGAGACAAACTTGACCGCTTCGTTCTGATTGGGGTTGAGCTTCATGGGCCGGATCTCTTGGCTTATGATGAGGGGCGGCATTGTAACAGAGATCCCGCAGGCAGCCGAAACCGCAGGCAATATCCCGCCACTGCGCCTTGTGTTTGACCGCCATTTTCCGGATCATGGCCGACTTTTCCAGATGATATGAGGGGAGCATGAACCAGCAACAGCACGCCCGGCTGCGCAGCCAGTTTCCGGCCTTGGCACAAGAGGTCAACGGCCACCCTCTGGTCTATCTGGACAATGCCGCCACCACCCAGAAGCCGCACGCGGTACTGGATGCCATCGCTCACTACTATCGGGCCGACAACGCCAACGTGCACCGTGCCGCCCACGCCCTGAGTGGCCGCGCTACCCGAGCCTTTGAGGCTGCCCGCGAGACGGTCGCCCGCTTTATCAATGCGCCCCGCAGCCACGAAGTTATCTGGACCCGTGGTACCACAGAAGCGATCAATCTGGTGGCCCAGAGCTGGGGGATGAGCGAGCTCAAGGCGGGGGAGGAAATCATCCTCAGCACGCTGGAGCACCACGCCAATATCGTCCCGTGGCAACTGGTCGCCCAACGCACCGGCGCGGTGATCCGGGTCATCCCGCTCGATGAGCGGGGCGATCTCGATCTGGCCGCCTATCACGCCATGCTGGGGCCACGGACCCGACTGGTAAGCGTGGCCCACGTCTCCAATGCCCTTGGCACCGTCAATCCAGTCAAAGAGATGGTGGCAGCGGCCAAGGCAGTCGGCGCTCTGACCCTGCTCGATGGCGCTCAGGCGGTGGCTCATCTCGAGGTGGATGTGCAGGCCATCGGTTGCGACTTCTACGCCTTCTCCGGTCACAAGCTCTATGGCCCGACCGGCATCGGTGTGTTGTGGGGCCGCACCGAACTACTGGAGCGGATGCCGCCCTGGCAAGCCGGTGGCGAGATGATCGACAGAGTCAGCTTCGCCGGTACCACCTTCAACTCCCTGCCCTTCAAGTTCGAGGCGGGCACCCCCCATATTGCTGGCGCTATCGGCCTCGCCGCAGCCATCGACTTTGTGATGGGGCAAGATCGGCATTGGCTCGCCAGCCATGAGCAGGCGCTAACCGACTATCTGGTCGCAGGCCTGCAACAGGTGCCGGGGCTGCGCCTGATCGGCGAACCCGACCAGCGCGCCGGTGCGGTCTCGTTCCTGCTGGAGGATATCCACCCGCAAGATGCCGCTACCCTGCTCGACATGCAGGGGATCGCCCTGCGAGTCGGCCATCACTGCACTATGCCGCTGATGGAATCGCTCGGGATCGGCGGCACCCTGCGCGCCTCGTTGGGCTGCTACAACAATCGGGATGATGTCGATGCCCTGCTGGCCGCCCTACACAAACTCAGTGACTTCTTCTAAGGCAGACAACCAAATGAGTGACCTCGCAAGCTATACCCAGATTGGCCTTGAGCCCAACGCCGACATCATCCGCCAGCAGTTTGCCGCCGCTCACGGCTGGGAGAACCAGTACCGGCTCATCATCCAGCTTGGCAAGCAGTTACCGGTGCTACCCGGCGAATGGCAGCAGGAGGCATTCCGCCTCAAGGGTTGTGAAAGCCAGGCGTGGCTGAAGGGAGAGAAAAGCGAGGATGGCTGCTGGCATTTTGCCTGTGATTCCGATGCCCGCATCGTGCGCGGCTTGATCGTCATCGTGCTGGCCGCGCTCAACCACCAATCGTCTGCGGCGATCCAGGATTTTGATATGGAAGGCTATTTCAGCGCACTTGGGCTTGAGAAACACTTGAGCCCGTCACGAGGTAACGGGCTCAGAGCGATCGTGCTGGCGATCCGGGAGCAGGCTGTCTAACCCGCCTTGTTCTGCGGTCGATTACGCTTCTCTAATCGACCTAGCGTTTTCATTCCCGCCCTCTTTCTCGGCGCGGGCACCCCGCTCGGCAATCTTCTTCAAGACCCGGGACGCAGCAACCAGCCCGAAAGTTGCCGTCACCGGCGTCACGGCGCCAAAGCCGGAGGCGCAATCCATCTTCATGGTGCCATCGCTGGCTGCCTTGGCCTGACAAGTGCCACCATTGCCATCCGGATAGCTCAGCTGCTCGGTTGAGAAGACACACTCCACCCCGAATTTGCGCGCAGGATTCTTACTGAAGTTGTGCAAGCGGCGCAGGTCGGAGCGCACCTTGGCAGCGAGCGGATCTTGAATGGTCTTGGCCAGATCCGCCACAGTGATCTGGGTCGGATCCATCTGCCCGCCGGCACCACCCGCGACGATCACCGGGATTTTGTTGCGCTTGCAGAAGGCAATCAGCGCCACCTTGGCCTTGACCGAGTCGATGGCATCCACCACATAGTCAAACTCCCGCTTGATATGCTCGGCCAGATTATCGGCGGTGACGAAATCATCCACCTCGATCACTTCGCAATCCGGATTGATCGCGCGAATACGCTCGGCCATCACCTCGGTCTTGAGGCGACCAACCGTACCCTGCATGGCGTGGATCTGGCGATTGGTGTTGGTGATGCAGATATCATCCATGTCGATCAGGGTGATCTTGTTGATACCGGCGCGGGCCAGCGCCTCGGCAGCCCAGGAGCCAACGCCGCCGATCCCCACCACACAGACCTTGGCCTGGCTAAAGGAACGCAAAGCGTTCTGACCATAAAGACGGGCAATGCCCCCAAATCGCTGTAGATACTCTGCTTTCATACCACCACCTTGCTTGAGGGCGGCCATTATAACGGCAACCTCTCTCAGGGGCGATGATCGGATGATGGTGGTGTTGATGTGAGAGAAAAGGAGTGCTGTGTCGGGAATGAAAAAAAGCCCAGTCGTTAGACTGGGCTTCTTAAGTAGTGGCGGAGCGGACGGGACTCGAACCCGCGACCCCCGGCGTGACAGGCCGGTATTCTAACCGACTGAACTACCGCTCCGCTGTCTGGTTAGCTTTTTGCTAAATTGTCTGCCGCTTCATTGAGGTGTCATCCTCTCGGCCAATTATGCAATGTGTGCATAACTGTTTGATTGGGTGCCTGGCAGTGTCCTACTCTCGCATGGCGAATGCCACACTACCATCGGCGCTACCGCGTTTCACTTCTGAGTTCGGCATGGGATCAGGTGGTTCCACGGCGCTATGGCCGCCAGGCAAATTCTTCAATCTAAGAAAGCTGATTTTGTTGTTCGTTCTCGGTATCTGCTACAAGCCTTAGAACACTTCTTGGGTGTTGTATGGTTAAGCCTCACGGGTAATTAGTATGGGTTAGCTCAACACGTCGCCGCGCTTACACACCCCACCTATCAACGTTGTGGTCTCCAACGGCCCTTTAGGACCCTCAAGGGGTCAGGGATGACTCATCTCAGGGCTCGCTTCCCGCTTAGATGCTTTCAGCGGTTATCGATTCCGAACTTAGCTACCGGGCAGTGCCACTGGCGTGACAACCCGAACACCAGAGGTTCGTTCACTCCGGTCCTCTCGTACTAGGAGCAACTCCCTTCAATCATCCAACGCCCACGGCAGATAGGGACCGAACTGTCTCACGACGTTCTGAACCCAGCTCGCGTACCACTTTAAATGGCGAACAGCCATACCCTTGGGACCGACTTCAGCCCCAGGATGTGATGAGCCGACATCGAGGTGCCAAACACCGCCGTCGATATGAACTCTTGGGCGGTATCAGCCTGTTATCCCCGGAGTACCTTTTATCCGTTGAGCGATGGCCCTTCCATTCAGAACCACCGGATCACTATGACCTACTTTCGTACCTGCTCGACCTGTCCGTCTCGCAGTTAAGCTGGCTTATGCCATTGCACTAACCTCCTGATGTCCGACCAGGATTAGCCAACCTTCGTGCTCCTCCGTTACTCTTTGGGAGGAGACCGCCCCAGTCAAACTACCCACCAGGCACTGTCCGCGACCCCGATTCAGGGGCCTGCGTTAGAACATCAAACATACAAGGGTGGTATTTCAAGGACGGCTCCAGCGCAACTGGCGTCACGCCTTCAAAGCCTCCCACCTATCCTACACATGTAGGTTCAATGTTCAGTGCCAAGCTGTAGTAAAGGTTCACGGGGTCTTTCCGTCTAGCCGCGGGTACACCGCATCTTCACGGCGAATTCGATTTCACTGAGTCTCGGGTGGAGACAGCATGGCCATGGTTACACCATTCGTGCAGGTCGGAACTTACCCGACAAGGAATTTCGCTACCTTAGGACCGTTATAGTTACGGCCGCCGTTTACCGGGGCTTCGATCAAGAGCTTCGCTTGCGCTAACCCCATCAATTAACCTTCCGGCACCGGGCAGGTGTCACACCCTATACGTCCACTTTCGTGTTTGCAGAGTGCTGTGTTTTTGATAAACAGTCCCAGCCATCTGGTCACTGCGACTCCCGACAGCTCCATCCGCAAGGGACTTCACCATCAAGAGCGAACCTTCTCCCGAAGTTACGGTTCTATTTTGCCTAGTTCCTTCACCCGAGTTCTCTCAAGCGCCTTGGTATTCTCTACCCGACCACCTGTGTCGGTTTGGGGTACGATGACTTGTAATCTGAAGCTTAGAGGCTTTTCCTGGAAGCAGGGCATCAATGGCTTCCGCACCGTAGTGCGTTCGTCTCGTGTCTCAGTGTTGTGTCTCCGGATTTGCCTAGAAACACCACCTACGCACTTTCACCAGGACAACCGTCGCCTGGCCCACCTAGCCTTCTCCGTCCCCCCATCGCAATTACAAGTCGTGCAGGAATATTAACCTGCTTCCCATCGATTACGCCTTTCGGCCTCACCTTAGG
>NZ_CP187186.1:4575000-4700000 GCF_049665575.1 Aeromonas oralensis
GCAACCATTGCGGGTAAGTGCGGCCGCGGGCTTGATGGCGGGTACCACGCCGACGACCGGTACTGTCATGACTGCGCGCAGGGACGGCAGAGCGATGGTGCTGGCCGTGTTGCAGGCAATCACCACCAGATCGATTGCATGCTCGACCACCATGTGGCTGACCAGTCTGGTGCAGGCTTCGGTAAGGGCGGCCTCGCTCAGCTCACCATAGGGGAAGTTGGCGTTGTCGAAGCAATAGATATAGTTGTGTGCCGGCAATGCGCGGCGGATCTCGCGGTAGATGGTCAACCCACCCATACCGGAGTCGAACACGAGAATATTGGCCACTTGAGCTCCCCTTTGCTGCAGGTCGGCGATCATACTCCCGCCGACCGCCAATAGAAAAGGCCCCACCAATGGCGGGGCCCCTCATTTATACAATCACGGTCGGGATCAGAGTGAGTAGTCGACCGTCACGTAATAGGCACGCTCGTCGGCCGGGTAGCCCACCGCAGTCTGGTACTCCTTGTCCAGCAGGTTGTTGATCTTGCCGGAGACCTTCCAGGAAGGTGCGACCTGATAACCTACAGCCAAGTTCCAGACGCTATAGCCACCCAGCTGGGTCGTGTTGGCTGCGTCGCCATAGCGCTCGCCCTGATAGATCCAGCTCAGGGAGCCATCAAACTGCTGCCACTGTGCCTGGGTAACCCACTTGGCGCCCTTGCGAGAGATCAGTTGCAACTGCTTGTCGGTCACCTTGTCCTTGGGATCCTTGTACTCGGCAGAGACCCGGTGGCTCAGCCAGCCGGTGTCAAATTCCCCTTCCAGCTCGACACCCTCGATCCGCGCCTTGCCAACGTTCTGAGGGCTCCAGAGGCTGTTAGAATCACTCGGATTAGTGGGTGCCCACTGGATCATCTGCTCGAAGTCGTTGCGATAACCAGTCACACGCCACTCGACACCGGCAGTCTGGCCATCGAGCATCAGCTCGCGGCTCTTTGACTCTTCCGGCTTCAAGTCAGGGTTGCCTGAGCTCGGGTAATAGAGGTCATTAAAGGAGGGAGCGCGAAAGCCGGTGCCGTAACGGGCACTGAGGCGATAATCCTCCGCGAAGCGCCAACCAGCCCCGGTCTGCCAGGTGTTGTGACGACCAAACTGCTTGTTGTCGTCACTGCGACCGCTCAGCTCGGCCTGCCACGTCTGGTTGTCAAACTGGGCCAGAGCATAGAGCCCGGTGTTGTCGCGCTCGTCGGCATCGCTCGGGAAGGCGGAGCCGGAGGAGCGGGAACTAGCATCCAGCATGTCGCGCTGCCAGTCGGCGCCGCCACCCAGGGTCCAGTTCTCGTCCAGTTTGACGTTGTTGACCCAGTTCAGGGTGTACTGACGGGTATAGAGCCGGTCAGTGGCCTGATCGCGACCGCTGCTGTCCGGGTAGTCGTAGGCATCCTGTTTGGAGAAGGCACCGCGCAGTTCGCTCAGGTAACGCTCGTCGTGATAACGGGACCCCAGCTGGTAGCTCTGGTTCTCGGTCCAGGTTTCGTTGCGCTGATGGTAGGACGGGCCCCAGGCAGAAGCGGCGGACGATCGGTCGTACTGGGCAATGTTGCGGAACCAGCGGGTCGTGCCGAACAGATCCCAGTTGCCGGTCAGCGCATGCTGATAGTCCAGCATGGCGTTATAGCCCCGGTGACCATGCTTGTCGCCATCGTTCACCCCTGCGATGGGGTGGACGTTGTAGCCGGTCTCATCATCAAAGCCCCCGGCAACCTTGAGCTGGCCAGCTTCACCGATCTGGCTGGCGCTGCTGAAGGCGGCCTGGCGCTGTTTGTGAGAGCCGGCACCGACATTGAATTTGTGCTTGTTGGTCGCGGGATCGGGACGGGTGATGATGTTGATCACCCCGCCGATGGCATCCGAACCATAGATAGTGGCGCGCGCACCGCGGATATATTCGATGCGCTCCACCTGGTTGAGCGGCAGGTTGTTGAGCTCCGTCATCCCGGCGGTCAGGGAGGCGCTACGCACCCCGTCCACCAGCACCAGGGTCTGGGAAGAGGTGCCGCCACGCACCCGCAGCGAGCTCAGCTGGCCACGGCCGCCATTGCTCACCACTTCCACGCCGGGCAGGGTCTTGACCACATCGGTCACGGTCTGGGCTTGCAGACGGTCGATCTCGTCACGGGTCACCACGTTAACGGGAGCCAGCACGCTGGAGGCAGGTTGGGCGACACGGGTGGCGGTCACCACCATGGTGGGGTTGACGGGGATGGTCAGTGGCTGGGCGAAGGCCGCCGTTGGCAACAGGGCAGCCGCCAATAATTTCTTGGACATGAGAGATCCTTAAGTTCGCGTAAGCATCTACTTCGTGGCCGGTTTCTCTCGGCCCGAAATACGAACTTTGGCAGGTCTTCGGGCTGGGGGGCTGATGGCCTACGGCGACGGCTTCCCACCTGACGGCAGTGCCCTGATGTCGCTTCGTTCCCCCTTACCGCTGCGCGCCAGCTCCGGATTTTCACCGGATTCCCTATTAAGCATGATGCGCCAAAGCGCAGGGATTATAGGCAGGGCGGAGGTGGATGTATAGCCATCCAGATTTCTATTTCTTGTCAGCCAGTGCAGCCAACCGCTGCTTCGCCCCCTCCATCACCGCCTGTACGCCGGGATGGGAGAGGTGACGACCGGCCGACACCAGATAGTAGGAGAGCGTCACCTCGGTCAGGGTTGCAATGCGTTCGACACCGTAGAGTCGCGCGATCTCGTCGGCCATGGCCAGCGGCGCCGGAAAGATCCCCATCCCCGCCTTGCCGAATGACTTCATCAGGGTGGAGTCATCGAACTGACCGACCAGATGGGGATGAATGCCTTGCTGCCGATACCAGGCCAGCAGGCTGTCATGAGTCGCCGACTTCTCCCCCGGGATCAGCAGCGGCAGCCCTTCGAGGGAGGCAGGAAAACCCTGCCGCGCCCGGGCAGCCAGCTCGGGGCTGGCAAACAGCGCCAGCGGGCTGCGTCCTAGCTCGTGGTTATAGCCGCGCACCCCGCTGTCGGGGGGGAGCGGGCGATCGATCAGCACCATGTCCAGCTTGTGGCTGGCCAGCTCGCTGAACAGCTGTTCCGCCCGCTCTTCATGGCACACCAGCCGCAGCGGGGTGGCCAGCGCCATGGCGGGCGCCAGCAGCTCGAACGCCAGGGTGCGGGGCACGGAGTCGGCGATCCCCACCTGCATGGTCAGCTCCTGGCTGGCATGGCGCAGGGTATGCTCCAGATCGGCGCCGAGCGAGAAGATGGCGCCGGCCTGTTCGAGCGCCTGGCGACCGGCGGCGGTCAGGGCAAGCCGCCGCCCCACCCGGTTGAACAGCGCCACCCCGAGCGAGAGCTCCAGCTCGGCCACCTGACCGCTGACGGTCTGCGGCGTGAGGTGCAACTGCTCGGCGGCCCGCGTCACACTCCCGCTGCGCGCCACGTGCCAGAAGTAATAGAGCTGTTTGTAGTTGAGCATCGGGCCCCTTATCAGTTTCTACCGAACAATCATCAATAAAAATCTGATTTTATCGAAACATCTTGCACTCTAGCATGCAACCACCCTGTGAATTGCCTCCTGCGAACTCCCATGCTGGATGTTGTTGTACTCTTTTTCCTGTTTGGCCTGCTGGCCGGTCTGGTGCGCTCCGAGCTCAAGCTGCCGCCCGCGCTCTACGATACTCTCTCCCTCTTTCTGTTGCTGGCCATCGGCCTCAAGGGTGGCGTCGGCCTGGCGCAGCAATCACTGCAACCGTTATTACCGCAACTGGCACTGGTGATCCTGCTCGGCATGCTGCAGACCCTGGCCGGGTTTGCCGTGCTGCGCCTCAAGATGAATCGGGTCGATGCCGCCGCCACCGCCGCCCACTACGGCTCGGTCAGCGTGGCGACCTTTGCGGTCGGCGTGAACTGGCTCACCGAGCGCGGCATCAGCTTCGAATCCCAGCTCTCCATCTTCCTGGCGGTGATGGAGATCCCCGCCATCCTGGTCGGCATCGTGCTGGCCCAAGGGGTGAGCCGGCAGACCCGCTGGCGCCAGCTGGCCCATGAAACCTTCCTCGGCAAGGGGGTCACCCTGCTGCTGGGCGGCATGGCCATCGGTTATCTGGCCGGTCCCGACGGGATTGCCCCGCTCAAACCCCTGTTTGTCGACCTGTTCAAGGGGGCGCTGGCGCTGTTCCTACTGGAGATGGGCCTCATCGTCGCCCGCCAGTGCCAGGACCTGCGCCGCCACGGCCTGTTCCTGCTCGGCTTCGCCCTGCTGATGCCACTCGCCTCGGCTGGCCTGGGCCTGGTGATCGGCCAGCTGATGGGGCTCTCCCTCGGGGGCCTGACCCTGCTGGCCACCCTGGCAGCCAGCGCCTCCTATATCGCCGTGCCGGCCACCATGCGCATCGCCGTGCCCCAGGCCAATCCGGGCCTGTCGCTCAGCGCCGTACTGGGGGTCACCTTCCCGTTCAACATCATGCTGGGGATCCCGCTCTACCACAGCTGGGCCCGCCACTTCACGGAGTAGCCACATGCAGACCGAGATCCGCACCCTGCTCACCGTCATCACGGAAGCGAACCTGGAACCCACCCTGCTGCGCACCCTCACCCGCGAGGGGCTACGCGGCTACACCATTACCGATGCAAGAGGCCGCGGCGACCACGGTGAGCGCAACGCCAGCTGGAGCGAGAGCGGCAACATCCGGCTGGAGGCGATCTGCAGCCGCGAACAGGCGGAACGCCTGCTCGCCCACCTGCAGAGTCGCTACTACCCCGACTATGCCATGGTCGCCTTTTTACAACCGGTCGAAATCGTGCGACCCGAAAAATTCTGAGCCTGCTTGCCGGCTTTTTTGCCAACCAGAGACAAACGTTTTACTTCAAGGAGTCACAACCATGAACACCCCTCCCCTGATCGGCCTGGTAATGGGATCCGACTCCGACTGGCCCGTGCTGCAGGCCGCCGCCCGCATCCTCAAGGAGCATGGCGTCCCTTACGAGGCGCGCGTGGTCTCGGCTCACCGCACCCCGGATCTGCTGTTCGAATATGCCGCCAGCGCCCGTGAGCGTGGCCTGCGCGCCATCATCGCCGGGGCTGGCGGCGCCGCCCATCTGCCGGGCATGGTGGCCGCCAAGACCACCATTCCGGTGCTGGGTGTGCCCATCCCGACCCGCCAGCTCAAGGGGATGGACTCCCTGCTCTCCATCGTGCAGATGCCCAAGGGGGTGCCGGTCGCCACCTTCGCCATCGGCGAGGCGGGCGCCGCCAACGCCGGCCTGTTCGCGGTCTCCCTGCTCTCCGTTGCGCAAGACGGCGATGCCCCCCGCTATCAGCAGCAGCTCGACGGCTTTCGCGCCAACGAACGCGACCGGGTGCTGGCCCTCACCCTGGAGGACCCGGCATGATACTGCCACCCGCCACCCTCGGCATGCTGGGGGGCGGCCAACTTGGCCGCTACTTCGTGATGGCTGCCCACCGTCTCGGCTACAAGGTGATAGTGCTGGACCCGGACCCCATCAGCATCGCCGGTGCGGCAGCCGATCACCATATTGTTGCCGCCTATGACGACCCGACGGCGCTGCACGATCTGGCCAGCTGCTGCGCCGCCGTCACCTGCGAGTTCGAGAACGTGCCGGCCACCGCCCTGGCCCTGCTGGAGCAGTACCAGCCGGTACGCCCGGCCGCCGGTGCCGTGCGCATCTGTCAGGATCGCCGCGAAGAGAAGGCCTTCTTGAGCAGAGCCGGCATCCCGGTCGCGCCGAACCAGACCCTGCAGCCGGGTGAGCCGCTGCCGGCACTGCCCGCCTCTCTCTTCCCCGCCATCCTCAAGACCGCCCGCGAGGGGTATGACGGCAAAGGCCAGTGGACCATTCAGGCCGCCGACCAGCTGCCGGCAGCGCTGGCCGCCAGCGGCGTACCCTGCGTGCTGGAACAGCGGCTGGCGCTGGAGGGCGAGTTTTCCCTGACCCTGGCCCGCAGCCCGAGCGGTGCCATCGGTGCCCTGCCGCTGGTGCAGAACTGGCACAGCGGCGGCATTCTGGACCAGACCCGCTCCCCGGCCAATGTGCCAGCGCTGGAGGCCGACGCCAGACACATCGCCGAGCAGCTGATCGCCGCCCTCGACTACGTCGGCGTGCTGACGGTGGAGTTCTTCCTGGTGGCAGGGAAGCTGCTGGTCAACGAGCTGGCGCCACGCCCCCACAACTCGGGCCACCCCAGCCTCGACAACGCCGAGTGCAGCCAGTTCGAGCTGCAGGTGCGCGCCCTGTGCGATCTGCCGCTGCCAGTCCGGATCGCCGTGCGCCCCGCCATGCTGCTCAACCTGCTGGGGGATCTCTGGCAGGCTGGCACACCAGACTGGGCCGCCCTGCTGGCACTGCCCGGCGTGCATTTGCACCTCTACGGCAAGGGGGAACCCCGCCCCGGCCGCAAGATGGGCCATGTCACCATCACCGCCGCCGACTGGCCAACGGTGGAAGAGACCTGCCAGCGGGTGCGCCAGCTGTTGGGGCTGCCGCCACGCTGAGCCCTGAGCCGCGCACAAAAAAAGACCCGGGCCTGGCCCGGGTCTTTTCATTGCTTGCTGCGGTAAGAAGGTGATCAGGCCCGCTCGACCGATACCGGCGCCGGCAGGCGGATGGTGAGGGAGAGCACCAGCGCCACCACCAGCAACACCAGGATCAGGTTGAAGGTCGCCATGAAGCCGCCGAACAGGGAGGCCACGATGGAGCCGATGATGCTGCCCAGACCAAAGCCCAGATAGATGACGCCGTAGTTCTTGGTCAGGTTGTTGAGACCGAAGAAGTCGCTCACCAGCGAGGGGTATACGGTGATGGTGCCGCCGAAGCTGAACGCCACGCAGGCCACCGCCACGAAGAACAGGTTGGCGTTGAGCGGCACGAACAGCAGCAGCGCCATCCCGGCCAGGGTAATCAACTGGGCGATGGTGATGACCCGGATGCGGGACATCTTGTCGGAGAGGATGCCCAGCACCAGCCGGCCGCCCAGGTTGGCCATGGCGATGATGGCGACGGCGTTGGCGGCGACCACGGCCGGCAGGCCCACCATGTTCTCGCCGATGTCCTTGGCCACGCCGATGACGTAGAGACCGCTCATGCAGGCGGTGAGGAACATCAGCGCCAGCATCCAGTATTGGGGCTTGCGCATCGCCTCGGCCAAGGTGAAGTCGCGGCTCTCGCTCTGCTGCACGGCGGCCGCCTGCTTGGGCGCATCCTTCATCAGCATGCCACCCACCAGCACCATGGACATGGCGATCAGCCCCCACAGCTGGAAGGTGGTCTCCAGCCCGTTGCTGGAGAGCAGCAGCAGGTTGATGTACTTGAAGCCCAGGCTGCCGAGGCCGTAGGCACCGATGGAGCAGGCGGAGATCAGCCCCTTGCGCTCCGGGAACCACTTCACGCAGTTGGAGAGGGTCATCAGGTAACCGGTACCGTCGGCAAAACCGACCAGGATGCCGGCGCAGAGGTAGAGCATCGCCAGGTTGCTGGCGTGAGCGGTGAGGAAGAAGCCGATGCCGAGCAGCACGCCGGCACCCAGGGTAACGTTGCGCACCCCGAACCGCTCCTGCAGCTTGCCCGCCAGGGAGGAGGCCACCGCCAGGGAGAGGCTGAGCAGGCCGAAGGCGAAGGCGACCTGGCTGACCGGCTCGTCCAGCTTGTCGGAGAGCTGGGCGTTGAACAGGCTCCAGGTGTAAACGGATCCCAGTGCGAACTGGGTGATGATGGTCCCCAACAGGGTGAGGTAGCGGGTGCGATTCAGATCGATGGTCATGATGCGTCTCGGTCAATGGCCTTAAGGAAACTGGGGCCACTATAGGCAAGACGCCATTCCCGCCGACCGATTAAGGCATGAAATGCAGATCGGCGGGAATGAATGACAATCAGAGCCGCATCAGCTGACGGAACGCCTTGATGTTGCTGCGGCTGACCGGCACCTCGAACGGCAGGTCATGGAGCCGGATGAGATAGGTGCTGTTGAACCAGGGCACTATCTCGCGGATCTTGTTGATATTGACACAGTAGGAGCGGTGGCAGCGGAAGAACCCCTCGGCAGGCAGCCGACTGACGAACTCGCTGAGGGTCATGGTCATCACGTAGCGATCATCGCGGGTGTAGACATGAGTGAGCTTCTCGTCAGCTTCCGCGTAGTAGATCTGCTCGCAAGGGGTGACGATGATGCGCTCCCCCTTCACCAGATTGACGGTGCGATTGTGCGGCGTGCCCGGCTCGCTCCCCTGCCCCGCCTGCGACTTGCCCGCCAGCTCCAGCTTTTGCAGCAGACTGATGAGGCGCGGTTCGTTGTAGGGTTTGAGGATGTAGTCGAACGCCTCCAGCTCGAACGCCTCCACCGCAAACTCCTTGTAGGCGGTGACGAAGACGATGTGGGGCGGATGGCTCGACTTGTGCAGGTTCTTGGCCAGCAGCAGGCCGTCGATGGAGGGGATCTGGATGTCGAGGAAGACCACATCCACCTCGTGATCCTGCAGGTATTTGAACGCCTCCAGCCCATCCTCGAAGCTCGCCACTATCTCGATGGTGCTGTGCTGCCCTACCAGGTAGGCCAGCTCCTCGCGAGCCAGATATTCGTCTTCCACTATGATGGCTTTCAGCATGGCAACGCCTCGCGAGTCAGACACTTAACCTCCTCAATGATGGCCTTCAGCATGGCATCGACTCCTGATCCGGCAGATAGAAACTCACCTCGGTACCCGGTTCCAGCCGCTTGAGGTGCAGGCCGTCACCATAGAGCAGCTTGACCCGCTGATGCACGTTCATCAGGCCGATGCTGCGGCTCTCCACCCGACCGGCGGCGACCCCGTCGATCACCTCCTGGCTGATGCCGTAACCGGTATCCCGCACCGCGACCCGGATGCCGCCCGCCAGCTGCTTCACCTCGATGGTGACCCGACCCGGCGCGCTGCGGGGCTGGATGCCGTGCAGGATGGCGTTTTCCACCAGCGGCTGCAACAACAGGCTCGGCACCTGGATGTGCACGTCGTCCACCTCGAATACCACCTCCAGCTTGTCGCCGAAGCGGGCCTGCTCGATGGCCACGTAGTCGCGCACCTGCTGCAGCTCCTCCTGGATGTCGATGAGGGTATCCCCCTTGTTGAGGTTGTAGCGCAGGTAGTCCGCCAGATTGGCAATCAGCTGGCGCGCCTGCTGGGGCCGAATGCGGATCAGCGACGAGATGGCATTGAGGGCGTTGAACAGAAAGTGTGGGTTGATCTTGCTCTGCAGCGCGGTGAACTCCGCCTTGCGGGTCATCTCCTTGAGCTGCTCGATGCGCGATACCTCCATCTGGGTGGAGATGAGCTGGGAGAGGCCCACCGCCATCTCCTTGAGGGAGCTGGTGATGCTGTGGGTGCGGCGGTAGTAGATCTTGAGGGTACCGCTCACCGAGCCGTTTTCCCGCAGCGGAATAATGATGACCGAGTGGAAATCGGATAGGTGATACTGGCGCAGATCGTTGTTGATGATGATCTGGTCCAGCAGCACCGCCCGCTGGGTCATGTCGCTGATGGCGTGGTGCTCGTCCAGCTCGTAGTAATCCTTGCCCACCCCTACATAGGCCAGCACGTCGCGAGTATCGGTGATGGCCACCGCATCGGCGCTGATCTCGCTGCGAATGATGCCGCACACCTGGCTCAGGGAGTGGCGATCGATGTTCTGGAAGAAGGGCAGCGTCTTGTTGGCGATGTCGAGTGCCAGCTTGGCCTGCTTGGCGGCAATCAGCTCCTTCTCGTCATCCAGATCCTGCACCAGCTTGATGATGAGGCCGATGCAGAGCGCCCCGGCGATCATCGGATAGGCGATGTGGCTGACAATCTCCACTCCTACCGCATGGGGCTCGGTCAGCAGCCAGATGAGCAGCATGGTGAGCCCTTCACACAACATCCCCGCCAGTATGCCGTACAGCCAGAGCCGCGACTTGCGACAGCGCAGGTGCAGCCAGGTGGCGAGCAGGCCGGCGATGATGCTGGCGATGAGGCACGGGATCGAGGTGTGGCCATCCATGTCGATGAGATAGCGATGCAGACCCGAGATGACCCCGGCCGGAATGCCGACCCAGGGGCCAAACAGGATACCGCCGGAGATGATGGCGATGATCCGCACGTTGATGAGGGCCCCTTCGACCGGAATGCCGGTATAGGTGCTGAACACCGCAAACAGGCAGAAGATGGCTGCCACCAGCACCAGCTCGGCCGGGGTGTGATCCCGCTTCTGGAACAGCCGCTGGAATGGCCGGGTACGGGTCAGGAAGAAGAGGGTCATCAACATCAGCGCCGCCCGTTCGAACACCGCCAACAACATCATCTGATTTTCGAGCAAAGCAGGGATTCCATATCTATGACTAAAGGGAGGGCAAGGCGCGGGATCATACCTTGTATCCCGTGTCAGCTCATTCCGAATAGTGGGTTCCAGATTAAGCTTTGCTGCTGGCGGGTCGATAAATGAGTGACCCCGGCAGCGGGGTAACCTCGATATCCAGGAGATAATCATATGTCTCAGAAAGGAGTTCTGGTGGCATTACTGGCTGGTAGTTGCGCGATGGCAGCTCAGGCCGACACGCAAACCTATCAGCTCACTTGGCCCGCCACCGCCAGCAAGAGCACCGGGATGGAAATCTCGCTCACCCACCCGGGCCAACAACCGGTCAATTCCCCTTTCACATCCAGCCCGGTCCAGACCGAGGCCATCAACCTCAGCAATCCGGATTTCAACACCACCTACCAATTGCAGGCTCGCACCCTGTATGCCAGTTTGCCAGAACAGGCCGGTACCGACTTCAAGCTGGCCCTCAACGGCCAGCCACTGCCACAACACCATGCTCTGCCTCTGACCCAGGCCACCCGCTACTTCCTCAGCTATCTGGCCCCGGCAGCCAAACCGGACCAAACCGGAGCAGCCGCCTACGAACTGCTGGTCTACTGGCACGGTTGACCATCCATGAAGGCATGCCAAGCATGCCTTCATTTCTATCCCGGTTCGGACTGCATTTGCACCATGGCCTGCCTGACAATCCCGTAGGCATGCTGCAACTGCAGCAAGGCCCCCCGCAACCCCTGTGGCGCGAGCCCGCCTGATTCTATCTCGCCACACACCGAAACCAGTGTCATCGCCCCCATGATCCTGGCCCCCCCTTCAGGCGGTGCACATAGTCGAGAAAGCGGGCCAGTTCGGCGTCATCGGCGGCTTGCTGCAGGCCCAACAGGTCATCGTCGCTGGCCCGCACAAACTCACTCAACAAGGGTTGCATCAGCGCAGGCTGATTGCCGGTCAAAGGTCCGAGACTCTGTTTGATCTCCTGCATGCAGTGCTCGATCTCCCGCTGCCCCTCATGCTGCATATGGCGACACAGGCAACGCTCCAGCTCCTCCAGCCCCACCGGCTTGAATAGACAGTCGTCCATGCCGGCAGTCAGCCCCTCGCTCACCTGTTCCTGGCGGGCATCCGCCGTCAATCCGAGGATGAGGCAACGATGCGTACCCCGGCTCAGCTCCAGCGCCCGATACTGGCGGGTCAGTTCAAAGCCGCTCATGCCAGGCATGTTGAAATCGGTGATCATCACGTCAAAGGGTGTGTTGGCAAACAGTGCCAGCGCCTCGCTCCCTGACTCGGCAGCCGTGGCATCATGCCCGAGGTATGCCAGCTGCTGGCTGACCAGCAGCCGGTTGGTGGGATGATCGTCCACTATCATGACCCGCAGCCGCCGGTGATGGCCTGTCATCGAGCCCAAAGCCACAGGCGGCACTGACTCGACGGCACTCGCCAACGGCAATTTCATCTCGATGCTGATGCACGTACCGTGTCCGGGTTCGCTCTCCAGCAGCAGCGAGCCCCCCATCGACTCGCACAGCGAGCGGGAGATCATCAGTCCCAGTCCGGTACCGGAGCGCTGGATGTGCTCGGGCTGCCTGGCCTGACCGAAAGGCTGAAACAGCCTGGCTTGCTCCGCAGGCGCAATCCCTATGCCCGTATCCCGGATCACCAGTTGCAAGGTACACCAGCCATCGCTGGTTTTTGACTGCAGCTCGACCCGCACCGATCCCTGATCCGTGTACTTGATTGCATTGCTGATGAGATTAGAGAGGATCCGTTTGTAACAGAGACCATCGATCTGCACCCAGCGGGCCTCTCCGGCAATCAGCTCCAGTTGCAAGTGCTTCTGCCTGGCCAATGCACTGAACACGGTGACGACAGAACCGGTCAGCGCAGCAATGTCGTGGGGCTCCGGCTTCAGTTCGAGCCGACCGGACTCTATCTTGGAAATGTCCAGAATATCGCCAATCAGGCTCAGCAGATCATTGGCCGAACCATGGGCGATGGAGAGTGAGGCCTTGTCCTCTTCGTGCAGTCGATCGCGTCGCAGGGTCAATTCCAGCAACCCTATGATGGCGTTCATGGGTGTGCGGATCTCGTGGCTCATGGTCGCCAGAAAGGTCGACTTGGCACGATTGGCCTCCTGGGCATCCTGACTGGCCAGAGCCAGCTCTTCAAGCAGACGCAGCCGCTCGCTCACGTCGATCCAGCCACCGATTCCGCCCTGAACATTTCCCTCGAGGTCATAGTAGGGCTGTACCCAGTGATAAACGGTCACAGACCCTGTCGCCATGGACAGCCGATGATCTCCCTGTCTGGCACAGCGCACTGAACCCGCGGTGCTCAGGTCCTCGAACAAGGGAGCCAGAAAAGGCCAGCGCTGCACATCCTCCGCCATGGTGGCGCCCAGCAGGCGGCTTTTCTCTTCACCGAAAAAACTGGCATAAGTACTGTTGCAGAGCACCAGCCGACCCTCCTGATCTCTGGCGTAGATGGGATGGGGTGTGCCGTCCACCAGATCTTCGATGAACTTGAGCTGGGTGCTCAACGCGATCTCAGCGACACGACGCTGACGCACCTGTTTGTGCAGGGACAGCCCCCACAAACCAATCCAGATAGTCAGCAGCATGATCAAGGCGATAATGCCGCCAAATTCACGTATCAACTCTTGCCAGGTAATGGCCTCCTGCTGGGTACTGACTCGCCAGCGGTTGGAAAGTCCCTCCAGCTCATCCGGCGGAATGACTGCAATCACCCGGTCCAGAATGTCACGCAACATACGCTGCTTGGGCGAAACGGCAAACGCCGCACCAATCGGGATGGAGTCGAACAGCTCGCCAGTGATGAGCAAACTGTCCGGAAACTTGCTGTTGATGTAGTACTTGGCAACCCGCAATGGCAACACGGTCACATCGCAGTGCTCGGTCGCCACGCAGCGCAGCGCATCTTCGATCCGCGCAAACTTTCTGGTGGTCAGCTTGCCATACTTGTCCTCTATCGCCTGCTCGGAAATGAAGTCCTTGATCATGGCGACCGTACCAGTTTTGAGCAGCGTCTCCGGCACCGTCGCCTCATGTCGAACGCCCACCACATAGGCCAGCGGGTCGAGCACAAAGGCGCGGCTGAACAGGTAACGGCTGCGACGCTCTTCCGATGGGCTCAACACGGCAATATCTACCTGGCCGTCCTCCAGCTGTTGCTGTACCTGCCTTGGCGTTTTGACCGGCACCACCTCTATTTCAACGCCCAGCTTCGCGCGCAATACCTGCAGCAAATCGGCCACCACTCCATGCAAGGTATCGTTGATGTCGAGAAAACTCAGTGGCGGTACCCCACTGTTGACGGCAATCCGGATTTTTTTCTGCTGGCCCAGCCAGGTCCATTGCTCACTGGTCAACTCAACCTTGCTAGCCCCGATGGAGAGCCCCCCGCCATTCCAGCGTTTGGCAATTTCCTCCCGCTTGCCTTCCAGAATTTCATCCAGAGCGATATTGATGATTTTTTTAAGCCGCTGATTTTTCCTTTCCAGCGAAAACGAGAAACCATGGGTGTCTATATAAAGAGGTTTCAGTAATTGAATGCTGTCTTGATAAAACTTATTGACAATGAAGTTCCCAGAAATCATGTCCAGCATGACGGCATCGACCTGGCCATATGCAACCGCAGACAGCGCGCTATAACGAGAGGAGTACATTTTTACTTGGACATTGGGCAGGTAGCGCATCACATCAAGTGCTGGCAAATAATACTCCGGGACGGCCACCGTTCTTATCTCACGCTCCTTTACGTGTATATTCTTATATATGGCCGGGTCATCCGGCATATATTTATCGGTCAATAAGAGTTGCTGCTCCTCTTCGTAGGCATTGGAGGTACTCAGCAGATCGACCTCTCCTCGCTTGAGCGCATCAATAGCTGCGGCGCGAGACGGCAGATTCTTTACGACTATCTCAACACGCAACAGATGGCTCAGCATGCCGACAATGTCGGCGGTAACGCCTTCGTAAGCATTGGCACGCAGGGTGATATCCATCGGCGGATTGTCGGGCATGGGTACCCCGAGCACCAGCCGGCCGCGATTTCTCAGCCATATCCAGTCCTCCGCATGCAGCGGCAAAGTCTGCCTCCCGAGGTACTCGCTGTCGTTGCGCGCATAGACATGTAGAAAGGGCGCCGCCAGTTCATGCGCAGAAGCGCATAAGGCACAGAAACAGATCAGCAGAGCTGCAAGCGAATGCCTCATGATCACAGCAACTCTTGGCGTTTGGCCAGGCTGATCAGATCAACCATGGTGGTGACATTGAGCTTTTGCATCAGCCGGCTCTTGTAAGTGCTGACCGTCTTCTCACTGAGCAACATGCTCTCTGCAATCTGCTTGTTGGTATGCCCCTGACATATCTGCAACAAGACGCTCATCTCTCTATCCGAGAGCGCCGACAAGAGATCTTTCCGATCGACTGCATGGGCATTCTTGGCGCCCGCAATCACATCGCGGGGGAAATAGAGCTGACCTTTCCCTATCTTTACCAACACACTTTTCAGCAAGGAAAGGTCATCCAACTTGGATATGAAGCCGTTGGCACCGGCTTGCAGGCAGCGCACCATAATGTGATGCGTGGCTTGTGCCGACAATATTACCACCTTGATATCAGCATCCATCTCTTTCAGTCTTTTTATCACCTCAATGCCGTCCAGCCTGGGAATGCCGATATCCAGCACAACCATATCAGGTTGATGTTTTCTCGCCATTGACACTGCATCAACGCCATTATCAACCTCGGCAACAATATGATGCTCATCCTGCTGCAGCAGGATATTTACAGCCATTCTGATGGCAGGGTGATCATCTACTACCAATACTTTTGCCATATATTTTCCTGTCATTACCTCATTTGATTCAACGTATATTAACTACAAAATCAGTACGTGTACCATATGGCGACCAAATATTAAATATATGTTACATGTTTCAGGTTGAGACTCATTTTCTCGCTCCTCATTCATTTTTATTTGATATTTTTATAGATGATCATCAAATACTTACAGATATATATATTCTTTTGGATCTCTGTTTTTTCTTGTATTCATTCCCGCACGGCAACGCCTCCCACACAACCCCACCAGAGGGACACGCTATCTAGATAAGAAAAGCACCAAAACTCTTAAAAATCAAAATCATAAAAAAATAAAAAGCACTGATAAGAGAATGAACAAGGTTTATTTTAAGTTGTAGACAACAACCATCTTTTAGGACTTTTCCTACACAGCATTCAATCGATCAGGGCAGGTCCGTCCAGTATCTTTGTCGGCGAAAAGATGAGCTGGCTGATGAAGCATTGCGCTTCGGCAACCGGCACGGTTGCTTGGACAAACCTGTCCAGCAAGGTGAAAAGGAATGCACTCTGGGTGCGTGAAATCAAACGGGTGGCAAATGCCCCCATCAGGAAATGTGTAGGAAATATCAAGATGAAAAAGACTCTGATTGCGCTGACTGTTGCAGGACTGGGCTTCGCCGCCGCCGCTCAAGCTGCTGTAGAAGCAACATCCGTTGCCAAATGGAAGGCAACCGCCAAAAAGGACACCGAATCGGCACTGGTTGTCACGCCGCTCGACAGCCTCTCTTTCCAATACGCGGAAGGGATCAAGGGTTTCAACACCGTGAACGGCCTGTTCGACGTAGCCATCAAGGGTGATGCCAGCGCCACCGACTTCACGCTGAAGGCCAAGAAGCTGAGCGGCACCCTGAACCACCTGAGCGGCGGCTCCACGGTTGATGTCGGCGTGTTCTGGATGGGTCAACCGGTCCCCGCAAACACCTATACCACGCTGATCGATACCGCAGCCGGTATCACGGGCGGTGACCTGTCTCCGCTGGCCAGCGCCTTCAAGGATGACACTCAGCGCAGCACCGCCCAGGGCTCGTTCACCTTCAACATCGAGAGCGCGACCGTCAACGGCACAGAAGCCGCTTTCGACACCCTGCCGGATGGCCTGTGGAGTGGGGAAGTCAACGTCGAGTTCGTTGCCAACTGGTCCTAATTGCCGCGACGCATAGTATTAGGGGCCCTGCGGGGCCCTTTGCAATCATAGGAGTTCCCATGAACCTGAAAATGCTGATGGCATGGATGCTGTTTATTCCCGGGGTCAGCCAGGCCATCAACGTCGGTTCCGTTACCACCTTCATCGATGCGGGCAGCCAGGATGTTGCCAAGGAGATCGAGAATGGCAGTGCTCAAGCCAGGCTGGTCACCATCTCCGTCAGCCGCATCTCTTCACCCGAAGAGGGTGGCCAGGAGATCCCGATGGAAGTGGCCGGCGAGCTGATGCTCTCCCCCAGCCGACTAATGCTGCCCGCCCATGCCAAGAACAACGTTCGTTTCTTTTACAGGGGACCGCAGGACGGCAAGGAGCGCTACTACCGCATCCGCTGGCTGGACACCGCCCTGTCGATGGACGACCAGAGCAACAATCGCCGCCAGGCGGTTGCCACCACCTCTGCCCAGATAGGCACCATTCTGGTGGTCACGCCACGCCAACAGCACTTCGCCTACAACCTGCAAAACGGAATGTTGAGCAATCAGGGGAATGCCTCTTACCGCACCGTGGCCTACGGCCCCTGTCTGGACCACAAGGCACAGGCGCAGTGCAAAGAGACCTACTACGACCTGCCCGGCAAGCAACGCCGCTTCAAGAAAGTCGATATGCAGGATCCGCAAAGTCATCTTGGCCTCTGGCTGGGTCAAGAATTCGTCGTCGTTAAATAACCCGTTTGTGCTGGTACTGCCTTCACCACCCGGTTGAGTGGCGGTGTTGTTTTGCCGAAATCTGAAACCATGGTGCGTGATATGTTGAAAAATACCTGTTTGTTGCCGCTCTCATTGCTGATGGTGATCTCCGCCTCGGCCAACAGCGCAGCGCCACTCAAGATCGCCAACGTCATCATTCCGGCCAGTTTTGCCCAGGCTCTGGCAGAAGGGCTGGCCGTTCCCGTTCGCCTGCAGTACACGGATGAAAAAAACCGGCTCGACACCCTGACCGATAACCCGATCGGCAATGCCACCCTGCTGCTGCAGGACGGCAAGCTGCATCTGCTGCACATCGATTTTGGTGCTGGCCAAGAGCAAGGTCTGCTCAACGACCAGCTGACCGCCATGCTCGCCAGTGAAGAGAAGCGTACGTTTTCTGCCGAGGGCAGCTTGCAGATAGATGCCAATGCCAACATGCAGCTTGACCTGGTGGCCATGTTGCTGACGATTCGGGTTTCACGTGATGCATTCGGCCAGGCCAAGCAACCGGACAACCGGGTGACCTTGACCCCGACCGTCGACGCCCTGACCGGGGTGCATCGCTACAATCTGGGCTACTCCTTCAACAGCAATCGGCAAAACGGTCACAGCGACTCCAACTTCCTGCAACTGGACAGTACCGTTGGACTGGGCGCCCATCACGTGGCGCTGGACGCATCCCTCTACAACCTCGGGGAACCTGAGCAGAGCGGTGACATCTATCGTGCCATGTACGAACGGGATCTTGACGATCGCCGTATCGCGGCCGGCATGGTCTCGACTTGGGATCTGCAGACGCTGGGGGTGGTGACCGGCCTGAGCACTGGCCGTATTTATGGGGCATCGTACGGCAACCAGGCCCAGTCACGTAAACAGAAAGCCGATGCGTCGACGACCCCGGTACAAGTCTTCATGCCTGCCAATGGCGAGGTCAGGGTGTACCGAGAGGATCGCCTGATCAGCCTGCAGAACCTGGCCATCGGCAACCAGAATATCGACACCTCAGCCTTCCCTAGTGGCATCTACAACGTCACGGTCGAAGTCTATGTCGATGGACGGCTGACCAGCACCACGACCCAGCGCGTCACCAAGCTGGGCGGCAGTCTGGGCTTTACTCAGGAGTGGGGATGGCAATGGTGGGGAGGCATGATGGAAGGCACCCAGAACAACGGCGATTCACCGCTGCTGGGGGCATCGCTGGCACGTTCGCTGGATACTCTGGAGCTGGCCACCACAACCTATGCTTTCAAGGATGCAGCAGTAGGTGAAGCCCGTGCAAACTGGCAGGCAACCGATCGTATCAGTGCCCAGTTGCAAACCATGCTGGCCTCCGATCAATCGTGGCGCTTCGCATCCAGCCTTGTCCTGCAGGCCCATGACAATGCCTCCTTGTGGCTCAGCCAGGAGAAACTCGAGACCGGCAGCGCCCTGACGGTAAGCAACGCAGAGCTCTACTCCGCCGGCATCACGCTCAATCTGGGTGGCTGGGTCAGCGGTCTCGGCCAGCTCACCTTCAACACCCAGCACGACCACCAGATGAACAGCGATCGCAGTTATGCCGATTACTACCAGCACCTTTATGCCGGCAAATACGGCAACCTGTCGCTGCGCGCCAGCCTGCAGAGCGACAGCGGCACGCTCAACGGATTCAACAACAAGAGCATCACGCTGGATTACTCAATCCCGTTCGACAACCTGTTCAGCTTTGGCATGAGCAGCAACGAGCAGGGCCAGACCACGGCCAACCTCAACTACCAGAAACGCATGGACGGCGTCATCAATCTGGCCTCGTTCAATGCCTCGCGCATGATGCACGGCAGTGATGAACACAATATGGCGCTCTCCGGCACACTGGGGTTCGAGAACAGGGTCATCGGCGGCACCATGACACTGGGCCGCGGCCATGGTGGCGACATGAATGGCAACCTTATTGCGCGCGGCGCCCTGGTCACGACGGAGGACTCACTGGTCGCCTCGAGTCGCAGCTCTTCAGGGGCCGGCTTGATCATCAATACCGGGATAGATCGCGAAGGACAGATGCTCGCCAAGGTCAACGGTCAGGATTATCCCCTGCAGGGCGAGCAGACCTTTCTCGCACTCCCCCTTACGGGGAGTACGAGATAGAGCTGCTCAACAGCAAACGGGGCAAGGACAGCTACGACATCAATACCGGCAAGCAGCGCTACACTCTGTTTCCCGGCAACGTGGCCACCCTGGATGCAAGCAGCACGATCAAGGAGATGGTGACTGTCTTCGGCATACTCAGGGCGGAAGACGGCTCCTTGCTGGCCAATGCCCGCATCGACAACCATATCGGCACCACGGTGACCAACGAGGCTGGCGAGTTCTCGCTGGATGTGGATAAAGCCAACCCCATGCTGACCTTCCGCCAGGGGAATGACTTCTGTGAGGCCGAACTCGATCTTGAAACACACACCGGCGCAGCCTGGGTAGGCACCATTACCTGCCAGGGGCTGCCCACCTATGCCATGGTGAGAGAGTACTGATGATGAATCCCGTATATAAATGGCTATTGGCGATGGTAATTGCCACCAGCTTGGCCCCGCAGGCCAGTGCAGCTGTATCCAAAACTGTCTGGCCAGATGCTTCGCTACGAAACTTTCTGTTTATTGAGAATCAGGAAGACAACAACCTGTTTGTGGCACCTACCGACGGATTAGATCCACGTTTGACCGGTGCAAACGCCTGGACCTCCCTTAAAGGGAATGGGCAAGTGAGCCTGGCGTATGTTGATAATGGATACAACACCGATATTAACAATTGGAACGTCGACATGTGGGAAAACGGTCCGATCCGTCACCCTTATGTCAATCAACGTTGCATCATGACATATACCCGCTGTGATCCCAACACGGCAGAAGCGGTTAACAAACCCGCCGTGGTAGATGATCTTGGTTTTTTCGGTCTCATTGGCGCATCCGCGGGATGGGGGCACGGCAAGCTCAGTGCAAGTTTCTTTGACTATCTGCGCACCATGCCTGTCGGAGGTGTTTTGAACAGGGAAATGAACCTGTGCAGGACCACGCTAAAATACGACGCTGCGGCTGGAGATCGCTGTATCAATCAGAGCAGTGGTAACTGGTACGTGAGAAACATACCGCACAAGAAGGCAGGTCATCTACGCTTCGTGCAAACCAACGCGATTAGTGAAGTCATTGTGGACAGCAATGGCGTTCCTTATGTCTTGCCCGGTTCACAAGGCTGTGAAAATTACAGACTGGGTACTCGAGATGGGATTTTGTGTCGTTTCCTTGATTACAACTTCAACGAAGATGGCAGTCAGAACTACACCGAGCCCTATATGTATACCAATGTCAAAAACAGCTCGCTGAATAGCGCCATTGCCTCTGCAGATCTGCAAATGAGCGCAGATTTGAAAAATTGGGCAAGCAAAGGCTCTCGCTACAACATCAGCTATTTAAGAGGGCAGTCGTCCGTTTATCTTTTCTTGTCCAGCAACTTCTTCAAACAAGTTTTGAGGCTGGGACTACAAGATCAACTGACTCGTAGTCTGATCAACTTCAATATGAAGAATGGATATGCTCCCGAGAGTGGATATTATGAGTTCAGTGGCACAACAGAGATACATATTAAACCACGGGACTTCAGCGTATCGATTTTGTCATCCGATGGTATAACCACCCCCTACAGAGAAGGTAGTGTTGGAAAAGATATTCTGAATTTTCCCTACAATATTTCTGATAGTGGCCCGATTAGTGCCGATCTGCTCGAAATATCTATTTCACAAGACCAAGGCGCACCTTATCAAGGGCATTGCACTTTTTACCCTGCCGGGAAGGTATCATCCGAGCAGGCAGTGCCAATCCCGACCAGGCTGGTGTTTGATTCAGGGACTCATGGTGCCGCTTCCCAGCATTCCATTGAATGTGATGGACGCTCTGTAGATATCCGGGCCTTGGGCATACAAGACAACCAACCACCACAAGAGTGGGACGATCCCATCAACGGGAAAGGCATTACCCGATTCTACAAGCTGGCGCTGGAATTCGATCTGACCGATCCCATAGTGCAACGAACGATTGGCAACGATTTGTGGGAAGGAGAAGTACAGCAAAGCGGAACCATTACCATCAAAGGGACCTGGCGCTGACCATGAAAAATGACATGTATCGCATTCTCTGGCTCTTGCTGGCCAGCACGCTGACCCCACAGACCATGGCCATCGACATAGGCGCCATGACGCTTGCCATGGCACCGAACGAGGAGTTCATCGCCCGGACCGTCACCAACACCAGCGACTCGCCCAAGGTGTACGAAGTGCAGATGGAAAAAATCAGCAATCCCACGGCCACGGGGACAAGCGTTCCGACAGTGCCCGGCGAGCTGCTGTTCGCCCCCAAGCGCTTCACCCTGCACGCCAAGCGCATGCAGAACGTCAAGTTCTACTACAAGGGACCAGCGGATGGGCAGGAACGTTACTATCGCATCACCTTCACCGAGTCACCGGCGGCCCAGTTTGATGAAAGTGGCCAGGCCAGGCGCCGTGGCGCGTTGGAGATGAAACTGGCGCTGCAATCGACTCTGGTGGTGCGCCCGCGCCAGGTGCATTTTCAATACCAGCTGGACCCGGCAAGGAGCAGCATTACCAATACCGGCAACACCTACTTCGAATTCATGGTGAAACGAGGGTGTCAGCAGGCGGACAGCGAGGCCGACAGCAAATACCTGCTGCCCGGTGAAACCTACCAGAACCCCGGGATCGGCCAAGTAGGCAACCAGAAGCTCATCGTCTACCGATCACGGTTCATCCGGGTTGGCAAGGATTGCTGGCCTGACTAGCCGCTCGCGAGCGGGCGACCGGGATTGGGCAATGACCCGACCATCAGGATGACAACGTGGCCAGCCGGGCGGCAAAACCCATGAAGAACAGGCCGATGAGACCGTTGCCAAGTCTGGCGAGGCGTACCTTGCGCGCAAAGAAGCGCGCCATCAGGGTGCCGCCGAAGATCAGCAGGGTCAGATAGACGAAGCTCATGGCCTCCAGCATGCTCGCCAGCACCAGGTAGGAGACCCAGGTATGGGCGTAGTTGAAGTCGACAAACTGCACGAAGAAGGAGACATAGAACAGGATCGCCTTGGGGTTGGTGAGGCTTAAGGTGAGCGCCTTGGAGAAGTAGCGCTCGCCGTGCTCGACCAAGGGCGCCTGCCCTTCCCGCCTGGCGATAAAGTTGGCGTGCAAGATCTTCACCCCCAAGTAGAGCAGATAGAGGGCGCCGAGATAGCGCACCAGGGTGAACAGCAAGGGGGTGGTGCGAATGAGGGAGGCGATGCCCAGATAGGCGCAAAAGATCAGGATGGCATCGCCGACGAAGACCCCGAGGGCCGCCTGGTAGCCCGGGCCGATGCCGCGGCTCGCCCCGGTACGCAGCACATAAATCGAGTTGGGCCCCGGCGCTATGATGATGAAGAAGAGCCCCACCAGATAGGTCCAGACATTGATGACTCCCAGGCTCTCAAACATGATCCCTCCATGGCGGGTAGCGACCCACATAATGCGACGACGAGGTTTCTATACTAATCCTCCGCCCGCCGAGCACAAGCACCGAGCAATGATCCGCTCGTCTCTGGGCAACCCATCCCCGCACTCACCACTTTGTGGTGTCCAGACGCGTCGGGATCAGGCATGTTAAGCCATACCCAGACTCACAGAACCCGCCCTCATGGAAAAGAGCCTCAGTACCGATCAGCCACTCGCCGCCGCTGCCGCGCACGACACCTTGAATCGCACCAGCTATCCGGTGATCGCCGCCATCAGCTTCTCGCACCTGTTGAACGACATGATGCAGTCGGTGTTGCTGGCCATCTATCCGCTGCTCAAGCTCGGCCTCAACCTGTCGTTCGCCCAGATCGGCCTCATCACCCTCACCTACCAGTTTACCGGCTCGCTGTTGCAGCCGCTGATCGGCCTCTACACCGACCGCCGGCCCATGCCCTATTCATTGCCGTTCGGCATGGGCTTTACGATGATCGGCTTGCTGTCGTTGTCGCAGGCGGCCAGCTTTGGCGCCGTGCTGCTGTCTGCCATGCTGATCGGCATCGGCTCGTCGGTGTTCCATCCGGAATCTTCCCGGGTCGCCCGCATGGCGGCCGGTAGCCAGCCTGGCCTAGCACAGTCCCTGTTCCAGATCGGCGGCAACCTGGGGTCGGCCATAGGCCCGCTGCTTGCCGCACTGATCATAGTGCCGCAGGGCCAGGGCAGCGCGGCCTGGTTCTCGCTGTTCGCCCTGGTCGGCGTCATCGTGCTCAGCCTGGTCGGGCGCTGGTCCAGCCACCACGCCGCCAACTTCCATAAACGGATGAAGGCGCACCTCGGTCACGGTCTGAGCCGCCGCCAGATAGGCTGGTCGCTGGTCATCCTCGGCCTGCTGATGTTCTCCAAATTCTTCTACATGGCCAGCCTGAGCAGCTATTACACCTTCTATCTGATGGACAAGTTCAGTCTGTCGCTCGACAGCGCCCAGCTCTATCTGTTCGCCTTCCTGTTTGCCGTCGCGGCGGGTACCGTGCTCGGCGGGCCAATTGGCGATCGCATCGGCCGCAAGCGGGTGATCTGGATCTCCATCCTCGGCGTCGCCCCCTTCACCCTGCTGCTGCCCCATGTCGACCTGTTCTGGACCTCGGTGCTCTCGGTCATCATCGGCCTGATCCTGGCCTCGGCCTTCTCTGCCATCCTGGTCTACGCCCAGGAGCTGGTTCCCGGCAAGGTCGGCACCATCTCAGGCCTGTTCTTCGGCTTCGCTTTCGGCATGGGGGGCATAGGGGCTGCTCTGCTCGGCCAGCTCGCCGATGCCACCAGCATCGAAACCGTGTACCGGGTCTGCGCCTACCTGCCGCTCATCGGCTTGCTGACCGCGTTCTTGCCAACCCTTAGAAAGGGATAACGGGCCACCCCGCGAGGGATGCCACCCATAAAAAAACGCGGCCGAAGCGGCCGCGTCTGAAATTGATGAGGGCAAGGGTAGGTCAGCAGTACTGGCCAGCCACCCAGCCGCCAGGGCTACAGCCCCACTGGAAGTTGCCCCCCAAAGGCCGCTATCGCGCTCATCGACGATATAGAAGCAGCCTCCATCAGCAGTACTGGCCGGCTACCCAACCGGAAGACCAGGCCCACTGGAAGTTGTAGCCACCGAGCCAGCCAGTCACGTCCACCACCTCGCCGATGAAGTAGAGACCGGCCACCTTGCGCGCCTCCATGGTCTTGGAGGAGAGCTCGTTGGTATCCACCCCCCCAGGGTCACTTCGGCGGTGCGATAACCCTCGGTGCCGTTGGGCAGGATCTGCCAATCCCCCAGCAGGGTGGCTACCGCCTCCAGCTCCCGCTCGTTGTACTGGCGCATCGGCTTGCTGATCAGCTGGCCCAGCTCCACCAGCTTGTCGACGAAGCGCTTGGGCAGCTCGCGCCCCAGCACGGTTTTCAGCTCCTGCGCCGGATGGGCCTGGGCCCACGCCCTGAGGGTGGCGGCGATGTCGAGCTCCGGCAGCAGGTTGATGTGGATCTTCTCCCCCGCCAGCCAGAAGGAGGAGATCTGCAGGATGGCGGGGCCCGAGAGGCCGCGATGGGTGAACAGCATGGCCTCCTTGAAACAGGTACCATCCTCGGCGGTCACCGCTACCGGCAGGCTGACCCCGGCCAGATCGGCGAAGGCCTCTTTCTCGGCCTGATGCAGGGTAAAGGGCACCAACCCGGCGCGGGTCGGCAACACCTTGAGGCCGAACTGCTCCGCCAGCTTGAAGCCGTAGGGGGTGGCGCCGAGTTTCGGCATGGAGAGGCCGCCGGTGGCCACCACCAGCGAGTGGCAGCTGATCTCCCCCTGACTGGTGGTCAGCACGAAACCCTCGTCACTCTTGCTGACGGTGAGGATCTCGGTCTGGAACTGCAGGGCCACGCCGGCCCAGTCGCACTCGGTCAGCAGGATGTCGACGATCTCCTTGGCACTCTCGTCACAGAACAGCTGGCCCAGGGTCTTCTCGTGATAGCTCAGTCCATGCCGGTCCACCAGATCGATGAAATCCTGCTGGGTGTAGCGCGCCAGCGCCGATTTGCAGAAGTGGGGGTTGGCCGACAGGAAGGCATGAGGACCAGCCTGATGATTGGTGAAGTTGCAGCGACCGCCGCCACTGATGAGGATCTTGCGGCCCGGCTTCTTGGCGTTGTCGAGCACCAGCACGGAGCGGCCCCGATAACCGGCCTGGGCCGCACACATCAATCCGGCCGCCCCGGCACCGATCACCACCACATCAAACTGCTTCATCATCACTCACTCATCCAAAGAAAAACGACCCCTTTATACGAAGACCGTCATTGTATCCGGCAGCAACCAGCAACGCGGTTTCATGGCTGCAACAATAGAAAACGGCCCCTGTTAAGAGGGGCCGTCATTGTACTGGCTGAACACTAAGTGTCCACGACTATCAGGCGTTGCCATCCATGATGCTGGCAGGGGCGCCCTTGGCCAGCTCGGCCAGCTCCTTGTCGATGAAGTAGAGGCCCTTGCCGTCTTCACCCACCAGCGACAGGCGGTCGACGATGCTCTTGAACAACTTCTCCTCTTCGTGCTGCTCAGCCACGTACCACTGCAGGAAGTTGAAGGTGGAGTAGTCCTGAGTGGTGAACGCCACGTGGGCCAGACCGTTGATGCACTTGGTGATGTGGTACTCGTGCTCGAGGGTGGTGCGGAAGATGTCACCCAGCGACTTGAACTCGTGGGGAGGAGCATCGATGGCACCCAACAGCGGCATGGCACCGGTCTCGCTCACGTAGGTGAACAGGCGCTCCATGTGCTGACGCTCCTCGACGGCGTGCTGGCGCAGGAAGTTGGCCGCCCCCTCGAAGCCCTTGTCCTCGCACCAGGCGCTCATCTGCAGGTAGAGGTTGGAGGAATAGAATTCAAGATTAATCTGCTCGTTCAACTTCTCGATCATGGCTTTGGCCAACATGATGATTCTCCACTGTGATTTGGTCACGATTGTCGCCACAGTTTCGTTATGAAGCAACCAGATACCGCTGCCCAAGCTCTCAGTTGTGACAGCTTTTCGCCTCATCCTATCCCCCATACGGTTATAGAGAAGCAAAGAAACATGGTGTAGGTGGATTCAGCCATTATGATGGCGCCAGTGGTCGGGGAAAGGATTCAATGAGATTCATAATGGCACTGGCGCTGCTCTGGATGACCCAGCTGCAGGCCACTCCCTCCTTGCTGAAAGAGGCTGAACTGCAGGCGGCGCGCGATCCGGTCGGCTATCTGCAACGCCTCGACGCCAACCCGCAGCAGGACATGGAGCAGTTTTACGCCAGAGCCCTGGCCCAGGCCGCACTGGGGCACTATCCGCAAGCCCTGCTCGACAACGCCCGTGCCCGCGGGCTGGCCAGTGCCCAGCAGGAGACCCAGCGCCTGCTCGACTTCCGCTTGCAGCAGATCGCCCTCACCCTGGATACCGAAGCGCCGGATCAGGCGCTCACCCTGCTGGAGCAGCTCAAACCCGCCGTCGCCGGCCATCCGCAGCAGACCTCGGAGTGGCACGCCCTCAACGGGCTCGCGCTCTATCGCACCCAGCAGCTCAGTGCGGCGATCGCCGAGCTCAAGACCGCCTTTCGCCTCAAGCAGACGATACCAAACTCCACCATCGCCAGCCTGCAGTGCGCCCGCCTGCTGATGACCCTTGGCAACCTCTACGCCGACCTCAATCTGGCGCGGGAGGCCGAAAGTTATTATCTGGAGGCGCTACAGCGCATGGTGCAGCTGGACGAGCCCAACAGCCAGATCATCATCCGGGCCAACATGGCGCGGCTCTATATCGATACCGAGCGCCCCGCCCAGGCCAGACGGCTGCTGGACAATCTGCTGGCCAACCCGGCGCTGGCGCCGGACTACCGTGCCATCATCCTCGGCTATCAGGCCATGGCGCTCAATGCCGAGCGCGACTGGGCCGGCTCCCTGCGCGCCCTGGACGAGGCGCAGGCACTTTATCAACAACTGGGCTACCCGGAAGCCGGGGTGCGTCTGCTGGAGACCCGAGCCAGGGCGCTGCAGGGCAGCGGCGAGAAGCAGCTGGCGCTGCAACTGCTGACCAGCCAGGGGCCTGCCGGTGCCGGCAGCAAGGCCTTGCAGGCCAGTCTGCTGGCGGATCAGGGGCGCTACCCCGAGGCCTATCAGGCGCTCAATGAATATGTGAACGACTACAAGCAGCACTTTAACCAGACCCTGAGCCAGCATGCCGCCGCCTTCCAGGCCGAGATGGATCTGGCCCGCAGCGAGGCCAGCAACCGGGTGCTGCAACAGGAGAACGAAAACAAGCGCCAGCAACTGCTGCATCAGCAGAGTGCCCGCCACTACCAGCTGGCGCTGGTCGGCCTGCTGGCCAGTGCCCTGCTGCTGCTGGGCGTCACCACCCACCGGCTGCACCGCAGCTCGCGCCACCTCTACAAACTGGCCACCTTCGATCAGCTGACCGAACTGCCCAATCGCCGCGCCCTGCTGGAACGGCTGGCCACCCAGTGGCAACAAGAGGGCCCGCTCACCCTGCTGATCATCGACATCGATCACTTCAAGCAGATCAACGACCGTCACGGCCATCAGGCGGGAGACAGGGCCATTCAGCGGCTGGCGCGGGAACTGAGATCCTGGGCACCCGACCTGCAACTGGTCGGGCGCTGGGGCGGCGAGGAGTTTCTGGTAGCGGTGCCGCTGCCGGCGGCGGATTGCTGGTATCTGGCAGAGCAACTGCGCCTGCGCATCGGCCAGATCGACACACCCCGCATGACCATCAGTATAGGGGTAGCCGGTCGCTCGGCCGCCGACGACGAGCTGGGTCAGCTCATCCACCGAGCCGACATGGCCATGTATCAGGCCAAGCGCCAGGGCCGCAACCAGACCATCCTGGCCGCGGAGCCGAGCAACCCGAAGCAGCCGGAGACCCTGGCCAGCAGCGTGGCCTGACCCTCAGCCCCCTGGCTCAGGGCAGCAGCTCGGTCAGTGAGGCCAGATCCACCGGTGCGCCGTAGTCGACGCCCGGCAGCTCGAAGCCGTTGAGCTGCATGAAGTCCTGGCGCAGCCCGGCAAAATCCCCCAGCGCGTGGAAGTTGTCCGGCGTCACCTTGGACCAGAGCGCCGAGACGGCGGCCTGAATGGCCGGGTCGAGTTCGTGGTCATCCATCCGGATCAGCCGGTTGCCGTCGGCCACCACCCCTTGCGGGCCGTACATCTTGGTGGCGAACAGCCGCTGCATCTGCTCGATGCAGCCCTCGTGCACGCCGCGCTCCTTCATCACCCCCATCAGCAGACCCAGATAGACCGGCAGCACCGGAATATAGGCGCTCGCCTTGGTCACCAGCGCCTTGCAGACCGACACCCAGGCGTGGCCGCCAATCTGCGCCAGCTGCAGGTTGATGGTCTCGGCGGTGGCGTGCAGATGCTCCTTGGCATAACCGATGGTGCCGTCCCGATAGAGGGGGTAGGTCGATTCGGGGCCGATATAGGAGTAGGCCACCGTCTGGGCGCCGGGCGCGAGACAATCCGCCTGCTGCAGCGCCTGCAACCAGAGCTGCCAATCCTCGCCGCCCATCACGCTGACGGTGCCGCGGATCTCCTCCGGGGTGGCCGGATCCAGCGACTGCTGCACCAGGGTGTCCTGTTCCAGATCCAGCCCCCAGCCGCTGAATGGCTGGCCGGTGGTCTTGAGCACAGAGCGCACCTGAGTGCCGTCAGGCAACACCCGGATGCCGCTCGCCAGCGAGTAGATCACCAGATCCACCTGCCCCAGCTGCTGGCGGATGGTGTCGATGGCCTGCTGACGCATCCCGGTGGAGAAGGCATCCCCGAGCAGATTGATGGCGATGCGGCCGGCCTGCTCCGCCTCCTTGCGAAACCAGATGTTGTTGTACCAGCCGGCGCTGCCCGGCCCCTTGTCGGAGGGGCCCCGCTCGAACGACACGCCGACGGTGTCGGCCCCGGCTCCGAAGGTCAGGGCAATGCGCGACGCCAGCCCGAAGCCGGACGAAGCGCCCAGCACCAGCACCCGTTTCGGCCCGTTGAACGGGCCCGCCGCCCGGATCCGCTCGATCTGCTGCAGCACGGCGGCACGGCAGCCGATGGGATGACAGTTGCGGGCGACGCAGCCCTGGATCTGTGGGTGAATGATCATCAAGGAGTCTCCAAGGAATCAATACGATACGCAAAATGACAGTGCAGACCGACCCGTATCCAACCGGGATCCGGTGTTAACTGGCCGGCGACGGTCTGCCAAAGGAACTGGCTACAGCATAACCAAGCGAGGCGGGATTACCTTGATGTCGGGCGGAATATCGGCGAGAAGGCGGCAGAAAAACAAAAGGGAGCGCGAGGCTCCCCAAAGCGGTATTCAGATGCTTTTTGTTGTTTTGTGTTCATTGCGAAGCACGGGCACATCCTATGCCTGTCACCGGCCGCGGGCAAGCCGGCGGATGTGACCTGCCTCAAACTCCTGTTCGATTTATAGCCAGTTTATTGGCTGTCGTCGGCGACAAGCTCCATAAGAAACTCGTTTAAATCCCAAAACTGTGCCGGGGACACCATTTTAGTTTCAGCAGACATTGGTATAGTGGACTCAGGATCAGTGAGGAGAACTCCCATGAATGGAACCTATTACAAACACATACTGGCCGCGATCGACCTGTCGGAAGACAACCGCAAGGTGATCGAGAAAGCGGTCGACCGGGCTCGCTCCAACGGCGCCAAGCTGTCGGTGATCCATGTCGATGTGGACCTCAAGGATCTCTACACCGAGATGATCGACATCGACATCGACAACGTGCAGGATCAGGTGATCGCCGAAGCGAAAGAGAAGCTGGAAGCCTTCCTGGCCTCGGTGGACTACCCCATCGAGAAGAAGCTGGTGATCTGTGGTGATTTGAGCGAGCGGGTCAACCAGGCGGTCAGGGATTATCAGATCGATCTGCTGGTGTGCGGCCATCGCCAGAGCTTCTGGAGTCTGCTCACTTCGAGCGCACGCCAGCTGATGAATACCGTGCCCTGCGATCTGCTGGTCGTCCCCTTGCAGAAGTGATCAAACAGGCGTAGTTTGATTTGCCATGAATATGACCTCATTCAATCACAACTACTGGTGGTGCTGCTCTTAAACAGGCGGCACTGCTTTTCTATGTAAAATTTCCCAAAGAAAACACCGTGACCGCCGAGAGGCGGTCATTGTTTTCATCCCTTTGTCGCCTCCCGGCTCACCCAACTGGAGAGAGTGACATGCACAACCCCGTTATCCTGACCGGCGACCGTCCCACCGGCAAACTGCACATCGGCCACTATGTCGGCTCCCTGCGCCAACGCGTCGAAGCCCAGCACCACTACCGTCAATTCGTGATGATCGCCGATCTGCAGGCGCTGACCGACAACGGTCACAACCCGGCCAAGGTGACCGACCACGTGCTGGAGGTGATGGCTGACTACCTGGCCGCCGGCCTCGACCCGGCCAAGACCACCTTCTGTCTGCAGAGCGCCCTGCCCGCCCTCGCCGAGCTGACGACCTATTACCTCAACCTAGTCAGCGTCGCCCGGCTGGAGCGCAACCCAACCGTCAAGGCGGAGATCCAGCAGAAAGGGTTCGAGCGCAGCCTGCCTGCCGGCTTCCTGATCTACCCGGTCAGCCAGGCCGCCGACATCACCGCCTTTCGCGCCACCCATGTGCCGGTGGGCGAGGATCAGCTGCCGATGCTGGAGCAGACCAACGAGATAGTACGCCGCTTCAACACCCTGGTGGGCAAAGAGGTGCTGACCGAGTGCCAGCCCATTCTGAGCGACACCGGTCGTCTGCCCGGCATCGACGGCAAGGCCAAGATGTCCAAGTCCCTCGGCAACACCATAGAGCTCGGCATGTCGAGCGACGAGATCAAGCAGGCGGTGTTCGCCATGTATACCGACCCCAACCACCTCAAGGTGAGCGATCCGGGTCAGGTGGAGGGTAATACTGTGTTCGCCTATCTGGATGCCTTCCACCCCGACAAGGCACTGGTGGCCGAGATGAAGGCCCACTACCAGCGCGGCGGACTGGGGGACATGCGTTGCAAGCAGGTGCTGAACGACTGCCTGCAGACCCTGCTCGCCCCGATGCGGGAACGGCGCGAGGCGGCCATCGCCGACAAGCGCCAGCTGCTGCGCCTGTTGCAGCAGGGCACCGAGCAGGCGCGCGCCCTGACCGACGAGGTGCTGGCCGAGGTGAAGGGGGCGATGGGGCTCGACTACTTCGCCGGATTGAACTGATCCGCCCCGCGCTGCGCCGGGCTGCCGAGCGCATCCGCGCCGTAGCGTTCGAACGCCAGCCGGTGCAACAACCCCTTGAACCAGCCGATCGCCTCGTCATGGGCGGTGAGCGGGTGGCCCGCCATCAGGTAGACGATGGGGATGTCGGGGTCCAGCTGGTGCAGCCGCAACGGGTAGTAGCGGCAGAAGTGGCGCCCGATCATCTCGGGCACCACCACCAGATACCGGCCGGTCGCCATCAGCGGCGGCACCGCCATAAAGCTCGGTAATCGGACACCCAGTTCACGCTCCACCCCGAAGCGGGCCAGCCAGAGATCCACCATGGCCTGACTGTGGCCCCAGCTGGAGGTGTGGATGTGGGGCCGGCTGACCAGATCGTCCGGCCCCAGCACGTCCGGCAGCTCGCTGCCAAGGGGCGACAGACAGACCAGCGGGTTGTTGAACCAGGGTTCGCGCCACAGCCGGGGCGAGAGGTGATTGGCATCAGCGAAGCCGATCACCAGATCCAGCTCCCCCTTCTCCAGCTCCCGCTCGTAATCGCTGTCCGCCAGTTCGCACACCTCCAACCGGCAGTGCGGGGCATGCCGGTGCAGCCGCTCCACCAGCGCCGGCACCAGGCCGTGTTCCACCGAGCCCGGAGTGGCGATGCGAAAGATCCGCCGCGCACTGGCGGGGTCGAACCCCTTCGCCTGCCGCAACCCCTGCTCCAGCATGGCCAGCGCCTGGCGCACCGGGCCGGCCAGCGCCTTGGCGCGCTCGGTCGGCATCATCTCGCGCCGGCTCATCACGAACAGGGGGTCATCCAGCGCCGTTCGCAGCCGCCCCAGCGCATGGCTGACGGTGGACTGGGAGAGGTGCAGCCGCTCGGCGGCACGAGTGACGTTGCGCTCCTGCATCAGCATGTCGAACACGGTGAGCAAGTTGAGGTCGAGGCGGGAAAGGGGCAGTTCCATCGATATTGGCCATGGTTGAATGACGACAATTCATTTTTGGCATAGTAGCAGATTGCATAGAATGCGCAGGCGAATTACATCGGAGATTAAAATGCGTAGCTATCTGTTGTTGCTGGCGATTGGCCTGTTGTGGGGCTCCCAGTTCATTTTCATGCATCAGGCCGTGACCGAATTGCCCCCCATCATGGTGGCAGCGGGTCGCGCCTTGTGTGGCAGCCTGACCCTGGGTCTGCTCTGCCTGTTCATGCGTCTCAAGAGCGAGCACACCCCGTGGCGTACCTATATGCTGATCGCCCTGCTCGATGCCACCCTGCCCTTCATCATGGTGGCCTGGGGCCAACAGTATGTGGATAGCGCCATCGCCGCCGTGGTAATGGGTTGTATCCCGTTTGTCACCATCCTGATGGCACCCTTGTTGGTTTCCGGTGAAAAAATCACCAAGGGCGGTCTCGTCTCCGTAATCATCGGCTTCGTCGGCGTGCTGGTGCTGTTCTGGCCGAAACTGGCCAGCGGCATGAATGCCGGCCTGCTCGGCGCCATGGCCATCCTGTTCGGGGCCAGCTGCTTCGCCATCGGCCTGCTGATGATCAAGCGCTTCGCCAAGGACCACCCGGTGGTCGTGGCACGCAACATCCTGATCTCTTCGGCCATCCAGCTGCTGCTGGCCGCGCCGTTCGTCACCGATCTGAGTGCGCTCACCATGCCGAGCCAGCATGCCATCGGCGCCGTCGCGGTGCTCGGGGTGTTCTGTACCGGTCTGGTCTACTTCCTCTACATGGCGCTGATCCAGAAGGCGGGCCCGACCTTCGCCTCCTTCAGCAACTACCTGGTGCCGCTGTTCGGCGTCATGCTGGGTGCCCTGTTCCTCGGCGAGCAGATCCAGTCCACCACCGGCGTGGCACTGGCCCTGATCCTGGGCTCGGTCGCCCTCAACCAGTGGGCTCAGCAGCGCCGCGTCCAGCGGGAGGCTGCCCTATGTCAGGCATCCTGACCACGCTCTGCGGCGGCCTGGTGGTGATCGCCGGCTGGCAGTATCGCCAGCGGCTGATGGGTCTGCTCGGACTGTTGATGGTGCTGCTGCCCTGGTTCTTCGACAGCAAGCTGCAAGCCATGCTGAGCTATGCGCTGAGTGCCTGACATCCGTCTCTGAATGTGTGACGAGAGTGTATCTCTCCTGTTTTTGGGACCGTTTTTCAAAAAAACCTCCGATTTGTCCCTTCTACCGGCGCTCTGCGCCGGTTTTTTTATGCCTGCCTTGCCCCGTCCTGCCGCCCGTCACACCCGATAGCGATAACTGAGTCGCTCGTTCTTGCGCGGGCCGGTGATCTGCCAGCCGAGCAGAAAGTCGTCCCCGGTCGGCGTCAGCTCGGCGCTGTAGTGATCCTGACCGCACAGGTGGGGCTCGGCGGTGAGCCAGCGACCATCCCCCTGCGGCAGCAGCTCGAACAGTACCACCGGCTGCTCGTAGCGCAGATGGGAGAGCCGGATCCCCCGCTCGCTGCGCTGCCACCAGAAGCGGTTGTGCATGGTCAGCACCCGGCCATGGGGCGTGGTGTAGCGGCCCTGCTCGGCAAACAGCCAGCCCCCCTGATGATCGGTCACCGTCACTTCCCCCTCGCCGCTGCCGCACCAGTCAGTGGCGGAGCCTTCCCCGTTGCTCGCGGTAAAGGCAAATGCTCCGATCTGTGGCAACTGGCGCCATAAACGCTGGATCAAGGCTTCCATCTCGGCCATCATAGCCCCCTTCAAAATTGACAACTGACGACAAATCAACCACATGAACTACTTGATAGGGGTTACCCTGCTCTGGTCATTCTCCTTCAGCCTGATCGGGGTCTACCTCGCCGGTCAGGTGGATGCCTACTTCTCGGTACTGACCCGCATCGTGCTCGCCAGCCTGGTGTTTCTGCCCTTTCTCAGACGGCGCTGGTTGCGCCCCGACCTGGTGGCCAAGCTGATGGCCCTCGGCGCTACCCAGCTCGGCATCATGTACCTGTTCTATTACCACTCCTTCCTGCTGCTGACGGTGCCGGAAGTGCTGGTGTTCACCATCTTCACCCCCATCTACGTCACCCTGATCCATGACCTGCTGGAGCGGCGCTTCAAGCCCACCTATCTGTGGGGAGCCCTGCTGGCGGTGCTGGGGGCGGCCGTCATCCGCTTCGATGGGCTGACCGAAAGCTACGTGCTGGGCTTCCTGGTGGTGCAGGGTGCCAACATTTGCTTCGCCATCGGTCAGGTCGGCTACAAGGTATTGCTGGCGCGGGAGAAGGAACAACCCCCACAGCTCGCCGTGTTCGGTTGCTTCTATCTGGGCGCCCTGGCCGTGGCCCTGCCCGCCTGGTGGCTGCTGGGCACGCCGCAATACCCCACCAGTACCCTGCAGTGGGGCATTCTGCTGTGGCTGGGGATTGGCGCTTCCGGGCTTGGTTACTTCCTGTGGAACAAGGGAGCGACCCAGGTCAGCAGCGGTGTGCTGGCCATCATGAACAACGCCCTGATCCCGGCGGGTCTGCTGGTCAATCTGCTGCTGTGGGGCAAGGATACCGACCTGCTCAGGCTCACCCTGGGCGGCCTGCTGATGCTGGCCTCCCTCTGGGTATGCCAGCGTCATGGGGTAAGTGAGCGCTGACTAAAAATCAGCCAACGACGGTGTTGTGCTCCCGTCTGGCCTGGCCGTGGCAAGTGGCCAGCCGGGCCAGCAGGTGATCGATCTGCTCGCCGGCCTGGCTCTGCACCAGGCCGATGCTGACGGTCACCGGTCGCTGCGGCAGCAGGCTGGCATCGGCGATCTCCAGCCGCAACCGCTCGGCAATCTCGAGGCCGCTCAGCCGATCGGTCTGGGAGAGCATCAGGATGAAGCCATCTTCATCCCAGCGGGCGAAGGGGTCTTCCCGCCGCAGCTCGTGACGCACGATGCGGGCCAGCTTGGCCAGCATGGCATCGCAGGCCACCTCGCCAAACAGCTGCTGGATCTTGGCCCTGTGGTCGACGCTGAATTGCAGCAGGCTGAAGCTGCCGCTCTCGCTGGCCAGCCGCTCATCGAGCAACAGCTCGAAGTGGCTGCGGCTCTCCAGCCCGGTAAGGGGATCGGTGCCATGCCGCTCTTCCACCAGCAGTGTCTGTGAGTCGAGCAGACGTACCACCCCCAGCACCTGGCCGTGAACATCGCGCCGGGCCCGCTCCTCCAGCCGGACATAATGGCCGTCGTGATGCAGGATGCGGTATTCGAGCCGGATCTGGGCCACCCGCCCGCTCTGGCAGGCGGTCAGCGCCTCCTGCAGGCTCCCCACGTCGTCGGGGTGCACCCGCTCCAGCCAGCCGAGATCGTCCAGACCGGCTTCGTTCAATCCCAGCAGCCGCAGACAGGAGAGATCCCGCTGCACGCCCTGCTGCGGGCTCCAGCTCCAGAGCCCTGCCTCCAGCAAGGAAATGGCATCCGCCATCAGCGCCAGATCAAACCGGGTAATTGCCTCCCTGAGGGGAGCCTTGAGCATGTCCATCGAGCGCCTCGACACCGAATCTGAAGACCTTCTCAATAAGTAACATTGGCTCTCGCGCCGAGCAACAGGGTCAGCTCGCTTTTCCTTGATAGCCGTTCATCAGGGCCTGCCAGTTCTCCGGTACGAAGTGAAAACTGGTATGCAACTGGGACTCCTTGTTGAAGGAGCGCAGCAACCGTTCCAGGTTGGCCTGCTGCCAGTTGCCGGGAGAGCGGATGGCCCCCTTGTCGAAGTCGATCACCCACACCTTGCCCTCCTTGTCGAGCAACAGGTTGTGGCTGTTGAGATCGGCGTGATAGACCCCGGCGTCGTGCAACCGGCGCACCGTCTGGCCCACCTTGTGCCACACCTCGCCGGCAATCGGCCCCTGCTTGAGCAGGGCCACCAGATCCTTGGCGCCGCGGATGCGCTCGATCAGGATGTCGGCGCGATAGAAGGGGCCCTGCTTGGCCATCCGGGCGGCAAACGGACGCGGCACCGGCAACCCCTGGGCGCTCAACTTGGCCAGCAGCGTGTATTCGGCCATGGCCCGGCTCGATTCGACCCCTTCGAACCAGAAGCGATCCCGCACCACCTTGCCCACCATGCCACCGCGATAGTAGTGACGCAGCACCAGGTGGCGGGATTCATCCTTGACGAACCAGGTCACTCCGCGGCCGATGGAAGACCCCACCACCTGGCGATGTGTCTGCCACCAGGCCGGATCAAACAGCTCGGGAGAAGGGTCGCGAAACGCCCCTTCGGCGTACCAGCAGATCTGGTTGTGTTCGGTCTGAATTTGCATTTTTGGCGATTCCGGTCGGTCAGTCATGGCTACACAAGGCAAGGGCAGGCAACGGCAACACGGGCCCTGTCAGGAGCACCGGCTGCCGGTCGTGCGCAATTTTACAATCCACGGGGGAGTTTGCATAATGCCATCCATCCATTTTGCCACCATTGCGCCACATCATGCCGCTGTTCCAAACGCCGCCCTCCTCCATCTGTATCCTGCGGCTCTCCGCCATCGGCGACTGCTGCCACGCGCTGGCGCTGGTGCGCGTCATCCAGCGGGCCTGGCCGACGACCCGCATCACCTGGATCACCGGCAAGATTGAAGCGACGCTTTTTGCCGATTTGCCCGGGGTCGAAGTGATCGCCTTCGACAAGAGCAAGGGCTGGCGCGGCTACCGCGAGCTTTGGCAGACCCTCAAGGGGCGCCAATTCGATGCCCTGCTGCACCTGCAGGCGGCCATGCGGGCCAGCATCGCCACCCTCGGCATCCGGGCCAAGGTCAAACTGGGTTTCGACCGGGAACGGGCCAGCGACGGCCAGTGGCTGTTCACCAACCACAAGGTGCCATCCCCCGCCTCGCCCCACGTGCTGGACGGCTTTCTCGCCTTCGCCAAAGAGCTCGGCATCCAGGATCTGACCCCGGACTGGCAACTGCCCATCAGCACCGAGCACCAGGCCTGGGCGAAAGAGAAGATTGACGGCAAGCCGACCCTGCTCATCTGCGCCGCCGCCAGCAAGGCGTTCAAGAACTGGACTGCCGCCGGCTATGCCGCGCTGGCGGATCACGCCGCAGACAAGGGTTTTCAGGTCTATCTGTGCGGCGGGCCGGCCAAACTGGAGCGGGATCTGGCCGCCGACATTCAACGGCTGAGCCACAGCAAGCCGGTGGATCTGGTGGGGCAGACCAACCTCAAGCAGTTGCTGGCGCTGATCAAGGAAGCCAGCCTGGTGCTGGCCCCCGATACCGGCCCCACCCACATGGCGACCCTGGTGGGCACGCCGGTGCTCGGTCTCTATGCCCACCACAACCCGGACCGGACCGGCCCCTATCTGTGCCGCGACTACGCGGTCAGCGTCTATCAGGAGCTGGTCGAGCAGGAGACCGGCAAGCCGCTGGCCGAGCTCGGCTGGCGCACCCGCCTCAAGGATCCGGACGCCATGAGCAAGATAACCCGCGAGCGGGTCATCGCCGCCTTCGACCGGCTCTGCGCCGATCGCCAGTTGCCCGCCGGACAGCAACTCGGAATTTCCGAGCAGTGAAGCAGGGATAATCTGCTGGCCCACCCGCACGGCGGCAGGCAGAATGGCGGCTGATGTGGGTGACGCTCCCGCAGCAAGCTACGAATACTTTGATCGGCTGGAATATGATTCCGGCCGTTTTTTTATCCGCTACCTTCTGTTAAAATTCGCCGCCTTTACATCCCTCTTAATTCAAGAATTTTCCGCGTTTCGGATTTGGCTGTCTCCCTTTCGGGCACAAGACGGCGGCCTCTGCTACAACCAAAACACGGTCTCGCTTAAAGGTACAGACATGGCGCAACAAGGCACTCTCTATATCATCTCCTCCCCGAGCGGAGCGGGTAAATCCAGCCTGCTCAACGCCTTGCTGACCCAGCACAACAGCGCAGGCAAGATGCAGCTGTCGGTTTCCCACACCACCCGAGCCACCCGTCCCGGTGAAGAGCACGGGGTGCACTACCACTTCGTCAAGGTGGAAGAGTTCAAGGCGCTGATCGAGCGTGGCGACTTTCTGGAGTGGGCCGAGGTGTTCGGCAACTACTACGGCACCTCCCGCGCGGCCATCGAAGCCTGCCTGGCACAGGGGATCGACGTGTTCCTCGACATCGACTGGCAGGGTGCCCGCCAGATCCGCGACCAGATGCCGACCAAGTCCATCTTCATCCTGCCGCCCAGCCGCGAAGAGCTGGAGCGCCGCCTGATCGGTCGCGGCCAGGACAGTGCCGAGGTGATCAAGGGCCGGATGGAGAAAGCCATTGCCGAAATGGTGCACTATGACGAGTATGACTATGTCATCATCAACGAAGACTTTGAGCAGGCACTGTTCCAGCTGAGGGCCGTCATCGAGTGCCAACGGCTGGAATTGCGCCAGCAGCAGCAGGCCCAACAAAACTTGCTGCAACAGCTACTAGCAGAATAGGCCAAAAACAAGTAAACTTTTGCGTCATTTTTAAACACCGCTTTTTTAAACCGAGAAAGCCCAAACACTGGAGTCCTGCATGGCACGCGTTACTGTAGAAGATGCTGTAAAACAGGTAGGTAACCGTTTTGACCTGGTGCTGGTCGCCGCCCGCCGCGCCCGCCAAATCGCGGTTCAAGGCAAAGATCCCCTGGTTGACGAAGAGAACGACAAGCCGACCGTGATCGCCCTGCGCGAGATCGAACTGGGTCTGGTGAACAACCAGGTGATGGACACCCAGGACCGTTACGAGCAGCAAGAGCAGGAAGCCGCCGAGCTGGCTGCCGTTGCTGCCATCGCCGAAGGCCGCGGTTAAGTCAGTTATTTCCTATAGTCGGCGCCCGCCCGGGTGCCGACTGCTCTCCCCATTTACAACCGCTCGAAAACCTCGCAAACTCAGGACTATACCCTCTATATCCACGGATTGCCGTTTCACCGCTGCGGGGACTGTCTTGTATTTATTTGAAAATCTTAAAGAAATAGCCAGTTCCTACCTGCCACCCGAGCAGGTGGAGAAGCTCAGGCAAGCCTATGTGGTGGCCCGTGATGCTCACCAGGGACAGATGCGTTCCAGCGGCGAGCCCTATATCACCCACCCGGTTGCCGTTGCCCGCATTCTTGGCGACATGCGCCTCGATCATGAAACCCTGATGGCCGCCGTGCTGCACGACGTCATCGAAGATACCCCTGTCACCAAGGCCGACCTGGCCGAACTGTTTGGCGATGCCGTCGCCGAGCTGGTAGCGGGCGTCTCCAAGCTCGACAAGCTGAAGTTTCGCGATCGCAAGGAGGCCCAGGCCGAGAACTTCCGCAAGATGGTGATGGCCATGACCCAGGATATCCGGGTCATCCTGATCAAGCTGGCCGACCGCACCCACAACATGCGCACCCTGGGCTCCCTGCGACCGGACAAGCGCCGCCGCATCGCCCGGGAAACTCTCGAGATCTTCGCCCCCATCGCCAACCGCCTCGGTATTCACACCATGAAGAACGAGCTGGAAGAGCTGGGCTTCGAGGCGCTCTACCCCATGCGCTCGCGCGTGTTGCGCGAATCGGTGCGCCGCGCCCGCGGCAATCGCCGCGAAATCATCGACTCCATCCAGAGCGAGATTGAAGGCCGGCTGCGCGAGGCAGGCATCGAATCCCAGGTCAGCGGCCGCGAGAAGAACCTGTTCTCCATCTACAACAAGATGGAGAAAAAAGAGCTGCAATTTCATGAGGTAATGGATATCTACGCCTTTCGTGTGAGGGTGAAGGACATAGATACCTGTTACCGGGTGCTGGGCCAGATGCACAGTCTCTACAAGCCCCGCCCCGGCCGCTTCAAGGATTACATCGCCATCCCCAAGACCAACGGCTACCAGTCGCTGCACACCTCCCTGGTGGGGCCGCACGGAGTGCCGGTGGAGGTGCAGATCCGCACCGAATTCATGGATCAGATGGCCGACAAGGGCGTCGCCGCCCACTGGGCCTACAAGCAGGATGGCGACAGTTCGGGTACCACCGCCCAGATCCGCGCCCAACGCTGGATGCAGAGCCTGCTCGAGCTGCAGCAGAGCGCCGGCAGCTCCTTTGAATTTATCGAGGGGGTCAAGACCGACCTCTTCCCCGACGAGATCTACGTGTTCACGCCGGAAGGGCGCATCATGGAGCTGCCCGCCGGCGCTACCCCGGTGGACTTCGCCTACACGGTGCACACCGACATCGGCCACGCCTGCGTCGGTTCGCGGGTCGACCGCCACCCCTATCCGCTGAGCAGCCCGCTGCATTCCGGCCAGACGGTGGAGATCATCACGGCGCCGGGGGCTCGCCCCAACGCGGCCTGGCTCAACTTTGTGGTGACCACCAAGGCCCGCTCCAAGATCCGCCAGTTCCTCAAGAACCTGCGTACCGAAGAGTCGGTGGTGCTGGGTCGCCGCCTGCTCAACCATGCGCTCGGCGCCAAGAACATCGAAGACATCCCGGAGCCGCGCATCAAGCAGGTGCTGGCCGACACCAAGCATGAGAACCTGCAGGGCCTGCTGGCCGACGTGGGTCTTGGCAACGCCATGAGCGTCATGGTGGCGCGCCGCATGCTGGGGGATGAACTGCCGCCGGAAGAACAGCCCAAGTCCAGCAGCAAGAAGATGCCGATCAAGGGTGCCGACGGCATGCTGGTCACCTTCGCCAACTGCTGTCGCCCAATCCCGGGGGACGCCATCATCGCCCACATCAGCCCGGGCAAGGGCCTGGTGATCCACCAGGAAGCCTGCCGCAACATCAAGGGCTACAGCAAGGAGCCGGACAAGTACCTGCCGGTACAGTGGGAAGTGGACAAGGAGCAGGAACAGGAGTTCCGCACCGGCATCAGCATCGAGATCGTCAACCACCAGGGTGCCCTGGCGGAGCTGGCCAACGTGATTGCCGCCACCGGCGCCAACATTCACGCCATCAGCACCGAGGAGAAGGATGGCCGGGTCTATCTGGTCACCCTGCTCATCACCACCAAGAGCCGGATCCACCTTGCCAACATCATGCGCAAGATCCGGGTGATGCCGAACGTGCTCAAGGTGAGCCGACAGAAAAACTGACCACAGGCGGCGCAAGCCGCCTGCTGCTTTTCAAGAGACAAGCTTGTCCCACCGCCGCAGGCACGCTCGTTCAACCTGGCGAGTGGACAAACCCGGCTTCGGCAGAGCCGACATGACCGCGAAACGCGTCGAACGAATTTACGACAGGCTGGCCCCGCCAGCCCGATTTGATCCTGTGCATGCAAGCGATGCGTGTACACACCTCACGACATAGAAACCGATATGACTCCTGAACGCTTCAAGCGCATCACCGACATGCTGGCCCAGCGCCAGCTCGATCTGACCGTCTGCATGGAAGAGGTCCACAAACCGCACAACCTGGCCGCCATCGTGCGCACCGCCGATGCCATCGGCATCCATCGGGTGCACGCGGTCTGGCCCAAAACCTGGATCCACAAGCGCAAGGGTACCGCCCGCGGCAGCCAGAACTGGGTGGACGTGAAGCTGCACCCGGACATCGGTAGCGCGGTGGCCGAGCTGAAAGCCTCCGGCATGCAGATCCTGGCGACCCACCTCTCCGACAGCTCGGTAGATTTTCGCGCCATCGACTACACCAAGCCCACCGCCATCCTGGTGGGCCAGGAGAAGCACGGCATCGGCGAAGAGGCGCTGGCCCTGGCCGATCATCATATCGTCATCCCCATGGTGGGCATGGTGCAGTCCCTCAACGTCTCGGTGGCCGCCGCCGCCATCCTCTATGAGGCCCAGCGCCAGCGCGAACTGGCCGGCTGCTACCAGCGCGGCTGCCCGCTCGACCTGGAGGAGCAGAACAGCATACTGTTCGAGGGGGGCTACCCCATCTATGCCCAGCTCTGCAAAGAGAAAGAGATGCCCTATCCCCAGCTCGGCCCGGCCGGCGAAATCCTGGCGGACGAGCAGTGGTGGCAGCAGATGCAGCTGACCCGCAAGGGCTGGGCCGCCCAGCAATCGGATGACCCCTCGGAAGAGTACGCTGATGAAGCTTAACCACCTGCCCCTGCTGGCCCTGACCCTGTTTTCTGCCGGAGCCCTCGCCGTGAACAATCCCTATCAGCTGACGCCGGAAGCCGACGTTGCCACCCTCCATCAGCAGACCCTGCCCGACTTCTGGCGCCAGCACGCCGTCGAGAGCGCCTTCAAGGGCAAGGACGGGGTCACCATCCGCTATGCCGCCCTGCGCCAGGCCAAGGTCGATCGCGCCATCCTCATCGTCAACGGCCGGGTCGAAAGCTACCTCAAGTATCAGGAGCTGGCCTGGGATCTGTGGCGTCAGGGCTACAGCCTCTACCTCATCGACCACCGCGGCCAAGGCTTGTCCGATCGGCTGCTGGCCGACCAGGAGAAGGGATATGTCGACCATTTCGACGATTATGTGCTCGATCTCAAGCAGTTTCATGATGAGGTGATCGCCCAGGACCAGCCCGCCAAGCTGTTCCTGCTCGCCCACTCCATGGGCGGCGCCATCTCGGCCCGCTATCTCGAGCGCTGGCCCGATGATATCGAGGCTGCCGTGCTCTCCTCCCCCATGATGGGCATCAACCTCGGCGGCCTGCCCAAGTGGCTGGCCAAAGGGCTGGCGGCTACCATCGGCACGGTCGGCGGCTGGCTGGGCGAGCCTCCCTACGGCCCGGGTCAGGGCCCGTACGAGAGCCACGACTTTGCCGACAACGGTCTGAGCCATAGCGAAGCCCGCTATCAGGCCTTCCGCGAACTCTATGAGCAGCGCCCGCAGATCAAGCTGGGAGGCGCTACCGCCCACTGGATCTATCAGGGACTGACAGGGGCGGACGCCGCCGTGGCCGAGGCTGGCGCCATCAAGACGCCGCTGCTGGTGCTGCAGGCCGGTGACGACGGCGTGGTGGACAACGCCGCGCAGGATGCCTTCTGTGCGCTCGCTCGCTGCGAGGGAGGCAAGCCGCTGCGCATAGAAGGGGCCTGGCACGAGCTGTTCATGGAGGCCGATCCCCAGCGCCAGGCCGCGCTCAACGCGACTCTGGCCTTCTTCGCACGCTACTAGCGGCTGGTTATTTTTTGTATCCCTAAATAAATGGGGTAGCGGGAGCGGTTGCTGTACACTGCTCCCGCTTTCATTCGTAACCCCGAGGTGATGATGTATAAGGTCGTTGTATCCGATCTCGATGGCACCCTGCTCAACGGGCAGCACCAGATCTCCCCCCGCACCCGCGATACCCTGCACCGTCTGGTGGATCAGGGGATCAAGTTCGTGGTGGCCACCGGCCGTCACCATGTGGATGTGCGCAGCATCCGCGACACGCTCGGGCTCGACATCTATCTCATCACCTCCAATGGCGCCGTGGTGCACGACAAGCAGGATCAGCTGATCTTCAACCAGGCCCTGCCGGACAGCGTGGCGGCTGAGCTGATCGCGCTGGAGCGCGACCCTTCCATCCACATCAACCTCTACTATGGCGACGAGTGGCTGGTTGAAGAAGAGATGCCCTGGCTGCTGCAGTTCCATCATGAATCCGGCTTCAGCTATCGCCTGACCGATCTCGCCAGCCATCCGCTGGACAAGGTCAACAAGGTGTTTTACATCGGCGAGCACGAGAAGCTGCTGCAGATCGAGGCAGAGCTGAACCAGCGTTATGGTGATCGGCTCAACGTCACCTTCTCCCTGCCGGACTGCCTCGAGGTGATGCACGCCGGGGTGCACAAGGGCAATGCCGTGCGCGCCGTGCTGGAGCAGCACGGGCTGGAGATGTCCCAGGCGGTGGCCTTTGGCGACGGCATGAACGACTTCGAGATGCTGAGCATGGTCGGCCGCGGCGTGGTGATGGGCAATGCCCACGACCGGCTCAAGCTGGCGCTGGCCGACCACGAGCAGACCCTGAGCTCCGACGAGGATGGCGTTGCCGTCTATCTGGAGCAGTTGTTCGCCCTGCAGGGCGTCAACGTCGCCTGAGACAAGGCGCCATGAGCAGCTCTGCTGCTCATGGCGCACTACCCCCTTCAGCGGCTGAAGCGATGGCCGCAGACCCCGCAGCAATACTGGCGGGACAGGCTTCGATCCAGGGTGCGCCCCAGCCACCAGCCCAACCCTCCCCCTATCAATCCACCCAGCACGGCACCACCCAACGCTCCCGCCAGGGCACCGACAACAGTGCCGACACCGCCCAGCGCCGAGCTCGTTGCGGCCCCCATCCTGGCGAGCGTGGCAGCGCAGGCATAGCCGCCCGCAGCCCCCAGGCCCAACGCGCAGGCTCGCTTCACCCGTTCATCCTCGATCCGTGCTACCCCTTCACTCATGCAATGCGGACATCTCATGGTGTGCTCCTATGCGGATAACCGTCTGAACGACTCGACCGGCAGCCGGGCTCAGGTGGCCGGCTTGAACCGCTCCTTGTCGAGCTGGTGCTTCTTCATGCGCAGATAGAGCTTCTTGCGCGGAATGCCGAGGTACTGGGCGGCATCGGTCACCCGGCCGGAAAAGAGGAACAGGGTATCCTCGATCACCCGCCGCTCGAACTCCTCCACCAGATCGTCCAGCGGCTCCTTGCCACTGGCCAGGGGGATGACCTGCTCCGCGCCGGCCAGCTTGACGATGCCCACCGCATAGAGCTCGGCCACGTTGCGCAGTTCACGCAGGTTGCCGGGCCACTGATGCCGCTTGAGCGTCTCCAGATAGGCGCGGTCCACCGCCGGCACCGGCCGGCCGATGCGCTTGCAGCCCTGTCGCAGAAAAGCCCGGAACAGGGGGATGATGTCACAGCTCCGCTCCACCAGCCGGGGCAGCTTGAGCCGCACCTGGGAGAGGAAATAGTAGAGCTCCGGCATCAGTTGCTGGCTCTCCACCAACGCCTCCGGCGACTCGTCAAACAACCCTATGGTACGCAGCGACTTGCTCCCTTTGCGCTCCTGATCCAGCAGGTGGTTGCCGAGCCAGCGCTGACAGTCGGCACTCAGGCGGGCCGGGGATTGCAGCACCAGGGTACCCTGCCCCGCCTGTGCCAGGCTGGCCTGCACTTCCGCCAGGCTGGGGGCCGAGACGCAGTCGTGCAGCTGGAAGACTTGCTCCCGACGGGCGCTGATCCTGTGCAGCAGCCGGGCCAGGGTGTGACGCCCCGAGCCGGCAGGCCCTTCCAGCAGCAGGTCCTTGTCGGTCTGTGCCAGCTGGTTGAGCTGGCTGCGAAGCGTCACTATCTGTGGACTGGTGCCGATCAGCTCGTCATCCACCGTCGCCTGGATCTCGCTGCGGCGCGCCAGCACGGCGCTGCGCTGTCGGCAGGCCCGCTCCAGCAGGCCCAACAGATCTTGCGGATTGAGCGGTTTCTCCAGAAAGTCGAATGCCCCCTGCTTGACCGCCCGTACCGCCAGCGGAATGTCCCCGTGACCGGTGATCATGATGACCGGGATCTCGGCATCCAGCGCCTTCACGCTGGCCAGCAGGTCCATGCCGTTCATGGCCGGCATGTAGATGTCAGAGACCAGCACCCCTGGCCACTGATCGGCCAGCAGCGCCAGCGCCTCGTGGGGCGAAGTCGTCGCCCTGGGGTGGTAGCCGGAGAGGCGTAGCAGGTGGCAATAGGATTCCAGCACGTCCTCGTCATCGTCCACCAGCAGCACGTTGGCAGGACGGTTAGCGGGCAACAACATCGATGGCGTTCTCCTCGTTCTGATGGGCGACCGACCCTGCAGGGTCGGCCAACGCAAATTCCATGATCACCATGGCGCCGCCGGTCAGCGCCGATCCCAGCATGATTTCGCCGCCACAGCGGGCCAGCAAGGAGCGACAGATGGTCAGCCCCAGCCCCAGTCCAACCTCCTTGGAGGTGGTGAAGGGGGTGAACAACCTGGGCAGGATGGCCTCGCTGAAGCCGGCACCGCTGTCGACCACCGCCAACCGCAACCGGACCTCGTTTTGTTCCAGCAACTGCAGCCTGATCTCGCGCCGCGCCAGCCCGGCCACCGCATCCAGTCCGTTCACCAGCAAGTTCACCAGTACCTGTTCCAGCAACACGGGGTCGGTATCGAGCCAGAGCCCGTCCGGCAGTTCGTTGCAGAGGATGCAGCCATCGCGCTTCGCACGCGTCTCCAGCAGCAGCATGGCCTGCTCAGCCAGCACCCCCAGTTCGAGCCGGACCCTTACCTCCTCGGCCGGCGACTTGCGGGCAAAGTGGCGCAGGGCATTGATGATCCGGCTCATGCGCCGCCCCAGCTTGTCGAGCTTGCCCAGATCCTGGTCCAGTGCCTGCAACTGACCGGCGGCGAGCGCCGTCCGGCTGGTGTAGAGGTAGGTCATCATCGCCGACAGCGGCTGGTTCAGCTCGTGGGCCAGGCTGGTCATCGCCTGCCCCACCACCGCCATCTTGGCCGCCTGGATCAGCTCATCCTGGGTCTGCAGCAGGGTGCGCTCCGCCTGCTGGCGCTGCACCACCTCCTCCGCCAGCAGCCGGTTGTTCTCGGTCAGCTCACGGGTACGCTCCGCCACCCGCTGGCTGAGCTCCCTGGCCGTCAGCTCCTGGCGGGTGACATCCGTGATGGTGATGATGAACCTGTACCCGCGCCCCTGCTCGAAGCGACGCAGGTTGAGGTGCAAAAAGCGGGGCGCCTCACCCAGCCCACAAGCCAGGGTGCACTCGCAGTGGCCGAACCGGTGCAGCGGCTGGCCGGCCCTGAACTGATCGGCCAGCACCGCCCCCGCCTCTGGTGGAAAGGCCTGCCACAACGGCTGACCCGGTTCGACACCGGTCTGCTGGAACAGGGTGAGCGCGCTCGGGTTGACCGACTCGATGGTGCCATCCGGATGGCAGGTGATGAGGCAGGCCTGGGTGTTGTTGATGAGGTTGAGGGCATTGGCCCGCTCCATCTGCTGCAACTGCAGGCTGAAGTGGCGCAGGCTGTCGCCCAGCCGACCGATCTCGTCCCGGCCGCAGGTACTGACCGGCACGTCCAGCCGGCCTGACGCCACCCTGTCCAGCTCCTGTCCCAGCAAGTCGAGCCGTTTGATCAGCCGGCGGCCGATCAACACCACCAGCACGAAGATGCTGAGCAACAGGGTGAGCGCCAGCACCACCAGGATCACCAGCTTGCCGGTCGCCACCAGCTGGCTGCTGTCTTCCCCCAGTGCACTGAGGGAGCGGTTGGCGTCACTCACCATCAGGCTGACCCGTTGGTGATAACGCGAAACTGCGTCGTCCAGTCGCGGCCGCAGAGCCGTCAGCTGCTGGTGGGTCAGCACATCCGCCAGCAGCAGCCGGTGCAGCGGGCCGTCCGGCTTCACCAGGGTGATGATGTCCTGCAGGATCTGGCGATAACTCACGGTCGAGGGGTACTCCGCCAGCCGCGAGGTCAGCGCGTCTATCTCGTCAATCTTGTAGCCGATGAACAGGAAGGCGCTCTCCAGATCCTGCTGATAGCGCTGGGCGATCACCTCGCCCACCAGCGACTGCAGCTCGTTCTCCTTGAAGGTGAGATCCTGCAGGGCGGAGAACTCCTTGATGACGTTGCCAAATTCGCTCATGTCATCCGGGCTGGCCACCATGCTGGTCAGGTGCCACTCCACCTCCTGCAGCAGAGGGGCGGCATCGTCCACCAGATCCTGGTGCAGCCAGTTGCTGCGCTTCTGCAACTGTTGCAGGGTTTCGGCGTGCTCGATCTGCTGCTTGAGGTAACGCCCATGATCCGCCACCAGCGCGCTCAACTCCTCGAACGCCTGGCGCTGCGAGGGGGTCTGATCCCCCGGGGTACCCAGCAGGTAGGCGCGCTGGATATCCCGCAAGGTGGTGGACACAGCGTTGGAGAGGCGCTGGTACTGCACCGGGTCCCGGGTATCGCGCAGTTGGGCCAGCAACAACAACAGACGGGAGCTGGCTCGCTCCAGCTGGTAGGCGCCGTCGATGGCGGGCAGGCTCTCCTCCACGATAAGGTGGATCTGCCGGCCCAGCCGATCCCACATCACATAGGCGGCCATGCCCATGGCACCGGTCAGGGCCGTGATGGTCACGAAGGCGAGGATGAGCCGCCGTCCCAGGCTGCGCGGCATGGCCAGCATGCGCCCCAGCCGGCTCATGGTCTGGCTGCCTGTTCGACCAGACGCTGCGCCTCATGCAAGCGAGCCTCGGTCGCCTGGCGCCACTGATGCATCACCCGCTCCGCCTGCGGATTGCCCTGCTCCCGGTCATAGAGGCCGTCAAACAGCGCCAGCAACGCCTGCTCCTGCGCCTCCTGCTCGCTCAGCGGCGGTGTGCTCGCCTTGGCGACGGCCTGCTCCAGCAGCGCGACCCGCCAGGGCTCGCCATGGGTATTCAGACCGTTGATCCCCTGCCAGGTCATCTTCAGCCTGGGTAGCTGCTGGGTGATGGTCTGCTCGAACAGGGCCTTGAGCAGACCGGCCCGCCGATAGAGCAGCGCCTTGTCGGTGACGTAACGGGTCTGCCGGGCCAGCCGGGGTTGGCTCAAGGTGGCCTTGGCCATACCGGGGGTAGCAATGATCGCTTGGCCGCGATCGGAGAGCAGGAACTGGATGAACAGAGCCGCGCTGGCCGGCTGGGTGCTGTGGCGCGCCACCCCCAGATAGGTCGGCAGGATCACCGAGTCGGGCATGATGTTGAAGCCGACGTGATCGAAGCGGGCCTGACTGTTGAGGGCGTAGCTGTCGATCACCAGGCCAGCCCCCGCCAGACCCCGGCTGATGCCGTCGCTCACCCCGAAGCTGCGCGCCGTGATGGCCGACAGGTTGCCGCCCAGCCGCATCAGCAGGGCCCAACCCTGCTGCCAGCCATATTGCTGCAGCACGCTCTCCACCATCATATGGGTCGTGCCTGACTGGGAGGGCGAGCTCATCATCACGTGCCCCATGAAGAGCGGGGACGCCAGCTGCTGCCAGGTGGTGGGCAGCGGCAGCTGATATTTGGCCAGATAATGGCGGTTATACATGATCCCGCTGCTGGAATAACCGACCACGGCCACTTTATTGCCCAGCCCGAGAGTATGAGGAGCAAGCCATTTTGGCGGCATAGTTTCATTTGGCAAAGCCGCCAGCAAACCAGCTTTGTCCAGCGTGTTAAAGAAAGTCGGCGATGACGACATGATAATATCGACTTTCGGTGCACCTGCTTCCGTTAATAAGCGCAGGGAAGGAATGGTACGCCGATAAATAACCTCGACCCGGATCCCGGGATATTGTTCTGAAAAGCCCTCGATCACCGCCTTCACCGGCACCTCCGAAAAGGAGGTAAGCACCGTCAGCGAGGCAGCCTGAAGGGTGCTGAATGGCAACAAAATGCAGCCCATGAGCAGGGCCAGCCGGCGGAAAAAAAGGTGCATGACTATCGGTCGACTCGCGCTTTAATTCAGGATTATGTGCAGTACATCTAATATTTGGTACATGCCGTTATTTTTATTTCCACGAGGATGAGCCAGTTCTGACTCATTATGCCTCGGCATGCCGCTATTGTTATTCATCGAATATCAATAGGACAGTTCAAATATGTCATTTTTGACTCATGGTTTTCCCATGATTGAGTCAGAGTTGACCCATATCCGGCTTTTTGCCGGCTGAATTTCTCCCTTCATATGATGGCAACCGTTATCAGAGCACCCTCTGAAACCAAGCTGCCAAATATAAACGGAGAACCCCATGTTCAACTTTTTTAAGACGCGAGCCGACCTGCCGGTCATGGATGCCTCGCCCGATAAAATCCGCTCCATTTACCGCAAGTACCAGTGGCAGGTCTTCCTGGGTCTGGTACTCGGTTACGCCATGTTCTATGTCGTGCGCATGAGCCTCAACGTGGTCAAGAAGCCCATGCTGGACTCCGGCGTGGTGACCCTGGAAGAGCTGGGGGTCATCGGCTCCGCCTTCCTGTTCACCTACGCCGTCGGCAAGTTCTCCAACGGCTTCCTCTCCGACTACGCCAACATCGGCCGCTTCATGTCGGTCTCGCTGGGGCTCTCGTCCATCTGCACCATCCTGATGGGCATGAACACCGCCACCTTCTTTCTGGTGCTGATGTGGGGCCTGAACGGCTGGTTCCAGTCCGTCGGATCCGCCCCCTCCTGCGTCTCCATCTTCCAGTGGTTCTCGCCCAAGCAGCGGGGCTCGGTCTACTCCATCTGGGGCGGCTCGCGCAACATAGGGGAAGGCATCTCCTGGATCCTGACCGCCACCATCGTCAGCTACTTCGGCTGGAAGGCCGGTTTCATCGGCGCCGGCATCGCCTCGCTGATCGCCGCCCTGTGCATGTATCTGGTGCTGAAAGATCGCCCGCAAACCTACGCCCTGCCAGAGCCGGCCGTCGCCTTTGGTGAAGCACCCGAGATTGCCAAGAAGGTGGACCCGGCCGAAATCCGCCGCGCCCAGCTGTTCGTGCTCAAGCAGCCCGCCGTCTGGCTCATCGCCGCCGCCTGCGCCTGCATGTACATGTCCCGCTACGCCATGAGCTCCTGGGCCGTGCTCTACCTGCAGGAGCAGAAAGGCTACAGCCTGATCGACGCCGGTTTCGCCATGTCGGCCTATCCCATCGCCGGCTTCCTCGGCGCCATTCTGGCCGGGATCATCTCCGACAAGCTGTTCAACGCCAACCGCCATATCCCGACCCTGCTCTACGGCTTGGCCAACGTGGCCGGCATGTGCCTGATGTTCTGGGGCCCCCAGAGCCGCATGATGGATGCCGTCGCCCTCGCCCTGATCGGTTATGCCATCGGCGGGCTGGTGGTCTTCCTGGCCGGCCTGACCGCCTGCGACCTGATGCCCAAGACCGCAGTGGGCGCCGTGAAGGGCTTCATCGGCCTCTGCTCCTACATCGCCGCCTCCATCCAGGAGCTGGTCTCCGCCGCCCTGATCAAGACCAGCGAGATTGACGGCGTCACCCACTACGACTTCAGCAGCGCCCAGTACTTCTGGCTCGGTGCCTCCGTGCTCTCCATGTTGCTCGCCATGACGGTGTGGAATGCCAAGAAAGTCGTCAACCACTGATCCCCGTTCAGCACAAGGGTGGCCCGTCGGCCACCCTTGTGCATTTTCCTCGCAACAGGAGCATCCCATGCGCAAGACCAAAATCATCGCCACCCTGGGCCCCGCTAGCTCATCCACCACCATGGTGGAGCAGTTGATCCAGGTGGGAGCCAATGTATTCAGGCTTAACTTCTCACACGGCAGTCCGGAGCAACACCTGGCCCTGGCGGCCAAAATCCGGGCCTGCGCCGCCCGCCTCGACCGCGAGATAGGTATCCTCGCCGACCTGCAGGGCCCCAAGATCCGCATCGCCAGCTTTGCCGACGGCAGCATCCGGCTGCAACCGGGCGACCCCTTCATCATTGATGCCGGCCTGGGCAGCCACCTGGGCGATCAATCTCGGGTCGGTACCGACTATCCGGCGCTGGCTGGCGAACTGCAGACGGGCAACGTCGTACTGCTGGATGACGGCCGCATCCAGCTCTGCGTGGAACAGGTGATCGACGAGCGTATCGAGACCCGGGTACTGGTTGGCGGTACCCTGTCCAGCCGCAAGGGCATCAACGTGCTGGGCGGCGGTCTGAGCGCTCCGGCCCTGACCGACAAGGACAAGGCCGACATCCTGACGGCCCGCCTGCTCGAGGCCGACTATATCGCCGTCTCGTTTCCTCGCAGCGCCGCCGATCTCGAAGAGGCCAGAACCCTCATTCGTGCCAGCGGCAGCAGGGCGGCCATCGTGGCCAAGGTGGAACGGGCGGAGGTGGTGGCGTCAGTGGCCGCCATGGATGAGCTGATTCACGCCGCCGACCTCATCATGGTGGCACGTGGGGATCTGGGGGTCGAGATTGGCGATGCCAGGCTGCCCGGCGTGCAGAAAAGGCTGATCCGGCGCTGCCGGGCACTCGGTCGCCCGGTCATCACCGCTACCCAGATGATGGAATCCATGATTGCCAGCCCCATGCCCACCCGGGCCGAGGTCATGGATGTGGCCAACGCCGTCATGGATGGCAGCGATGCGGTGATGCTGTCGGCCGAGTCGGCAACCGGCCACTATCCGGTGGAAGCGGTCGCCGCCATGGCCCGCATCGCGCTGGCCGCCGAGCAGGAGATGGAACCAGCAGGGCATGGCCTCGCGGCCAGCCACGGGGAGCTGGCCAGGTTGGCCTGACACCCTACCAGATGAGGCTTTTCAGGTGCAGCTTGTCGAGCATGCTGCCCTTGTTCTGCCATTCGAAGCTCTGGTTGGCCCCACCGAAACAGTCGGCCAGCCGCAGCGGGGTGCCCGGCTTATGACGACGGCCGGCCACATCCAGACAGCGGTCAGCCTTGCTGTTGAACAGCCGATCTTCCTGCCACTGCCATTGCCGGCTCTCATCCTGGCACTCGGCCATGGTCAACTCGCTCACGCCCTTGGCCACCAGGCAACGCTGGTCAAGCTGCAAGGCACCGGCATCCCAGCTGAACTGCTGGCGAACAGTCTGGTCACAAGGCAGGGTGATCAGCTGATTGTGGTCATTGAGGGCCACGCAGAATCCGGCATCGGTTACCAGCGCAGAGGTGGCGGTACTCTGCATGGGGGCAGCCCCCATCAAGATCTCATCGGGTTTGGGTTTGTATGAGCAGCCGCTGAGGGCCACGACAACCAGCGCCAGTGTGCTGACGCGAAAAGAATTTGGGTGCATATGACATGTTGGCCTGAATTGTGTTCAATAACGCCCACTTGCCGTGGGTCTGCGTCCCAGCATACCCGAAGCGACAGCGAGAAAGTGCCAACAGAAATGTAAACAGACGTGACAGAAACCTGCGGCAGCAGGCTGGCAGACGGCAGAAAGCAAAAAACCCCGCCTGAGCGGGGTTTTTCAGAATGTGGTCGGTGATAAAGGATTCGAACCTTTGACCCTCTGGTCCCAAACCAGATGCGCTACCGGGCTGCGCTAATCACCGAGGCTTTAATAAAGCTTTCTTTTCAAAACACAAAGACGACCATAAACGGTCATCCTCGTCATACAGCAAGTATGGTGCGAAGAGAGGGACTCGAACCCTCACACCCGGGGGGCACTAACACCTGAAGCTAGCGCGTCTACCAATTCCGCCACCTTCGCATACCTGACAAGCTGTAAAATGGGGTGGCTGATGGGGCTCGAACCCACGACAACCGGAATCACAATCCGGGACTCTACCAACTGAGCTACAGCCACCACAGCTGTTTTCGTTCTTCAACTCGCCCGCTTAACCGGCGCACTTTTGATGGTGCGCCCGACAGGATTCGAACCTGTGACCTCTGCCTCCGGAGGGCAGCGCTCTATCCAGCTGAGCTACGGGCGCTACGCTGTCGAACGGGGCGCAATATTAATGATGGGGACCCACCTTGTCTACTATTTTTTTATCTCGCAGAATCAACCGCTTGTTTTTCCATCGTTTCTGGCTTTTTTTAAGCGTTTTTGTTTCATTCAGGCTGGATCCAGCCCAGCTCCGCTACTTTTGACTCCCCCCACATAGCAATCCGATGATGGGCAAAACTTGACTTGCCTCAAAGCCCCCCTAGAATGAATGAACGTTCATTCAGCCGTTGTGATTATCCCGTCATGAACAAGAAAGAACGCATTTTCGATGCGGCTCATGAAGTACTCGGCGAACAGGGTTTCCACGGTCTCTCCATTGCCGTGGTGGCCAAGAAAGCCAGGGTGGCGGCAGGCACCATCTATCGCTATTTCAGCGACAAGGATGACCTGATCCGCCAACTCTATCGGCACACCATCCTCCAGTGTCATCCCCTGGTCATGGAAGGCGTGCAGACAGAGGAGGTATCGTTCGAACAATTTCGGCGTTTGTGGCTCAACATCCACGCCATCTTTGTCGACGAACCGAACGCGCTCAAATGCAAATTGCAGTATGAAACGTCCCCGCTGGGAGCAGAGCTGGAGCAGGACCCGGTCATCAAGGCTGCCTGGGCCCCGCTGGATCGCTTCTTCGAACGGGGTCTGGAACAGGGTCTGTTTATCGACCTGCCCGTCCGGGTACTGCAGGTGCTGAGCCTGGATTGCGTGGCAAATATGGCGCTGCAAAGCCAGGTGCACCAATTCGAACTGACGCAAGACCAGCTGGAAGCCGTGATCCGGGCCTGCTGGCGAGCTATTTTGACCCCTTAAACATTGCACTCATATCTCAGGAGCGAGAGTTCATGAAAAAGTGGATGAGCATCATGTTGCTCATCGCGCTGGCCCTGTTCGGCAGCGTGATTGGCTTCAACCTGTTCAAGCAAAAGATGATAGCCAACTACATGGCCAACATGCCGGAGCCCGAGTTTCCGGTCACCACCCACAAGGTGGAGACTCGTGACTGGGTGCCGACCATCGAGGCCATCGGTTTCATCGAACCCAACCAGGGGGTAACCCTGTCAACCGAGCAATCCGGCACCATCGACAGCATCTCCTTCGAGTCGGGTGATACCGTCAAGCCGGATCAGCTGCTGCTGAGCCTGGATGCCAGCGTCGAGAAGGCCAACCTGCGCGCCTCCATGGCCAAGCTGCCGGCGGCCAAGGCCAAGTTCGATCGCTATCAGAACCTGTTCACCAAGGGATCCATCTCCCGCGACCAGCTGGACGACACCGAGGCGACCTACCGCTCCCTTGAGGCCGATATCGAGAGTCTGAAATCGACCATCGCCCGCCGCGAAGTGCGCGCACCATTTGCCGGCGTAGTCGGCCTGCGCAACGTCTTCCTCGGTCAGTACCTGCAACCGGGTACCGACATCGTCCGACTGGAAGACACCAGCGTGATGCGCCTGCGCTTCACCGTGCCGCAGACCGATATCTCCCGCATTCGCCTGAATCAGGACATCCTGATCAACGTGGATTCCTACCCGCATCGCCAGTTCAAGGGCCACATCAGCGCCATCGAACCAGCCGTCAACTACCAGAGCGGCCTGATCCAGGTGCAGGCGGACATCCCCAACAACGATGGCCAGCTGCGCTCCGGCATGTTTGCCCGCGCCAGCATTCTGCTGCCGGCCCAGAAGGACCAGATCGTGCTGCCGCAGACCGCCATCACCTTTACCCTGTATGGCGAGAACGTCTACCTGGTCAAGGAGAAGGATGGCGTGAAGCGCGTCGAGCAGGTGGTGGTCAAGGTCAGCGAGCGCAAGGGCAACGATGCGCACGTGGTCTCCGGCATCAAGGCGGGTGACGAAGTGGTCATGTCCGGCCAGGTACGCCTGAGCAACGGCGCCAAAGTGAAAATCGTGCAGGACCAGGGCCTGAAGGTTCCGGACCAGGTTCCCATGCTGTAAAACGCGGAGAGACAGATGCGCTTTACCGATATATTCATCAAGCGGCCCATCCTGGCCATCTCGATCAGCTTTCTGATCGCGTTGCTGGGTGTCCAGGCCGTGTTCAAGATGCAGGTGCGGGAATACCCCGAGATGACCAACACGGTCGTCACGGTCAGCACCAGCTACTATGGCGCGAGTGCCGACCTGATCCAGGGCTTCATTACCCAGCCGCTGGAACAGGCCATCGCCCAGGCGGACAACATCGACTTCATGACGTCGTCCACCCAGCTCGGCAGCTCGACCATCACTGCCTACATGAAGCTCAACACCAACCCGAATGCGGCCCTGTCCGACATTCTGGCCAAGGTCAACTCGGTACGTTCCCAGTTGCCGAAGGAGTCGGAAGATCCCTCGGTGACCATGTCGACCGGCTCGACCACGGCGGTGCTCTATATCGGCTTTACCAGCCCAGAGCTCAACGCCAGCCAGATCACCGACTACCTGGAGCGGGTCATCAAGCCCCAGCTCTTCACCGTCGGCGGCGTCTCCAAGGTCGACATGTACGGTGGTACCAAGTACGCCCTGCGGGTCTGGCTGGATCCGGCCAAGATGGCGGCGTTCAACCTGACCGCCGCGGACGTGATGAGCGTGCTCAACAGCAACAACTATCAGTCCGCCACCGGTCAGGCCACCGGCTACTTCACCCTCTACAACGGCAATGCCGAGACCCAGGTCAACACCACCGAGGAGCTCGAGCGCCTGGTGGTGGCCACCCGTGACAGCAAGGTGATCCGTCTGGCAGACATCGCCAAGGTCAGCCTGGAGAAGAGCCACGATACCTATCGCGCCACCGCCAACGGCCGCGAGGCCGTGGTACTGGCCATCAACGCGGCGCCGACCGCCAACCCGATCAACATCGCCCACGACGTGCTGGAGATGCTGCCGAGCCTGAAGAGCAACATGCCGAGCACCATGGAGGCCAACGTCCTCTATGACTCGACCGTTGCCATCAACGAGTCGATCAGCGAGGTTATCAAAACCATCGCCGAGGCAGCCGCCATCGTGCTGGTGGTGATCACCCTGTTCCTTGGTTCGTTCCGGGCGGTCATCATCCCGATTATCACTATTCCCCTCAGCCTGATCGGGGTGGTGATGGTGATGCAGATGTTCGGCTTCTCCATCAACCTGATGACCCTGCTGGCCATGGTGCTGGCCATCGGTCTGGTGGTGGATGACGCCATCGTGGTGCTGGAGAACGTGGATCGCCACGTCAAGGAGGGGGAAGAACCATTCCGGGCCGCCATCATAGGTACCCGTGAAATCGCCGTGCCGGTCATCGCCATGACGGTCACCCTGGCCGCCGTGTATGCGCCCATCGCCCTGATGGGGGGCATCACCGGCTCCCTGTTCAAGGAGTTTGCCCTCACCCTGGCCGGCGCCGTGTTCGTGTCGGGCATCATAGCGCTGACCCTGTCGCCCATGATGTGCGCCAAGATGCTCAAGGCCAACGAGGAGCCGGGCAAGTTCGAGAGCAAGGTACATCACCTGCTCGACCGCATGACGGTCCGCTACGATGCCATGCTGCACGCCGTGATGCAGAAGCGCATCGTGGTGGTGCTGTTCGCCGTCATCGTCTTCGCCAGCCTGCCGATGCTGTTCAAGTTCATTCCGAGCGAACTGGCACCGAACGAAGACAAGGGCGTCATGGCCGTGCTGGGTACCGCTCCCTCCAACGTCAACCTGGACTACATCCAGGGCACCATGGAGCAGGTGAACAAGGTGCTGGACGAACAGCCGGAAGTGGCCTTCTCCCAGGTCTTCTCCGGGGTGTTCAACGCCAACCAGGCATTCGGTATCGCCTCCATGGTGCCGTGGAGCCAGCGTGAAGCGAGCCAGAAAGAGGTGCTGGAACGGATTGGCAAGCTGGTCGAGAACGTGCCCGGCATGTCCATCACCACCTTCCAGTTCCCGGAATTGCCGGGTGCCTCGAGCGGCCTGCCGATCCAGTTCGTCATCACCACGCCGAACAACTTCGAGAGCCTCTATCAGGTGGCAAGCGAGATCCTGACCGCGGCCCAGGGGAGTGGACGCTTCGTCTACTCCGAGCTGGACCTGCAGTACGACTCCGCCACCATGAAGATCAAGATCGACAAGGACAAGGCGGGTGCCTACGGCATCACCATGCAGGACATCGGCATTACCCTGGGCACCATGATGTCGGACGGTTACGTCAACCGGATCGACCTGGATGGCCGCTCCTACGAGGTGATCCCGCAGGTCGAGCGCAAATACCGCCTCAACCCCGAGTCGATCAAGGGCTACTACGTGCGGGCGGCCGACGGCCAGTCCATCCCGCTCGGCAGCCTGATCAGCATCGAGGTGGTCGGCGAACCGCGCGCCCTGCCCCACTTCAACCAGCTCAACTCGGCTACCATAGGTGCCGTGCTGATGCCGGGCACCACCATGGGCAACGCCATCGCCTGGCTGGATGCCACCGCCAGCGAGAAGCTGCCGCAGGGTTACCGTTACGACTACATGGGTGAAGCCCGCCAGTTCGTGACCGAAGGCAGCGCCCTGTACGCCACCTTCGCCCTGGCGCTGGCCATCATCTTCCTGGTGCTGGCGATCCAGTTCGAGTCGGCCCGCGACCCGCTGGTGATCATGGTCTCCGTGCCGCTGGCCATCAGTGGCGCACTGATCGCGCTGGCCTGGGGTGCCGCCACCATGAACATCTACTCCCAGGTGGGTCTGATCACCCTGGTCGGCCTGATTACCAAGCACGGTATCCTGATCTGCGAGGTGGCCAAGGAGGAGCAGCTGCTGCACGGTCGCAACCGGATGGAAGCCGTGATGGCCGCCGCCAAGGTACGTCTGCGTCCCATCCTGATGACCACGGCCGCCATGATCGCCGGTCTCATCCCGCTGCTCTATGCAACGGGGGCCGGGGCTGCCCAGCGCTTCAGCATCGGCATCGTGATCGTGGCCGGTCTGGCCATCGGCACCCTGTTCACCCTGTTCGTGCTGCCGGTGATCTACACCTACCTGGCCTCCGAACACAAACCGCTGCCGGTGTTTGACGAATCCATTCCGCCCAAGGCGAAAGGGAGTCATTAAAAACCGTTCTTAATCAACAAGGCCCCGTTTCGGGGCCTTGTTTTTATCACGCTAACGAAACACGACATAAGTGCATGAAGCAGTTAAACTAAATGGCAATATATCCAGACCGCAAGGACGCCATGTCAGGACTCTTCTCCAAGACCGCTAGGGCCGTCGGCCGTAACGGACTCTCATACCGCCTGCTCTCCTACATTCTGGTGTGCAGTACCGTATTGGCGATGATCATTACGGTGTTGCAGCTTGCCTGGGATTACCGCAAGGACGTGGCCGTGATCGAGGACAGCATCGGCCAGATCGAGGCCTCCTTCCTGCAGCCCATCGCCGCCAGCCTGTGGAACCTGGACGAAGAACAGGTCAAGGTACAGATCGAAGGCATCATGAACCTGCCCAACATGCAGTTCGTGATGGTGAAGGAGATGCTCGGCAACTCGGAAGTGCCGCTGCTGACCCAGGGAGTGGAGCGGGAAAGCTACGACATCTCCCGCGAGTTCAACCTCACCTATCAGGGCGAAGTGGTAGGCAAGCTGTTCGTCGCCGCCTCCCTCGAGCAGATCTACCAGCGCCTGATCGAGAAATCGGTGCTGATCATGGTCAGCCAGACCATCAAGACCCTGGTGGTCTCGTTCTGCATCCTGATCATCATCTACTACCTGGTGGTGCGACACCTCAACCGCATCGCCAACTATGCCCAGAAGTTCAATCTGGACCGGCTGGCCATCGAGCTGACCCTGGAGGGGCGCCCCCTGCCCCGCAAGAAACCCGATGAGCTCGACACCCTGGTCGCCACCCTCAACCAGATGCGCACCCGGCTGAACGACGAATTTGCGGCGCGCCATCAGGCTGCCGAGCAGCTGCAACAAGAGCGTGACTTCTCCGCCACCCTGATCAACTCGGCCAACATGGTCATCTGCTGCATGGAGCCGGACCTCAACATCGCCAGCATCAACCCGGCCGCCATTCTGCTGACCGGCTACCACCAGCAGGAGATACTGCAGCACAACTGGCTGGATCTGTTCGTCAGCAAGGCCCAGCGCGATGAGCTGGCGGCCACCCTGGCCGATCACGGCTCCATCGAGGACAAAGAGGTCATCATGCATGACCAGCAGGGCCACGAGCTGGTGTTGCAGTGGACCTTCGCCCCCTTCTACGAAGGGCCCAACCTCAAGTATCTGATCGGCTTTGGCTACGACATCACCCGCCTCAAGAAGGTGGAGCGGGAGATCATCCAGCTCAACGAACAGCTGGAGGGCAAGGTGGTGGAGCGCACCCGCAGCCTGAGCGATGCCAACGACCAGCTGGGCAAGGCCTACGACGACCTGAAACAGGCCCAGCAAACCTTGGTGGAGTCGGAGAAGATGGCCTCCCTCGGTTCGCTGGTGGCCGGCGTGGCCCACGAGATCAACACCCCCATCGGCATCAGCGTGACCGCCTCCTCCTACCTGCAGGAGCGGGTGGCCGACTTCAAGCAGCACATCGAATCAAAACAGTTGTCACGCTCCTATCTCACCGAATTTACCGTCAACCTCGACGAATCCATGCAGCTGCTGCAGGGCAACCTGCGCCGCGCTTCGGAGCTTATCGCCAGCTTCAAGCAGGTGGCGGTGGATCAGTCGTCCGAGGCACGCTACAACTTCAGCCTCGCCGACAACCTGCACCAGGTGGTGGTCTCCCTCGGCCACAAGCTGAAGAAGGCCCAGTGCGAGGTGGATATCCAGTGCGATCCCAAGCTGTCGATCTTCTCCTTCCCCGGCAGCTTCACCCAGATATATTCGAACCTGATCCTCAACTCCATCAACCACGGCTTCGACAACTGGGACAAACCCAAGAAGATCACCATCAAGGTGGAACAGCAGGGTGAAGAGCTGCTGATCGACTACAGCGACAACGGCCGCGGCATCCCGCCCGAGATCTTGCCGCGCATCTTCGACCCCTTCGTCACCTCCAAGCGGGGCCAGGGCGGCAGCGGGCTTGGCACCCACATCATCTACAACCTGGTGGTGCAACTGCTGCGCGGTCGCATCAACTGTGTCAGCGAGCCGGATAACGGCGCCCAGTTCCATATTCGCCTGCCGATCCAACATAACTGAGCGCTGGCTCTTGTGAGCCAGCCGCTTTATCCCCATCATGCTGTGATTGCATTCTTAATGAGCGGAGAACCTCGCAATGGCACAGCATTTTGACTATATCGCCATCGGCGGCGGCAGCGGCGGCATCGCCTCGGCCAACCGGGCTGCCATGTACGGTAAGAAAGTTGCCCTGATTGAAGCCAAAGAGTTGGGTGGAACCTGCGTCAACGTCGGCTGCGTACCGAAGAAGGCCATGTGGTATGCCGGCCAGATCGCCGATGCCCTGAAATATGGCGCCGACTACGGCTTCGACACCACCCTCAACCACTTCAACTGGGCCAAGCTGGTCGAGTCCCGCCAGGCCTACATCGGCCGCATTCATCAGTCCTACCAGAACGTGCTGGGCAAGAACCAGATCACCGTCATCAAGGGCTTCGCCCGCTTCGTCAGCAGCAACACCATCGAAGTGAATGGCGAGCAGTACAGCGCCGATCACATTCTGATCGCCACCGGCGGCCGTCCTGAAGTGCCGGCCATCCCGGGTGCCGAGCTGGGCATAGATTCCGACGGCTTCTTCGAACTGCCGGAACAACCGAAACGGGTTGCCGTGGTGGGAGCCGGCTACATCGCGGTAGAGATCGCCGGCGTGATGCAGGCGCTCGGCTCAGAAACCCATCTGGTGGTGCGCAAACATGCGCCGCTGCGCAACTTCGACCCCATGATCCACGAGACCTTGGTCGAAATCATGGCGCAGGAAGGGCCCAAGCTGCACACCCACGCCATTCCGAAGGCGGTGGTCAAGAACGCCGATGAGAGCCTGACCCTGCAGCTGGAAGATGGTCGCCACCTCACCGTCGACTGCCTGATCTGGGCCATCGGCCGCGTCCCGGCCACCGACAACCTCAATCTGGCCGCCGCCGGTATCGAGTTGGACGAGAAGGGCTTTATCCCGACCGACAAGTTCCAGAACACTGCCGTCGCCAATGTCTATGCCGTCGGTGACAACACCGGCCGCATCCAGCTCACCCCGGTGGCCGTCGCGGCGGGCCGCCGCCTCTCCGAGCGGCTGTTCAACAACAAGCCGAACGAGCACCTCAACTACGATCTGGTGCCGACCGTGGTGTTCAGCCACCCGCCCATCGGCACCATAGGACTGACCGAGCCGGAAGCCGTTGCCGAATACGGTGAAGATCAGGTCAAGGTCTACCGCAGCCAGTTCACCGCCATGTACTCAGCGCTGACCCAGCATCGCCAGCCTACCCGGATGAAACTGGTCTGTGTCGGGCCGGAAGAGAAGGTGGTCGGCCTGCACGGCATCGGCTTCGCCATGGACGAGATCCTGCAGGGCTTCGGCGTCGCCATGAAGATGGGTGCCACCAAGGCGGACTTCGACAACTGCGTTGCCATCCATCCCACCAGCGCGGAAGAGTTTGTGACCATGCGATAAGCATGTTTGAAACTGGCCTGTCACTATCAGACCAGTCTCAGTCACTTGCTACCAAACCCGGCCCAGGCCGGGTTTTTTGATCGCGTCCCACCCCTCCCACTCTGCCAGCCCTTCATTTTTACGCCGATTTTACGCCAGCCAAATCGGGCTTTATGGCGCCTTTACGCCCGTTTTACATACCCTTTCAGCGTCAATGAGACCTATGGGATCGACACGGATATGCATCGATCCCTGACGCTAATTACCTCAACGGAGTCGTTATGAATTGGCTATATCTGCTGCTGGTCCTCGCCCTCGCGGGTTATCTGCTGCGCGCCCTCGCGCGCACCCATGAGTGAGGAACCGGATATGTGGCAAGAGATCATCTATCCCGTCGCGTTCGTGCTGCTGGTGCTGCTGCCGGCGCCTCTGCTTGGCAACTACCTGTATCGGGTGTTTGAAGGCAAGAGTCGCTGGCTGGCCCCGCTTGAGCGCGCCACCCTGGCCTGCTGCGGCACGGACGGGCGCGAGCAGGACTGGAAGTCCTACGCCCTCAGCCTGCTGGCCTTCAACGGCGCCGGCTTCGGCCTGCTGTTCCTGATCCTGCTGGCACAGGGGCTGCTGCCCCTCAACCCGCAACAGCTGCCCGGGCTGAACTGGCAACTCGCCTTCAACACCGCGGTCAGCTTCATGACCAACACCAACTGGCAGGCCTACTCCGGCGAAGCCAGCCTCTCCTACTTCAGCCAGATGGTGGGGCTGACCACCCAGAACTTCGTCTCCGCCGCCACCGGCGCGGCCGTCGCCATCGCCCTGTTTCGCGGCATCGCCCGCCAGCAGACCACCCACCTCGGCAACTTCTGGCAGGATCTGGTGCGTTTCTGTCTCTACGTGCTGCTGCCGATGGCGCTGATCCTGGCGTTGCTGCTGGTCTGGCAGGGGGTGCCCCAGAGCCTGTCTGCCTACCTGCCGTTCCACGCGCTGGAAGGCCAGGAGCAGCTGCTGCCGCTCGGCCCGGCTGCCTCCCAGATCGCCATCAAGCAGCTCGGCTCCAACGGCGGCGGCTTCTTCGGCATCAACTCGGCCCATCCGTTCGAGAACCCGACCGCCCTCTCCAACTGGCTGGAAATGGTCACCCTGCTGACGCTGGCCGCCGCCATGGTCTGCACCCTGGGTCGTTACGTGAAGGATCTGGCCCACAGCCGCGCCATCCTCATCGCCATGACCATCATGCTGGTGCTGGGGCTCTGCCTCGCCATCGGCCAGGAGCTGAAACCGGATCCCGCCCTCGCCCACCTCACCAGCGAAGCCGGCAACTGGGAAGGCAAGGAGAGCCGCCTCGGCCCCGTGCTGTCCAGCATCTGGGAAGTGGCCACCACTGCCGCCTCCAACGGCTCGGTCAACGCCATGCACGACAGCTTCGCCCCGCTCGCCGGCATGGTCGCCATGATCAACATGCTGCTGGGTGAAGTGGTGTTCGGCGGCGTCGGTGCCGGTATCTACGGCATGATGCTGTTCGTGCTGCTGACCGTGTTCCTGTGCGGCCTGATGGTGGGGCGCACTCCGACCTATCTGGGCAAACGGCTCGGCATCACCGAGATGAAATGGGTGGTCGCCAGCATGCTGGTGATGCCGGTCGGGGTATTGGTGATCGGCGGCATTACCCTGCTGATGCCGAACTCCGCCACCGTCATCGGTCACGACGGCCCCCACGGCCTGTCACGACTGATCTATGCCTACGCTTCGGCCGCCGGCAACAACGGCTCCGCCTTCGCCGGCTTTGCCGCCGCCGACAGCTGGCAGTGCATCGCCATCGGGCTGGCCATGCTGCTCGGCCGCTTCGGCTACATCATTCCGGTACTGGCCATCGCCGGCCAGCTGGCCCGCGCACCACGCCAAGAGACGAGCGAAGGGGACTTCCCGATCAGCGGCCCGCTCTTCATCACCCTGCTGATCGTCACCGTGCTGCTGATGGGGGTCTCTCCTTCCTGCCGGTGCTGGCGCTGGGCCCGGTGGCGGAACACCTGAGCCTGCTGGGAGGTGCCTTCTGATGCTGCACACCCGACTGATCTGCGTGACCAACTATTCGATGCAGGGAGCTTTCCAATGAGCAAGTCCGCTTCAATGAGCACCGACACCGTTCAGGTGAAGGGCAAGAAACAGAAATCACAGATCCTGCAGGCCATGGTGGAAGCCCTCTATCGCTTCAACCCCAGGGCGCTGTTTGGCAGCCCCATCCTGTTCACCCTCTGGCTGGCGGCCGTGATGGCGACCCTGGAGTCGCTGCTGGGGCAACCGCTCTCCGGCGTCGCCCCTTCGCTGGCCTGGCAGCTGACCGCCTGGCTCTGGCTCACCCTCTGGTTTGCCAACTTCGCCGAGACCCTGGCCGAGGGGCGCGGCAAGGCGCGGGCCGACAGCCTGAAGGCCGGCATGAGTCAGTTAAAGGCACGTCGAGTCACCAGCCCGCAGGATGACAAGGGCGAGTGGGTACCGGCCACCAGCCTGCTCAAGGGCGATCTGGTGCTGGTGCGCAGCGGCGAGATGATCCCGGCCGACGGCGAAGTTGTCGCCGGCATCGCCTCGGTCAACGAGGCGGCCATCACCGGCGAATCCGCCCCCGTCATCCGCGAGTCGGGCACCGACCGCAGCGGCGTGACCGGCAACACCACCGTCGTCTCCGACCAGATCTGGGTGCACATCAGCAACAACCCGGGCGAAAGCACGCTGGATCGCATGATTGCGCTGGTGGAAGGGGCCAAGCGGCAGAAGACCCCCAACGAGATGGCGCTGGACGCCCTGCTGGTGGGGCTGACCCTGATCTTCCTGCTGGTGGTGGCCACTCTGCCCTGGTTCCTCGACTACAACGGCACCCAGGTGCCCCGGCTCTATCTGCTGGCGCTGTTCATCACCCTGATCCCGACCACCATCGGCGGTCTGCTCTCCGCCATCGGCATCGCCGGCATGGACCGGCTGGTGAAGCTCAACGTGATCGCCAAGTCGGGCCGCGCGGTGGAAGCCGCCGGCGACGTGCGCACCCTGCTGCTGGACAAGACCGGCACCATCACCTTCGGCAACCGGATGGCGGACGAGCTGATCCCGGCCCCCGGCGTGGATCCCTCCCTGCTGGCCCAGGCCGCCATGCTGGCCTCGCTCGGCGACAACACGCCGGAGGGCAAATCCATCCTGACCCTGGCGGGCAAGAGCCACACCAGACCGAGCCAGCTGGAGAGCGACATCCTCATCCCCTTCAGCGCCGAGACCCGGCTGAGCGGGCTGGATCGCAACGGCCATCACTATCGCAAGGGGGCGGTGGATGCAGTGCTGCGCTACCTCTCGCTCGATCGCAAGGCGGTGCCCGAGCTCATCCTCAAATCGGTGGACAACATCGCCCGCCAGGGTGGTACCCCGCTGCTGGTCTGCACTCACGAGAAGCTGCTGGGGGTGGTGTTCCTCAAGGACATCATCAAGCCGGGCATCAAGGCCCGCTTCCAGATCCTGCGCCACATGGGGATCCGCACCGTGATGATCACCGGTGACAACCCGCTGACCGCCGCCGCCATCGCCGCCGAGGCCGGGGTGGACGACTTCATCGCCGAGGCAACGCCGGAGAAGAAGCTGGCCTACATCCGTCAGGAGCAGGCCGACGGCCGGCTGGTCGCCATGTGCGGGGACGGCGCCAACGACGCCCCGGCGCTGGCCCAGGCTGACGTGGGCCTGGCCATGAACGAGGGAACCCAGGCCGCCAAGGAGGCGGGCAACCTGGTGGATCTCGACTCCAACCCCACCAAGCTGCTGGACGTGGTGCTGGTGGGCAAGCAGCTGCTGGTGACCCGTGGCGCCCTGACTACCTTTTCCATCGCCAACGACGTGGCCAAGTACTTCGCCATCCTGCCGGCCCTGTTCATCACCGCCTATCCGCAGCTGGGGGTGCTGAACCTGATGCAGCTGGGCAGCCCGGAAAGCGCCATCCTGTCGGCCATCATCTTCAACGCCCTGATCATCGTCGCGCTGGTGCCGCTGGCCCTGCGCGGGGTCAGCCTGCAGGGCTCGGCCGCCAGCCTGCTGCGCCGCAACCTGCTGATCTACGGCGTCGGCGGCCTGATAGTGCCTTTCATAGGCATCAAGCTGATCGACCTGGTCATTACCGGCCTGGGTCTGGTGTAACGGCATAACCGGGATGCGGGTCAGCCCGCATCCACACAACGAATTTGGAGCATATCCATCATGATCGCAATCAGAACCCTGCTGACCCTGACCCTGCTGCTGGGCGTGGGTTATCCGCTGGCCGTCACCGGACTGGCCCAGCTGCTCTTCCCCTGGCAGGCCAACGGCAGCCAGCTGACCGACAGCAAGCAGCAGCTCATCGGTAGCGCCCTGCTGGGGCAGAAATTCGAGCGGGCTGACTACTTCCACCCCCGCCCTTCAGCCAGTGATTTCAACACCATTGGCGGTAGTGCCAGCAATCTGGGGATGAGCTCACCGCTGCGGACAGAGTTCGCCGAACAGGCCGCCAAGGCACAGCCTGAAACCAGCTCTCCCGCCATGCTGACCCGCTCCGCTTCCGGCCTCGATCCCCACCTGCCACTCGATGCGGTGCTGGCGCAGGTGGATCGCGTCGCCAGAGAACGTGGACTGGATCCCGCCCAACTGACGGAGCAGGTCAAGTCGGCGGCACAAGCTGGTATCCTTGGCCCGCAGGTGGTCAACATTCTCCAGTTGAACCTGCAACTCGATCATCAAAAGGGCGCCTGAGGGCGCTCCTTGCCGTTCGGGACAGGCTCCCTTTCGACAACGGGGACAAGCATGAGCAATGAGGTCACGGCCGCGGTTCGGCCGATGCAACGGGAGCACGGGGATGCGTGATGAGGTGAGGGCGGACGCCCTGCTGGCGAGCCTGGAACAGGAGCACAGGGGCAAGCTGAAGGTGTTTCTCGGTGCCGCCCCCGGCGTCGGCAAGACCTACGCCATGCTGCAAGCGGTGCGGGAGCAGGCCAAGGAGGGAGTCGATATCCTGATCGGGGTGGTGGAGACCCACGGCCGTCAGGAGACCTTGGCCCTGCTCGACAAGCTCGCCATCCAGCCGCGCAAGCTGCACCTGCACCGCCAGCAGCGGCTGGAGGAGATGGATCTGGACGGTCTGCTGGCCCGCAAGCCCGCCATCGCCGTGGTGGACGAGCTGGCCCACAGCAACGCCCCCGGCAGCCGCCACGAGAAACGCTGGCAGGATGTGGAGGAGCTGCTCGGCGCCGGCATCGACGTCTACAGCACCCTCAACGTGCAGCACCTGGAGAGCCTCAACGATCTGGTGTGGCAGCTGACCGGGGTCAGGGTCAAGGAGACCCTGCCGGATCAGGTGCTGCTGGAGGCCGACAGCCTGGTGCTGATAGACCTCCCCCCAAGGAGCTGCTCGGCCGCCTCAAGGAGGGCAAGGTCTATGTGCCCCATCAGGCCAAGGCCGCCCTGCAGTCCTTCTTCTCCCTCAACAACCTGACCGCCCTGCGCGAGCTGGCGATGCAGACCGCCGCCAGCCACGTGGAGGGGGATCTGCAACTGCAGTGGCAGGCGGCCGGCAAGACCACACTGCCGCTGCGGGGCAAGCTGATGGTCTGCCTCGGCGATCAGCACGGCGCCGCCCTGGTGCGCTACGGCCACCGCTTCGCCCAGCGCCGTCAGCTGCCCTGGCTGGTGGTGCACATCGACAGCAAGGGGCAGCGTTCGGTCGAGCTGGAGCAGGCGCTGGCGCTCGCTTCCCAACTGGGGGCCAAGGTGCTGACCCTCTCCAGTCCGGCGGTGGCCAACACCCTGCTGGAAACCGCCGAGCAGCAGCAGGTGTCGCAACTGCTGCTGGGCAAACCCCACAAGGCCCCCTGGCGTCGCTCGCTGGTGCAACACCTGCTCAAGCAGGCGCAAGGACTCGAGATCACGCTGGTGGATACCGAGAAGCGCAAGCCCAGCCTGGGTTTGCAGCCGCTCCATCCCAAGGACATTCGCCAGAGCCTGCTGGCAGTGGCCATCATGGGGACCACCTCGGCCGCCGTCTGGGGCCTCTCCCACTGGCTGCCACCTGCCTCCCTGCCCATGCTGTTCGTACTGGGGGTGCTGGCCACCGCGCTCACCACCAGCCTGATGCCCGCCATCCTGGCCGCCGTGCTGGGCTTCGTCGGCCACAATCTGCTGTTCACCGCCCCCTACTTCTCTTTGAGCGTGGCCAGCCACAGTGATCTGCTCACCCTGTTCGTGCTGCTGATCGTCGGCATCACGGCCGGGCGGCTCGCCTCCCGTCAGCGCCAACAGCTGATCGGCCTGCGCGAGACCCAACAACTGGGCAATGCCCTGCTGTCGCTGAGCCAGGGGCTGGCCACCGCCAGCAGCCCGGAAGAGGTGCTCAGACAGGGCTCCCAGGCCATCTCGCTGGCGCTGGGCCAGCCCGTGTTCGCCCTCGATCAGCACTACCAGCACAGGGCCGGTTCGACCCAGCACAAGCCGGGGCAGACCGACAAGGCGGCCATCGACTGGTGTCTGGCCCAGAAGCAGAGCGCCGGCGCCCACACCGCCACCCTCAACGCGGCCGAGGCCCAGTACCATCACCTCAGCGATGAACTGGTGCTGGGGATAGTGCTGGCCAATCCGCTCGCCTCCTCGGCCGAGCATCAGCTGCAGGCCCTGCTCACCGATATCCGCGCCGCGCTGGCCCGGATCGATCTCAACGAACGGCTGGCCGACAGCCAGCTGCAGGCGGAAACCGACCGGATGCGCGCCGCCCTGCTCTCCTCGGTTTCGCACGATCTGAAGACGCCGTTGGCCACCATCATGGGGGCCGGCAGCACCCTGCTGGAATATGGTGACCGGATCAGCAGCGAAGATCGCAGCGAGCTGTTGCACTCGGTGCAGGACGAGGCACGCCGCCTGCACAGCTATGTGCAGAACCTGCTGGACATGACCCGCATCGGCTCACCGGATTTCCAGCTGAAACGGGACTGGGTCGACCTGGCGGATCTGGTGGAGAACGCCCGCCGCCGGCTCGACTCCTCCTGGCGCCAGCACAAGCTGCTGGTGCACTTCGATCAGCAGATCCCCCACCTCTATGTGCACGGCGCCCTGATCGAGCAGGTGCTGGTCAACATTCTCGACAACGCCTCCCGCTATTCGCCGGCCGGCACCCCCATCGAGTTCAAGGTGATGCTGGCGGACCCCGATCTCATCCTCGACATCATCGACATCGGGGTCGGTATTGCCGAGTCGGATCGGGACAAGATCTTCAATCTGTTCTACACCCAGCCGGTCGGCGACTGCGGCAGCCGCGGCACCGGGCTTGGCCTCGCCATTTCCCGCGCTATGATAGAGGCCCATGGCGGCCGCATCTGGGCATTTTCCGGCCCCAACGGCAACGGTACCTGCATGCGCATCTCCCTGCCGCTGGCGCTCAATGCAGCGGCGGCCTGAACCTTTTTACTCTATCCAGCTGGAGGCTGAATGGCTCACATACTGGTCATCGACGACGAGGCGGCCATCCGCCGTTTTTTGCGGATCAGCCTGATCGCCGAGGGGCATCAGGTGAGCGAGGCGGTCGGTGTCAACGAGGGGTTGGCGCAGTATCGCCACCTCAATCCCGATCTGGTGATCCTGGACCTCGGCCTGCCGGACGGAGACGGCATTCAGGTGTTGCAGGCCATTCGCGAGCACCATCAGCACCCAGTACTGGTGCTGTCGGCACGGGACTCTGAACAGGAGAAGGTGCGCTTGCTGGATGCGGGGGCCAACGACTACATGAGCAAGCCGTTCGGCATCGGCGAGATGATGGCCCGCATCCGGGTACTGTTGCGCCAGCGGGCCGGGGTCAGCAGCGGCGAGCAGCGCCACTTCCCCCAGTGCGGGCTGACCCTGGACAGCAGCAGCCACAGGGTCACCCTAGGGGAGGAAGAGGTGCCCCTCTCCCGCAAGGAGTTCGCCCTGCTGCAGGCGCTGGTGTGCCATCCCGGCAAGCTGGTGCTGCAGACCCAGCTGCTCAACGACATCTGGGGGCCGAGCCACAAGGAGGACACCCACTACTTGCGCATCGTCATCGCCAGCCTGCGCAAGAAGCTGGGAGATAACCCCCAGCAACCCACGCTGATAGAAACCGAATCCGGCATCGGCTACCGTTTTATTGGCAGCTGATGTTTCACGTGGAACGACGCCAACAGCAACAGAGAGCCAGCAGGCCGCAACTGCCAAGCAGCAGACCGAGATCCTGCAAGCTGGCGGCAACCGCCAACCCCAGGCTGAGCAACAGGTAGTAACCGAGCCCGAACAGGGCACCGGCACTGCCTGCCACCTCCCGATAGGCCAGCAGCGCCTGGCTCAGCACATTGGGGATCGCCAGCCCGAACGCCACCACCACCCCCATCATGGGCAGCAGGAACCAGAGCGAAGTCTGACTGGCCCACACCAGCCAGCCGGACCCCAGCGCCAACGCGGCAGCGAGCCGGATCAGCGAGGCAGGCGACCAGCCACGCCCCAGCAGGCGCTTGTTGAGCAGGCTGCCCCCCAGGGTCGCCAGCGCCAGCAAGATGCCGGAATAACCAAACTCGCCCGCACTCAACCCCAGTCCGGCAAACAGGAAGGGCGCCAGACTGTAGTAGCCGAACAGCATGGTGTTGAACAGCGCCACCAGAGCGGCGCGGCGCCACAAGGCTGCATCACGCACCATCCGTTGTGCCAGCGGCCAGAGCGCCACCCGCTGGGTGATGGCCGGCCGGGTTTCCGGCAGCTGCCAGCAAGTGACCAGCAGCAATCCGGCGGCCAACACCAGCAGGGCGCTGAATACCCCGAGATGGCCGAACCCGCTCGCCAGCTGGCCGCCGCTCACCAGCCCCAGCACCGGACTGAGGGAGAGCGCGATACCCATCACCGAAAAGACCCGCGCCAGATCGCTGCCCTGATAGCTGTCGCGCAGCATGGTCTGGGTCACCACGGAGCCCACGGCGGCACCGAAGGCCGCGATGACCCGGGCCAACAGCAGGGTTTCAAATTGAGTGGCCAGCAAAGCCAGCAGAGTGCCGGCACCATAGGTCATCAGCCCCGCCAGCATGGCGGGACGCCGCCCGACCAGATCGCACAGTCGGCCCCAGCAGACCACGCCCGCCGCAAACGCCAGAAAATAGACCGACAGGGTCTGGGATGCCTGCCCTTCGCTCACCCGAAACTGGCTGGCGATATGGGTCAGCACCGGGCTGTAGATGGTCTCCACTATCTGCGGAAACATCATCAATCCGACCACCAGCCAGAGCGGTGGCAACTTGTTGTTCATGACAAACCTCCTTCACAAGAGGCCGTCATTCTAGAGTGATGCCGATTGTCCGATTACAATAAGCAGGACTATAAACATCAATAATCGGACACATGGCCATTATTCTTCCCGATCACCCTTTTGACCCGGATCAGCACGAGGGCAGCGCCATCGGGATTGCCTCCGCCCTCGGCTGGCACGACTCCGGCCGTCATCAGCACAGGCGCCATCAGCTGCTGTTCGCCCAGGCAGGCTGCATGACCATAGAGCTGGACGATCAGGTCTGCCTGCTGCCACCGACGCGGGCGGCCTGGCTGCCGGCAGGCCTGCCCCATCGGGTGCTGATGCGCGGAGTGGTGGCGTATCGCTCCCTCTACTTCCAGCCGGAGCCCGGCTTGCCGACCGAGATGGCGGTGCTGGCGGTCAACCCGCTGCTGCGGGAGATCATCGAGCGTATGGCGATCTGGCCGTGGGACAAGCCGGCAGCGGAGCAGCATTGCACGCTGGCGCTGTTGCAGGAGGAGCTGGCGCAAGCGCCGCGGGAATCCTGGCAGTTGCCGCTGCCGTCAGACTCGCGTCTGGCCGGCTGGCTGCAGGAAGTTAAGCGGGGCGACACCCTGCCCGATCGGCTCAACCGGCTGGCCGAACGGGTGGGTGCCAGTGACAAGACCATAGGTCGCATCTTCATGCGGGAGACCGGCATGAGCTACCAGGCCTGGCGCCAGCAGTGGCGACTGTTGCGGGCGCTGGAGCTGCTGGCCGAGGCCGAACCCATCAGCCGGGTGGCGGCAACGCTGGAGTTCGCCAGCGACAGCGCCTTCATCAGCTTCTTCAAGCAACACACGGGGCAGACCCCGCTGCGCTATCTCAACTCTCGGGGTGAGTCGCATCGGCCGAGCTCGCCTCCACCACCAGGGTCTCCAGCGCCAGCGGCTTGAGGTTGTGGATCGCCTCCTCCACCACCGCATGGGAAGCCTGCTGCTGCTGGGCCGCTATCTCCTGCGCCAGCTTGGCGCTGTCCAGTTCGGGTCTGGGGTACTCGTCGGCCATGACGTTCAGGCTCAGGCTGCTGGCAATCAAGGTTGCGATCAGGATTTTCATCTGGTGTGCTCCGGTGTGGTTGAGATGACCAGATAGCTATTCCAATTGTTGTGCCACATCTATAACGACATGATTTTATTTAAATTAATTGTTTTTAGATGATAAGTGGCGCCAGTTGGAAAGCATCCTGTAGTCAGGATTAAACCAACAAGTGGTCATTTTCACCACGCTTAATTTTTGTCTGCTGTTCCACGTGGAACGTCCCATTTTTTTGATCGACACCCGCTTTTAAACTGAGCTATGGTGCTAGCTCCCCCGTAACTGACTCAGGATCTGTCACCGAATGGAATTTTCCTTGTTCGGCGAGAAGTTCACTCGCCATGCCGGTATTACCCAACTCATGGATGACCTTAATCAGGGGCTGACCAATCCGGACGCCATCATGCTGGGTGGCGGCAACCCGGCCCCCATCCCCGCCATGCTGGAACGCTTCCAGGCCGAGGCCAAGAGCCTGCTCGACAACGGTGAGCTGGTGAAGGCGATGGCCAACTACGATGGCCCCCAGGGCAAGGACAGGTTCACCAAGGCGCTGGCCGCACTGCTCAGCAAGGAGCTGGGGTGGGATATTTCGGCCCGCAATATCGCCCTGACCAACGGTAGCCAGAATGCCTTCTTCTATCTGTTCAACCTGCTGGCGGGCGAATTTGCCGATGGCCGCAAGAAGAAGGTGCTGTTCCCACTCGCCCCCGAGTACATCGGCTATGCCGACTCGGCACTGGCGGACGACTACTTCGTGGCCTACAAGCCCACCATAGAGAAGCTGGCCGACGGCCAGTTCAAGTACCACGTGGACTTCGAGAGCCTGCAGGTGGGCGACGACATCGGGGTGATCTGCGTCTCCCGCCCGACCAACCCCACCGGCAACGTGCTGACCGACGAAGAGATCGAACACCTCGACCAGATTGCCCGCGACAAGGGCATTCCGCTGCTGATCGACAACGCCTACGGCGTCCCCTTCCCGGGCATCATCTTCAGCGAAGCCAAGCCGTTCTGGAATGCCAATACCATCCTCTGCATGAGCCTCTCCAAGCTCGGCCTGCCGGGTACTCGCTGCGGCATCGTCATCGCCGACGAGAAGATCATTCAGGCCATCACCAACCTGAGCGGCATCATCAATCTGGCGCCGGGCAGTCTGGGTCCCGCCATCACCATCCCGATGATCGAGAGCGGCGAGATCATCGCCCTCAGCGAACAAGTGGTGAAACCCTTCTATCGGCAGAAGGCGGAGCTGGCGGTGCAACTGCTGCGCGAAGCGATCCCCGATCCGCGCTTCCACATCCACAAGCCGGAAGGCGCCCTCTTCCTCTGGCTCTGGTTCGAAGGCCTGCCGATCCACTGTCAGGAGCTGTACGAGCGATTGAAGGCGAAGAACCTGCTGATCGTGCCGGGGCACTATTTCTTCCCCGGCATCGACGATCCAAAGTGGCGTCACAGTCAGGAGTGCATCCGCCTCAACTACTCCCAGAGCGAGGAGTTGGTACGGCGCGGCATCGCCATCCTGGCCGACGAGATCAACGCCCTCTACGCCGACGCCGGCTAAGCCCAGTTCGGCGATCCAAAAACAGAGAGGCCTGCAAATGCAGGCCTCTCTTGTTTATCGCGATCCGGTTTGCTTAGCCGGGCAGCGCCAGCTGCTCGGGTTTGCCGATGGGGATGGCGCGGGGCTTGAGCGCCTCCGGCAGTTCGCGAGCCAGATCGATGGTCAGCAGCCCATGCTCCAGCTTGGCACCCTGCACTTCCACGTGCTGGCTCAGCTTGAAGGCGAGCTCGAAGTCGCGCTCAGCAATCCCCTGATGGAGGAACTGACGCTCACCGGCCGCAGCCCCTTTGCGCCCCTTCACCTTGAGGGTGCCGTTTTCGGTCTCCAGCTCCAGCTCTTCGCGCTCGAAGCCAGCCACGGCGACCGTAATGCGATAGCCATCCTGATCGCGCTTTTCAATGTTGTAAGGGGGGTAAGCGGTGGTCTTCTGCTCGAACAGACCTTCCAGCTCACGGGCCATCCGCTCGAAGCCGACGGCGTTGGAATAGAGATGAGAAAAATCGAGGTTACGCATAATCCTATCCTTCTAATAAGCAACAGGTTCAACTCTCCACAGGCCCGTCATCGGCACCCGGGAAACGTCAACAATTCAATGAGGTCAGGCTATCAGCCGTTGATCTCGATCTTGCGGGGCTTCATCGCCTCGGGCACTTCGCGCACCAGGTCAATGTGCAGCAGACCGTTTTTCAGATCGGCGCCTTTCACCCGCACATAGTCGGCCAGCTGGAAGCGACGCTCGAAACCGCGTTCGGCTATGCCTTGGTAGAGGTAGTTGCGCTCGGTATCGGACTGCTTGTTGCCCTTCACTGTCAGCAGATTTTCCTGGAAGCTCAGCTCCAGCTCTTCCTGGGTAAAGCCCGCCACCGCCATGCTGATGCGGTAGTCGCTGTCACCCAGCTGCTCGATGTTGTAGGGGGGATAACCGGCATTGCCATTGCTGGCCGCAGATTCGATGAGATTGGCCAGACGATCGAAACCGATGGCAGAACGATAGAGCGGAGAAAAGTCGATAGAACGCATAGTATTACCCTCTTGTGAGCGATAACGGATTGTTTGCCCTCCTTATGGACGGGCGCCTGGTCGAAACCTCTGTCGAGCGTTCCGGCCTTGTTACCTATATAGGGGCTCACTTTTTCCTTTCAAGGGGATTTTTTCAAATTTTTTAAATGGCCGCGCAGACCTGTAGAACATCAACCTGTTGGCCCGATAGTGATGATAATCGACCCGTGGGCCACTGATGGCAACTCACTCCGTCTCCCATAATTGGTTGCATATCCACCAGCCAACATGGAGCCATCCCATGAAGATTACCCAGGTTCGCAACGCCACCTTGCTGCTCGACTATGCCGGCACCCGCTTTCTGATCGACCCCATGCTCTCTGCCAAGGGGGCCTTCCCCGGCTTTGAAGGCACTGCCAACAGCCAGCTGCGCAATCCGCTGGTCGAGCTGCCGCTACCGATCGATGAGCTGGTCGATGTGGACGCCGTTATCGTCACCCACGACCATCCCGACCACTGGGATGATGCCGCCAGAGCCCGGATCCCCAAGCATCTGCCGCTCTTGGTGCAACATCAGAAAGATGCCGATGCCATTCGTGCCAGTGGCTTTGAGGATGTGCGCCTGTTGAGCGACCAGCCCGAGTTTGCCGGTATTCGCCTGCAGCGGACCGGTGGCCAGCACGGCAGCGACCAGTTGATGGCGGTACTGGGCGAACACATGGGAGAGGTGTGCGGCGTGGTCTTCTCCCACCCCGATGAACAGTGCCTCTATCTGGCCGGTGATACCATCTGGCATCCCTGGGTCGAGCAAGCCCTGCAACAGCATCAGCCCGAGGTCATCATCCTCAACTGTGGCGATGCACAGGTGCCCGGGCTCGGTTCCATCATCATGGGCAAGGAGGATGTCGCCGCCGTTTATCAGGCTGCACCGCAAGCCACGCTGATCGCCAGCCATATGGAGGCGGTCAATCACGCCGTGCTTTCACGCCTAGAGCTGCGCGACTATCTGGCGAAACGGGGCATGATGGATCGGGTACGGGTGCCGCAAGATGGCGAGGCGATATCACTGTGATCCACAAGAGGGCCATGCCAGATATGGCCCTTCGGCTTTCACTGCCGAACGCTTATGATGAGTGGTCTGCGCGCAGAGAGGAGCCTACACCATGACCACCCCGATCGTTGCCGTGGTGACCTTCGATCACTTCAGCCCTTTTCACTGCGCCGTCCCCTGCCTCATCTTCGGCGACATCCTGCCGGGCCAGCCGCTGTTCGAGCTCAAGATCTGCTGCGGTGATGGCAGCCCTCATTCACACTCAGCGCAAGGCTTCATCATTCAGGCTCCCCATGGGCTGGAGGTGCTGGCCGAGGCGGAGATCATCGTCATCCCCTTCTGGCACGACCCGGCAGCACGGCCACCCGCAGCGCTGCTCGATGCCCTGATTGCCGCCAGAACCAGAGGTGCCCGGTTGGTCAGGCTTTGCCTCGGCACCTATGTACTCGCCTACGCCGGGCTGCTCAATGGTCGCAAGGCATCGACCCACTGGGAGTACGAGCAGGATTTCTGCCGCCGCTTTCCCTGCGTGCAACTCGATACCAACGCCCTCTATGTCGATGATGATGGGCTGGTCACCTCCGCAGGTACTGCCGCCGGGCTGGACTGCTGCCTCTATCTGGTGCGCCAGTACCACGGCTCGGCCATCGCCAACAAGGTGGCGCGGCGGCTGGTGATCCCACCTCACCGGGAAGGGGGGCAGGCCCAGTTTATCGAGCAGCCGGTGCCCGCCTCCACCCGCGATGTCCGGATGAACCAATTGCTCGATCACCTGCGTGCCCATCTGGCCGAGCCTCACACCCTGGACTCTCTGGCAGATCACACCCTGATGAGCAGACGCACCTTTACCCGCCGTTTTCATCAGGCAACCGGCCTCTCGGTGGGTGAATGGCTGCTGGCGGAGCGGCTCAGGCGCAGTCAGGAGCTGCTGGAGGTAAGCGGCCATTCCATCGATCGCATTGCCGAGCTGGTCGGCTTCAAGAGTGCCACCTCCCTGCGCAATCACTTCCGCTCCCGCTTTGCCATCTCCCCCAGCGAGTGGCGACGATCTTTTCGTGGCCATAACTCCTGATGATGCCCGCTGTACCTGCTCACCTCGCTATGGCAGGCTAATCAGAGATCCCGAGGAGTCATTCCATGTCCCGTTCAGAACGCCTGCTGGCCCTGCTCCAGCTGCTGCGCGGCCACCGCTACGCCATCACCGGCAGCGAATTGGCCAGCCAGCTTGGCATCAGCCTGCGCACCCTCTATCGGGATATCGCCACCCTGCAGGCACAGGGCGCCCACATCGAGGGGGAAGCGGGCATCGGCTATGTGCTTCGCCCCGGCTTCATGCTGCCGCCGCTGATGTTCAGCGAGGATGAGCTGGATGCGCTGGTGCTGGGCTCACGCTGGGTGGCGGCTCATGCCGACCATGCCCTCAGTACCGCCGCCAGCAGTGCGCTGGCCAAGATAGAAGCCGTGCTGCCCGCCGACTATCGCCAGCAGCTCCAGAGCAATGCCCTGCTGATCGGCACCTCCCGCAGCGAGAGCCTCACCGATGAAGCCCCCCTGCGCAGCGCCATCCGCCAGCAACGCAAGGTGATCCTGGGCTATCGCGATCTCAATGATGAGGCCTCTGAGCGCACCGTCTGGCCATTTGCCCTCGGCTACTTCGAACAGGTGCGGGTACTGGTGGCCTGGTGCGAACTGCGTCATGGCTTTCGCCACTTTCGGGTCGATCGCATCACCCGGATGCAGCCGCAAGATTGCCGCTATCCAAAAAGCAGAGAGAGCCTGCTGAAGGAGTGGCGCGCCAGCCAGCAGATCCCGCAGCCCAAATTCATTGCTGACAGAAACTGACAGCAGGCAGCGCCATGCTGACGGGGTCGGCGCCGATGCGTCATCTCATCAGCAAGGAGCATCACCATGTTAGTCCCCCAGTTCACCATCCTCTACGTTGCCAACCCGACCCGTAGCGCGCTCTTCTACCGCGAGTTGTTCGGGCGTGAACCGGTGGAGGAGTCACCTACCTTTGCCATGTTTGTGTTCGAATCGGGCGCCAGACTGGCACTCTGGTCCAGCGCCACAGTTGAACCTGCCGTGACCCAAACGGCCGGAGCGATGGAGTTGGCCTTCGCCCTCCCCGATGATGATGCCGTCGATCGCCTATCTGCCGAGTGGCTGGCGCGCGGGCTCCCCCTGATCCAGGCGCCGACCAAGATGGAGTTTGGCTACACCTGCATGGCCCTCGATCCGGATAGCCATCGTCTGCGTCTCTACTGCCCGGCCCCCGAACTGAGCTGAGCCGGCGCCATCAAGACGGAGCCATGTTTCACGTGGAACGTGCCACCTCCTTCGCCAGAAAAACAAAAAGCCGCTCACAGGGAGCGGCTTTTTTATATCGAGCTGACAGCGTCGAATTAGACGTCGAGGTTGGCCACGCGCAGGGCGTTGGTCTCGATAAAGTCACGACGCGGCTCAACGGCATCACCCATCAGGGTGGAGAAGAGCTGGTCCGCACCGACGGCGTCGTCGATGGTCACGCGCAGCATGCGACGGGCTTCCGGATCCATGGTGGTTTCCCACAGCTGGTCCGGGTTCATCTCGCCCAGCCCTTTATAGCGCTGGATGTAGATGCCACGCTTGCCTTCGCCCATCAGCCACTCGACCGCTTCGACGAAGCTGGCGACCGGCTTCACCTTCTCGCCACGCTTGATGTAACCACCTTCCTCGATCAGGTTGGCGATCTCCTTGCCCAGCGAGACCAGCTGACGGTACTCGGAGGATTGCAGGAAGTCGTAGCTGAGCGGATATTCGCGGTCGACCCCGTGCTGGCGTACCACGGCGTGCGGCACGAACAGACGGCGCTCTTCATCGTGGCGTACCTGCATCTGGTACTGGATGCCGTGGTTGCTCTCGTTGAGCACGGCTTCCATGCTCTGGCACCAGGCCAGCAGATCGCTCTCGCTGCTCAGCAGCGCTTCGTTCAGCTCCGGCTGATAGATCAGCTGGGTCAGCACGGCTTCCGGCGCGCGGCGGGACATGCGGGTGATCAGGTGAGTCACCGAGCGATGCTGGTTGACCAGACGCTCCAGCGCCTCGCCACCGATGGCCGGGGCAGACTCGTTGACGTGCAGGGTCGCACCGTCCAGCGCCATGGCAGTCTGGTACTGCAGCAGCGCATCTTCGTCTTTCAGATACTGCTCCTGCTTGCCCTTCTTCACCTTGTAGAGCGGCGGCTGGGCGATGTAGACGTAGCCACGTTCGATGATTTCCGGCATCTGACGATAGAAGAAGGTCAGCAGCAGGGTACGGATGTGTGCACCATCGACGTCCGCATCGGTCATGATGATGATGTTGTGATAACGCAGCTTGTCCGGGTTGTACTCGTCACGACCGATGCCGCAGCCCAGTGCGGTGATCAGGGTGCCCACCTCCTGAGAAGAGATCATCTTGTCGAAACGGGCCTTCTCCACGTTCAGGATCTTGCCCTTGAGCGGCAGGATGGCCTGGTTCTTCCGGTTGCGACCCTGCTTGGCGGAACCGCCAGCAGAGTCCCCTTCCACTATGTAGAGTTCGGAGAGCGCCGGGTCTTTTTCCTGACAGTCGGCCAGCTTGCCGGGCAAACCGGCAATATCCAGCGCGCCTTTACGGCGAGTCAGTTCGCGGGCCTTGCGGGCCGCTTCGCGGGCACGGGCCGCATCGATGATCTTGTTGACCACGATCTTGGCATCGCCCGGGTTTTCCAGCAGGAAGTCGGCCAGCTTCTCACCCATCGCCTGTTCGACGGCGGTCTTCACTTCGGAAGAGACCAGCTTGTCCTTGGTCTGGGAGGAGAACTTAGGGTCAGGCACCTTGACGGAGATAACGGCAATCAGACCTTCACGCACGTCGTCGCCACTGGCGGCAGACTTGGCCTTCTTGCTGTAGTCCTCTTTGTCCATGTAGGAGTTCAGAGTACGGGTCAGCGCGGTACGGAAGCCCACCAGGTGGGTACCACCATCACGCTGCGGAATGTTGTTGGTGAAGCAGTAGACCCCTTCCTGATAGGCGTCGTTCCACTGCATCGCCACTTCGACACCGATGCCGTCCTGCTCGGTGGTGAAGTGGAACACCTTCGGGTGGATCGGGGTTTTGTTCTGGTTCAGGTATTCGACGAACGCCTTGATGCCGCCTTCGTAGCAGAAGTGCGCCTCGCGACCGTCACGCTCATCCAGCAGGCGGATGGAGACGCCGGAGTTGAGGAAGGAGAGCTCACGCAGACGCTTGGCCAGGATCTCGTAGTGGAACAGGGTATCGCTGAAGATGGTCGGGCTCGGCCAGAAGCGGACTTCGGTCCCGGTGCCGGTGCTGTCGCCAATCTGCTTGAGCGGTGCCTGCGGCTCACCCAGGTGATAGGTCTGCTCGTAGACATGGCCGTTGCGACGGATGGTCAACAGCAGCTTGTCAGAGAGGGCGTTTACCACGGAGACGCCGACGCCGTGCAGGCCGCCGGAGACCTTGTAGGAGTTGTCGTCGAACTTGCCGCCCGCGTGCAGCACGGTCATGATCACTTCGGCAGCGGAACGACCCTCTTCCGGGTGGATGTCGACTGGAATACCACGACCGTTGTCACGGACGGAGACGGAACCGTCGGAATGGATCTTGACCTGAATATCGGAGCAGTAGCCGGCCAGAGCCTCGTCAATGGAGTTGTCGACGACCTCGAACACCATGTGGTGCAGACCCGAGCCATCATCCGTATCGCCGATATACATCCCCGGGCGCTTGCGGACCGCATCCAGGCCCTTCAGTACCTTGATATTCGAGGAGTCGTAAGTATTTTCACTCATAGCTTACTCTCTGCCTTCTCTAACGTTTCGGAGATCTTGCCTTGTTCCACGTGGAACAACTTGCAGTCATTCGCATCCATCATGTCTGCGAGCTGACCGGTGTCGATGGCGGTAATGAATACCTGGGACGCACACTGCTTCAGCCTTGCGGCCAGCAACCGGCGCTTGTCGACATCCAGTTCAGAGGCAAAATCATCAATTAAAAAAATACAGCCACGGCTGCTATGTTGATTCAAATAGAGCCCTTGGGCCAGTCGCATGGCACAGACCAGCAACTTCAACTGACCCCTGGACAAAATATCCTGAGCGGGGACGCCGTTCGCCTTGAGTCGCACATCGGCCTTCTGTGGGCCTACTCCTGTGTAACCCAGCGCCCGATCCCGCTCAAACCCCGCCTCCAGCAATTCATTGAGCGGGGTATCTTTTTCCCAGCCTCGATAGAATCCAAGACTGATATCGAATTCCGGCAAAAAATCCGCCGTCATCTCCTTGATCAGGGGCGTAATGGCCTGACAATAACTGGCGCGAAACTCGGCCAATTCACCACCCAGCCGTACCAATTCCTGATCCCAGTACGCCAGCTGGCGATACTGGCTGCTCTGACGCAGCAGCGCATTGCGCTGTTTCAGCAGCCGACGCACTCGCCCCCACAGGGAGAAGAAGGTCGGCTCCTGATGAAAAACACCCCAGTCGAGCCAAGCTCGACGAGCCTGAGGCCCGCCGGTCAGCAGATTGAAGCCATCCGGATGGATCAACTGCACCGGCAGCAATTCGGCCAGCTCGGCCAGACGCTGGGCCTGGGCACCGGCGATCTTGAGCTGGGTCTCGCCACTCTTGTCCTTGGCAAGGCCGATGGGCACCTGGCGCCCTTCCAGTTCACACTGGGCAAACAGGGTAAACGCCCTCTCCCCCTGGCGGATGACCCGCCCGGTCAGGTGAGTACGAAAGGAGCGACCGAGACCGAGGTAGTGAATGGCTTCCAGCACGCTGGTCTTGCCGCTGCCATTGCACCCGACCAGGATATTGAGGCCGGGCGACAGCGCGAGACTGGCCTGCTGGATATTGCGAAAGTCGCCGAGCTGGAGTTTGACCAGAGACACGACTAGATCCGCATCGGCATTACCACGTACTGAGCATCCTGACTGTCAAAATCCTCAATAATGGCGCTGCTGATGGAATCGCTCAGGCTGATCCGGATTTGGTCACATTTTAACGTATTCAGCACGTCCAGCACATAAGAGACGTTGAAACCAATCTCCATCTCGCCAGCTTCGTATTGTACGTCAAGCAGCTCTTCGGCTTCTTCCTGTTCCGGGTTGTTGGCGGTGATGCGCAGCAGGTTTTCCTGCAGATTGAGACGCACCCCACGGAATTTCTCGTTGGAGAGAATGGCGGCACGGGCAAAGGCCTGGCGCAGATCCTCACGACCGGCGATCAGGGCCTTGTCGCTGTTGCGCGGAATGACGCGGCGCCAGTCCGGGAAGCGACCATCCACCAGCTTGGAGGTGAAGATGAAGCCATCCAGCGCGGCGCGCAGGTTGCTGCGACCGATCTGCAGCCGCACCGGCTTGTCTTCCGCTTCCAGCAGGCGCACCAGTTCCAGCACGCCCTTGCGTGGCAGGATGACCTGATGATCGGGCAGCGATTCCGTTACCACTTCGCGGCGGCAGGTCGCCAGCCGGTGACCATCGGTCGCCACGGTACGCAGGCCGTGGCCCTCGCTCTCGAACAGCATGCCGTTCAGGTAGTAACGCACGTCCTGGCTGGCCATGGAGAACTGAGTGGCATCGATGAGCTTTTTAAGCTCCAGCTGGCCGATGTCGAACTCGAGCACGGATTCCCAATCCTCGATGTTCGGGTATTCGGTGGCCGGCAGGGTCGACAGGTTGAAGCGGGAGCGGCCGGAGCGGATGATCAGGCGCTCGCCTTCGGTATTGAGGCGAATGTCCGCCCCCTCCGGCAGACCGCGGCAGATGTCCAGCAGCTTGCGCGCCGGCACTGTGGTGCGGCCATCCTGACTGTCGCTGTTGAGATAGACCTGACCGATCATCTCCACTTCGAGGTCGGTCCCGGTCAGTGACAGCAGACCGTTGCTGACATCCAGCAGCACGTTGCCGAGGATTGGCAGGGTCGGCCGGCCACCGAGGGCACCGGACACCAGTTGCAGAGGACGTAACAGGGCCTCACGGCTAATTTCGAGCTGCATCTGTGCTCTCCGTTGTTATTAGGAGGAAAAGGTTCGGATCAGGTTGGAATATTCGAACTGCATCTGTCCACTCCGTTCCGTTGTCAGGAAGAAAGGGTACGGATCAGGTTGGAATAGTCTTCCTTGATGTCGTGACTCTCTTCCTTCAGCTGCTCAATCTTGCGGCAGGCATGAAGCACGGTAGTGTGATCACGACCACCAAAGGCATCACCTATCTCCGGCAAGCTATGGTTGGTCAGCTCCTTGGCCAGCGCCATCGCCAGCTGGCGTGGGCGGGCAACAGAGCGGGAACGCCGCTTGGAGAGCAGATCCGCCAGCTTGATCTTGTAGTACTCCGCCACCGTCTTCTGGATGTTGTCGATGGTGACCAGCTTCTCCTGCAGCGCCAGCAGATCGCGCAGCGCTTCGCGCACGAAGTCGATATTGATCGCCCGACCGGTAAAGTTGGCGTTGGCGATCACCCGGTTGAGGGCACCTTCCAGCTCGCGCACGTTGGAGCGCAGCCGCTTGGCGATGAAGAAGGCCACTTCGTCCGGCAGGTGGATCTGGTTCTCGTCCGCCTTGCGCATCAGGATCGCCACCCGGGTTTCCAGCTCCGGCGGTTCGATCGCTACCGTCAGGCCCCAGCCGAAGCGGGACTTGAGACGATCTTCCACTCCGTTGATCTCCTTCGGATAACGATCCGAGGTCAGGATGATCTGCTGGTTGCCTTCGAGCAGGGCGTTGAAGGTGTGGAAGAACTCCTCCTGGGAGCGCTCCTTGTTGGCAAAGAACTGGATGTCATCGATGAGCAGGGCATCGACGCTACGGTAATAACGCTTGAACTCTTCAATGGCGTTATTCTGCAGCGCCTTCACCATGTCCTGCACGAACCGTTCGGAGTGCATGTAGATGACTTTGGCGTCCTGCTTGCGCTCCTTGATGGCATTGCCGACGGCATGCAGCAGGTGGGTTTTGCCCAGACCGGTGCCGCCATAGAGGAACAGCGGGTTGTAGGCCCCGCCCGGATTGTCGGCAACCTGACGGGCAGCCGCACGGGCCAACTGGTTGGACTTACCCTCGACGAAATTCTCGAAGGTATAGTTCACGTTGGTGTTGCTCTTGTGGTTCGGCTCGGGTTTGGCCTCGGCCTTGCTTTCCCAGCTTTTCTGCGAGTTATTCACAGGATCCGCACCCCGCGCCGGCGCTCTGGCGACTGCGACGGGATGGGGACGATTACCGATGTCAAAACGCAGAGTGGGGCCGTCGACCCCGCAGAGTTCATTGATGATGCCGTTCACCCGGATGAGATACTTGTCTCGAACCCAGTCCAGAACAAAGCGATTCGGTGCATACAGGGTCAGAGTATTGTCACTCAACTCCGCTTGAAGCGGCCGGATCCACATGCTGAATTCTGCCGAGGGCAACTCATCTTGCAGCCGGTTAAGGCACTGCTGCCATAGCGAAGCAGTCACTCTAAACTCCCGTCGATTGATTAACTAAAGACCGGCTATTCTACGTTTTTAGCGGCTGGATCTCTAGCCGCGACCTCGCGGATCCAGCAAATAAGATCCTTGACTTTCAAGGATCCAGCAACGCCGAATCCGATTTCATCCCCAAAGTTACCCACAGCCAGATCCATCGACGGGGGCACCAAAGATCCAGACCTGAAGCGGTTATTTTATATAACCAAATATCATTTATTCTTTAGCTTTTATTCCAATAACATCAGCGCAAATCCAGTGTTTACAACTAAAAATACAGAACAACAGAGAGAGAGGAATCCCCATGACGTCATCCATCAAGCTGGTCTCCGGCGCCGCCATTCTGCTGGCCGCCCTGTCCGGTCAAGCCATCGCCCAGGAAACCATCAAGGTCGGCATGTCCGGCAAGTACTTCCCGTTCACCTTCGTCAAGCAGGACAAGCTGCAGGGCTTCGAGGTGGATATGTGGAACCAGATCGGTGAGCGCACCGGCTACAAGGTCGAATTTGTGACCGCCAGCTTCTCCGGCCTGTTCGGCATGCTGGAAACCGGCCGCGTCGATACCATCTCCAACCAAATCACCATCACCGACGAGCGCAAGGCCAAGTACGCCTTCTCCCAGCCCTACGTCTATGACGGTGCCCAGATCGTGGTCCGCAAGGGCAACAGCACCATTCACGGCATCAAGGATCTGGAAGGCAAGAAGGTAGCGGTGAACCTGGGCTCCAACTTCGAAGAACTGCTGCGCAAGAACGACCCGAACAAGAAGATCGACATCCGCACCTATGACTCCGCCTTCGAGCAGGATGTCGCCCTGGGCCGGATCGATGCCTTCGTGATGGACCGTGTCTCCACCGCCCAGCTGATCAAAGAGTCCAAGCTGCCGCTACAGCAGGCTGGCGCACCGTTCGAAACCATCGAGAACGCCCTGCCCTTCCTGAAAACGCCTGAAAAGCAGGCGCTGCTGAAGAAGGTCGACGATGCCCTCACCGCCATGCGCAAGGACGGTTCCCTGCGTCAGATCTCTGAAAAATGGTTCGCTTCCGACATCACCGACAAATAAATGATGGAATTTGACCTCGAATACACGCTGGGGCTGTTTCCCATCCTGCTCAAATATCTGGGCACCACGATGGAGATGGCCCTGTGGGGATTCGTCTTGGCACTCGTACTGTCGCTGGCCCTGGCGATAGTACGGGTGTTTCGCGTTCCCGTGATCCACTGGCTGGCGATGCTCTATATCTCGTTCTTCCGGGGTACACCGCTACTCGTCCAGCTGTTCCTGCTCTATTACGGGCTGCCGCAGCTGTTCCCCATCTTCGTGGGAATGGATGCCTTTACCGCCGCCATCGTCGGCCTGACCCTGCACTTTGCCGCCTACATGGCCGAATCGATCCGCGCCTCCATCATTGGCATCCACAAGAGCCAGATGGAAGCCGCCCTCAGTATCGGCATGAGCCGCTACCAGGCGATGCAGCGGATCATATTGCCGCAGGCGGCCCGCATCGCGACCCCGTCGCTGATGAACTACTTCATCGACATGATCAAGAGCACCTCGCTGGCCTTTACCCTGGGGGTGGCCGAGATCATGGGCAAGGCGCAGATGGAAGCCTCCTCCTCCTTCAAGTTCTTCGAGAGCTTCATGGCGGTGGCGCTGGTCTACTGGGTGGTGGTGATCTTCTTTACCCGCTTGCAGCATCTGCTGGAAGTCCGGCTCAACCGTGCCTATTAAAGGAGGGCTCTCATGATCAAGCTAACCGGCCTCTCCAAGGCATATGACGGCAATCAGGTGCTGAACAGCATCGATCTGGAGGTAAAAAAGGGGGAGATAGTGGTCATCATCGGCCCCTCCGGCACCGGCAAGTCGACCCTGCTGCGCTGCCTCAACCTGCTGGAAACCCCGGATGCCGGCAACCTCGCCATCGACGACCTGCAGCTCAACCTGGCCAAAGCCAGCGAGCAGCAGGCGATAGAGCTGCGCAAGCGGGCCTCCTTCGTGTTCCAGAACTACGCCCTGTTTGCCAACAAGACGGCGCTCGACAACATCGCCGAAGGGCTGATCACCGTCTGGAAACAGCCGAAGGCAGAGGCCCGTGCCACCGCCCTCGGCATCCTCAAGGACATCGGCCTCGCCGACAAGCAGGACGCCTATCCGGCTTCCCTGTCGGGTGGTCAGCAGCAACGGGTCGGCATCGGCCGAGCCATGGCCGCGCACTCCAAGGTAATCCTGTTTGACGAGCCCACGTCGGCACTCGACCCCGAGTGGGTCGACGAGGTACTGGGCCTGATGAAGGAGCTGGCCCGCCAGCACCAGACCATGGTGGTGGTAACCCATGAGATTGAATTTGCTCGAGATGTTGCCGATCGGGTGATCTTCATGGAGGGGGGCCGGATCGTGGAGCAAGGCCCGCCGGATCAGATATTGGTCGATCCGCAGGATCCCCGTACCCGGGAGTTCCTGCGCAAAGTGCTTAAATAGCTCTCTCTTTGGCGGCATTGCCGCCTTTTTTATTGGAGGATCCTTGTTAAACCCCGGGTTGCCAGTATAATCCGGAGCCCTCGATCCTCTGGATCCTCACTGCCGGTTCGGGCCTTTGCAAGGTCAGGGCAGGAAGAGAGGGAACGGCGGATTGACTAAAAGCCGAACTCTGTTTAGAATTCGGCCTCTTTTGCTAGTCGTCACACGCTATAGCTGGCGCGTCGGCTAAGTGTGACAATCAAAACTGTACAGAAATACGGAATCGAATCATGAAACGTACTTTTCAACCGTCCAACCTGAAGCGCAAGCGCTCTCACGGTTTCCGCGCCCGCATGGCAACTGCCAACGGTCGTAAAGTTCTGGCCGCTCGTCGTGCCAAGGGTCGTGCCCGCCTGGTAGTCTAATGCCTACCCAGCACACCTTTTCTCGGGAGTTACGTCTGTTAACTCCCGAACACTTCAAACGCGTTTTCGCCGAGCCTGTCCGGGCCGCTTCTCCGCAAATTACGCTTCTCGCCTGTCCCAATACCCTCGAACATCCTCGCCTTGGTCTCGCTGTGCCCAAAAAAGCACTCAAGCGTGCCGTCTGGCGCAACCGTGTAAAACGGGTGGTTCGGGAAAGTTTCCGCCTCAATCAGGCCAATCTGCCCGCTATCGACATCGTCGTGATCGCCAAGGCCGGTGTGAAAGAGATGGATAACGAGGAACTGTTCAAGTTACTGGAAAAGCTATGGCGCACTCTATCACGCCGTTGCAATGGGTAGCTGTCAAACTGATACGCCTGTATCAGCTAATCATTAGCCCGCTGCTCGGGCCGCGCTGCCGTTTCACTCCGACTTGTTCCCAATTTGCGATAGAAGCAATCCGACTTCACGGTTTCATAAAAGGCGTTTGGTTAGCCAGCAAACGTCTATTAAAATGCCATCCCTTATCCGAGGGTGGTTATGACCCGGTTCCGCAACCAAAGCGAAGAAACTGAAGACTATGGAATCACAACGCAATCTCATCCTGATCGGTTTGCTGTTCGTGAGCTTTTTGCTCTGGCAACAGTGGGAGTCCGACAAGGCTCCGAAGCCGGCCCCGACTACCGTGGCCCAAACCGAACATTTCGTACCTGAAGCCGGTCAGACCGGTGATATTCCTCAGGTTTCCGAGCAAGCCAATGCGAACACCGCACGCAAGCTGATCACCGTATCCTCCGACGTGCTCAAGCTGACCCTGGATACCCAGGGTGGCGACATCGTCTCTGCCGCTCTGCTGGCCCACAAGCTGGAAGAAGGCAAGGATCAACCGTTCGTACTGCTGACCAGCCAACCTGAGCACCTCTATGTTGCCCAGAGCGGTCTGGTTGGTCGCAATGGTCCTGACAGCCAGGCCCAGGGTCGTCCCACCTACGAAGCCGCCCAGACCAGCTACCAGCTGGCCGATGGTCAGGATCAAGTCGTCGTACCGATGACCTGGACCGACAGCAAGGGCGTGGTCTTCACCAAGGAGTTCGTCCTCAAGCGTGGTGACTACGCCGTTGGCGTCGATTACAAGATCGACAACAAGTCCGCCGAGCCGGTTCAGGTGCAGTTCTACGGCCAGCTGAAGCAGACCGTGACTACCCCGAAAGACCAGCAGGGTCATGCCATGGTGGCCAGTGCCTACCGTGGTGGTGCCTTCTCCAGCGAAGATACCCGCTACAAGAAGTACACCTTCGACGAGATGAAGGATGCCGACCTGAACAAGACCACCAAGGGTGGTTGGGTCGCCATGCTGCAACACTACTTCGTCTCTGCCTGGGCACCGAATGCCGACGATACCAACAGCTTCTACAGCCGCGTGATCCCTGGCAAAGACCAGGCCATCATCGGCTACAAGGCGCCGCTGGTTGACGTGGCTGCCGGCCAGCAAGCCGAAGTGACCAGCAAGCTGTGGGTAGGTCCCAAGCTGCAAGACCAGATGGCCAAGGTGGCAAACCACCTCGACCTGACCGTTGACTACGGCTGGCTCTGGTTCATCGCCCAACCGCTGCACTGGTTGCTGACCGTGTTCCACGGTTTCGTCCAGAACTGGGGTGTGGCCATCATCATGCTGACCCTGCTGGTACGCGGCATCATGTTCCCGCTGACCAAGGCCCAGTACACCTCCATGGCCAAGATGCGCATGCTGCAGCCCAAGCTGGCCGCACTGCGTGAGCGCTTCGGCGACGACCGCCAGAAGATGTCTCAGGGCATGATGGAGCTGTACAAGAAGGAGAAGGTCAACCCACTGGGTGGCTGTCTGCCGATCCTGGTGCAGATGCCGATCTTCATCGCCCTCTACTGGGCACTGATGGAATCCGTTGAGCTGCGCCACGCGCCGTTCGCCCTGTGGATCACCGACCTGTCGGTGAAGGACCCCTTCTTCGTGCTGCCGATCCTCATGGGTGCGTCCATGTGGTACCTGCAGAAGATGAGCCCGACCACCATCACCGACCCGATGCAGCAGAAAGTGATGCAGTTCATGCCGATCATCTTCACTTTCATGTTCCTCTGGTTCCCGGCAGGTCTGACCCTGTACTGGCTGGTGAGCAACGTCATCTCCATTACCCAGCAGACCATCATCTACCGTCAGCTGGAGAAGAAAGGCCTGCATACCCGCAGCTAATCGCTCCCGATGGCAAAATGGATGACAAAAGAGGCGGCCTTCGGGCCGCCTTTTTTATTACAATGACCCCACTGCTGTGAACCATCAGCGAACAAATGAGCCAAGCAAGATGACTACAGATACCATCGTGGCCCAGGCCACCGCCCCCGGCCGGGGTGGCGTCGGCATAGTCCGCGTCTCCGGTCCTGCCGCCGAACAGGTCGCCGAGATAGTGCTCGGCAAGCTCCCCCGGGTGCGTTATGCCGAATATCTGCCGTTCAGGGATGAGCAAGGCCAGCCGCTGGATCAGGGCATCGCCCTGCTGTTCAAGGCCCCCAACAGCTTCACCGGCGAAGATGTGCTGGAACTGCAGGGCCATGGCGGCCCGGTGATCATGGACATGCTGGTGCGCCGCATCCTGCAGATAAAAGGGCTGCGCCCTGCCCGCCCCGGCGAGTTCAGCGAACGCGCCTTCATGAACGACAAGCTGGATTTGGCCCAGGCCGAGGCCATCGCCGACCTTATCGAGGCGTCCAGCGAGCAGGCGGCCCGCAGTGCCATGCACTCCCTGCAGGGGCAGTTTTCCGGCAAGATCCAGCAGCTGGTGGAGAGTCTCACCCGGCTGCGTATCTATGTGGAAGCCGCCATCGACTTTCCGGATGAGGAGATCGATTTTCTCTCCGACGGCAAGGTGGCGGGCGATCTCTACGCCATCATGGCGGAGCTCGATGACGTACGCGGCGAGGCCAAGCAGGGCGCCCTGCTGCGTGAAGGGATGAAAGTGGTGATCGCCGGTCGTCCCAACGCCGGCAAATCGAGCCTGCTCAACGCCCTGGCCGGCCGCGAGTCGGCCATCGTCACCGAGATCGCCGGCACCACCCGCGACGTACTGCGCGAGCACATCCATCTTGATGGCATGCCGCTGCACATCATCGACACCGCCGGCCTGCGCGACACCCAGGACAAGGTGGAGCAGATCGGCATCGAGCGTGCCTGGGCCGAGATTGAGCAGGCCGATCGGGTGCTGTTCATGGTGGATGGCACCACCACGGACGCGGTCGACCCGCGGGAGATCTGGCCGGAATTTGTTGATCGGTTGCCAAAAAAGATCGGCCTCACCGTGGTGCGCAACAAGGCCGACCTGACCGGCGAAGATCTGGCACCGAGCCAGGAGCAAGGCCACGCCGTCTACCGCATCTCCGCCAAGACCGAGCTGGGGCTGCCCGCCCTGCGCGAGCACCTGAAGGACTGCATGGGCTTCCAGGGCAACACCGAGGGGGGCTTCATGGCCCGCCGCCGTCACCTGGATGCGCTGGAACGTGCCGCCGAGCGGCTGCTGGTGGCCAAGGAGCAGCTGGAGGTGTTCGTGGCCGGCGAACTGGTGGCCGAAGAGCTGCGCCTGGCGCAGGAGTCCCTCTCCGAGATCACCGGTGAGTTCAGCTCCGACGATCTGCTGGGCCGCATCTTCTCCAGCTTCTGCATCGGCAAATAACGCCACACGGCAGGCAATAAAAAGCCCGGGTTCATCCCGGGTTTTTTATTGCGCGTTTTTCATCCACCAACCTATAGGCGGCGCAGGCACCACATGAAGTAAGCGCCCCCTAACAAGGTGGAGACCAGCCCCACCGGCAGCTCCTGCGGGAACAGGATCTGCTGGCCGATCCAGTCCGCCGACACCATTAGCAGGGCGCCGGAGACGGCGGCACCGAGCAGGTGCCAGCGTGCCCGCACCAACCCCATCAGCTTGGCCATGTGCGGTGCCAGCAGGCCGACGAAGGAGAGCGGCCCCACCACCAGGGTCGCGCTGGCGGTGAGCACGGCCACCAGCAGCAGGATGGCGAGCTGCGCCCGGTTGAGCCGAATGCCGAGCGCGGCGGCCACCGCCGGCCCCATCGGCAACAGATCGAGCCAGCGGCTGAGCAGCAGGCAGGCTGCCAGCAGCGTCAGCGCCAGCACGACCAACCCGCCGGCAAGCGGCAGGGTGACGTAATAGGTGGAGCCTGACATCCAGGAGAGCAGTTGCTGCACCCGCAGGTCACCGTTGGCCAGCGCGATGGCCTGCAGCGGCTCGAACAGCGCCGTGATGGCGATGCCGGAGAGCAGCAGCCGCTCTGGCTGGAAGCCATGGCTGCGATTGACCAGCAGCAACAGCAGCAGACAACCGAAGGCACCGATCAGGCCGCCGGCCAGCATCATGGGCAACGGCAGGGCGGGTAGCAGCAGCGCCGTGGCAATCACCCCCATGAAGGTGCCACCACTCACCCCCAGCAGCTCAGGGCTCGCCATGGGGTTGCTGCTGACCCGTTGCAGCAGGGTGCCCGCCAATGCCAGCAGCACGCCCGCCGCACCGGCCGCCAGGGTGCGCGGCAGCCGCCACTCCAGCTGGGCCTGCCAGCGCAGCCAGCCCGGCCAGTGCCAGCCGTCCATCCCCTGCCCAAACAGCAGGGAGGCGATCACCGCCAATACCAGCCCCAACAACATCAAGTTGACAAGGCGGGCCGGCGCCGGGTGGCGGGCCACCAGCAGGGCAGCATTCGCCTTCGGCGTGCCCGACTTGATACCCAGGCGCGGGATCAGCCACAGCAGCAGTGGCGCCCCCAGCAGGGCCGTCATGGCACCGGTCGGGATGAGCACAGAGCCGCTGCGGCTCAGGGATTGCAGCAGCAGATCGGTAGCAGCCAGCAGCAGAGCACCCAGTACCGGGGCCCACAGCAGCCGCAGGGCCAGTTTTCTCACCCCCAGCAAGCGCACCAGGGCGGGCGCCGCCAACCCGATAAAGCCGATCAGCCCCACCACGCTCACCACGCAGGCGGTGACGAACACCGCCAGCCCCAGTCCCGCGAAACGCAGGTGCGAAAGGGAGACCCCCAGGCTGCGGGCACTGGCATCGTCCAGCTCCAGCACCGCCAGCGGGCGCACCAGTACCGCGGCCAGCACGCCGGCCAACAGCAGACGGGGCAGCAGGTAGCTCACCCCGCTCCAGCTGTTCTGCACCAGCGAGCCACTACCCCACACCAGCAAGCCTTTCAGCTCCTCCTGAAAGAACAGCAAGAGCCCCATGCTGATGGCCGCCAGATAGAGGTTGATCACCAGCCCGGCAAAGACGATGACCACCGGATTGAGCTGGCGACGCCAGGCCAGGGCAAACACCAACCCCATGGCGAGGCTGCCGCCGGCCATGGCGATCCACTCCCGCCCCAGCAGCAGCCAGGAGGGAGCAAACAGGGTCACCATCATCAGCGCCAGCTGGGCGCCGGAGGCCACCCCCAGGGTGCTGGGCGAGGCCAGCGGATTGCGCAACACCTGCTGCATCAGGGTGCCGGCCAGCCCGAGGGCGGCGCCGGCCAGCAGGCAGACGGCAAGACGCGGCAGCCAGCTGAAGTGGACCACCGCCTGGCTGGCATCGGTCAGATCCGGCGACAACAGGGTCGCCAGCCAACGCGCCACCGGCAACTGACCGGCCAGCTCCCAACCGGCGAGCGCCAGCGTCAGTCCCAGCAGCAGGCTGACAGGCAGTCGCAGCGGCGACGGAAAAATCCGGTTCATTGCAGCCCCTCCCCGCTTTGCCCATCTTGCTGCAGCGCAGTACTCAACTGCACGGCAAAGCGACGCGCCGCCAGCACGCCGCCAAAACTCCACACCGCGGGCAGATGCAGCACGGCCGCCGCCCTCACCTGTGGCAGCTGTTGCCACAGACCGGGCTCCTGCAGCCGCTCGCTCACTCCGACCGGGATCGGATCGACCACCACCAGCCGCGCCTGCGGCAGCGCCATCAACTGCTCCAGGCTGGCCACGGCAAAACCCCAGGCATTGGTTTCCCCCTGCCAGCCATTGCGCAGGCCGAGCCGCTGCATCACCGCCTCGAACAGGCTGTGGCGGCCAAATACCCGCACATGGCGTTCATCGATGAACTGCACCACCAGCAGGGGCGGCAGATCTTCGGGTAATGTGGCCCGCATCTGCGCCAGATCCTGGTCCAGCCTGGCCAGCAGTTGCTCGGCCTCGGCGGTCTTGTTCACCAGCGTGGCGATGGTCAGGGTCGCCTCGTGCAGCCGCTGCCAAAGATCGGCATCCGGCTCGTAGAGCGCGATGGATTGTACCGGCGCGATGCGGGAGAGGGTCGGCGCCAGCGGGGCCGCCAGCGGCGAGATGAGGATGCGATCGGGTTTGAGCTCGGCCAGCAGCTCGCGGTTGGGCTGGGCGCGCTGGCCGATATCCACCACGGCGGCCGGCAGCAGCGGTTCGCCGACCCAGGCGCGATAGGAGCCGACATCCCCCACCGCCAGCGGTGTCACCCCGAGCGCCAGCAGGGTTTCGGCTATGGTCCAGTCGACGGTGGCGATGCGGGGTACCGACTTCACAGCATCGGCTTGAGGGTGGTCTGCAGCGGCAGGCATCGCTGGCTCGGCCTGCAACATAAACGGAGCCAAGAGGCAGCAGAACCAGCCAACTTTCTTGAATAAGAGCATCGAGATAACAAGCCTTATCTAAACGATGGCGATGGCGTGATCATGGGCCGGGTGGCGAATGACCTCCATCGGGATGCCGTAGATGGCGTGCAAGGTCTCGCCAGTCATGATCTGTTCGGGTTCGCCGTGGGTGAGCAGGCGGCCGGAGTGCAGCGCCACCAGCCGATCGCAGAAGCGAGAGGCCATGTTGATGTCGTGAATGACGATGATGACCCCGAGCTTGAGCTGACGGCTCAACTGCTTGACCAGCGTGAGCACCTCCACCTGATGGGCCACGTCCAGCGCGGCCAGCGGCTCGTCCAGCAGGATGAAACGGCTCTCCTGGGCCAGCAGCATGGCCAGCCACACCCGCCCCCGCTCGCCGCCGGACAGCGTATCCACCAGCCGGTCGGCAAAGCGTTCGGTATGGGTCAGCGCGATTGCCCGTTCGACCTGGCGGTGATCCTCCGCCCCCATCCGGCCCAGCAGGCCGCGCCAGGGGTAGCGCCCCATCTCCACCAGCTCCCGCCCGAGCAGGTTTTCGGCGCTCGGCAGATGCTGGGGCAGATAGGCTACCTGACGGGCGAAGTCGCGTGCCCCCCACGCCGGCAGCGGCTTGTCATCGAACCGGATCTCGCCGTCACTGAGCGGCTGCTGGCGTGCCAGCAGCTTGAGCAGGGTGGATTTGCCCGAACCGTTGTGGCCGATGAGGCCATAGACCTTGCCCTGCTCGAAACAGAGATCGGTGGGGTGCAACAGCGTGCGGTCATTGACCGCGAAGCTGGCTGATTTCATCTCAAACATAAGCGGTTCCTGTTGGCCGGGTTCAAACCGGCACCCCTGCATTCAAGTCACAATCGAGATGGGCGACCGCATCGCGGCTCACCTGCTCGCGCCGCTCGCCGGTCAGCTCGCTGAGCCGGCCCTGGCGCATCTCCAGCAGCCGGTCGGCCTGGGAGAAGTAGAGATCGTCGTGGCTAATGGCGATCACCGTCTTGCCCATCTCCTTCAGGCGCGGCAACAACAGCTGATAGAAGATGCGGCGGAACTGGGGATCCTGGTCCGCGGCCCACTCGTCAAACAGCATCACCTCGCGCTGCTCGGCCAGCGCCAGCAGCAGGGCGACTCGCTTGCGCTGCCCCTGGGAGAGGTCGATATCGGCGATGAAGCCATCTTCGATGGTGAGCTTGCTGCCCATCTGCAGCCACTCCAGCCACTCGGCCACCAGCTCATCCTTGGGCTCCGGCCCCAGCAGGTGCTGGAACAGGTGATAGTCGGTGAAGATGGCGGAGAAGAGCGCCAGATAGGCGTTGCGATCGGTGACCGGCTCCCCATCCAGCAGGATCCGGCCCGATACCGGCTGATAGAGGCCGGTCAGCAGCATGGCCAGGGTCGACTTGCCGGAGCCGTTGCCACCGATGATGAAAAGTTGCTCCCCCCGCTCGATCACCAGATTGATGGGACCCACGACGAAACCGCCCTCCCCCTGATAGTGAAAGCTCACCTGCTCCAGCTCGATGCGCTGCCAGGCGCGGGGCGCGGACGGCAGCGGGAAGGCGGCGTCCGGCGCGGCCAGATTGAGCGCCGCAATCTTGTCGAACGCCACCTGGGCGGAGAGCAGGGTCGGCAGAGCGCCAATGCCCTGCAGCAAGGGGGTACGCAAAAACAGCAGGGTCAGCGCGAAGGTAGCGGCCACCTGGGTGTCGGCCCAACCCAGCCCGTTGGCTAGGAAGAAGACCAGGCCGATGGCCCCCAGCATCATGATATTCGACCAGTTCACTGCGCTCAGGTGATAGGTGTCGGCGCGGATGATCTGCTCCCGATAGTCCTGCGCATTCTGCTGATAAAGCTGGTGGTAGACGAAGTGAGCCCGCTCGCGGTTGAGCGCCAACTCCTTGCTGCCGGCGATGATGGCCTGATAGTTCTGATAGAGCCGGTCCTCGGCCTGACGCATGTGAGAGAGATGGCGATAGACCCGGTTCACCAGCAGCCAGCCCACCACCATGGTGAAGGTGACCCAGAGGGTGGTGACGCCGAGCAGGGCCGGCGACAGCCAGCCGAGGTAGAGGGCCGACCCCAGGGTGAGCACCAGCCCCTGCACCAGCTCCGGCAGGCGCACGAAGGCGATGGTGATCTGGCCGATGTCGCTGGAGAGAGAGGCCAGCAGCGGCCCCTGGCCAATCTGGCGCAGACGGGCCACATCGGTATCCAGCAACTGCTTGAGCAGGCGCCCGCGCAGCCGGTAGACGAAATGATGGCCGAGGGTGGTCAGCGCCAGCTGAGAGCCGAGCGTGATCACCAGCAGCAATAAGATGAGGCCGATCAGCTGGCCGAGCACCGGCAGCGGATCGCCGACGGATTCGACGAGAGACTGATTGATAAAGGCAATGACACCAATCCCGCTGACGGCACTGAGCAGGCTGAGCAGGGTAATGGCGATGAAGGGCCAACGATATTGGCGATAAACCAGAGACAAGAGTTCCATAACGGACCGGTATTCCAGAGAGATCAGAGCACTGCAGGTGAAAAGAAGGGCGGGAACCAGGTTCCCGCCCCACTTCGATTACCAGCGGTAGTTGATGCTGCCCACTACGCTGCGCGGCTCGCCGTAGTAGCAGTAGTAGTCGCAGCTGGCCACGTAGGTATCACCCAGCAGGTTGTTGACGTTGAGCTGAGCCCGCCAGTTCTTGGCAAAGTCATACCCGATCATCGCATCCCACACGGTATGGGCCGGCACCTCGGCCGAGCCATAGATGGGGGTATAGTCCGCATTCACGGCGCCGATGCCGACGCTGGAGCCGACGTAGCGCACGCCGCTACCCAGTTCCAGACCGGAGACCGGACCCTGCTGCACCTTGTAGTTGCCCCAGAAGGAGGCCTGGTGGCGCGGGATCAGACTGGCACGGCGATCCCCCTTGCCGGTGTCGTTGGTTTTGGCATCGGTATAGGTGTAGGCGGCGGTCAGGCGCAGCGCCTCGGTGGCCTGCACGCTCCCTTCCAGCTCGACGCCCTGGGAGGTCACTTCACCGGCCTGGGTCTGCTGGCCGGAACCGGTGGAGACCAGCGAGTTGGTCTGCTCCAGATCGAACAGGGCCAGGTTGATGTAGCCATCAAGGAAGCTCGGCGCGTACTTGACGCCGGTCTCGTACAGGGTGCCCTTGAGCGGCTTGTAGGACTGGCTGGTGTTGGGGTCGATCCCCGGCAGCACCTCGAACGACTCGGCATAGGCAATATAAGGAGAGAGACCGTTGTCGGCCAGGTACATCAGGCTGCCGGAGAGGGAGAGCTCGTGATCATACTGCTTCTCGTTCTTGCTCTTGGCTTCGCTGATGTTGTGGGTCTCCACGTAGTCGAAGCGACCGCCACCAGTCAGCAACCAGCGATCGTCCCAGCGGATCTGGTGCTGGGCATAGAGGCCGCTCTGGCCCTTGGTGCTCTTCTGGTGGGTGGCGGTGGATTCATCAAAACCGGGGAAGCCGCTGTGATCTGGGTGCTGGGTATCTATGGTACCCATCCACGGATCAGCTTCCATCCCCTCGTTGACATGACGCTGTAGATCCACCCCCAGCAGCAGAGTCTGTTCGGTGCTGTCAGTATTCCAGTAGCCCACCATCTGGTTGTCCATGGTGGCGCTCTTGGTGTTGCCATCCCGATAGATCATGCCACGGCCACGAACCGGCATATTCTCATCGGGTGTCGCTGGCCAGGCTGCCCAAGGATATATATAGGTCTGGCGCAGCAGCAGATCGTTGTAGTTGAAGCGAACGTTCTGCTTGAACTCCCAGGTCTGGTTGAGCTGGTGGGCCAGCTCGTAACCGGTGGAGATCTGGGTGTTGCGGTTGCGATCGTAATCCGGCTGGCTCAGGTTGGTGCTGGGATCGATCTGGCCACCGCTGGTATTGAGGGTGCCGTAAACCGGGAAGAAGCCGTTGGTCGGCACCCCTTCGTCGTGCAGGAAGCTGGCCAGCAGGGTCAGGCTGGTGCGATCCGAGAGATCGAAGGTCACGCTCGGCGCCAGATAGACGCGATCGTTGTAGGTGCCGTCCAGCACACCATCACGCTCTTTATATAGAGCAACCATGCGGTAGCGGCTGTTGTCGGTCAGTGCATCGGAGACATCCACCCCGATCTGGCGATGATCCCGGCTGCCCAGCTGCAAATCCAGCAGCCCCTGCGGGGTGGCGGTCGGCCGCTTGCTGATGGCATTGATCACGCCACCGGGAGGCGCCTCGCCGTAGAGGATCGAGGCAGGCCCTTTCAGCACTTCCACGCTCTCCAGGCCGAACGGCTCCGGCGTCCAGAGATAATAACCGATGCCGAACAGACGGTTGCCATCCAGATAGGAGGCGGCATCGAAGCCACGCACCTTGAACCAGTCGGTATTGTTGTCGGATCCATAGAAGCCGCTGAGCACGCCAGAGCGGTAGCGCAGTGACTCGTCAAGCTGCTGCACCGCGTGCTGATCCAGATCCTCGCGGTTGACCACGGAGACGGCGCGAGGCGTCTCGGCCATCGGCACTTCCACCTTCATGGCGGTGCCGGTAACCACCATGGTTTCGCTGGCCTTGGGCAGTTCTTTTGGTTGTTCGACCGCCAGCACGGGCAGGCTGGCCAACAGGCAGGAGAGCGGCAACAGTTGCTGTGCGCTTCTCTTTCGCATTGCTGCGATGGGGGTGTCTTTTTGCGCAATCATAGTAAGTGTCTCAAATATCAATGAGTTGTTTCTGATTTCTTATTATTGGTGCCCGGTCATGCCGGCGGCCCGGTTCCTCAGGCGAATAAAGCAGCGACATGCTACTACAGGAGCCATGATCGAATCGATTCAATAATTGCTAATCATTTGCATCTGCATTGTTACTTGACGTGTCAAGGCGTCGATTGGAAAACATATGAAGAGGGGGAGCAGATCTTTTTCTGCCAGTCGGCAAGAAGGCGTCAACGGAGCGTCGGGGATCCCCATTGATGGGCAAAAAGCACAGAGGATCCATTATCCCCAAGCTTTATCCATATTTATCCACACCCTTTGGCGGTAGAATCCGGCTTTCCCTCGCTTCGTCTGAAATCAGGATCCATTCCATGGCCAAACTCAATCTCGTCGTCGGTTCCATGCTGGGAGCCGCCGAATATGTCGCAGATCACGTCGCCAGCTTGCTGGAACAGGCAGGCCATCAGGCCGAGGTCCACAATCCGGCCAGCCTGGCCGAGGTGCTCGCCGAGCCAGAAGCCATATTGCTGGTGGTCACCTCGACCCACGGCGCTGGCGATGTGCCAGACAACCTGCAGCCCTTCGCCAAGGATCTTGCAGAGCAGCATCCGGATCTTAAAACATTGAAATATGGCGTGATCGCGCTGGGTGACAGCAGTTATGACACCTTTTGCCAGGGCGGCAAGACACTGGATCGACTGCTGGCGGAGTGCGGCGCCAGCCGGATTGGAGATCGTCTGGACATCGATGTGACCCAGCACGAGATCCCGGAAGATGCCGCTGAAGGCTGGATCCGGGACTGGCTGGCATTGATCGCCTGAACGGGAGCGGGAGATCCGGTAAAAAAGGCCTTGATCTCCCCGCTTATCCCCAGATCGCTATCCACCAGGTTATTAACAGATGGATCCGGATAAGTTGTTCTACGCTGTTACCCACAACGTTGCCGGTAAATGTGTATAACTATGGTGTAAAACTCTGTAAAACCTATAGTTATCCATGTATGAGATCCAGAGCGGCAAGCCTCTGTGTATAAAAACCCTTGTTATCCCCCAGCTCACCGGGCCAGGATCCAAGCTTTTCCACAACCTGGGATCGTCTTTAACACGATGATCTTTATGATCAAAAAGTGCTTATCAACAGAAGTGGCGGATCCTAATAAAAGATCCAATAAAAGATCGATCTAAAGATCCTTAAGATCTATTTAGTGGATCCTCCCTCCATACTGAACGCTAAGTAGACGTTCCCCTCAGGGCGTGAAACAGATAGAATGTTCCGCCCTTCAGCCCAGGCAAATAAAGATCTTCAGGCGTGCAGATCAAGGTGATCCCCAATGCAATACCATGAACAATTTGATGTGATCGTCGTTGGCGGCGGTCATGCAGGAACCGAAGCAGCAACAGCGGCAGCCCGGATGGGGCTGAATACCCTGTTGCTGACCCACAATATCGATACGCTGGGACACATGTCCTGTAATCCGGCGATCGGCGGGATCGGCAAGGGACACCTGGTCAAGGAAGTAGATGCCCTCGGCGGGATCATGGCGCGCGCCATCGATCTTGGCGGGATCCAGTTCCGCACCCTCAACTCCTCCAAAGGACCGGCAGTACGCGCCACCCGTGCCCAGGCGGATCGCCTGCTGTACAAGGCCGTCGTACGCCAGATGCTGGAGAACTACCCCAACCTGAAGATCTTTCAGCAGGCCTGTGACGATCTGATCATGGACGGGGATCGGGTTGCTGGCGTGGTCACCCAGAGCGGGATCCGCATCAGTGGCAAGACGGTAGTACTGACCGTCGGCACCTTCCTGAACGGCCTGATCCACATCGGGATGGAGAACTACAAGGGCGGCCGCGCCGGGGATCCTCCCTCGATCGCCCTCGCCCAGCGCCTGCGTGAACTGCCATTGCGCATCGATCGCCTCAAAACCGGCACTCCGCCGCGCATCGATGCCCGCAGCGTCGATTTATCGGTGATGCAGGCCCAGTACGGCGACGATCCGCGCCCGGTCTTCTCTTTCATCGGCGACGCCAGCCAGCACCCGCGTCAGGTGCCCTGCTACGTTACCCATACCAACGAGCGCACCCACGAGGTGATCCGCAACAACCTGGATCGCAGCCCAATGTACGCCGGGGTGATCGAGGGGATTGGGCCGCGTTACTGCCCGTCGATCGAGGACAAGATCACCCGTTTTGCCGACAAGACGGCGCACCAGATCTTCGTCGAGCCGGAAGGCCTGACCACCCACGAACTCTACCCGAACGGGATCTCCACCAGCCTGCCGTTCGACGTGCAGGTGCAGATCGTCCGTTCCGTGCGCGGCTTCGAGAATGCCCACATCACCCGTCCCGGCTACGCCATCGAATATGACTTCTTCGATCCGCGGGATCTCAAGGCCAACATGGAGAGCAAGTGCATTCCAAACCTGTTCTTCGCCGGCCAGATCAACGGCACCACCGGCTATGAAGAGGCGGCCGCCCAGGGTCTGCTGGCCGGTCTGAACGCCGGTCTGCGGGCGCAGGAGAAAGATGCCTGGCATCCGCGCCGGGATCAGGCCTACATCGGCGTGATGATGGACGATCTCTCCACCCTGGGGACTCGCGAGCCCTACCGCATGTTCACCAGCCGCGCCGAATATCGCCTGCTGCTGCGCGAAGACAACGCCGACCTGCGTCTGACCGGCATCGGCCGTGAACTGGGTCTGGTGGACGACGAGCGCTGGGGCAAGTTCAACGCCAAGATGGAGCAGGTGGAGCAGGAGCGTCAGCGCATGCGCTCGACCTGGATCCACCCGCAGCATCCGTCGCTGGAAGCCGTCAATGCCCTGGTCAACACCCCGTTGACCCGCGAGCAGAGCCTGGAAGAGCTGCTGCGTCGCCCCGAGGTGACCTATGAGGCCCTGATGGCCATCGAGGGGGTCGGCCCGGCCCTGACCGATACGGCCGCCGCCGATCAGGTGGAGATCCAGATCAAGTACGCCGGCTACATCGAACGCCAGCACGACGAAGTGGAGAAGCAACTGCGCAACGAGAACACCCTGTTGCCGCTAGACATGAACTACCGCGACGTCAACGGCCTCTCCAACGAGGTGATCGCCAAGCTCAACGATGCCAAGCCGCAGACCATAGGTCAGGCGTCACGCATCTCAGGCATCACCCCGGCGGCCATCTCCATCCTGCTGGTTCATCTGAAAAAACACGGCCTGCTGCGTAAAACCGCCTGAGGACCCTACCGTTGCAAAACATGCTGGAAAGATTGAACGGCCTGCTCATGCAGGCCGGAATTGTTATCACCGATACCCAAAAGACCCAGTTGGTTCAGCTTGTCGAGTTGCTGCACAAGTGGAACAAGGCTTACAATCTCACCTCGGTACGAGATCCGGACGCCATGCTGGTCAAGCATATCCTCGACAGCCTGGTGGTGAGCCAGCACCTGCACGGTGAGCGCTTCATCGATGTGGGCACCGGCCCGGGCCTGCCCGGCCTGCCGCTGGCGATCATCAACCCGGACAAGCAATTCGTGCTGCTGGACAGCCTGGGCAAGCGGATCAACTTCATCCGCCAGGTGATCCTGGAGCTGGGCTTGACCAACGTGACGCCGGTCAAATCCAGGGTCGAAGAGTATCAGCCCGAGGTCGGATTTGACGGCGTGCTGAGCCGGGCATTCGCCTCGCTGGAAGACATGCTGAACTGGTGTCACCATCTGCCGTCGGCCCAGGGCAGCTTCCTGGCGCTCAAGGGACAATTCCCCGAGCAGGAGCTGGCCCAGTTGCCCGCCAACATCCATCTGGTCGCCTCCCATCAACTGGTGGTACCGGAGCTGGAAGGCGAACGTCATCTGCTGGAATTCAAACATATCCAGCCCGAATAGGGTCGCAGTTTCATTTAGGGGACAGTGTGGGAAAAGTCATCGCCATAGCCAACCAGAAGGGTGGAGTGGGTAAAACCACCACCTGTGTGAACTTGGCCGCCTCCATGGCCGCTACCCGCCGCAAGGTGCTGGTGATCGATCTGGATCCGCAGGGCAATGCCACCATGGGCAGCGGCGTCGACAAGTACGACGTCGAGCGCACCGCCTATGAGCTGCTGATCGAGGATGCCCCCATCGGCGAGGTGATCATCCCCGAAACCTCCGGGGGCTATCACCTGATCGCCGCCAACGCCGACGTGACCGCAGCCGAAATCCGGCTGATGGAATTCTTCGCCCGCGAGATCCGCCTGCGCAATGCGCTGGCCTCGGTACGGGACAAATACGACTACGTCTTCATCGACTGCCCGCCTTCTCTCAACATGCTGACCGTCAACGCCATGGCCGCCGCCGATTCCGTGCTGGTGCCCATGCAGTGCGAATACTATGCGCTGGAAGGGCTTACCGCCCTGGTCGACACCATCAGCAAGCTGGCAGCCGTGGTCAACCCGGAGCTGAAGATCGAGGGGGTGCTGCGCACCATGTTCGATCATCGCAACCGGCTGGCCAATGATGTGTCCGATCAGCTTAAACAGCACTTCGGGGACAAGGTCTATCGCACCATCATTCCCCGCAACGTAAGACTGGCTGAGGCGCCGAGCTTCGGTGCGCCGGCCATGCACTATGACAAATCATCGGTGGGCGCCAAGGCCTATCTGGCTCTGGCTGGCGAGATCCTCCGCCGTCAGGAGCAGGAACGTCAGGTGACCATCGCAGACCGAGAGAGCATATGACGCCGAAAAAACGTGGGTTGGGCAAGGGGCTGGACGCTCTGCTCAGCACCAGCACGGCCGCGCGCCAGAAACAGGTGATGAGCGACCAGCGCACCGAGCAGGCCATGGCCCCGACCAACCAGGGCGAGCTGCGCAAGCTGCCGGTGGAGTGGCTGCAATCCGGCAAGTACCAGCCGCGCAAGGATATGTCGCAGGATGCGCTGGAAGACTTGGCCAACTCCATCCGTGCCCAGGGGGTGATCCAGCCCATCGTGGTGCGTCCGCTTGGCGAGCACTCCTTCGAAATCATCGCCGGTGAGCGGCGCTGGCGCGCCTCCCAGCTAGCCCGCCTCGAGGTGGTGCCCTGCCTGGTCAAGGACGTGCCTGACGAGGCGGCCGTCGCTATCGCGCTGATTGAGAACATCCAGCGCGAGGATCTCAACGCCATCGAAGAGGCGGTCGCCCTGCAGCGGCTGCTGACCGAATTTGAACTGACCCACCAACAGGTGGCCGAGGCAGTGGGCAAGTCCCGCACCACGGTCACCAACCTGCTGCGCCTCAATCAGCTCAACGACGACGTGAAGCGTTTCGTCGAGCACGGCGACCTCGACATGGGCCATGCCCGCGCCCTGCTGGCGCTGAGCGGCCAGGCCCAGTCCGAACTGGCGAAACTGGTGGCCCAGAAGGGGCTGACAGTGCGAGATACCGAGAAGCTGGTGCAAAAAGCGCTGGAACCGGCAAAAGCCAAGGTCGAGCCTGTCCGTGATCCCCAGTTTGGTTATCTCGAGCGCCAGATTTCAGAAAAAATTGGCAATCAGGTACAACTTCAGCCGGGAAAACAGGATAGCGGTAAGTTAGTAATAAGTTACGAGAACTTGGCGGATTTGGACCGGGTATTGGGCTATTTTGGCCTGTCAGAAACGTGATTTTTACGCTTTTTGTAGTAATAAAACATCCATTCCTTTTGATATGAACATAACCTTAATTCTGTGCGGAAAGCCGCAAAAATTAAGGATTTTTGCCATGTTGCAATAGCTGTCTTCAAGGGTATAATTTGACCGGCTTTTTGGGCTGTAAACGCGGGGTCTTCGGATCCCGATTTTTTACAGTTCTGTAATGTTCAGGGGTAGGTTGGTGAAGCAGAAAATAGCCTTGGAAGGTTTAACGCTGGCCTTGGCTATGCTCGTTTGTCAGCTCGTCCTGATCCTGGCGATCAGTACCGTCTGGTTTTACCAGACCGGTGCGTTTGCCGGACGCTCCTCCCTCTTCGGGGGGGCATGTACTGGGTTCCTCAAGCCCTGTTCACGCTCTGGGTTCTGCGCCGCAAGGTGACGAAGGAGAGTGTGGGCCTGGTTCTGCGGGACTTTTATGGTGGGGCAGGGATTAAGCTCATTACTACAACAGGACTTTTCGCCCTGATGTTTGGCGCCGGGATCGAGGTCGATACCGTCTCGTTCTTCGCCACTTATATCCTCGCCCTCGTTGTACAGTGGATAGTCTCATTCACGCTTAACAACCACTATTAGGAAAACTCATGTCTGCAACCGGAGAAGTCCTGACTCCTCAGGGATATATCTCCCACCATCTGACCCATCTGCAAGTCGGGTCTGGGTTCTGGACGGTGAATATCGATTCCATGATATTTTCCGTCTTGCTAGGCGCTCTGTTTATCTGGTCGTTCCGCCGTGTCGCCGTCAAGGCTACCAGCGGTGTGCCCGGCAAACTGCAGTGCTTTGTGGAGATGCTGGTCGAGTTTGTGAGTGGTAACGTCAAGGACATCTTTCACGGTCGTAACAAGGTCATCGCACCTTTGGGCCTGACAGTGTTCGTGTGGATCTTCCTGATGAACCTGATGGATCTGATCCCCGTTGACTTTATCCCCCACGCTGCACAGTTGATGGGTGTTCCCTATCTGCGTGTGGTTCCCTCTGCTGACGTTAACATCACCATGTCCATGGCTTTGGGCGTGTTCTTCTTGATCCTGTACTACAGCATCAAGGTCAAGGGTATCGGCGGGTTCGTGAAGGAGCTGACGCTTCAGCCTTTCAACCACCCGGCGGCCATCCCGGTTAACCTCATCCTGGAAACTGTTACGCTGATTTCCAAACCTGTTTCTCTGGGTCTTCGACTGTTCGGCAACATGTATGCTGGCGAACTGATCTTTATCCTGATTGCGGGTTTGCTACCCTGGTGGTCACAGTGGATCCTGTCCGTGCCTTGGGCAATTTTCCACATCCTGATCATCACTTTGCAGGCGTTTATCTTCATGGTGCTGACCATCGTCTATCTGTCGATGGCACAAGAAGACCATGGTTGATGCAACTCAAATAATCCTTTTTATACAATCAATTACATCTAAATAAATGGAGATCCTCATGGAAAACTTGAACATGGACCTGCTGTACATCGCTGCTGCAATGATGATGGGTCTGGCGGCTATCGGCGCGTCCATCGGTATCGGTATCCTGGGTGGCAAGTTCCTGGAAGGCGCTGCTCGTCAACCTGACCTGATCCCTGTTCTGCGTACCCAGTTCTTCATCGTGATGGGTCTGGTGGATGCGATCCCGATGATCGCCGTTGGTCTGGGTCTGTACGTGATGTTTGCGGTTGCTGGCTAAGTCTCAACGACTCCCGGACATAACCCATTAACTAACTAAGAGGACATAGGCTGTGAATATCAACGCCACCCTCCTCGGCCAAGCAATTGCTTTTTTCATCTTCGTAGTGTTTTGCATGAAGTACGTATGGCCGCCGCTGATGGCAGCCATCGAAGCCCGTCAGAAAGCCATTGCTGACGGTCTCTCTTCCGCGGAGCGTGCCAAGAAAGATCTGGATTTGGCCAAGGCCAACGCCACCGATCAGCTGAAAGAAGCCAAGCTCCAGGCTGCAGAAATCATTGAACAGGCTAACAAACGTAAAGCCCAGATCATTGATGAGGCTGCTGCCGGTGCCCACTCTGAGCGGGAAAAAATCCTGGCTCAGGGCCGTGCCGAGATCGAAGCTGAACGTCATCGTGCCAAAGAAGAACTGCGTAAGCAGGTTGCTGCTCTTGCCATTGCTGGTGCAGAGAAGATCCTGGCGCGTCAAATCGACCAGGCTGCCAACAGCGACATCGTCGACAAACTGGTAGCAGAACTGTAACGGGAACGGGGCTATGTCTGAACTGACTACAATCGCTCGCCCCTACGCCAAGGCTGCTTTCGAGTTTGCCGTTGAGCACAAGGCGGTTGACCAGTGGCTGGGGATGCTCGGCTTCGCTGCACAAGTAGCGGAGAACGAGACCATCCACAACCTGGTAAACGGCTCTGTGGCTGCTGAAGAACTGGCAAGTATCTTTGTCGGTATCTGCGGTGAGCAACTCGACGAGCATGGTCAGAACCTGATCCGGGTGATGGCTGAGAATGGTCGCTTGGGTGTGCTGCCGGCGGTCGTTGCTGAATTCGTCGCGTTCAAGGCTGAACTGGATAAAGAAGTTCAGGCTGACGTGATTTCGGCGATCGAACTGACCGACCAGCAGAAAGCCAATATTCAGGCTTCTCTGGAACAACGTCTCGCGCGCAAAGTGAAGCTGAATTGCAGCATGGATGCGTCCTTGATGGCCGGGGTGCTCATCAAGGCCGGTGATCTGGTTATCGACGGTACAGTCCGCGGTAAGCTGGATCGCATGGCTGACGCGCTGCAATCTTGATTGGGGTATTAGAGCATGCAACTGAATTCCACTGAAATCGCCGAGCTGATCAAGCAGCGCATTGCGCAGTTTGATATCAAGAGCGAAGCGCGTAACGAAGGTACCATCGTCTCTGTGAGCGACGGTATCATTCGTATTCACGGCCTGGCCGATGCCATGCAAGGTGAGATGATCGAGCTGCCGGGCAACCGCTACGCTCTGGCATTGAACCTGGAGCGTGACTCCGTCGGTGCGGTGATCATGGGTTCCTATGACGGTCTGTCAGAAGGAATGAAAGTAAAAGGGACTGGCCGCATTCTGGAAGTGCCGGTCGGTCGTGGTCTGTTGGGCCGGGTGTTGAACACCCTGGGTCAGCCGATCGACGGTAAAGGTCCAATCGACAACGACGGTTTCTCGCCGATCGAAGTGATTGCACCGGGCGTTATCGAGCGTAAGTCTGTTGACCAGCCGGTCCAGACCGGTCTGAAAGCCATCGATGCCATGATCCCTATCGGTCGTGGCCAGCGTGAGCTGATCATCGGTGACCGTCAGGTTGGTAAGACCGCCATCGCGATCGACACCATCATCAACCAGAAAGACTCCGGCATTAAGTGTGTCTACGTTGCGATCGGCCAGAAGGCCTCCACCATCGCCAACGTGGTGCGCAAGCTGGAAGAGCACGGCGCCCTGGCCAACACCATCGTGGTGGTTGCCTCTGCTTCCGAAGCTGCCGCTCTGCAGTACCTGGCTCCGTATGCCGGCTGCTCCATGGGTGAGTACTTCCGTGACCGCGGTGAAGACGCGCTGATCATCTATGATGACCTGTCCAAGCAGGCCGTAGCTTATCGCCAGATCTCCCTGCTGCTGCGCCGTCCGCCAGGACGTGAAGCTTACCCGGGTGACGTTTTCTATCTGCACTCCCGTCTGCTGGAGCGTGCTGCTCGCGTCAACGCCGAGTACGTAGAGAAGTTCACCAATGGTGCCGTGAAAGGCCAGACCGGTTCCCTGACCGCGCTGCCGATCATCGAAACCCAGGCGGGTGACGTATCTGCATTCGTACCGACCAACGTGATCTCCATCACCGATGGTCAGATCTTCCTGACCTCACAGCTGTTCAACTCCGGTATTCGTCCGGCGGTTGACCCGGGTATCTCCGTATCCCGTGTGGGTGGTGCTGCTCAGACCAAGATCGTCAAGAAGCTGTCCGGTGGTATCCGTACCGCGCTGGCCCAGTATCGCGAACTGGCGGCATTTGCCCAGTTCTCCTCCGATCTGGACGACGCAACCCGCAAGCAGCTGGACCACGGTCAGAAAGTGACCGAGCTGATGAAGCAGAAACAGTACTCTCCGCTGAGCGTGGCTCACCAGTCTCTGGTGCTGTTCGCCGCGGAAAAAGGCTATCTCTCCGATGTCGAGCTGAACAAGATCGTCGACTTCGAAGCCGCTCTGCTCTCTTACGCCAATACCCAGCATGCTGAGCTGATGGCTGAAATCAATGCCAAGGCCGACTACAACGACGCGATCGTTGGCAAGCTGACTGCGTTGCTGGATGACTTCAAGGCAACCCAGACCTGGTAAGCGTGTGTGGCAGCGCGAGCTGCCACCTGATGGAGAGTAAGAGATGGCCGGCGCAAAAGAGATACGTAACAAGATCGGGAGTGTGAAAAACACTCAGAAGATCACCGGCGCTATGGAAATGGTGGCAGCAAGCAAGATGCGCCGTGCGCAAGATCGCATGTCTGCCAGCCGTCCGTACGCTGAAACCATGCGCAAGGTGATCGGCCATATCGCTCAGGGGAACTTGGAATACAAGCACCCCTACCTCATCGAACGTGAGGTCAAGCGAGTGGGTTACATCGTCGTCTCCACCGACCGTGGCCTGTGTGGCGGTTTGAACATCAACCTGTTCAAGGCTGCCCTCAATGATATGAAGCAATGGAGCGCGAAAGGAGCCAAGGTTGACCTGGCTCTGATCGGCAACAAGGCCTCCAACTTCTTTGAACGGCACGGCGCCAAGGTGAAAGCTCATGTCGCAGGACTGGGCGATAACCCGAGCGTCAATGACCTGATTGGTTCAGTCAAGGTCATGCTGAAGGCTTACGACAACGGTGAGATTGACAGGCTGTACCTGGTGTACAACAAGTTCGTCAACACCATGGTTCAGCAACCACGAGTCGATCAACTGCTGCCTTTGCCCGTAACTGAAGACAGCAAGCTCGCCAAGAAACACCACTGGGATTACCTCTATGAGCCGGATCCCAAGCAACTGCTGGATACCCTGCTGATTCGCTACGTCGAATCCCAGGTCTACCAGGGGGTAGTGGAAAACTTGGCAAGTGAACAGGCAGCCCGAATGGTTGCCATGCAAGCCGCGACTGACAACGCCGGTAACCTGATTAACGATCTGCAACTGGTATACAACAAGGCCCGTCAGGCCAGTATTACCCAGGAACTGACAGAGATCGTATCCGGTGCTGCTGCGGTGTAAGGCAAGGGTTATCAAAGGTTTAGAGGATTTGACATGAGTAACGGTTTCATCGTCCAAATCATCGGCGCTGTGGTGGACATCGAGTTCCCGCAAGATGCCGTGCCCCAGGTGTACGATGCACTGAAGGTTGTCAGCGAAGGTCAAGGCCAGGGTCTGGTGCTGGAAGTTCAGCAACAGATCGGTGGCGGCGTCGTTCGTTGCATCACCATGGGCTCCTCCGACGGTCTGCGTCGTGGGTTGGAAGTAGTGAATAGCGGTAAATCCATCCAGGTGCCGGTCGGTGTATCGACTCTGGGTCGGATCATGAACGTACTGGGCGATCCGATCGACGAAAAAGGTCCGATCGGTGAAGAAGAGCGTTGGTCCATCCACCGCGCGGCTCCCAGCTACGAAGATCAGTCCAACAGCAACGACCTGCTGGAGACTGGCATCAAGGTTATCGACCTGGTATGCCCGTTCGCCAAGGGTGGTAAGGTTGGTCTGTTCGGTGGTGCCGGTGTAGGCAAGACCGTAAACATGATGGAGCTGATCCGTAACATCGCGATCGAACACAGCGGTTACTCCGTGTTCGCCGGTGTAGGTGAGCGTACCCGTGAGGGTAACGACTTCTACCACGAGATGATGGAGTCCAACGTACTGGACAAAGTATCTCTGGTTTACGGTCAGATGAACGAGCCGCCCGGAAACCGTCTGCGCGTGGCGCTGACCGGTCTGACCATGGCCGAGAAGTTCCGTGACGAAGGTCGTGACGTGCTGTTCTTCGTGGACAACATCTACCGTTACACCCTGGCCGGTACTGAAGTATCCGCACTGCTGGGCCGTATGCCCTCCGCAGTAGGTTACCAGCCGACCCTGGCCGAGGAGATGGGCGTTCTGCAGGAACGTATCACCTCCACCAAGACCGGTTCCATCACCTCCGTACAGGCCGTTTACGTGCCTGCGGATGACTTGACCGACCCGTCTCCGGCGACCACCTTCGCCCACCTGGATGCGACCGTCGTACTGTCCCGTCAGATCGCGGCTCTGGGTATCTACCCGGCCGTTGACCCGCTGGACTCCACCTCCCGTCAGCTGGATCCGCTGGTGGTTGGCAAGGAACACTACGAGACTGCTCGTGGCGTTCAGACCGTACTGCAGCGCTACAAAGAGCTGAAGGACATCATCGCCATCCTGGGTATGGATGAACTGTCAGAAGAAGACAAACTGACCGTAGCCCGTGCCCGTAAGATCGAGCGTTTCCTGTCCCAGCCGTTCTTCGTGGCAGAAGTGTTTACCGGTTCCCCGGGCAAATACGTGCCGCTGAAAGAGACCATCCGTGGTTTCCAGGGCATCCTGAAAGGCGAGTACGACGATCTGCCGGAGCAGGCGTTTTACATGGTTGGCAGCATCGACGAAGTTGTCGAGAAAGCCAAGAAACTGTAAGCCTCGATAGGAGGGCCCATGGCAGAGATGATCTCCTTTCACCTGGACGTGGTGAGCGCTGAAGGAAAACTGTTTTCCGGTCGCGTGCAGTCCGCTCAGGTATCAGGCTCCGAAGGTGAGCTGGGTCTCCGCCACGGTCATGCTCCGTTGCTGACTGCCATCAAGCCGGGCCTGGTCCGCTTGGTGAAGCAGAATGGAACTGAAGAGGTGCTGTACATCTCCGGCGGCATGCTGGAAGTACAACCCGAAGCCGTGACCGTGCTGGCGGACACCGCGATTCGTGCCGACGATTTGGATGAGGCGAAAGCCCAGGAAGCCAAACGCGCGGCGGAAGAGCGGATCCACAGCTCCCATGGTGATATCGACTACGCCCAGGCCGCCACCGAGCTGGCCAAGGCGATGGCTCAACTGCGGGTCATCGATATCGTCAAAAAGAATTACCGTTAATAACGGTGAGGTAAAAAGCGACCTGCGGGTCGCTTTTTTTACTCGTTGGATAGACTCCGCCGAGAATTTATTCATGTTCCAAAGGTCGAATTATGCCACTCAACGTCGTGATCCTGGCTGCGGGTAAAGGTACCCGTATGCGCTCCTCCCTGCCCAAGGTGCTGCACCCGGTCGCCAACAAGCCGATGGTTTCCCATGTGATCGAGACTGCCCGCAAGGTCGGTGCCGAGCAGCTGCATCTGGTGTACGGCCACGGTGCCGAACTGCTGAAGGAGCGGATCCAGGCATCCGACCTGAACTGGGTGCTGCAGGCGCAGCAACTGGGTACCGGCCACGCCGTCGCCCAGGCTATCCCGTTCTGGCAGGACGAAGACGACGTGCTGGTGCTGTACGGCGATACCCCGCTGATCCAGCCGGAAACCCTGCAGCGGCTGCTGGCCGCCAAGGCAAGCGATGGCATGGCGCTGCTGACCGTGGTGCTGGACAACCCGACCGGCTATGGCCGCATCGTGCGCAGCAACGGCCAGGTGGTCGGCATCGTCGAGCAGAAGGATGCCAATGCCGAACAGCTGGCCATCCGTGAAGTGAACACCGGCGTGCTGGTGGCCAACGGTGGCCAGCTGCGCAGCTGGCTGTCGCGTCTGGACAACAAGAATGCCCAGGGCGAGTTCTATCTGACTGACGTGATCGCCATGGCCCATGCCGACAACTGTCCTATCGCCGCAGTCCACCCGGACGACGCCATGGAAGTGGAAGGGGCCAACAACCGGGTTCAACTGGCCCAGCTCGAGCGCAGTTACCAGAAGATGCAGGCCGAGCGGCTGATGATCGCCGGCGCCACCCTGATCGACCCGGCCCGCTTCGATCTGCGCGGCACCCTGGAAATCGGGGAAGAGGTGGTGATCGACGTCAACGTCATCATCGAAGGCAAGGTGCTGCTGGGCAACCATGTCCGCATCGGGGCCGGCAGCGTGCTGAAGGATTGTGTGATCGGCGACCACACCGAGGTGAAACCCTACTCCGTCATCGAAGGGGCGCAGATCGCCGATCAGTGCTCGGTCGGTCCCTTTACCCGACTGCGCCCGGGCGCCGTGCTGGAGCAGGACGCCCACGTCGGCAACTTCGTCGAGATGAAGAAGGCCCGGCTGGGGGTTGGCTCCAAGTGCGGTCATCTGACCTATCTGGGGGATGCCGAAGTAGGTGCCAAGGTGAACATCGGGGCCGGCACCATCACCTGCAACTACGACGGGGTGAACAAGTTCCAGACCATCATCGAGGATGACGTCTTCGTCGGCTCCGATACCCAGCTGGTGGCGCCGGTGCGCATCGGCAAGGGGGCGACCCTGGGGGCCGGCTCCACCATCACCAAGGACGTGGCCGAGAATGAGCTGGTGATCACCAGGGTACCCCAGCGTCACATCAAAAACTGGGCTCGCCCGGTCAAGAAGAAGTGATGCCCGATCAATGAAATGCAAACCGGCGCCTGATGGCGCCGGTTTTGTTTTCAGTTCTCCTGCCCGCTGGCGGGGGGCGTCGGGGCGCTTCCCATCACCCGATACCAGTCCAGCTTGCGGGTCAGCACCATGACCAGCGCCAGGATGGTGAACAGCAGCAGGGCGCCGAGCAGCAGGGCTATCTCCTCGGCCTGCAGCAAGCCGAACAGGATGGCGTAGACCAGCCCGAGCAGGGCCGCGAAGCCGAGCCCCTGTTTGGGGCCGCCCAGCACATGGCTGAGGTAGAAGCCGTTAAGGGCCACGCTGGCCAGGGCGGCAATCAGATAGGCCCAGGCAAAGCCGAGGTGTTCGGTCAGGGCCAGCAGCACCAGATAGAAGATGGCCAGCCCCATGCCCACCAGCGCGTACTGGATCGGATGCACCCGTAGCCCCTTGAGCAGCTCGAACATGAAGAAGCTGAGGAAGGTGAGGCCGATGAACAGCAGCGCATACTTGGCGGCCCGCTCGTTCTGCTGGTAGTGATCCACCGGCTGCACCAAGCTGACGCTGAAGGCGGGCAGATCACCGCTGGCACCCTTCATCATCCGGTTGAAGCGGCTCTCCATGTCGGTGGCAAACCAGCTGCTCTGCCAGCTGGCCTCGAAACCGCTGGCGTTAAGGGTGCGGCTGCCCGGCAGAAAGTCACCGATGAAGTTGGGGTGGGGCCAGTTGCTGGCGAGGTTGAGCCTGCTGTCCTGGCCGAGGGGCACCACTTCCAGCTGGTTCATCCCCTGCAGATCCAGCTCGATGTGAAAGGTGCCGTCTGCTCCCGGCAGGGTGGCAAGCGGTGCATGGATGCCGGCCAGCCCGTCACCCAGCAGGGCGCCGGGAGCAAACGGAATGCGCTGCTCCCCCAGTTGCAGCTCAGGCACCCGGTTGATGCCGCGGGCATCGGATAGCACCAGGCTCAGATAGGGTTTGCCTGCCACCAGGGCGGGATCGGCACCATCGACAGTCAGATCCGGTTCGCCGCTAATCAGGGTTTTACCATTCAGTTCGGCAGGCAGTCGCCCGGAGAGGGAGAGCCGGGTGTGATAGACCTGGGCCTGGTAGATACCGAGCTTGCGCGGGGTCACTTCCATGCTGGCCTGCACGTCCAGCTGCTCCGGCAGCAGGTAGCGGTAGAGCTGCAGCTTGCGCTCGAAGCGCTTACCATCCTGCTCCACCGTGACGGTGCGGGTATAAGGCTGCACCACGACCGGCCCCAGCAGTCGCTGCGGGCCGCTGCTGCTGGCCATGATGCTGTGGATGGCCTGGCTGCGATAGGCCTGGCGCTCCCGGTTCAGCTCCATGATGGATTGCACCGGCACCATCAGCAGCAGGCTGAGCAACAGCAGCAGAAAGATCTTGTGGCTGAATATCTGTTTGACCATGACACGTCTCCTTGTTGATGGCACCAAGTGTGACGGTCGTGGGTGAAGGGGAGATGGGGTTGTGTGAAGCGGGGGTGAAGGGGGATAAAAAACCGGCGCCTGGCGCCGGTCTGGGTATCACAGGGTTTGCAGTTTGGCTGGCAGGGCGGCCAGTACCTCTTCCTTGGCCTTGAGCGAGGCGAACTGCTTGCCGGGTTTCTGCACCACGGTATGGACGAAGATGAGTTGCTTGCCCGGCTTGCTGGCCCAGCCGACGAACCAGCCTATCTGCTGCTCCCGGTTGAGGCTGCCATCCAGCTTCTTCGGGTAGCCCATGCCGGTCTTGCCGTGGATCTGCCAGCCGTCGATCTCGCTCACCTTGAGGATATTGGCGGTGTACTGCAGGGTCTGCGCCGACACCGGCAGCTTGCCGCTCACCATCTTGCCGAGGAAGCGGGCCTGCTCCTGTGGGCTGATGGCGAGGCTGGAACTGAGCCAGGCCTGGGTCAGGCCGTCGTTTTTGCCGGGATTGCCGGAGAGATCCCGGTTGCCGTAGTCAAAACGGTCGACGTACCGCTGAAAGCGCTCCATCCCCAGCCATTCGGTGATCTGCTGGGAGAACCACACCACCGAATAGGTTTCCCAGCGGCGCGGAGTAGTGGTTTCGCGCCAGGCGGGCAGCCAGTCGTCGTAACCGGGTTTGAAGGGCAGTGCCGGGTGCTCCTCGTCCACCAGAAAGCCGCTGTCGTAGCCCATCAGTGCCAGCGGGATCTTGAAGGTGGACGCGGGCGGCAGTTGGCTTGAGCAATCCCCTTCGCTGGAGAGGGTCTGGCCGTTGCCGTCGGCATAGAGAAAGCAGCCGGTGGCGGCGCTGGCCGGCAGCGAGAACAGCAGGCCTGCACCGAGCAGGCCGGATAACAGAAGGCGGGACATGGGGGTCTCCTTGAGCACATAGAGTTCGCTGGGAAAACATCAGCATAGCGCCGCTTTATGTGGCCAGTGTGAAGTGTCAGCCCGCCGGCAACCAGAGCTCGGCCAGTACCCCGCCGTCCGGCTGGTTGGCGAGGGTCAGCCGGCCACCGTGCTGGCGGGCCACCTCGGTGGCGAAGCTGAGCCCGAGGCCGCTGCTCTTGCCCTTGTCGGGTCTGGGCAGCGAATAGAAGCGCTCGAAGATGCGCGGCAGGGCGTAGTCCGGAATGCCGGGCCCCTGATCCCGTACCCGGAAGCAGTAGCCTCCCTCCTCCATGGCCCCGCTCAGTGCCAGGGTGCCGCCGACGGGGGAGAAATCGAGGGCGTTGTCCAGCAGGTTGCCGAGCGCTTGTTCCACCAGCAGCGAGTCCCACTTCTGCTTCTGGGCCTCGCCGAGTTCGGCCACCAGCGTGACCTGGCGCCGCTGGGCCAGGATCTGGCGGGCATCGAGCACCCGTCTGCCCAGCCTGGCCGGCTCGACGGCCTGCCTGTCCAGCCCCTGCCCCGACTCCAGTTTGGCCAGCTGCAGCATCCGCTCGATCAGCTGCTGCATGCGGGCCGTCTCCAGATTGATGTTGCCGATAAAACGGGTAGCCACCTCGGGTGGCGGTGCCTCGGCCAGGATCTCTCCAGCCCCGCGAATGGCTGCCAGCGGGCTCTTGAGCTCGTGGGTCAGGCTGTGCACATAGGCTTCGATGTAGGCCTTGCCGTCCAGCTGGCGACGCATGGTTTCCAGGGAGCGGCCGAGCCGATCCAGTTCCGGGCTGTAGAGGCGCGGCAGGCTGGCGGGCTGACCCTGGCTGACCGCATCGGCGTAGTGCACCAGCTTGCCGATGGCGCGGTTGAGCCACCATACCAGCAGGGCGCCGATCAGTAGCGAGATGAACAGCAGCAGCGCCGCCCCTTGCAACAGCTGGTGTTCGCTGCGCTCTATCATGGGCAGCAAAGTGCGGTTGGGCTTGGCGACGGTGAGGGAGCCGAGGATGTCGTCCCCCTCCCGCAGCGGCGCGGCCACGTGCATCACCGAACTGGCGGGATCGTCGGGGTCGCTGCGGGTGCTGCGGGCGCCATATTCCCCGCGCAGGGTGCGATAGACGTCGTTCCAGCGTGAATAGTCCTTGCCCAGATCCACCCCGTCCGAGTCGTACACCACCTTGCCCCAGCGGTCGACCACATAGATGCGGTACTCCGCCTGCTGCTTGAGGTGGCCGTCGATCAGGGCGTTGATGGGACTCTGGTTGAGGCGGGCGAAGGCGCTGGCCAGCCGGCCATCCGCCATCTTGCCTTCCTGCAGGTCATCCAGCGCCAGCGGTGCCAGCATCTGGGCCATGTCCACCAGGGTATCTTCGGTGGCGCTGCGCACCCCGGGTTTGATCTCCTCGACGAAGATTTCCAGCACGAACCAGGCGGCCAGCGCGAAGATCAGCACCAGCCCGCACAGCAGTTGCAGCCCAATCCTCATGGCGTCCTCCGGCCGGTGTCAGGCCACTGTCTGTTCATGCCAGCTCCAGGCTGTAGCCCAGCCCACGATGGGTCAGGATCAGGTTGGCGTGGGGATCCCGCTCCCGCAGCTTGGCACGGATGGTCTTGATATGGGTATCCACGGTACGATCCAGGCTCTCCTCCGCCCCGCTCCACACCAGATCCATCAGCTGCTGGCGGGAGTAGACCCGGCCCGGCGCCTGCATCAGGGTCTTGAGCAGCAGGTATTCGTAACGGGTGAGCGCCAGCGGCTGGCCGTGAAAGCTGATGCGGGCCCGCTTCTCGTCCAGAGCCAGCAACTGGCTCGGTCGGGGCGTGGCCGGCTGGCTGCGGCGCAGGATGACCCGCACCCGGGCGCACACCTCCCGCGGCGAGAAGGGCTTGGCTACATAGTCGTCGGCGCCGATCTCCAGTCCGATCAGCCGGTCTATCTCCTCGCTGCGGGCGGTGAGAAACATCAGCGGGGTATCGCACCGTGCCCGAACCTGCTTGCACAACTCGAAACCGCTGATGTCCGGCAGCCCCACATCCAGGATCAGAAAGTCGGGGCGCGTCTGTTCCAGTCGTGCCAGCAGCGGCTGGCCGAGGGAAAACCACTCCACCTCGAAACCGTCGGTCTGCAGCGCATAAATCAAGGTGTCGGCGATGCTGGCTTCATCTTCCACCAGCCAGATGGTTCGTTTTTGCATGGCATCCTCGTCGCAAATCAGCTGCCCCATTCTGGCATCGAACCAAATCGGATCCTATTTGCCGTTTGATTTTTTCAAAAAAGGTATTAATATTTCGCCATTCTTTCGAATCGAAACTTAAAGATGACCAAACGTAATACTCAGCAGCGCCGTCACACCATAGTGAGCTTGGTGCAGGAGCAAGGTGAAGTCAGCGTCGATGCCCTGGCCAAACACTTCGCCACCTCCGAAGTGACCATCCGCAAAGATCTGGCGGTGCTGGAGACCGGTGGCCTGCTGCTGCGCCGTTACGGCGGTGCCGTTCCCCTGCCCTCAGAGATGGTGGTGGAGAGCAATCCCGAGCAAGTTTCGAAACGAAAGCTGGCGATCGCCCGCGCCGCCGCCGAACGGATCCGTGATCACAATCGCGTCATCATCGACAGCGGCAGTACGACCAGCGCCATGATCCCCATGCTGGGCAACAAGCGCGGTCTCATCGTGATGACCAACTCCCTCAACGTGGCCGGCGCCCTGCGCGAGCTGGAGAACGAACCCACCCTGCTGATGACCGGCGGTACCTGGGATCCCCACTCCGAATCCTTCCAGGGACAAGTGGCGGAGCAGGTGCTGCGCTCCTATGACTTCGACCAGCTGTTCATCGGTGCCGACGGCATCGATCCGGAGCGCGGTACCACCACCTTCAACGAGCTGGTGGGCCTCTCCCGGGTCATGGCCGAGGTGTCGCGGGAGGTCATCGTCATGGTGGAGTCGGAGAAGATCGGCCGCAAGATCCCCAATCTCGAACTGCCCTGGTCCGGCATCCATACCCTGGTGACCGACGAGGGGCTGGCCAGTGCGGCCAGAGAACAGATCCAGGCCAGGGGGATCCAGCTGATTTGCGCCCCCGTGGCCGTTTGACCTGAACAAACCATTATCCAACCGAATTAACGTCTTACGTCTCAAGGAGAAGTGTATGTGTGGCATCGTCGGGGCCGTCGCCCAACGTGATGTGGCTGAAATCTTGGTAGAGGGCCTGCGCCGTCTGGAATACCGTGGCTACGATTCGGCCGGTGTCGCCGTGTTCAGCGCCAACCAGCCGCTGCAGCGGGTGCGTCGGTTGGGCAAGGTGGCCGAGCTGGCCAAGGCGCTGGAAGAGCAGTCCGTCCACGGTGGTACCGGCATTGCCCACACCCGCTGGGCTACCCATGGCGAGCCGTCCGAGCGCAACGCTCACCCTCACGTCTCCGAGCATATCGTGGTGGTGCACAACGGCATCATCGAGAACCATGAAGAGCTGCGTGAAGAGCTCAAGGCGCTGGGCTATGTGTTCAGCTCCGACACCGACACCGAGGTGATTGCCCACCTGGTGCACCACGAGCTGAAATCCGCTCCCAGCCTGCTGGCGGCCATGCAGGTAGCGGTGAAGCAGCTGCGCGGCGCCTACGGTACCGTGGTGATGGACAGTCGTGACGACAGCCGCGTAGTGGTGGCCCGCTCCGGCTCCCCGCTGGTGATCGGCCGCGGCATCGGCGAGAACTTCATCGCCTCCGACCAGATGGCACTGCTGCCGGTGACCCGTCGCTTCATCTTCCTGGAAGAGGGTGACGTGGCAGAAGTGACCCGCCGCGACGTACACATCTTCAATACCCACGGCGAGGCCGTGGTGCGCGAGGAGCTGGAGTCCGAGCTCTCCCACGATGCCGGTGACAAGGGTGAGTACCGTCACTACATGCTCAAGGAGATCTACGAGCAGCCCAAGGCCATCACCAATACCCTGGAAGGTCGTCTGGGTTCGGATCACGTGGTGGTCGAGTCGTTCGGCAACGGCGCCCGCGCCATCTTCGACAAGGTCGAGCACGTGCAGATCGTCGCCTGCGGCACCTCCTACAACTCCGGCATGGTGGCGCGCTACTGGTTTGAAGAGATCGCCGGTGTCTCCTGCGACGTGGAGATCGCCTCCGAGTTCCGCTATCGCAAGTCGGTGGTGCGCCCCAACAGCCTGCTGGTGACCCTGTCCCAGAGCGGCGAGACTGCCGACACCCTGGCTGCTCTGCGCCTGGCCAAGGAGTCTGGCTACATGAGCTCGCTGGCCATCTGCAACGTGCCGGGGTCCTCCCTGGTGCGCGAATCGGATCTGGCCTTTATGACCCGTGCCGGTGCCGAGATCGGGGTGGCGTCCACCAAGGCGTTCACCACCCAGCTGGCTGGTCTGCTGATGCTGGTGGCATCGGTCGGTCACTGCCGTGGCAACCTGAGTGCCGCCGCCGAGGCCGAACTGGTCAAGGCGCTGCAAGCCCTGCCGCTGCGTATTAAAGAGAGCCTGGCGCTGGCCAAGGATATCGAAGCCCTGGCCGAAGAGTTTGCCGACAAGCACCACAGCCTGTTCCTCGGTCGTGGCAGCCAGTATCCCATCGCCATGGAAGGGGCGCTCAAGCTCAAAGAGATCTCCTACATCCACGCCGAGGCCTATGCCGCCGGTGAGCTCAAGCACGGCCCGCTGGCGCTGATCGATGCCGAGATGCCGATCATCGTTGTGGCGCCGAACAACGATCTGCTGGAGAAGCTCAAGTCCAACGTGGAAGAGGTGCGCGCTCGTGGCGGTATCCTCTACGTGTTCGCCGATGCCGACGCCGGCTTCAAGAGCGACGAGACCATGCGGGTGATGAGCCTGAACCACGTGGAAGAGATGATCGCGCCGATCGTCTATACCGTGCCGCTGCAGCTGCTCTCCTACCACGTTGCCCTCATCAAGGGCACCGACGTGGATCAGCCGCGCAACCTGGCGAAATCCGTGACCGTGGAATAAGTCGTCGCTGGAAATGAAAAAGAGCCGCATTGCGGCTCTTTTTGTTTGTCTGGCTCGGTGGCCGTTATGACAGCCGCAGGTTGGTGATGGTCACGTCGTCCAGCGAGGGCACTATGATGCCGCTGGAGATGCTCTTGGCGATCGCCTGGTTGCGGTTCTTCGAGTCGGTCTTGTTGGTGACCTGATTGAGGTGGAAGTTCACGGTCCGCTCGCTGATGCCGAGGATGGTGGCGATCTCCCAGGAGGTCTTGCCCTCGCTGGCCCAGAACAGGCACTCCTTCTCCCGATCCGACAGCTCGGTCAGGTACTTCATCAGATCCGGCCTGCTCTTTATCAGCTGCAGCGCCGAGTTGAAGATGTAGCTGGCGCAAAACGACAGCAAGGGAACGTTTTCAAACATCAGATCGGAATTGGACTTCTCCTTGCTGATGAAGGAGAGGATGCCGTGTTCCCCCTGCGGGGTGTGCAGTGGGAAGGAGACACCGTTTCTCACCCCGAAGTCGGCGGCCAAGTTCATCACCTCACGGCTGGCGCTGGGCAGCCAGGGAGAGTCGCAGTCGAGCTTGTTCCAGAAGATGGGCTGGGTCTGCTTCAGTCCCAGGAAGACGACCGGGTCCTGAGTCAGGTAGTGCCGCTCTGAATAGGCATCGAACCAGCTGGTGGGGCAGTTGTTGAACAACGCCACATGGGATTTCTGCATGCTGATGGGGAAAATAATCAGCAGACGGAAGTAATCAAAGCCCATCTGATGACTGAAGCGCTCCAGCTGCTGCTGGATGTCGCTGGTCTTCTTGGCCTTGGTGAACCGATCGATGTGTTCCCAGATCGCATCGTTGAACATGAACTTCTCCTTTTTCGATCTCTATCACATTGATCGAAAAGATATTTTTTAATTATTAATTTGGTGTGGTGAGAACCAACGCCAGTGACTCCCGTGCTTGCTTAAAAATTATCCTGTTTTTTTGGCCGAAGGCCAACAAAATCATCTGATTGCCACTGCCCCCACTCTTTGAGACAATGAGAATAGTTATCATTGTTAAGATTTATATCATGAACAAGTTTTGGGGTTTGGCCTTGTTGCCACTGTCAGTCCACTTTGCTGCTGGCGCCGACGAGCTGGTCGCACCGGCACTGAAAAACAGCATCGCCGCCGGGAAAGCCTCCCAGCAGCGTGTCGAAAAAGCCGCCGATGCGGCCGTTGCTGCCCGGCTGGAGCTGCAAAATGCCCAGCTGCAACTGCGCGATCTGGAAGCCTACAACCGCTACATGCAGTCTCTGGTGGCCGATCAGCAAAATGAGCTTGGCAAGCTGAGCCAGCAGCTGGAGGCGGTACAGGAGACCCGGCAGGGCCTGATCCCACTGATGCTGCAGATGCAGGCCGATCTGGAGCAGCTGGTACAAAATGACATGCCGCTGCGCAAGGAAGATCGCCTGGCGCGGGTCGAACAGCTCAAAGCGACCCTGGCCCGAGCCGACGTGAGCGAGGCGGAGAAGTTCCGCCAGCTGCTGCAGGCCTACCAGATTGAAGCCGAATACGGCAGCCGGTTGGATAGCTACTCTACCGAGCTGGCGCTGGACGGCACACCACGCCGAGTCGACGTGCTGGCGGTGGGCCGGGTCTCCCTGCTGGCGATGACCGCCGATCGTTCCCAGGCGTGGCGCTGGTCTGCGCAGAGCAAGCAATGGCAAGCCCTCGACAGCCAGTGGCTCTCTCCCATCGCCGAGGCGCTGGAGATGGCTGCCGACAAGAAGGTTCCCCAGTTGTTGAATGTCCCCCTTTCCGTCAGCCGTGGTCAGGAGGCCCAGTCATGAGCATCACCCTGAAGTGGTTCCCCCTCGCCATTGCCCTCTCTCTGGGCACCACCACTGCCGTTGCCGATGAAGCCTGGCAGCAGCAGGAGCAAGCCCGTGAACAGCAGGCCCAGCAGGATCTGGCGTCTGTCTCCAAGGAGCTGAACAGTGCCCGTGCCAGGCTGGCTGCGGCCCAGAGCCTGAGCAAGCAGCTGGCAAGTCAGTTCGCGGCCAATGAAAAACAGCTGGTGGAGCTCAACGCTCAGTGGGAGCAGGCCTCCGGCGACATGAACGAGATCTTCGCGGTGACCCGTCAGGGGGCCAGCGATGCGGTCAAGCTGCTGAGTGAATCCGCCGTCGAGGGCCAGTACCCCGAGCGCCTCGCCCCGCTCAAGGCCATGGCGCAGGAGAAGCAGGTGCCGGATCGCGCCGCCCTCGCCCTGCTGCCCGCCACCCTGCTGCAAGAGATCCGCGAATCGGGCCGGGTTGCCCAGTTCACCGGCAAGGTGCTCGATGCCCAGGGGGCTGCCAGCGAGCAGTCGCTGACCCGGGTCGGCAGCTTCGCCCTGCTGGGTAGTGAAGGGTTCTTGCAACCCACTGCCGAAGGCCTGAGCCCGGTGCTGGGTCTGCCCGGCAGCGTGCTCTCCGCCGCGGCCGCCTATCAGGGTCAGGAGGGGGAAGCGCTGCCGCTGGATCCCTCCCACGGCACCCTGCTGGAGATGCTGGCGCAGGCCCCCACCTTCTGGCAGCAAGTCCAGCAGGGTGGCCAGGTTGGCGCCATTATCGTGCTGTTGGCCGCCATCGGCCTGGGGATCGCCGGGGTAAGGCTGTGGAGCCTCTCCCGTGAACTGGGTCGGGTTCGTCGCCAGCTCAAGAGCGGTGAATATCATGCCGACAATGCCCTCGGCCGGGTGTTGACGGTGGCGGACAAGCATCCAGAGCTGAGCATGGAGACCCTCGAACTGCGTCTCGATGAGGCGATCCTGCAGGAGACCCCTCGCATGGAGCGCGGCATCGGCATGGTCAAGGTGATCGCGGCCATCGCCCCCATGCTGGGCCTGCTCGGCACCGTGACCGGGATGATCGGCACCTTCCAGGCCATCACCCAGTTCGGCACTGGCGATCCCAAGATCATGGCCGGCGGCATCTCCATGGCGCTGGTCACCACGGTACAGGGTCTGGTGGCGGCCATTCCGCTGATCCTGGCTCACAGCCTGCTGCAATCTCGATTCACCGAACTCTCCAACGTACTGGAGCAGCAGGTGGCCGGCATTCTGGCCGAGCGGGCGGAGAGCAACCGTGACGGGATGGAGCGGGCGGCATGATGCTCGACATCTGGCAACAGCTGCAGAGTTTCATGGGCCGTGGCGGCCCGGTGCTCTGGGTCATTCTGGCCCTGCTGGTGCTGATGTGGATTCTGATGATCGAGCGGCTGCTCTACCTCAACCTGGGGTTTGCTCCGCTGCAGCGCCAGCTGCTTGGTCGCTGGCAGGCTCGCAACGAGCGCCACAGCTGGCACGCTCGGGCGATCCGCGGGCGCTGGCTGGCCGAGGCCGAGCTTGAGCTCAACCGTCATCTGATCTTCATCCGTACCCTGGTGGTGCTCTGCCCCATGCTGGGGCTGCTGGGTACCGTGACCGGCATGATAGGCGTATTCGATGCGTTGGCCGCGGCCAACCGCTTTAACCCGGAGAGCATGGCGGGCGGGATCTCCCGCGCCACCATCCCCACCATGGCTGGCATGGTGGTCGCGCTTTCCGGCGTGTTGTTACTCAGCCGGCTCGAGAGCCAGGCCAAGCGTGCGCTGGCCAAGACCCGGGACGGCCTGCGAGAAGAGAAGGTAATGCAATGAGACGGCAATCCAAACGCCAGCGTGACGAAGTGCAGATCGACATGACCCCCATGCTGGATATCGTGTTCATCATGCTGATCTTCTTTATTGTCACCACTTCCTTCGTGCGCGAAGCCGGGCTCGAGGTGCACAGGCCCCAGGCCAGTCAGGCCAAAGCGCAGAAATCTTCCAGCATCATGCTGGCGATCGGCCCTCAGGGTCAGATCTTCCTCGACCGCAAGCAGATCGACGTGGAGCGGGTGCAGGCCAGCGTCGCCCGGCTGTTGGCGGAACAGCCTGATGCCAGCCTGGTGATCCAGGCCGACGAGCGGGTACCCCACGGCAAGGTGGTGCGGGTGATGGATGAGGCCAAGGCGGCAGGCATCGCCAACATCGCCGTGGCGGTGGCACCGAAATGAAATACAAGCTGATGAGCCTGGGACTGGGGATTGCCCTCAGTCTGGGGATCCTGTTGTTCATGGCCACCCTGGTGGAGCCGCCCAGAGGGGAGAAGGCGAGCGCCGAGCAGAAATCCATCGTCATCAACATGCAGAACGAGGTGACCGAGGTGCAGGTGCGCGAGCGCCCGGTACCCCAGGAGCCGGAACCCCTGCCGGAGCCGCCTGCCGCGCTGGCCTCGACGCCGCTGCCTATGCCGGCGGCGGCCCCACTGCCCTCGGTGCAGCCGAGCCTGGATCTGGTCTCCAGCCTCAGTGCGGTGCAGGTATATGCCCCTGGCGTTGCGACCAGCCCTAGCCCGGTCGCGAGCGGCAACTTCCATGGCCAGCAGCAAGGTGCCGGGATCGGCGCCGGTGACATGCTGATGCCATTACAGCGGATCGAGCCAGTCTATCCCTATCGGGCCCAGCAGGCTGGTATTGAAGGGTCGGTGACCTTGCGTTTCAGCGTCGATGCCGACGGCCGGGTGCAGGATGTGGAAGTGGTAGAGGCCAAGCCGAAGCGTCAGTTCGAGCGGGCGGCCATTCAGGCGATCAACAAGTGGCGCTATCAGCCGAGACCGGGCGCCACCGACAAGCTGGTGCAAGTCATCA
>NZ_CP187186.1:4705000-4784854 GCF_049665575.1 Aeromonas oralensis
GGTGAGTCGACCCCTAAGGCGAGGCCGAAAGGCGTAGTCGATGGGAAGCAGGTTAATATTCCTGCACGACTTGTAATTGCGATGGGGGGACGGAGAAGGCTAGGTGGGCCAGGCGACGGTTGTCCTGGTGAAAGTGCGTAGGTGGTGTTTCTAGGCAAATCCGGAGACACAACACTGAGACACGAGACGAACGCACTACGGTGCGGAAGCCATTGATGCCCTGCTTCCAGGAAAAGCCTCTAAGCTTCAGATTACAAGTCATCGTACCCCAAACCGACACAGGTGGTCGGGTAGAGAATACCAAGGCGCTTGAGAGAACTCGGGTGAAGGAACTAGGCAAAATAGAACCGTAACTTCGGGAGAAGGTTCGCTCTTGACAGTGAAGTCCCTTGCGGATGGAGCAGTTGGGAGTCGCAGTGACCAGATGGCTGGGACTGTTTATCAAAAACACAGCACTCTGCAAACACGAAAGTGGACGTATAGGGTGTGACACCTGCCCGGTGCCGGAAGGTTAATTGATGGGGTTAGCGCAAGCGAAGCTCTTGATCGAAGCCCCGGTAAACGGCGGCCGTAACTATAACGGTCCTAAGGTAGCGAAATTCCTTGTCGGGTAAGTTCCGACCTGCACGAATGGTGTAACCATGGCCATGCTGTCTCCACCCGAGACTCAGTGAAATCGAATTCGCCGTGAAGATGCGGTGTACCCGCGGCTAGACGGAAAGACCCCGTGAACCTTTACTACAGCTTGGCACTGAACATTGAACCTACATGTGTAGGATAGGTGGGAGGCTTTGAAGGCGTGACGCCAGTTGCGCTGGAGCCGTCCTTGAAATACCACCCTTGTATGTTTGATGTTCTAACGCAGGCCCGTGAATCCGGGTCGCGGACAGTGCCTGGTGGGTAGTTTGACTGGGGCGGTCTCCTCCCAAAGAGTAACGGAGGAGCACGAAGGTTGGCTAATCCTGGTCGGACATCAGGAGGTTAGTGCAATGGCATAAGCCAGCTTAACTGCGAGACGGACAGGTCGAGCAGGTACGAAAGTAGGTCATAGTGATCCGGTGGTTCTGAATGGAAGGGCCATCGCTCAACGGATAAAAGGTACTCCGGGGATAACAGGCTGATACCGCCCAAGAGTTCATATCGACGGCGGTGTTTGGCACCTCGATGTCGGCTCATCACATCCTGGGGCTGAAGTCGGTCCCAAGGGTATGGCTGTTCGCCATTTAAAGTGGTACGCGAGCTGGGTTCAGAACGTCGTGAGACAGTTCGGTCCCTATCTGCCGTGGGCGTTGGATGATTGAAGGGAGTTGCTCCTAGTACGAGAGGACCGGAGTGAACGAACCTCTGGTGTTCGGGTTGTCACGCCAGTGGCACTGCCCGGTAGCTAAGTTCGGAATCGATAACCGCTGAAAGCATCTAAGCGGGAAGCGAGCCCTGAGATGAGTCATCCCTGACCCCTTGAGGGTCCTAAAGGGCCGTTGGAGACCACAACGTTGATAGGTGGGGTGTGTAAGCGTAGTGATACGTTGAGCTAACCCATACTAATTACCCGTGAGGCTTAACCATACAACACCCAAGAAGTGTTTCTGGCCTTGTAGCGAATGAACGAATTACTTACATCAGCTTTCTCAGATTGAAGAATTTGCCTGGCGGCCATAGCGCCGTGGAACCACCTGAACCCATGCCGAACTCAGAAGTGAAACGCGGTAGCGCCGATGGTAGTGTGGCATTCGCCATGCGAGAGTAGGACACTGCCAGGCATCAATTAAGCAATCACAGCGATGTGGTTGGTCGCGATACAACGTCAGGTTGTGTTGGACAGAAGATTTAGATAGCGCACACAGTGCGGTCTTTACCGGTTAGTGTGCTGATATGGCTCAGTTGGTAGAGCGCATCCTTGGTAAGGATGAGGTCCCCAGTTCGACTCTGGGTATCAGCACCATTAAATATTAAAGCCTCCCAATCGGGAGGCTTTTTTGTATCCGCTTTTCTCAGTTTACCGAAATCTGCCTGGCATCGAGATAGAACCGAGCCTGTCCGGAGGCTTCTATCTGAATGGCTGCCACCAGTCGTTCATTGCGAGTGTATTCCCACTGCTTGTCGATCGACGTCAACGGTGGCTTGTTGATACCCAGTGTCTGCAGATACTCGTGAAACAAGCCTGCACTGCCGATCTCGGTCAATCCTGCTTTCATCCCAATCAACTCCCTTTTATTGTTGCTGTTTATCAATAGTAACAGTCTCATATGTATTCAATATGAACGCTTTTCTATCAAATTGATCCAAGCTAAGTTGTGGATTGAAAAAGCCGTTGGTGTTTGAAAAAAGGAAGCAAAAACATGCTGATAAAGAACCTGCGTCTGGTCGGCAGGGAGGGGATGTGGCAGATCCTCTGCCAGGATGGCCAGATCAGTGCCATCGAACCCATGAGCACCCCTCTGCTCGCAGCCCATGAGCTTGATGGTGAGGAGGGGCTCGCCATCGCCCCCTTTGTCGAGCCTCACATCCATCTTGATACCACCCAGACGGGCCGGTGAACCGAGCTGGAACCTCTCCGGCACCCTGTTCGAGGGGATTGAACGCTGGGCTGAGCGCAAGGCACTGCTGACCCACGAGGATGTGAAGCAGCGGGCCATCCAGACGTTGAAGTGGCAGATCGCCAACGGCATCCAGTTCGTCCGCACCCACGTGGATGTCTCCGATCCCAATCTGGTCGCCCTGAAGGCGATGCTGGAGGTGAGGGAGGAGATGAAGGAGTGGGTGGAGCTGCAGATCGTCGCCTTCCCGCAGGAGGGGATCCTCTCCTACCCTAACGGCAAGGCGCTGCTTGAAGAGGCGCTCAGGTTGGGCGCCGATGTGATAGGCGCCATCCCCCATTTCGAGTTCACTCGGGAATATGGGGTCGAAAGTCTGCACTATGTGTTCGATCTGGCCGAGAAGTATCAGGTTCTGGTGGATGTGCACTGTGACGAGATCGATGACGAACAGTCCCGCTTCATCGAGACGCTGGCGACCCTGGCCTACGAGCGGGGCATGGGCCATAGAGTCACCGCCAGCCACACCACCGCGATGCACTCCTATAACGGCGCCTATGCATCCCGCCTGTTCCGGCTGCTGAAGATGGCGGACATCAACTTCGTCGCCAACCCGCTGGTGAACATCCACCTGCAGGGGCGCTTCGACAGCTATCCCAAGCGTCGCGGCATCACCCGGGTGAAGGAGATGCTGGAAGCGAACATCAATGTCTGTTTCGGCCATGACGACGTGTTCGATCCCTGGTATCCCATGGGCACCGCCAACATGCTGCAGGTGCTGCACATGGGGCTGCATGTCTGCCAGATCATGGGTTACGAGCAGATCAACGACAGCCCCAAGCTGATCGGCTGCCACAGCGCGCGCACCCTGAACGTGCAGGATCGCTATGGCATCGAGGTGGGCAAACCGGCCAACCTGCTGATCCTGCCCGCCGAGAGCGGCTTTGATGCGGTGCGCCGCCAAGTGCCGGTGCGTTACTCCATTCGCGGTGGCCGGGTGGTTGCGCAAACCAGTCCATCCCGCACCTCGATTCATCTGGATCAGGTCGAGCCGGTCGACTTTCGCCGCTGATGCGGGTGATGTCGATTAATTGCCCTGCTGTCCCCCAGGCCCGACATTTTGCATAATGTCGGCCCGATACTATGGAGGCGTGATCTCATGCAAACCTGGTTATATGTTGCCGCCGGCGGGGCCATCGGCGCCTGCCTGCGCTTTGGTATCGCCGAACTGATGGCGCTGTTGCTGGGACGCCATTTCCCCTATGGCACCCTGATGGTCAACGTGGTCGGCTCCTTCATCATGGGCATTGCCTTTGCGCTGATCAGCCATGGTCATGTGGTGGAGCACCCGCTGAAGCCGCTGCTGATGGTCGGCATCCTCGGTGCCCTGACCACTTTCTCCTCCTTCGCGCTGGATACAGTGGTACTGGCCCAGCAGGGAGCCTATCTGAAAGCCGCCCTCAATATCGGCCTCAACCTGTTTCTCTGTCTGGCCATGGTAGTGCTGGGGATGCAGTTGGTCGCCAGCCGGGTTTAAGGTGTCCGCACGCCATTGGCTCTGGTAAACTGGCGGCCATTCTTTGCTCTATGGGTGTTTAAGGGATGTCAGAACAGACTACGACAACGCATTTTGGCTTTAAAACCGTGGCCTCGACCGAGAAGGAAACCCTGGTCGCCGGCGTCTTCCATTCGGTGGCAGCCAAGTATGATCTGATGAACGATCTGATGTCGTTCGGCATCCACCGCCTGTGGAAGCGCTTCACCATCGACTGCTCCGGCGTGCGCAAGGGTCAGAAGGTGCTGGATCTGGCCGGTGGTACCGGCGATCTGACCGCCAAGTTCTCCCGCATCGTCGGCGAGACCGGCCAGGTGGTGCTGGCGGATATCAACGACTCCATGCTCAAGGTGGGCCGCGACAAGCTGCGCAATCTGGGGGTGGCCAACAACGTCTCCTACGTGCAGGCGAATGCCGAGGCGCTCCCGTTCCCTGACAACCATTTCGACGTCATCACCATCGGTTTCGGCCTGCGCAACGTCACCGACAAGGACAAGGCGCTCGCCTCCATGTTCCGGGTGCTCAAGCCGGGTGGCCGCCTGCTGGTGCTGGAGTTCTCCAAGCCGGTCAGCGAAGTGATCGCCAAGCTGTACGATCTCTACTCCTTCAAACTGCTGCCTAAAATGGGCGAAATCGTCGCGAACGACAGCGAAAGTTACAAATACCTGGCGGAATCGATCCGCATGCACCCGGATCAGCAGACCCTGGCGGGCATGATGGAGAATGTCGGTTTCGAACAGGTTGAGTTCTACAACCTGACCCAGGGCGTGGTCGCCCTGCACCGCGGTTACAAGTTTTAAGGTCGCCTATGCCGATGGATGCCATGGTTACCGCGCTGATCGAAACCAGCCTCAACCAGCTGCTGCGACTCGACAAGCAGAGTCCGGAGCGGCTGCGCAAATTGACGGGCAAGGTACTCAAGCTGGAGCTGCGCGAGCTCAAGCCACTCTGGTTTGTCTTCTCCGAGCGCCGGCTGGATGTGCTGGCCAAATTCGAAGGGGAGGCTGATGCGGTGCTGAGCCTCTCCCTGACCGCGCTCGGCCTGCTCAAGGACCCCTCCGCCCTGACCCGCTACATCCGCGAGGAGAAGCTGGATCTGAGCGGCGACCCTCAGCTGGTGCAGGCGTTCAGCGTGTTGCTGGGCGAGCTGAATATCGACTGGGAAGAGGAGCTGTCCCGTTATACCGGCGATGTGCTGGCCCACACCCTGCTGCGCGGTGCCAGTCAGGCACGCCGGTTCTTGGGGCGTGAATTGTGCCGTAGCCAGCGCCAGCTGGCCGAATACCTGACCGAAGAGATCCGGCTTGCGCCGGGTCCGCTGGAAGTGGCCAGCTTCAACGACGATGTCGAGTTGCTGGCCCAGCAGATGAAAGCGGTCGAGCTGCGGTTGGCCCGCTTCGAGCAGCAGGTAGCCTGATGACCCTGAAGGAGTTCAAACGCCTCTATCGCATCATCAGCATCCTGCTGGAGCAGGGCATCGACGAGCTGGTGCCCGCCCATTATCAGCCCTGGCCCGGCCGGTTGGCCCGTCGCAGCCTGTTCTGGCTCAAGAACAAACGTCAGGGGCTGAACCGCGGTGCCCGCATCCGGCTCGCCTTCGAGGCGCTCGGCCCCATCTTCATCAAGTTTGGCCAGATGCTCTCCACCCGGCGCGATCTGCTGCCGCCGGACATCGCCGAGGAGCTGGCACTGCTGCAGGACAGGGTGCCTCCCTTCTGTGGTCAGGCAGCCCGCCGCCAGATCGAGGCGAGCCTGGGCTGCACCATTGAGACCCTGTTTGACGATTTCGACGAGACGCCGCTGGCGTCGGCCTCCATCGCCCAGGTGCATACCGCCCGGCTGAAGGAAAACGGCCGCGAGATCGTCATCAAGGTGATCCGTCCCGATATCGAGCCGGTCATCGAGGCCGATCTGCGGCTGATGCAGGCGCTGGCCCGTCTGGTGGCCCGTTTCGTGCCCCAAAGCGGACGACTGCGCCCCATCGAGGTGGTGGAAGAGTATCGCAAGACCATCCTCGACGAGCTCAACCTGATGCGCGAGGCGGCCAACGCCATCCAGCTGCGCCGCAACTTCACCGGCTCCGAGGCGCTCTACGTGCCCGAGGTGTTCACCGAGCACTGCCGTGAGCAGGTGCTGGTGATGGAGCGGATCTACGGCATTCCGGTCTCCGACATTGCCGCGCTGGAGGCCAACGGCACCAACATGAAGCTGCTGGCCGAGCGCGGGGTGGAGGTGTTCTTCACCCAGGTGTTCCGCGACAGCTTCTTCCACGCCGACATGCACCCGGGCAACATCTTCGTCTCCTACGAACATCCGGAGAATCCGCTCTGGATCGGCATCGACTGCGGCATCGTCGGCACCCTCAACCGGGAAGACAAGCGCTACCTGGCCGAGAATTTCCTCGCCTTCTTCAACCGTGACTACCGCCGGGTGGCCGAGCTGCACGTGGAGTCCGGCTGGGTGCCGCCCGATACCAAGGTGGACGAGTTCGAGTTCGCCATCCGCACCGTGCTGGAGCCCATCTTCGAGAAGCCGCTGTCCGAGATCTCGTTCGGTCACGTGTTGCTTAACCTGTTCAACACCGCGCGCCGCTTCAACATGCAGGTGCAGCCGCAGCTGGTGTTGCTGCAGAAGACCCTGCTCTATGTGGAGGGGCTGGGTCGCCAGCTCTACCCGCAGCTCGATTTGTGGCAGACCGCCAAGCCCTACTTGGAGAACTGGATGTACCAACAGGTGGGGCCCAAGGCGGTGTGGAATGCCATCAAGGAGAAGGCGCCATTCTGGGCCGAAAAGCTGCCGGAACTGCCGGAGCTGGTCTACGAGACCCTGCGCCAGACCCGTCATCAGCAGCGCCACTTCGACCAGATGTTTGCCGATTTTCGCCGGCACAGTCGCCGCCAGGGTCAGGCTCGCTACCTCTTAGGGGTTGGAGCCAGCCTGCTATTGGCCGGTGTATTCTTGCTGACCCAAAAACAACACATTGAGTGGGGACAAATCAGCCTCGCCGGCGCCGGGTTATGCTGGCTGCTGGGTTGGTTGCGAACCCGTTCTCATTAAACAAACTGCGCCAGTGGGCGCCAGCTCTGGAGAGAAAGTCATGGGTGGTATCAGTATTTGGCAATTGTTGATCATCGCAGTCATCGTCGTGCTGCTGTTCGGTACCAAGAAACTGCGCGGTATCGGTGGTGATCTGGGTGCCGCGGTCAAAGGTTTCAAGAAGGCGCTGTCCGATGAGCCGGAGACCAAGTCCGAGCAGAAGGATGCTGAGTTTCCCCCGAAACAGCTGAACGAAGCGGCCACTCAGAGCAGTGAGACCGCCAAACAGAAAGACAAAGACCAGGCCTAAGCCATGTTCGATATCGGTTTTTGGGAGCTGGTCGTTATCGGTGTGGTAGCACTGGTGGTACTGGGGCCCGAGCGGCTGCCGGTTGCCATCCGCACGGCTGCCCACTGGATCCGCCTCATTCGTTCGACCGCGAACTCGGTCAAGTCCGAGCTGGAGCAGGAGCTCAAGTTGCAAGAGCTGCACAACGACCTGAAGAAGGCCGAACAGTTGCAGATGAACAACCTGAGCCCCGAGCTACAGGAGTCTATCGAGCAGCTCAAGGCGGCGGCACAGTCGGTCAATCGCCCCTATCAGGGGGAGAACGAGATCCGTCCTCCACGTCCCGAACCGGTCGCTCAGGCTGAACCTGCCACGCCGGTTGAGCCTGCTGTGCAGCTGAGCTACGACGTGCCGCCGGTCAACAGCCAGCGGGAGAGCGAGCCGGTGCCAGTCAGCGACTCCGCAGTAAAAGGGGAGGTGAAGCCATGAGTCAGGCCGAGCAACCCCTGATCAGCCATCTGGTCGAGCTGAGAACGCGCCTGCTGCGCTCCATCTCGGCCATCCTGCTGGTGTTCATCGCGCTGATCTACTTCTCCAACAACATCTACGACTTCGTGGCCCAGCCACTGCTGAGTCAGTTGCCGGAAGGGACCAGCATGATAGCGACGGATGTGGCGACCCCCTTCCTTACGCCGATCAAGCTGACCCTGGTGGTCTCCTTCTTCGTGGCGATCCCCTATCTGCTCTATCAGGCCTGGGCCTTCATCGCTCCCGGTCTGTACCAGCATGAACGGCGCCTGATCATGCCGCTGGTCGCCTCCAGTGCCGTGCTGTTCTATGCCGGCATGGCGTTCGCCTACTACGTGGTGTTCCCGCTGGTGTTTGGTTTCTTCACCAGCACCGCGCCCGCCGGGGTGACGGTGGCGACCGATATCGCCAGCTATCTGGACTTCGTGCTGACCCTGTTCTTCGCGTTCGGGGTGGCGTTCGAAATTCCGGTGGCCACCATACTGCTCTGCTGGACCGGGGTGACCAGTCCCAAGAGCCTGCGGGAGAAGCGTCCCTACGTCATCGTCGGGGTGTTCGTGGTCGGCATGCTGTTGACGCCGCCCGATGTCTTTTCCCAGACCCTGCTCGCGATCCCCATGTGGGGTTTGTGGGAGATAGGTCTGTTCTTCGCCCGCTTCTACGTGAAAGAAGAGAGCGAAGAGAAGCAGGAACAGACTGAAGAGGGGAGCTGAGGCTCCCTTCCTCTTTTCATGCCCCCGTTCGAGGCGTATGGTAAGGCCCCATTGAGTAGATGGTTTTCAAATACCTGATATGTCTTCCTTTTGTTCGGACCCGCTGACCCCATGATCGACATAGGTGTAAACCTGACCAGCAGCCAGTTTGCCGATGAACAGGCCGATCTGGTGGCGCGCGCCCTCGCCGCCGGGGTGGAGGCGCTGATCCTGACCGGCACCGATCTGGTCGGCAGCCGCGAGAGCGCCACCCTTGCCGCCCGCTGGCCGGGTTACTGTTTCTCTACCGCCGGGGTCCACCCCCACGACGCCAAGAGCGTCGATGAGGCGACCCTGCCCGCCCTGCGCGAGCTGGCAGCCTTGCCGCAAGTGGTGGCCATCGGCGAGTGCGGTCTCGACTACAATCGCGACTTCTCCCCCCGTCCGGTGCAGGATGCGGTATTCGACGCCCAGCTGGCGCTGGCCGCCGAGCTCGGGATGCCGGTGTTTCTCCACTGCCGCGATGCGCACGCCCGTTTCATCGAGATCCTGCGTCCCTGGTTGCCGAGGCTGCCGGGAGCCGTGCTGCACTGCTTCACCGGCTCCGACGAGGAGCTGGACGAGTGTCTGGCGTTGGGGCTGCACATCGGGGTGACCGGCTGGCTGTGCGACGAGCGTCGTGGCCAGTTGCTGCGCGAGCAGGTGGCCCGCATTCCGGCCGCCGGCTGATGATCGAGACCGATGCCCCCTATCTGGTGCCGCGGGATCTGAAGCCCAGACCAAAACGCAACGAACCCGCTTTTTTGCCGCACATCGCCCAGGTGGTGGCGGCCTGCCGTGGTGAAGCGCCCGAGGCCTTGCTGGCCCACACCCGGGCCACCTCCGCCGCGTTCTTCCAACTTCCTCTTCAGGAGTGATTCATGGCTACAACTCTTCCAGGCGCCTTTCCGGGTCGCCGTCTGCGCCGGGTGCGCAAACATGATTTCAGCCGTCGTCTGGTGCGCGAGAACGTACTGACCGCCAACGATCTCATCTATCCCGTGTTCGTGCTGGAGGGGGAGAACCGTCGTGAGGCCGTCACCTCCATGCCGGGAGTGGACAGGCTCTCCATCGATCTGCTGCTGAAAGAGGCTGCCGAGCTGGTTGCGCTGGGCGTGCCGGCCATCGCCCTGTTCCCGGTCACCCCGCTGGAGCAGAAGAGTCTGCTGGCGGAAGAGGCCTACAACCCGGACGGGCTGGCCCAGCGGGCGACGCGCGCCCTCAAGGCAAGCTTCCCGGAGCTGGGGGTCATCACCGACGTGGCGCTCGATCCGTTCACCACCCATGGTCAGGACGGCATCATCGATGACGAAGGCTATGTGCTGAACGACATCACCACCGAGATCCTGGTGAAGCAGGCTCTTTCCCACGCCGCTGCCGGGGTGGATATCGTGGCACCGTCCGACATGATGGATGGCCGCATCGGCGCCATCCGCGCGGCGCTGGAAGAGAACGGCTTCATCAACACCCAGATCATGGCTTACTCCGCCAAGTACGCCTCCTGCTACTACGGCCCCTTCCGCGACGCGGTGGGCTCTGCCGGCAACCTCGGCAAGAGCAACAAGGCCACCTATCAGATGGATCCGGCCAACAGCAATGAAGCCCTGCACGAGGTGGCACTGGATATCCAGGAAGGGGCCGACAGCGTGATGGTCAAGCCGGGCATGCCCTATCTGGACGTGATCCGCCAAGTGAAGGATCAGTTCGGCGTGCCGACCTTCGCCTATCAGGTGAGCGGCGAGTACGCCATGCACATGGCGGCCATTCAAAACGGCTGGCTGAAGGAGAAAGAGAGCATCATGGAGTCCCTGCTCTGCTTCAAGCGGGCCGGTGCCGACGGCATCCTCACCTACTTCGCCAAGCGCGTGGCGCAGTGGCTGAAGGAAGATGCCCGCTAAGCTGATGTGTCCGAGCGTGTAACGGATAGAAAAGAGGGGAGCCGATGGCTCCCCTCTTTCGTTACTGATAGCTGATTACAGCTTTATCCAGGCATCGCTCCAGGCAGTGCCGGTAGCGGTTGATGTATAGTGGCTGAGGGAGCCAACGGCTCCCTTTTTTATGACCGGCTAATTACAGCTTGATCCAGGCATCGCTCCAGGCTGTGCCGGTACCCGGCGCATAGTGGCTGGTCGAGCCGCCACACCAGCCGCTGTAGGGCCAGGGTTTGCACTCGTAGTTGCCACCGGCATTGCTGACCCGATCACCGGCCTGATAGCTGGTATTGGGGGCGTAGGCCGGGTAGTCACCCTCGCCACCGCCGCTGCTCTGTTCGGTCAGCGCAACCGGGAAGCGCTGTACCACCGGCTGCTGGCCATCTGCCAGACCGTTGATCACCACTTCATAGCTACCATTGGTCACATTGCTGCCCTGCAAAACCAGCGCGCTGGTGCCGTTCACCAGACTGGTAGTGTTGCCATAGCTGCGGCCGTGCTGCTCCAGCGTGGCAGAGATCTGCACCGGGTTGGCGGTGGTGATGTTGAAGCGGATGGAGACCTGACCGTTAACTATGGTGTAGTCGGAACCCATAGCACTGACAGTGAAGTCGCTGCTGCCGATCACCGGCGGCTTCTCGCCACCATCGCAGTCGCTGTCTCCCTGCAGACGCCAGACGCCCCACTCACCGGTAGTGCCCGGCTCATCGTTCTGGGTCCACCACTCGGCGCGCCAGCTCTTGCCGTTGTGGCTGACGATGTCGCCGCTGACGTAGGTCTTCTTGGCATCCCAGCTGTTTTGACAGATGGCACCCTGCTCTCTGACGGTCACGTTGCGCAGCTGGGTTACCTGCTGGTTGGCACTGTCGCTCACCTGATAGGTGAGGGTGTAGCGGCCGACCTTGCTGCTGTCGACGTTGCCGCTGACCTGAATGTTGGCGGTCAGATCGCCATCTTCCTCATCGTGGGCGCTGACGCCGGCCATGGCGTTGAACGGCGTACCGAGCTCGATAGTGGTGTCCGCAATACCGGTAAAGACCGGCTTCATGCTGTAGACCTCGACGGTACGCACCTGTTCGGTGACGTTATTGTCGCGATCGCTCACCTTGTAGGTGAGGGGATAGAGACCGATGCGCTGGGTATCGACGCTCCCTTCCACCTGGATCTGACCGGTCAGATCGCCATCTTCCTTGTCGCTGGCGCTGACGCCGGCCAGCGGGTCAAAGCGGGTGCCGTGCTTGACGCGGGCATCGCTCAGGCCACTGAACACCGGCTTGCCGTTTTCGTCCGGCGGGGTGATGTTCTGATCGTGGATGAAGGGGCCGTAGCTCTTGATGAAGGCTTCGTTGTAGGCCTGCCCGGCCGCGTTACGACCCATGTCCCAGTTGATGGACCAGGTCATCACGCCGCGCAGGGGCTGACCCTGGCTCTTGAGGCGGTTGAAGGCGTCGAAGAGATCCTGCGGATTCTTGACGTAACCGGTGGCGGCCGCATCGATATTGGTCGGAATGCCGAATACCAGCTTGTCGTGGGGGATCTTGTAGTAGCCGCGGCTGCCGTTGATCAGCGAGTCCGCCATGTAGTAGATGAACTCTTCTTTCAGGGCATCGTTGTTCTGGGCGATCCAGCCTACCCCGTCGATCCAGATACCGTCGCCACCCTGGTTGTAGAACTGGGGATTGATCCAGTCGTAGTAGCCTTCCAGCGCCCGCAGATAGGGGGTATAGAGCCCGCTGGCGGTCAGGTAGGGGAACTCGGGCGCCATGGTGATGAGGAAGTTTTTACCCTGGGCGCGGTAGTGATCCTTGACCAGCCGCAGGGCTGCCGGGATCACGGTCTGGTTGTTGGCGGCAGTGATGGCGGACTGCTCCAGATCGATGTCCAGACCGTCGAAGCCATAGGTCTCCACCAGACGGATGATCTCGTCGGCGAAGGCTTGCTCCTGACCGGTACGCAGCTCGATATGGGCATCGGCACCGCCCAGCGCCAGCAGCACGGAGCGGCCCTGACGGTTGAGCTCGGCGATCTGCTCGATAAACTGGCTCTCGCTCATGCCGGTAGCCGGGTCGAGTTTGAAGGTGGGGATGGGATCGCTGCCGTACACCTTCATGAAAGAGACATCGACCACGTTGTATTGCGGATTGACCTGGTCGAGCTTGACGCAGGGAGCGGTACCGCCCTGATAGCCAGAGCCACCGCACCAGTTGTGCCAGTAACCCACTACGACACCGGATTGGGGATTGACCATGGCCTGACCGGCCGATGCGGCCTGCGCTATGGGGGCGCCCATGCCGAGCAGACAGCCCAGCAGGGATAACTTCAATTTGTTCATCTTGATATCTCCATACAGTACAAACGGAGCGTCCAGCTATGGCCGAACGCTCCCGGGGGCAGCCCCGCTGTCATAGGAAATCTCCCTTAGACCGGTGGCTTTGCGTCGTGCCCTTTCGGGTCACTTTGCCTTTTTCACCCGTTCTCCGTGCGGCGCGGAGAATCAAGTGACCTGAGTAACAGGCTGCTTATGATACGCACTTAAAAACAAATTAATCAACGTATGTGCATGATTTGTTATGGTTATTAACTTTTTGATTAGTTATTTTCCAAGCGTGGAAAGGGCCGGTGATACGCTGCTGTGAACTACTCCTTTGTCGATTGGATTTGCTCTGCTCCCTTGTGGTTCGAGAGCTGAAAAAGCCGCAAAAAGGGCAAAAAAGTACCGATTATTCATGCTGTTGCCGTTAAGTATCTGGCAGAGAGGTGTTTGAGCTCACAAAGAGGGGAAAACAGTGCTGACAGGCGGATTGAAGCTTGATTATTGCGTGACTTGGCCACATGTTAGAGAACCATGAAGAGCTGCTAAAGCGGTCTGTTCAAGACCAAACAAGAGGTAACCGGGATGAATAACCCTTTGCTGACAATGGACTCGCTGCCCCCTTTCAGCCAGATCCAGCCCGATCAGGTCCAGCCTGCCGTGACGCAGGCCATCGCCGATTGCAAACAGAAGATCAGCGATGTGCTGGCCCAGCGCGACCCGCACACCTGGGACAGCCTGATCGCCCCGCTGGAAGAGGTCAACGACCGCCTGGCGCGGATCTGGTCGCCGGTCAGTCACCTCAACTCCGTACTCAACAGCGAAGCGCTGCGCGCGGCCCACGACGCCTGCCTGCCGCTGCTGTCTGAATTCCAGACCTATGTCGGCCAGCACGAGGGGCTCTATCAGGCCTATCGCGAACTGGCCGAGAGCGACGACTTCCCGCTGCTGAGCGGCGCCCAGCGCAAGGAGATCCAGAACACCCTGCGCGATTTTCGTCTGTCCGGCATCGGTCTGCCCGCCGAGGCGCAGCAGCGCTACGGCGAGATCCAGGCCCGCCTCTCCGAGCTGGCTTCCCGTTTCAGCAACAACGTGCTGGACGCGACCCAGGGCTGGCACAAGCTGGTGACCGACGAGGCCGAGCTGGCCGGTTTGCCGCAGAGCGCACAGGCCGCCGCCCGCCAGCTGGCCGAGCTGAAGGGCAAGGAAGGTTGGCTGTTCACTCTGGACATCCCCTCCTACCTGCCGGTGATGATGTATGCCGACAGCCGTGCGCTGCGTGCCGAGCTGTATGAGGCCTTCACCACCCGCGCCTCGGATCAGGGCCCCTACGCTGGCAAGTGGGACAACTCCGCCATCATGACCGAGCTGCTTGCCCTGCGCCGCGAGCTGGCCCAGCTGCTCGGCTTTGCCAACTACGCCGAGCTCTCCTTGGCCACCAAGATGGCGGACAAGCCCGAGCAGGTGGTGAACTTCCTCACCGATCTGGCGGCCAAGTCCCTGCCGCAGGGCAAGGCCGAGCTGGAAGAGATCCGAGCCTTCGCCGCCGAGCAACACGGTCAGAGCGAGCTGGCCGCCTGGGATCTCGCCTACTACGCCGAGAAGCTCAAACAGCACAAGTTCTCCATCTCCGACGAGCAGCTGCGCCCCTACTTCCCCGCCAGCAAGGTGGTGAAGGGGCTGTTCGAGGTGGTCAAGCGGGTGTTCGGCATGAAGGTGCGCGAGCGCCTCGGCATCGACACCTGGCACCCTGACGTTCGCTTCTACGACATCTTCGACGCCGAGGACGAGCTGCGTGGCAGTTTCTACCTCGACCTCTATGCCCGCGAGCACAAGCAGGGCGGCGCCTGGATGGATGTCTGCCTGGGCCGTCGCTACCGCCAGGATGGCTCGCTGCAAAAGCCGGTGGCCTACCTGACCTGCAACTTCAACGGTCCGGTGGACGGCAAACCCGCCCTGTTCACCCACAACGAAGTGGTCACCCTGTTCCATGAGTTTGGTCACGGCATTCACCACATGCTGACCCGCATCGATGTGGCCGGCGTGGCTGGCATCAACGGCGTGGCCTGGGATGCGGTGGAGCTGCCGAGCCAGTTCCTCGAAAACTGGTGCTGGGAGTCCGAGGCGCTGGCCTTCATCTCCGGCCATCACGAGACCGGCGAGCCGCTGCCTGCTGACCTGCTGGAGAAGATGCTGACCGCCCGCAACTTCCAAGCGGCGATGCAGATGCTGCGCCAGCTGGAGTTCGCCCTGTTCGACTTCCGCCTTCATCAGGAGTTTGACCCGGCCAGCGCGGATCAGATCCCGGCATTGCTGGATGAGGTGCGCAGCCAGGTGGCGGTGATGACGCCGCCGGCTTTCAACCGCTTCCAGCACAGCTTCTCCCATATCTTCGCCGGCGGTTATGCGGCGGGCTACTACAGCTACAAGTGGGCCGAGGTGCTCTCTGCGGATGCCTTCTCCCGCTTCGAGGAGGAGGGGATCTTCAACCCGGCCACCGGCCAGTCCTTCCTGAAGAACATCCTGGAAAAGGGTGGCTCCAAGGAGCCGATGGAGCTGTTCCGAGCCTTCCGTGGCCGCGAGCCTCAGGTGGATGCGCTGCTCCGTCACAGCGGGATTGCCGCGTGAGTTTGCGGGCCCCGGCTGGCGTGAGCTTCAAGCAGGTACAGTTTTGCCACATAGTGGGATCACAGCGTGATTTTTGAGATAAAAAGGGACCTTTTGGTCCCTTTTCTCAAGGCTTTTTAATATCTTGCGGATAGCATGTTTGCACTGTCCCCGGCTCTTCAGTAGAGTCGGGTCCTACCTTCCAAGGAGAGAAAGAACCTTGCCATGAGGCGAGCACTCGAGTCTGTCTATCAAATCATCTCAAGTCTGTCTCATTCGAGTGGTCAGGGATATTTCGATACCTTTGTGAGTGAAATCGCAGCAGCGGTCGGGGCCGACTTCGTCCTGATTTCAGCCAGGGATCAAACGGGGCTCCCTTTCAAGGTGCACGCCGCCCACCCCGCCTCTCTCGACATCACCAACTTCAGCTTTCCGGTCAGCGCCACCCTGGGGGAGATCACCCTGCAGGAGGGAGAGACCTGGTTCAGTGATCGGGTACAGCAGCTGTTTCCCCATGCCGCCGTGTTGCAGGCCTGGCACATCCAGGCCTATGCCGGCATCGCCCTCAAGAGTGCCCAGGGGGAGACGGTCGGCATCTGCAGCGTGCTGTTCAAGCGGCCGCTCACCAACATGGACAAGGTGATGGGCCTGTTGCGCCTGCTGGCTCCGCTGGCCGGGCGCGAACTGGCGCTGATGCTGCAACAGCCGGCACCACCCCAGCCCGAGTACCACGACTTTCTGCACACCATGATGTCCCACGCGCCGGTAGGGATCGGCAAGCTCGATCTGAACGGCAAGGTCCTCTGGACCAATCCGGCCATCGAAAAGATGCTGGGCTACAGCCAGAGCGAGCTGTTGCACCGCACCGCCGCCGAGCTCAATCACCCGGAAGACTGGCTGCGCAGCGCCGCCTGCTATGAAGAACTCAAGCGCGGCGAGCGCACCGCCTTCACCCAGGAGAAGCGCTACCTGCACCGGGACGGTCAGGTGCTGTGGGGGCGGGTCACCGTCACCCTGGTGCGGGACGATCAGTTGCAGCCCGACTACCTGATGGTGGTGCTGGAGAACATCGATCCTCTCAAGCGCCACGCCGAACAGCTCAAGCTCTCCCACCGGGTCTACGACAACCTCTCCGAGGCGATCCTGGTGTGCGATGCCGACAGCCGCATCATCTCGGTCAACCCGGCGTTCGAGCAGATCACCGGTTACAGCGAGGAGGAGGTGTGCGGCCAGCGCCCCAGCATGCTCAAGTCCGGGCTGCACGATCAGGCCTTCTACGCCGACATGTACCACGCGCTGGAGCGGGTGGGGGTGTGGCGTGGCGAGGTGTGGAACAAGCGCAAGAACGGCAAGCTCTACCCCCAGCAGCTGATGATCAGCACGCTGCGGGAAGGGGGGCGCATCAGCCAGTACATCGCCATCTTCAGCGACCTCTCCCAGACCAAGCTGGCGGAGCAGAAGATCGCCGCCCAGGCCAACTATGACAACCTCACCGGGCTGCCCAACCGCTGGCTGTTCGGCCGCTGCCTCAGCCGCTTCTGCGAGCGGGGCGAGCGCTTCGCGCTGATGGTGCTCGACCTCAACAACTTCAAGGCGGTCAACAACAGCATGGATCACCACGCCGGTGATGCCCTGCTGCGGGAGGTGTCGGATCGGCTGGTGAGCCGGGTGCGCACCGAGGACCTGGTGGCTCGCATCGGCGGCGACGAGTTCGCTTTCCTGGTGCCGGGCATCGTCAACCGTCGTCAGGCCGAGGTGTTTGCCAAGCAGGTGATCGGCGGCTTCGCTCGTCCCTTCATGCTAGCCAACCAGCACCTCTACGTGACGGCCACCATCGGTATTACCCTCTGCCCGGGCGATGGCCTGGAGAGCGACGAGCTGCTGCGCAACGCCGAACAGGCGCTGTTTGCCGCCAAGCGGCAGGGACGGCTGCTCGGCAGCTACTGTGCCTCCATGCGCGAAGAGGTGCGCCAGCGCCACCAGATGCAGCAGGATCTGGCGGAGGCGATCAAGCTCGAGCAGTTGACCATGGCCTACCAGCCGATCTGGGACAACCGCAGCGGCCGGGTGGCCAAGCTGGAGGCGCTGGTGCGCTGGTATCACCCTCACTGGGGCCAGGTGTCGCCGGCGGACTTCATTCCGCTGGCGGAGGAGGCGGGGCTCATCCAGGGGCTAGGGGCGCTGGTGCTGTGGCAGTCGTGCCGGGATCTGGCGCGGCTGCAGCAATCCGGCTTCCCGGATCTGCAGATGTCGATCAATCGCTCCACCCTGGAGTTCCAGACCATAGACCCGGAGGCGAGCGAGTGGCTCAAGGTGATCCACCACTTCGGGCTGGACCCGGCGGACATCGTCATCGAGATCACCGAGTCTCTGCTGATGGAGACCAGCGATCAGCACAGGGTGCGGATCGATGCCCTGCGTGAGGCCGGCTGCAAGCTGGCCATCGACGACTTCGGCACCGGCTATTCGGCGCTCAACTATCTGCGCAACTTCCCGGTGGATCTGGTCAAGATCGATCGGGCCTTCGTGCGCCACATCCCGTTCAATGAACAGGACCGGCTGCTGCTGGACGGCATCATCAACATAGTGCACAACCTCGGCATGCAAGTGGTGATCGAGGGGGTGGAGACTCGCGAGCAGCTCAACTTCCTCTGCCAGAAGGGGTGTGCCTTCACGCAGGGCTATCTGCTGAGCCGGCCGCTGGCCTACGACGACCTTACCGAGTACCTGCAGCTCAACGACAAGAGCATGTTCCTGCAGACCAGCTAAGCGTTACTGCGCCGCTTTGATCTTTTCCTGTTTCTCCTTCAGTGTCCGGTAATCCTCCCCGAGGTAGCGCAGATAGATGCGATCCAGCACGCCCTCGTCCAGCATCTGTTGCAGTGCCTTGTTGTAGGCAGGCAGCAGGTCTGCCTTGTGCTTGCCAAAACAGAGGTAGAGCGGGGTCGAGTCCATGAAGGGGGTAAGTGCGCGGATTTTGACGTCCTGTTCTTTGGAGAGAATGGGGGCTGAGAAGTAATCCAGCACTATCATGTCGACCCGGCTCTTCTCCAGCATCAGCAGCAACTGCTTGTCGGAGTGGGCCTTGATGGGCTCCCAGCCGGTGAAACTCCTGATCTTCTCGGTGTAGTCATAGCCCCTGACCATCCCCACTTTCAGCCCCTTGGCCATCTTCCATGAGAAGATTTGCAGCGGGCTGTCGCTGCGCACATAGGCGGCCAGCGGATAGAAGGCGGTGGCAAGATCCGAGTGGTGGCAGCCGGGCAGGGGGCATTGTCGAGAATGCCGTCCGCCAGCTCCGTGTTGACGTACTGTTCGCAGCGTCCCCACGGCAGTTCGAGCAGGGTGAGGCTCATGCCGAGGCGATGTGCCACCTCCTGATGGATCTCGACCGATATGCCCTCCATCAGGTTGCCCTGTTCGGCGTAGGAGAAGGGGGGCCAGTCAACGCCACAGACCTTGAGATGGGGGCTGCTCTGGGTGGCAAGCAGCAAGGCGATAAGCAGGTGCATTGGGTTTCCTCCCTACAGCGACGCAAAGGGGCTGTGATACACTCGGTTCACTGAACTTAGAATGCATCCAGAGACCATGCAAATCCTCCTCGAAGACCCCGCCAAGGTGCCCCAGGCCGAAGTCCTGGCCAGCCAGCTCGGCCAGACCGACCTTCCCCAGTTTGCCCTGGTGTTCACCACAACGCGGCTGGAGCTGCGCAAGCTGGACGAGCCCAAGCTGGGGGCGGTCTACGTGGATTTCGTCGAAGGGGCGGTTGCCCATCGCCGCAAGTTCGGCGGCGGCCGTGGCCAGTCCATCGCCAAGGCGGTGGGGCTCAAGGCGGGTGCCATGCCGCGGGTGGTGGATGCCACCGCCGGGCTGGGTCGCGATGCCTTCGTGCTTGCCTCCCTCGGCTGCAAGGTGACCATGATCGAGCGCAGCCCCGTGGTGGCCGCCCTGTTGCAGGACGGGCTGATGCGGGCGGCGCAGGACCCCGAGATCGGCCCCTGGGTACGCGAGCGGATGCAGCTGCTGCACGGCCCGGCGGTGGAGACCTTGTTGGGGCTGACCGAGCGGCCCGACGTCATCTACCTCGACCCCATGTTCCCCCACAAGCAGAAGTCGGCGCTGGTGAAAAAAGAGATGCGGGTGTTTCAGTCGCTGGTGGGGCCGGATCTTGACGCCGATGCCCTGCTGCCGGCGGCGCTCGCCATGGCGGACAAGCGGGTGGTGGTGAAACGGCCGGACTACGCCGGCTGGCTCAACGAGCACAAGCCGAGCATGGCCATCGAGACCAAGAGCAACCGCTTCGACGTCTACGTGATGGCAGCGCTGGCGAGTTGAGTTGCGACTGGCAGGGAGTCTGAGCGTCAAACGAAGAGGGCCAACCTGATCAGGTTGGCCCTCTTGCTATTCATTGGTTACGGGGTGGAGCGAAGTGGATCCGCTTTTCTTCCCCTTGCCAGACGAGTTTCATGGTCGCTAGGTCCGCTAGACTGAGGCGCTCAGCGGTCTCCAGCAGCAGATATTCCACTCCGTCGCTGGCTTCTATGGTGCGGATCCTGTCCGTCCAGGTTCGTCCATCCCGGTCGGTGATCGTGACTGGCAGTTGCCAGCTGGCGGCGATCTCCAGCCAGTCGTACAGGTCACAGCTGACGGGTTGGTAATCGGCCATGAGGTGTGCGGCTCAGGCTTCCAGCAGCCGGGTGGGCCAGCCCATCTTCTGCTGGCGTTCCACCTCGAAACGCAACTCGCTGGCGCGCAGGTAGTGCTCGTCCAGCCAGCCGCTCGGCAGGGTCAGGGTCAGTGCATCTTCATCGGCTTCGAGGGTGAAGCGGGGCACTGTGCCCTGGGTGCGGCGCATGCAGAGGATCAGCGCGATGCGCAGGATGCGGGCCAGCCGGATCGCCTGGCGACCGGTGACGGCACCCTGCTTCTCCAGCGGTTCCAGCTTGAATTCGTCCCGCTGGTTGAACAGCAGGGCCGACAACAGCTTCTTCTGGGCCGGGGTAAAGCCAGGCATGTCGATGTTGTCGATGATATAGGCGGCGTGTTGCGGCGCCTTCTTGTACTCGATGCACAGACCGATCTCGTGCAGCAGGGCTGCGTAGCGCAGGATCGGGCGTCCGTAGCGTTTCGAGAGTCGCCAGGCCGGCTGCAGCTGGTTGAACGCCTCGACGGCGGTGTCGCGCACCCGTTCGGCGTGCTCCTTGTCCAGCTGGTAGCGATTGATCAGGCTGTCGGCGGTGCGATCGCGGGCATCACAGTCGTGATTGTTGCCGAGCAGGCCATAGATCAGCCCTTCGCGCAGGGCGCCACCCGCCAGGGTCATGCTCTCGATGTTCAGGGTTTCGAAGATGGCGATCAGGATGGCGAGACCGGAGGGGAACACGGTCAGCCGTTCGGCCGCCAGTCCTTCCAGTTGCAGTTGGTCGAGCTTGCCGCAGGCAATGGCCTGCCCCATCAGCTCCTGCAGCTTCGGCAGGGTGACCCGCTCGCTCTTCCCCTGCGCCAGCATGATCTCCTGCAGCGCCTGCACCGTGCCGGAGGCGCCGACACAGGTGCGCCAGCCGAGTGCACGATAATCTTCCGCCACCTTCTCCAGCACCGCCTTGGCGGCGGCGATGGCCTGCTTGAAGCGGGCCTCGGAGAGCTCGCCGTCACCGAAGTGGTTGTTGAGCCAGGTGACGCAGCCCATGTGCAGGCTGTTGAGCAGTTTCGCTTCGCTGTGCTCGCCGATCACCAATTCGGTACTGGCGCCGCCGATGTCGATCACCAGCCGGTTGCCTTCCCCGGCCGAGGTCCAGGAGACCCCCTCATAGATGGTCTTGGCCTCTTCCTCGCCCGAGATGATCTCGATGCTGTGGTTGAGCACCCGTTCCGCTTCGCTGAGGAATTCGTCGACGTTGGTGGCAAGGCGCAGGGTGGCGGTGCCCACTACCCGGATGTTGTCGGCCGGAATGTCCTGCAACTGTTCGGCGAACAGGCGCAGACAGTCCCAGCCCCGCTCCATGGCGGCACGGCTGAGGCGAAACTCCGGATCGAGCCCGGCGGCGAGGCGAACCTTGCGCTTGACCTTGGTGACGGTGCGCAGGGCACCGGCGACCTCGCGCACCACCAGCATATGAAAGCTGTTGGAGCCGAGGTCGATGGCAGCATAGAGCGGCGAGTTGTGCAACTGGGCCAGTCCTTTCAGCTCTTGCGGGGCGGACGACGGCGGTTGTTGCTGTTGCCACCGCCCTGGCGATCGCGCATGTTGCGATTCACCGGCTGACGGTTGCGGAACACCCGCTTCGGTGCGGTCACGTCATCCAGCAGCGCCTCACGGTCATACTTGCTGACCGGGATCGGGTGGTGGATATACTCCTCGATGGCCGGCAGGTTGAAGGCATAGTCTTCACAGGCCAGGCTGATGGAGTGACCGCTCTTGCCGGCACGACCGGTACGACCGATGCGGTGTACGTAGTCTTCGGCGTCGTCGGGCAGGTCATAGTTGAAGACGTGGGTCACGTCCGGAATGTGCAGACCGCGGGCGGCCACGTCGGTGGCAACCAGGATGTCGACCGTGCCCTTGGTGAAGTCTTCCAGGATCTTCATCCGCTTCTTCTGCGGCACGTCGCCGGTCAGCAGGCCGACGCGGTGGCCGTCGTTCTCCAGCCAGGCATGAACGTCTTCACAGACGTGCTTGGTGTTGGCGAAGACGATGGCTTTCTCCGGCCACTCCTCTTCCATCAGGGAGAGCAGCAGCAACATCTTGTCTTCGTTGGAGGGGTAGAACAGCTCCTCCTTGATCCGCACGCCAGTCATCTGCTCCGGCTCGATCTGCACATGTTCCGGGTGGTTCATGTGTTCGTAGGCCAGCTCCTGCACCCGCAGGGAGAGGGTAGCGGAGAACAGCATGCTCAGACGCTCGGTGGCGGGCGGCATGCGGCGGAACAGGAAACGGATGTCCTTGATGAAGCCGAGATCGAACATGCGATCCGCTTCGTCCAGCACCACGACCTGAATATTGCTCAGATCGATGACCTTGGACTTGAAGTAGTCAATGATGCGGCCGGTGGTGCCGATCAGGATGTCGACACCCTGTTCCAGCACGGCCAGCTGCTTGTCGTACCCTTCGCCACCGTAGGCGAGGCCGAGCTTGAGGCCGGTCGAGGCGGACATGCTCTCCGCGTCGTTGTAGATCTGGACCGCCAGCTCCCGGGTCGGGGCCATGATGATGGCGCGCGGCTGGTTGATGAGGCGCGGCTTGGTCAGCGGATGGGTCAACAAATAGTTGAAGGTGGCGGCCAGGAAGGCAAGGGTTTTGCCGGTCCCTGTCTGGGCCTGACCGGCGAGGTCATGACCTTCTACCAGCAGTGGCAGAGACAGTGCCTGGATGGGGGTGCAATAGTGAAATCCCTTTGATTCCAGACCAGCCAGAACTTCGGGTTCGAGGCCCATTTGGGCGAATTTGTCGGTCGTTAAATGTGTTTTGCTCATGGCGGTAGGTTATCAGGTTAGGCTTGCAATAATAAACAGGATCATTTCAAATAGGGCAACTATTGCCTTTGTTGATACGTCAATAAAGCCTTAATTACTGACTGGAGTTGGAGATGAGTGACAAGATTGTTCAGCTGAGCGATGCCAGCTTCGAGGCAGATGTAATCAAAGCCGATGGCGCCGTTCTGGTCGACTTCTGGGCCGAATGGTGTGGTCCGTGCAAGATGATTGCCCCGATCCTGAACGAAGTCGCCCAAGAGTATGCCGGTCGCGTGACCGTGGCGAAATTGAACATCGACCATAACGCCGACACTCCGCCCAAGTATGGCATTCGTGGTATTCCGACCCTCTTGCTGTTCAAGAATGGCGAAGTGGCAGCGACCAAGGTCGGTGCCCTGTCCAAGACTCAGCTGAAAGAGTTCCTGGACGGTAACCTGTAATAATCAAAGAGGAGCGCATTGCAATAATGCGCTCCTTCTGTTTTATCACCTAGACGCTCACCCCGATTGGTGCTAATTTATCGCTCGTTTGCTAACCTTTTTGCCTGACTCTTTGCTCACACATCAGCCTGGCAAATCAAATCCGATCAGCATCAATCCAGCAGACTGTCTCCTCATTTCAATCCTTGCTTACAGACTTTCACCACTATGAATCTGACTGAATTAAAGAACACTCCTGTGTCCGAGCTGGTACAGCTTGGCGAATCCATGGGGTTGGAAAATCTGGCTCGGGCGCACAAGAAAGACATTATTTTCGCGATCCTCAAGGCGCACGCCAAGGGTGGCGAGGATATCTTTGGCGACGGTGTGCTGGAAATCCTGACCGATGGTTTCGGCTTCCTGCGTAGTGCAGACGGCTCCTACTTGGCTGGCCCGGACGACATCTATGTCTCCCCGAGCCAGATCCGCCGTTTCAACCTGCGCACCGGCGATACCATCTCCGGCAAGATCCGGCCGCCGAAAGAGGGCGAACGTTACTTCGCGCTGCTCAAGGTCAACGAGGTCAACTACGACCGTCCGGAAAACTCCCGCAACAAGATCCTGTTTGAAAACCTCACTCCGCTGCACGCCAACGAGCGTCTGCGCATGGAGCGTGGCAACGGTTCCACCGAAGACATCACCGCCCGCGTACTGGATCTGGCTTCCCCGATCGGTAAAGGCCAGCGCGGCCTCATCGTTGCACCGCCCAAGGCCGGTAAGACCATGCTGCTGCAGAACATCGCCCAGAGCATCGCCTACAATCACCCTGACTGCGAACTGATCGTCCTGCTGATCGACGAGCGCCCGGAAGAAGTGACCGAGATGCAGCGCATGGTGAAGGGTGAAGTGATCGCCTCTACCTTCGACGAGCCGGCTTCCCGTCACGTCCAGGTCGCCGAGATGGTGATCGAGAAGGCCAAGCGCCTGGTCGAGCACAAGAAGGACGTGGTGATCCTGCTGGACTCCATCACCCGTCTGGCCCGTGCCTACAACACCGTCATCCCGTCATCCGGCAAGGTTCTGACCGGTGGTGTGGACGCCAACGCCCTGCATCGTCCGAAGCGCTTCTTCGGTGCCGCGCGCAATGTTGAAGAGGGCGGCAGCCTGACCATCATCGCCACCGCGCTGATCGATACCGGCTCCAAGATGGATGAAGTCATCTACGAAGAGTTCAAGGGTACCGGCAACATGGAACTGCACCTCTCGCGCAAGATTGCCGAGAAGCGCGTCTACCCGGCCATCGACATCACTCGCTCCGGCACCCGCAAGGAAGAGCTGCTGACCACCGGCGACGAGCTGCAGAAGATGTGGATCCTGCGCAAGATTGTGCACCCGATGGGCGAGATCGACGGCATCGAGTTCCTGATCGACAAGTTGGCCATGACCAAGACCAACGACGAGTTCTTCGACGCCATGCGGCGCCAGCAGAAGTAACCGACTCGAAAATCATCAAACCGCGGCCCAGGTCGCGGTTTTTGTTTATCTATTTTGCGGTCGCCTGAGTAGTATGAAACCTCGATGTCACAAGGATAGGGACGTCATGAAGCATGTACTCCTGATATTGCTGAGCTGGCTGCTGGTGCTGCCGGTCGGGGCTGCCGAGACGCAGTCGCCCCGGACTGCACTGGTGGCCGATGAGGGGTTGCAGGGTCACCTCGACTATCTGACCGGCCGGCTGCAGCTGGGGCAGTTTGCCGCCATCGACACCCTGCTGGACTCCCTTGCCGTGGGGCAGCGGGAGTATCTGTTGTGCCAGCTGCTGGCTACCCTCAATAGTCAACCCAGGGCCACCAGTCCACAACTGCTGGCCTGGGTGCGTGCCCAGTCGTTCAAGGCCCCCAGCTGGTTGGTGGAAAAAGAGGTGGACGGCTTTCTGGTACAGCAACCCGCCTACGACTTTGCCGCCGCCGCGCGGCAGGTGTTGAGCCGCTGGCAGCAGCAGGCCTGGCAGGACAACTATCGCCAGCAGCTGGAAGAGGGCACGTTCGAGTTCAAGCAGATCTACAACAGCCGCAATCCCGATCTGGCCCAGCAGCAGCAGGCGCTGCTGACCGTACTCGATCGGCAGCCGCTCCCGCTCCTGCAACGGGAGGCGCACACGCTGGCCGCCATGAGCATCTTTCTGCCCGACAACCGGCTGCTGCGGCTGCTGGCCGAGCGTACCGGTGACAGCTCCCTCTATCAGAAGCTGTGGCATCAACCGGTGGATCACGACAGCGTGGCCGCGCTCGCCAGCGTGAGCCGTTTTCATCAGGGCCGGGCGGCCAGTGATCTGCTGATTGCCGCCAGTCGCAATGCCCGTCTCAAGCTGCCCGCTCTGCAGCAACTCAGTCAACTTTCGCCGCTGCCGGACACGGCCCAGCAGTTCCTGCTGGCGGAGCTCGGCAATCGCCAATACAGCGGTCAGGTGGCCAGCCTGCTGCTGCAGATGGACGAACCCAGGCTGCTGGCTCAGCTTGCCGATCGGCTGACCCGGCAGGAAAAGCGCCATGCAAGTCCGGTGATGCTGCCCGATTCGGGTACACCCGCCGCCCGCCCAGGGTTATAATGCGGCATCGCCTGAACACAGGGTACCTGCATGAAATACAAGGATTTGCGTGATTTCATCGCGCAGCTGGAACAAAGCGGACAACTCAAGCGCATCAGTCGCGAGATAGACCCCTATCTGGAGATGACCGAGATCAGCGACCGCACCCTGCGGGCGGGCGGCCCTGCCCTGCTGTTTGAAAATCCCAAGGGTTACACCATGCCGGTGCTGACCAATCTGTTTGGCACCCCGGACCGGGTCGCCATGGGCATGGGCCAGCCCAACGTGGCCGCCCTGCGCCAGGTGGGGATCTGGCTCTCCTACCTGAAGGAGCCGGAGCCGCCCCGCGGCTTCAAGGAGCTGATGGAGAAGCTGCCGATCTTCAAGCAGGTGCTCAACATGCCGACCAAGCGGCTCTCCTCTGCCCCCTGTCAGCAGCGGGTGCTGGAGGGAGAGGCGGTCGATCTGGACCAGATCCCGATCCAGCACTGCTGGCCCGGCGACGTGGCCCCGCTGGTGACCTGGGGTCTGACCATCACCCGCGGCCCCTACAAGAAGCGGCAGAACCTCGGCATCTATCGCCAGCAGAAGATCGGCAAGAACAAGCTGATCATGCGCTGGCTGGATCACCGCGGCGGTGCCATCGATTTTCGCGAGTGGCAGGAGGCCCACCCGGGTGAGCGCTTCCCGGTGGTGGTGGCGCTCGGTGCCGATCCGGCGACCATCCTCGGTGCGGTGACACCGGTGCCGGATACCCTCTCCGAATACGCCTTTGCCGGTCTGCTGCGGGGCAGCCGCACCGAGGTGGTGAAGGCAGTCAGCTGCGATCTGGAGGTGCCCGCCAGCGCCGAGATCGTGCTGGAAGGCTATCTGGAGCCGGGTGAGATGGCCCCCGAAGGGCCTTATGGCGATCACACCGGCTACTACAACGAGGTGGACGAGTTCCCGGTATTCACCATCACCCACATGACGATGCGCAAGGATGCCATCTACCACAGCACCTACACCGGCCGTCCGCCCGATGAGCCGGCGGTGCTCGGGGTGGCGCTCAACGAGGTGTTCGTGCCGCTGTTGCAGAAGCAGTTCCCCGAGATCGTGGACTTCTACCTGCCGCCGGAGGGGTGCTCCTACCGGATGGCGGTGGTGACCATCAAGAAGCGCTACCCTGGCCACGCCAAGAGGGTGATGCTGGGGGTCTGGTCCTTCCTGCGCCAGTTCATGTACACCAAGTTCGTGATCGTCTGCGACGACGACATCAACGCCCGCGACTGGAAGGACGTGATCTGGGCCATCACCACCCGGATGGACCCGGCCCGTGACACCACCCTGATCGAGCACACCCCGATCGACTATCTGGACTTCGCCTCGCCGGTCTCCGGGCTCGGCTCCAAGATGGGGCTAGATGCCACCAACAAGTGGCCGGGGGAGACCAATCGCGAGTGGGGCCAGCCCATCGTCCAGGACGAGGCGGTCAAGCAGAAGATCGATGCCCTCTGGGACGAGCTGAACATTCTCGGCTGATGAGCGGCGGCAGGCCCGACGGGCCGTGCCGCCTGGCCGGGATGCAAAAGATTGATGCCATTTGAGCTGAATTGGGTATGCTCGACTGACCTGACCACTTTGCTGGTCGCCAGTCCACAGTGAATCAAGAGCGAAAGCGGGCCGAGCGAGCCCGTCACAAGGATAAGAATGCAACGTATCAAGTGCCGCGTAGAGGAACTGCGCGAATATGTCGACACCATCTGGCACGTGGCCCTGACGCCGCGGCAAGAGGTCAGCTTCAAGCCGGGCCAGTATCTGCTGGTGGTGATGAGCGATTCGGACAAGCGTCCCTTCTCCATCGCCAACTCGCCGACCCGTCCGGGCATGCTGGAGCTGCAGATCGGCGCCACCCCGGAAAACGCCTATGCCGGCCAGGTGCTGGCCCGCATGCGCGAGCAGGGGGAGATCGAGATTGAACTGGCGGCGGGCAAGGCCTTCCTGCGGGAAGAGTCACCCCGGCCGCTGATCCTGATGGCGGGTGGCACCGGCTTCTCCTATGCCCGCTCCATTCTGGAATACCTGATCGATACCGGCAGCAAGCGCCCGGTGTTCTTCTACTGGGGTGTGCGCCAGGCGCACTGGCTCTACGAGCAGGAGCAGATGCAGCAGTGGGAGCGCGACTACGCCCCGCTCACCTTCATCCCGGTGGTGCAGGAGCCGGAAGCGGACTGGACCGGCAAGACCGGGCTGGTGCACAAGGCCATCATGGATGATTTCGTCAGCCTGCATGACTACGACATCTATGTCGCCGGCCGTTTCGAGATGGCGGGTGCGGCGCGGGAGGAGTTCAAGATCCTGGGCGCCGAGCCAGAACGCATCTTCGGCGACGCCTACGAATTCATCTGAGTTAGGCATGAGGCCGGCCACATAGCGTGACCGAGGAGGCCTCGCTGAATCAGCCTGCTGCTTGTCCTGCGGCAGGCCAGAAACAACAAACCCCAGCCTGGCTGGGGTTTGCTTTATGGGCGACCTGCGTTATTCGCCTTTGGCACCGAGCTGCTGCTCGAGCTGGGCCAGCTTGGCCTCGAGCGCAGTCAGCTTCTCGCGGGTGCGCAGCAGCACCTTGGTCTGCACGTCAAACTCTTCGCGACTGACCAGGTCCAGCTTGCCCAGCTGGGACTGCAGCACCTGACGGATCTTCTTCTCCACCTCTTCACCCATGCTGCGAATGCCGGGCGGCAGGGAGTTGTGCACCTGTTTGGCGATCTCTTCCAGTTTCTTCGGGTCGATCATGTGGTTCTCCTTAAGCAATGCGCCATTCTACCGGCAATTGATCCGCTTTGCCGAGATCGAGGGTCGCTTTTTGCCAGCTGCCATACGGGCAGTCGCTGGTCGGGTCTGGTATTCGGGATGAAGCTGTTAACCTATCGAGTCCCGTTTCTATTCCAATTCCTTGATGCTGTACACAAAAAAAGCAGATCAGATGACCGACCAGAGGCTTAATAATTGTTGCGTTGCTGTTAAGATGTACCGGTCGGGTTCTCACCCAACTCAGTCAGCATTTCATGGATAACAACTAAAAAGAGATAAGGATATGAAAAAGAAGCTAATTTACGCCGCAGTTGTCAGTGCTATGCTGGCTGGCTGTGGTGGCAGTGACGATAACAAAGGCGACACCTCCAGCTATCTCGACTATCTGTTGACCGGTTCCAATGCCGTGCGCCCCAGTGCTCTGGCAGCCCGGGCCAGCGATGGCACCCTGAAATTCTCCACCGAAACGGCAGATCTCTCCAACCCGGTCTCGGCCATGTCGACCCTGGATGGCTGGTCCACGACCCAGGCTATCCAGATCGTGCCCGTGACCTCGTCCGGCATCCAGGTGCAGGCCCCGGCCGCGGCGGAGTTTGCCGCTTCGGTCGCGCCGCTCTACCTGCTGGAGCTGAGCTTTGACAGCGCAGCCCTGCGCCCGAACGGCGTGAAGAAGGTGCTGACCTACGGGGTGGACTTCGTGGTGGCCGCTTCGGCCGGCAAGCTGAACCTGGTGCCGCTCAAGCCGCTGAATCCCTCCTCCTACTACATGATCGTGGCCACCGACTCCCTCAAGGACAGCAGCGGCAACGCGGTCAAGGCCGGCAACGACTACGGCAACTACAAGAACAACGTCGGCAGCAATGCCCAGGAGCAGACCATCAACGGTCTGATCGCCCTGCAGGAAGGCTTGTTCAAGGCTGCCACCGGCGTCTCCACCGATCACGTCATCTTCTCCGACTGGTTCGGTACCCAGTCCGGTGCCGACGTGCTGGTGGCGGTGAAAGGCGCTGCGGCGTCCGTGCTGAAGAGCCCGACCCTGGATGCGGCTGCCCTGTGGAAGCAGGATGCCAAGGGCAACACCAGCCTGCCTGGCACCTATACCCTGGCCGTGACAGGCAGCAATGCCTTCCTGACCCAGCTGGACGATGAACAGTTCCTGCCGCAGGAGCAGAAAGATGCGCTGGCCACCGCCTTCGGCCCAGGCGCCCCGCTCAACCCGATTGCTCAAGCGACCAAGGTCTATACCGGCATCGTCAAGCTGCCTTACTTCCTCTCCTCGCCGGCTACCGCCGGTTCCTGGGACAAGGCCAAGACCCAGTCCTGGCACGGCGCCATCCCCAGCCTGTACGCCATCGCCAATGCCCTGAAAGCGGGCGACAGCGAAGTGATCGCCGGGCTGGTGGGGGCGGGCGTGGATCCGGCTCTGCTGGCGACGCTGATTGCCGATCCGACCCGTCAGGCCGAACTGCTGGCCGAGGCGAGCAAGCTGATCGGGGTGACCCTCACCTCCGGCGGCAAGCCGCTGGATGCCGAGCAGAACATTGGCCGCTTCAACCCGCTGCCCAAGCTGGAAGAGGTGCAGTCGGTGCCGATGCGGGTCTTCGCCAAGGATGCCCTCAATACCATCACCGACGTGATCATCTATCAGCACGGTGTCACCTCGGTGAAAGAGAACGCCTATGCACTGGCGCTGGGTCAGATCTATGCCGGCATGCAGGCAGGCAAGAAGGTGGCGCTGGTGGTGATCGATCACCCGCTGCACGGCGAGCGCGGCTTCGCCCTGAGCGGCAGCATGGCGACCGTGACCACCTCCGAAAATCCGACCCCGTATCTGAACCTGAGCTACCTGACCGTGGCCCGCGACAACCTGAAACAGAGCGTGGCGGATCTGCTGGGCCTGCGTCTGGCGGTCGGTCTGGCCAATGCCAAGAGTGTCATCGGCACCGCCGGCAGCCTCAAGGTGCACTTCCTGGGCCACTCCCTGGGTGCCATCTCCGGTACCAACCTGCTGGCGGTGGCCAACCAGCCCATCGGCAATGTGCAGGCGGATGCCCTGTTCAAGTTCGACACCGGCGGCCTGGCCATGCCGGGTGGCGGCATCGCGCCGCTGCTGCTGAACTCGCCGACCTTCGGCCCGACCATCAAGATGGGCGTGCTGACCAGTGGCAGTGCCGAGCTGAAAGCCGGCTTCACCGCCTACGCGCCCAACTGCAAGACTGCGGTGCCGACCTGCTTCGTCAACGAGTTCCTGCCAAGCCTGAGCACCACCCAGCAGGCGGCGGCGGCCAGCACGTTGCAGAGCTACAGCTTCGCGGCCCAGTCGGTGCTGGATTCGGCTGACCCGATCAACCTCGGTAGCGGCATCCTGAGCAGCTTCCCGCTGTTCGCCACCGAGATCGTCGGCGATGGCGCGCTGAGCCTGTCTGACCAGGTGATCCCGAACAGCATCGCCTCCGCCCCGCTGGGTGGTACCGAGCCGCTGTTCAAGGTGCTGGCTCTGCAGCCGCTGACCGCCACCGGTGCGGCCAGCCACAACGCGGCCCGCTTCGTGGCCGGTGGCCACAGCTCGCTGCTGGCGCCGGACGAGAACTTCGACCCGAGCGGCGATGTGACCACCGAGATGCAGTCCCAGTTCGCCAGCTTCTTCATGAGCGGCGGCACTGCGGTCAAGGTGACCGACAGCAGCCTGCTCAAGCAGTAAGTCAGTCGGCCAATAAAAACGCCGCCCCTCGGGGCGGCGTTTTGTTTTCCAGCATCGCGCTTGTCGCTGGTTCAGGTTGGCCTGGTTGGTGACCGCTCTGGTTGCCGAGCAGCTTGCTGCACCTCGATGACCACCACTCAGGCGGGCTGGTGGTGTCTGTCGAGCCAGCCTTGCAGCAGCCCGACCAGCAGACCGGCCAGGTGAGCAATGTTGGCGGTGCGGGTGCCGAGCAGATCGAAGAAGCCGAGTGCCAGCCAGAACAGCATGAAGCCCATCAGCGCCGGTGGCAGGGTGAGGCCGCAGGCCGGCTGCAACTTGCTGCGCAGCCAGCAGTAGCCGAGCAGGGCATAGACTACCCCGGAGAGGCCGCCAAACAGCGGGCCGCTGGCGAAGAACTCGGCCAGGTTGGGCAGGGCGGCGCCTACCAGCAGCAGGATCAGCAGCTTGCCGCTGCCGAGCCGTTGTTCGATCTGGCCCCCCAGATACCACCACCACAGCAGGTTGAACACCAGATGCAGCACCGAGAAGTGGATGAAGGCCGGAGTGAAGTAGCGCCACGCCTGCCAGTCGGTGAACTGGGCCAGGGTCGGGTGGAAGGCCAGCTCATCAAAGATCGGCAGGCCGATGGCATCGAGTCCGTAGATGGCCAGACAGGCGATGATCACCACCAGGGTCAGCGGCCCGGCCTGATGCAGGAAGTCGGTGACCGGGTCGGTCATCCCCTTGCTGTAGTCGATGCGGGCATCGGCCCGGCCGGATTGCCAGGAGGCTTCCATGTAGCGGGGGTGGGTCGGCTCGGCCAGGAAGCGTTTCACCTCCAGCTGGGCCTGAGCGAGGCGCTGTTCGTCCGCCAGCCAGACCGAGACGCCAAGCTCGGACTGGGTCAGTTCGCATGAGATACCGAGGGTGGAGAGATAGTCCACCAGCGCCTGGGCCATGCGGGCATTGTCGAGCACCAGCAGCTGGATCATGCGTCGCCCGCCTGGATCGGGAACTCCCTGCGCCACGCCTCGAAGCCGCCATCCAGGCTGTAGACCTCATCGTACCCCTGTTGCAGCAGGTACTGGGCGGCACCCTGGCTGCTGTTGCCGTGATAGCACATCACGATCACCGGGGTATCGAAGTCCACCTCGTTCATGAAACGCACCAGGGTGCCGTTGGTGAGGTGGAAGGCGCCGACCGCGTGGGCCGTCTCGAACGACTGGGGGTCGCGAATATCCACGAGGCGGGCTGCACCGGCGGCAAGCTTCTGGTGGGCATCATGGGCACTGATATGGGCAAACTGGTCCATTAACATGTCCTGCGAATAGGTGATTGAGGGTCAGTTTACCGCAAGCGGGGGCCGGCGCTAAGCCCGCAATGTATCCGGTTATTGCCGTGACCGAGCGCAATTTCCTTCAATACCGGGGGCGGGGTGCCGGCTAGGCTGGGGGCTCCTTTTGCCGATACGGGCGTTATTCATGGAGACGAGTCTGCTGTTATCCATGGCAGGGTTTGCCCTGGCCATGTCCATCACCCCGGGGCCGGTCAATCTGGTCGCCCTCGGCAGCGGCGCCAGGCACGGCTTTGTGGCCAGCCTGTGGCACGTGGTCGGGGCGACCCTGGGGTTCATTCTGTTGCTGCTGTTGATGGGACTGGGGCTGGGCGCCACCCTGCTGCAATGGCCGCTGGCGGCGGATGCACTGCGCTGGGCCGGGGTGATCTTTCTCGGCTGGATGGCCTGGCAGCTGCTGGTGGACAGCGGCCGGGTGGAGGGGGTCGACGGGGTGGCCCCCTCCTTCTGGTATGGGGCACTGATGCAGTGGCTCAACCCCAAGGCCTGGCTCGCCGCCAGCATGGGGATGGGCGCCTATGGCAGTGCGGGCGGGGTGGGGCAGGTGGCCCTGTTCAGCGGCCTCTACCTGGTCATCTGTCTGTGCTCCATCGCCTGCTGGGCCTATGCCGGCAGCCGATTGCAGGGGTTGCTGCTCGCGCCGCAGCGGCTGCGCTGGTTCAACCGGGCGATGGCGCTGTTGCTGCTGCTCTGCGCCACCTATCTGGTGCGCTAGCCTTGCCGGATCAGCTGATTGCGGTAGTGACCCGGGGTGGCAGCGACCCGCCGCTTGAACTGGCGCTGGAAGTGGGCCTGATCGGCAAAACCGCTGGCCAGTGCCACCTCCGCCAGCGGCTCTCCCCGCTTGAGCAGGGTGCGGGCATGGCGGATGCGCTGATCGAGCAGGTAGGCGTGGGGCGTCATGCCGTAATGGCGGCTGAAGCTGCGCACGAAGTGGGAGGGGGTAAGCCCTGCCACTGTACTCAATTGCGCGAGGGTGAGGGGGCTGCTGCAGTCGTCCTGCATCAGTTCGGCGGCCCGCTGCAGGTGCTGCGGCGGCCGATCGTCCCAGCTGGCCGGGGTGAGCCTGGCCAGCAACTGGCGACTGAACTGGTGGCAGGCCACCTCGCGCGCGAGCGGTTCCGACTCCTGCCACAACTGCCGATGGAGCCAGCACAGCCCTTGGTAGAGCTGTGGATCCCGGCTTGCGGTCATGTCGAAGGGACGAAAGGCATTGCCCAGTCCCGCCTCTTCCTGCTGGCGCTGCAGCCAGCCGGTATCGAGGTAGAACATCAGATAGGACCAGGGCTCATCCGCAACGGGGTTGCAGGCGTGCACTTCTTCCGGGTTCATCAGCACCAGGTGGCCGCGGCCGACCTCCTGCCGGCTGCGCTGATTGAGGTAGTGGCTGTGGCCGCCGGTGATGGCGCCGATGGAGAAGTGGGGGTGGCTGTGTTTGTCGTAGCAGACGCGGCGGCCATCCTGCACCGCCCGCGCCTCGATGAAAGGCAGGGCCGGATCGTGCCAGAAATTGTGGTGATCCGGCGCCGTGTCGGCCCTGCTCATGGGTCAGCCGCCGAGATAGGCCTGGCGGACGGCCGGGTTGGCCAACAGGGCCGCCCCCGTGTCCTGCAACACCACGTGGCCGTTCTCCAGCACATAGCCGCGATCGGCCAGCTTGAGCGCCTGGTTGGCGTTCTGCTCTACCAGGAAGATGGTCATGCCGTCGCGGCGCAGCTGCTCTATGGTGTCGAAGATCTGCTGGATGACGATGGGGGCCAGCCCCAGCGAGGGTTCATCCAGCAGCAACAGGCGCGGCTTGCTCATCAGGGCGCGGCCGATGGCCAGCATCTGCTGCTCGCCGCCGGACATGGTGCCGGCGCGCTGCTCCAATCGCTCGTGCAGGCGGGGGAACAGGGTGAAAATCTGATCCAGCAGGCCGCGCTGCTCGGCCTTGTCGACGAAGAAGGCTCCCATCAGCAGGTTCTCTTCCACCGTCAGGCGAGCGAAGATGCGGCGCCCCTCCGGCACCACGGCGATGTCTTTACGCATGATGCGGGCGGTGGAGAGCGAGTCTATCTGCTCTCCCTCAAACCAGATGGAGCCGCTGCTGGGCTTGGGCTCGCCGCACAGGGTCATCAGCAAGGTGGTCTTGCCGGCGCCGTTGGCGCCGATCAGGGTGACGATTTCCCCCTCTTTTACCTGGACGCTGACGTCGTGCAGCGCCTGAATTTTGCCGTAGTGGGTCGATACGTTGCGAAGTTCTAACATCTTTTTGTCCTTACGACTCGCCCAGATAGGCCTTGATCACTGCCGGATTGCTGCGGATTTCGTCCGGCTTGCCGTGGGCCAGCGGGGTGCCCTGGTTGACCACGAAGATGCGGTTGGAGATCTCCATCACCAGCTTCATGTCGTGCTCGATCAGCAGCACCGAGACCCCGAACTCGTCCCGCAGGTTGGAGATGAGCTCGTTCAGCTCGTCGGTCTCGTGCGGGTTGAGGCCGGCGGCCGGCTCGTCCAGCATCAGCAGCTCGGGCCGGGTCGCCATGCAGCGGGCAATCTCGAGCCGGCGCTGCTGGCCATAAGCCAGGTTGCCGGCGGCGCGGTTGGCGAGATCCTTGAGCCCCACCTTCTCCAGCCAGAAGGCGGACTGCTCCAGCCCCTCCCGTTCGGCGCGGCGAAAGGCCGGGGTCTTGAACAGTCCGGCCAGAAAGCCGGTGTTGAGGTGCCTGTGCTGGGCTACCAGCAGGTTTTCCACCGCCGTCATGTCCTTGAACAGTCGCACGTGCTGAAAGGTGCGCACTATCCCCTTGCGGGCGATGAGGTGGCCGGGCAGCCCCTGGATCTCCTCGCCCTTGTAGCGGATGATGCCGCCGCTCGGACGGTAGAAGCCGGTCAGGCAGTTGAAGACGGTGGTCTTGCCCGCCCCGTTGGGGCCTATGATGGAGATCACCTCCCCCTTCTCCACGTCCAGCTTGACGCCGTTGACGGCCAGCAACCCTCCGAAGCGCATCGACAGATCAGAGACTTCCATTAACTTCTGATGCGTACTCATTTTTTCAACTCCAGATGCGGACGGGTCATCGGCAGCAATCCCTGTGGCCGCCAGATCATCATGAACACCATCAAGAGACCGAACATCAGCATGCGGTACTCGTTGAACTCGCGCGCCAGCTCAGGCAGCACCGTCATCACGATGGCGGCCAGCACCACTCCGATCTGGGAGCCCATGCCGCCCAGCACCACGATGGCGAGCACGATGGCCGACTCGATGAAGACGAAGGATTCCGGACTGATGAAGCCCTGGCGCGAGGCGAAGAAGCTGCCGGCGAAGCCTGCAAAACAGGCGCCAATGGTGAAGGCGGTCAGCTTGATGATGGTGGGGTTGAGCCCCAGCGACTTGCAGGCGATCTCGTCTTCCCGCAATGCCTCCCAGGCGCGGCCGAGCGGCATGCGCAGCAGGCGGTTGATGACGAACAGGGTGGCGATCACCAGCACCAGCGCCATCAGGTAGAGGAAGATCACCTTGTGGTTGGCGTTGTAGGCGATGCCGAAGAACTCGTGGAAGGTCTCGAAGCCGCCATCCTTGACGGTGCGGTTGAACTCCAGACCGCCCAGGGTCGGCTTGGGAATGCCGGAGATGCCATTCGGGCCGCCGGTCAGGCTGGTCATGTTGTTGAGCAGGATGCGGATGATCTCGCCAAAACCCAGGGTGACGATGGCCAGATAATCCCCCCGCAGTCGCAGCACCGGGAAGCCGAGCAGGAAGCCGAAGGTGGCCGCCGTCAGCCCGGCGATGGGCAGACACTCCCAGAAGCTGAGCCCGAAGTAGCTGTTGAGCAGGGCATAGCTGTAGGCGCCGACCGCGTAGAAGCCGACATAGCCGAGATCCAGCAGGCCGGCGAGGCCGACCACCACATTCAGGCCCAGCCCCAGCATGATGTAGATGAGGGCCAGGGTTGCCAGATCGATGGCACCGCGCGAGGCCATGAAGGGCCAGCTCACCGCAAACAACAGCACCAGCACGGCGGTGAGGTTATAGAGCTTGGGGGCCTCTTCGGGGCTCGGCAGCACCAGCTTGGTGAAGCCGACCGAGAAGCCGCTGATGGAGGCCTGAAACAGCCGGCTTATCTGGCCGCGCAGCATCTGGAACCAGAACACCAGGGTGGCGCCGCCCAGCAGCCAGGCCAGCGACACGTCGAGCCGGCTGGTCACCAGCAGGCGAGTACCGTCGGTTTCGAGCTTGAAGCCGAGCAGCCAGAAGGAGAGCACCAGCAGCACCAGGCTGGCGATGCAGGCATGAATGAATTGTTTTTTCATACCTTTTCGACCTCCGGGCGACCCAGAATGCCGGTGGGCATGAACAGCAGCACGCCGATCAGCAGGGCAAAGGCCATCACATCCTTGTATTCGGTGCTGAGGTAGCCGGCGGTGAGCGCCTCGACCACGCCGAGCAGCAGGCCGCCCAGCACGGCGCCGGGAATGCTGCCGATACCGCCCAGTACCGCTGCGGTGAAGGCTTTCAGCCCGGCCATGAAGCCGAGGTAGGGGTTGATGACGCCGTAATACATGCCGAGCAGCACGCCGGCGACGGCGGCCAGGGTAGCCCCCAGCACGAAGGTGATGGAGATGACCACGTGGGTGTCTATCCCCAGCAGGTTGGCCATCTTGATGTCTTCTGAACAGGCGCGGCAGGCGCGGCCCATGCGGGAGCGACCGATGAACTGGGTCAGCGCCAACATGGTGATGAAGGTCACCACGAAGATGATGAGTTGCATCCAGGAGAGGCTGGCCTGGAAGCCGTCGGCTTCACCCAGGGTCCAGCCGCCGGAGATCAGGGTGGGCATGGCGATGTCGCGCGAGCCCTGGGCCATCCGCATCATGTTCTGCAGGAAGATCGACATGCCGATGGCGGAGATGAGGGGGATCAGCCGGTTGCCGCCCCGCAGCGGGCGGTAGGCGACCCGCTCTATGGTCCAGCCATAGGTGCCGGTGATGACGATGCTGACCAGGAAGGCGCCCCCCAGCAGCAGAAAGGTGCTGTCGATGCCCATCATCATGAGCCCCGCCATCACCATGAAAGCGACATAGGAGCCGATCATGTAGACCTCGCCGTGGGCGAAGTTGATCATGCCGATGATGCCATAGACCATGGTGTAGCCGATAGCGATCAACGCATAGGTGCTGCCTATGGTTAACCCGTTCAGCAACTGCTGAACCAGGTAAAGGAAGTGTTCGGACATACTGCGTTCCCTGTACTTGCCCGCAAAGAAAGGAGGGGTGACTCATGTCACCCCGACCGGCAGATTATTTGACTTGAGTGGAGGTACCGTCGGCGTGCCACTGGAACACACCGAATTCAAAGCCTTTCAGGTCGCCACTCGGCGCCCAGCTCAGGGTGCCCATGACGGTATCGATCGGTGCGGCCTTGATGGCGGCAGCAACGGCAGCCGGGTCATCCTCACCCGCCTTGGCGATACCGGCCGCCAGGGTTTGCACTGCGGCATAGGTGGTCCATACGAACGGACCGGAGGAGTCCTGGCCCTTGGCCTTGAACGCGGCAACCAGCGGGGCGTTGGCCGGCACCAGGTCATATTTGTTCGGCAGGGTCACCAGCAGGCCTTCGGAGGCCGGACCGCCGATGGCGGAGATATCCTTGTTGCCGACCCCTTCCGGACCCATGAACTTGGCCTTGAGCCCCTTCTCGCCAGCCTGACGCAGGATCAGACCCAGCTCGGGGTGATAGCCGCCGTAGTAGACGAAGTCGACGTTCTCTTTCTGCAGCTTGGCGATCAGGGCGGAGAAGTCCTTGTCGCCGGCGGTGATGCCTTCAAACGCCACCACCTTGACGCCGGCCTTGTCCAGCGCCGCTTTCACGCTGGAGGCAATGCCTTCGCCGTACTGTTTCTTGTCGTGGATGACGGCCACGCGCTTGGGCTTGACCTGCTCGATGATGTACTTGGCGGCGGTCGGCCCCTGGTCGCTGTCCAGGCCGATGGTACGCAGCACCAGCTGATAGCCGCGCTCGGTGATCTTGGGGTTGGTGGAGGCCGGGGTGACCATCAGCACGCCTTCATCTTCATAGATGTCGGAAGCGGGCAGGGTGTTGTCGGAGCAAAGGTGGCCGACCACGAACTTGACGCCGTCGTTGATCACCTTGTTGGCGACCGCCACGGCCTGCTTGGGATCGCAGGCGTCGTCATAGATGACGGCTTCGATCTGCTTGCCCTTGATGCCACCGGCCTTGTTGATCTGCTCGACCGCCATCTTGCCGCCGGTGAACTGCATGTCGCCGTACTGGGCGACCGGGCCGGTGACCGGACCGGCGATGCCGATCTTGATGGTATCCGCCGCGTGGACCAGTGATACCGATCCGAACAGGGCCATAGAAACCGCTGTCCTGACTGCCATTTTGCTCAACTTATTCATCGATTCGTCCCTTAATCAGTGGATTGTTTCATTTTCCGTGTGCCATTCCGAACCGTGATCCCGCCAGTCCGGCAATAGGTATGGTTCTATCATTCCTCGCTGGGCAATAACAAGCTGTTAAAGATACTAACCAGAGAGGGTGGAATAGTGCTTTTTTGAAACAAATAACCAATATTGAAATCTGATTTAGATATTGATGCTAAATGTGTTGATTAACATCTTCTCAACAAGGTGTTCTTTCGATAAATGATAGATGAAAAAACTGACGATATTTTACCCTGACACTGCTCCCATTTTGACCAAAATCCGTTTGCGCAAATAGAAATGAGCGCCTAGATTAGCCAGCATTGACAATTCATTGGCAGTGCTCGTTAAAACCAAGCCTTTATTCGGGAAATCTGCTAATGTTCCGCCTTTGATCTTCAGGAGACAGAGATGGCCACTATCAAGGATGTCGCCTCCCGCGCAGGCGTATCCATCTCCACCGTCTCACATGTACTCAATCACACCCGTCGGGTCAGCGAAGACGCAACCCAAAAAGTGCTTGAGGCGGTGGCAGAACTCAACTACGCGCCCAACTCGGTAGCGCGCAGCCTCAAGATAAACTCGACCAAGACCATCGGCATGCTGGTGACCACCAGTGCCAACCCCTTCTTTGCGGAAGTGGTGCAAGGGGTGGAGGCGTACTGCTTCGAGCAGGGCTACAGCCTGATCCTCTGCAACACCGAGAACCAGCCGCCCCGTCAGCAGCACTACCTGCGCATGCTGATGGAGAAGCGGGTCGACGGCCTGTTGGTGTTGGGAACCGATATCGACACCCAGTTCAGGGACATGCTGCGTATCCACAAAAATGTGCCGCAGGTGGTGCTGGACTGGGGCAACGAGTGCGATTTCGCCAACGTGATCAACGACAACGCCCGCATCGGCGCGCGTCTGGCCGTGCGCCATCTGCTGGAGCAGGGTCACCGCGACATCGTCTGCATCACCGGCCATCTCGCCAAGCCGACTACCCAGCAGCGGCTGGATGGGGTGCGCGATGCCCTGGCCGAACAAGGGTTGACCCTGAAAGACGAGCAGATCTTCGAAGGGGATTACGAGAGCCAGAGCGGATTCGATGCCATGCAGCGGATCCTGGCCCTCAAGCCGCGACCGACCGCGGTATTCGCCTTCGACGATCCCATGGCGATCGGCGCCATCTGCGCTGCCTGGGAAGCCGGGGTCAAGGTGCCGGACGACATCTCCATGATCGGTTATGACGACGTGGAGATGGCGCGCTTCTCCAGCCCGCCGCTGACCACCATCCGCCACCCCAAGGCCGAGCTCGGCCTGTTGGCGGTGCAGCAGCTGGTGAGCCGGATCCGCAACAAGGAGCTGGAAGTCGAGTCGATGACGGTCCAGCCGGAGCTGATCGTCCGCCGCTCGGTCAAGTCCCTGCGCTGATCGCGCCACGGCAGAGCCATCAACAAGAAAACCCCCTCGCCAGCGAGGGGGTTTTTGTTTGGCCCGCGTTTATTGCAAAGGCGGCCAGTACTCCTTGTTGGCGGCGATCAGGTCGTCCAGGATGGCTTTGGCCACCGAGGCGCTCGGCACCGTCTTGGAGAGGGTGATTGCCTGCCACAGCTTCTGATAGGAGCGCTCGATCCACGCCTCCACCACCAGCTTCTCGACGGCCACCTGCTGACCCATCATGCCCTGCTGGAACAGCGGTATGTTGCCCACCTGCAGCGGCTCGGGGCCGCTGCTGCCCACCAGGCAGGGGATCTCAACCATGGCCTCCGGGTCGAAGTTGGGGATGGCGCCCCGGTTCGGCACGATCAGCAGCATCCGCTCCTGGGTGTTGAAGGCGATGGCGGTAGCCAGATCCACTATGTAGGAGGCGTGCTCGTCGATCTCCAGCTCGCCGGCTGCGGCGTTGCCGGCTGCCACGATGGCGCGGCAGGCGCTGAACACGTGCTTCTCGCGGTGCTCCATCACCTCGTTGGCGCGGGTGTGCTCCGGATTGGAGTGGGCCACCACATAGTCCGGGTAGAGGTAGTACTTCAGATAGGTGTTGGGCAGGGTGTCCGGATCAAGGGCCCACACGTCCCTGGCCTTGGCGAAGGTGTCGTTCCAGCTGGCCTCGGCGTGGCCGGCCTGCTTGGGCACATAGCCGTGTTGGGCCACGTGGGCCTTGATGGCCGGCATCAGGTCGTTACCCGCCAGATCCTCGATGCGGGTCCACCAGCCGAAGTGGTTGAGGCCGTAGTAGCGAACCCGCATCTCCTTGCGTGACGGCAGGCCGGCGATCTGGGCCATCCGCCCTTCGATGCCGATGGGCATGTCGCAGATGTTGAGGATCCTGGCGTGGGGGCGCAGGCGACGGGTCGCCTCGGCCACGATGGCGGCCGGGTTGGAGTAGTTCAGCATCCAGGCATCCGGCGAGTACTGCTCCATGTAGTCGACCAGCTCCAGCACGCCGCCGATGGAGCGCATGCCGTAGGCGATGCCGCCCGGGCCGCAGGTCTCCTGGCCGACCACGCCATGGCGCAGGGGGATCTTCTCGTCCAGCTCGCGCATGGGGTACTTGCCGACCCGGATGTGGGCCATCACGAAGTCCACCCCGCTGAAGGCCGCCTTGGGGTCGGTGCCATAGCTGAAGGCGATGTCAGGGGCCTGCTCCCGCAGCAGGACGCGGCAGGCTTCGGCGATCACCTCCTGGCGGGCGCCATCGTTGTCGTAGAACTTGATCTCCCGCAGCGGGAAGCGGTGCTGGTTCTCCAGCAGCATGAGAACGATGCCCGGGGTAAAGGTGCTGCCACCGCCGGCAATGACGACAGAGAATTTTTTCATGATCATGACTCCGTTACGAAAGAAGAGGAGGAGGGGTTGTTCATCAGGCTCTCCATGTTTTCCCTCAGCTGGGGGACATGCAGACCGATAATGATCTGGATGCTGTCACCGTGGCGGACTACGCCGTGGGCACCCAATTGTTTGAAAGCATCATCCGCTGCCGCCAGGCTCGCATCGCGTAGCGATATGCGCAGCCGGGTGGCGCAGTTGTTCAGACTGTTGATATTTTCCGCGCCACCGAGCGCCGCCAGAATATGACCGGCAATATCATGGCCACGCTGTTTTTTGGCGGCCTGATAATCAGCCTTGGAATACAGTTTTATTTCGCTGTCATCCCGCCCAGGGGTTTTCAAATTGAATTTCAGAATGATCGTGCGGAATATCAGGAACCAGATCCCGGTAAAGGTCAGGCCGATGGCAATCTGGGTAAACATCATGCCGGCGTGATTGTGGAACATGGGGATCCAGTTCTGCGGCAGGAACTGGTCGAGCAGACCGCCGCCCATGTTGCCGACGACCCCGAACAGGTACATCACGGTCGCCATGGTGGCAGCCAGCAGGGCATGGATGGCGAACAGCAGGGGCGAGATGAAGAGGAAGGTGAACTCGAGCGGCTCGGTGATCCCCACCAGCATGGCGGTCAGGGTGGCCGGGATCAGCAGGCCGGCCACCTTAGCCTTGTTCTCTTTGGCGGCGGTGGCGTAGATGGCGAGCGCAATCCCCATGGCCCCGAAGATCTTGGAGTTGCCGTGCAGGGCGAAGCCGCCCTGGGGGAACAGCTCGATCAGCGGTCGGGTGCTCTGGCTGAACTCCAGCATGTGCTGGGCCCAGTAGAGCTGGATGCCGCCTTCCACCGCGGCCGGGCCGAAGATGAAGGGGCCGTAGATGAAGTGGTGCAGGCCGGTCGGGATCAGAATCCGCTCGAGGAAGGTGTAAACCCAGACGCCGAGCGGGCCGGAGACCAGCATGAACTCCTGCAGGGAGGCGATGCCCATCTGTACCTTGGGCCAGCCCAGCAGGGTCAACCAGGCGCAGGGGATCATCACGAAGAAGGCGACGATGGTGACGAACGAGCTGCCCTGGAAGATGCCGAGAAAGACCGGCAGTTGCCGATCGAACAACCGGTTGTGCAGGGCGGTGACGATGCCGGAGATGGCGATGGCACCTATGATGCTGGTGTCCAGGGTCTTGATGCCGGCCACCATGGCCAGCCCGCTCTCGCCACCCACCGCCTGGTTGAAGTCGACCCCGAAATAGTCGCCCCAGGTCATCCCCATGGCATTGATGAAGTAGTTCCAGGTCATGAAGCTGACCAGCACGGAGAGGCAGGCGCGGGCCTGAGCCTTATTTGCCAGCCCGATCGGCAGGCCGATGGCAAATATCAGCGGCATATTTCGAAATACCGTCCAGCCACCCTCTTCAATAATATGAACTATTTGAAAAAACAGTCCCTGAGGATTGGCCAGCGTCTCTCCCACGAACATGGGATTTTTCAGCATGATTGCAATGCCTACCACCATACCTGCGAATGGAAACAGTAATACAGGCGTAAACATTGCCCCGCCAAAACGTTGAATTTGACTGAGCATATAGCGTCCCTTTTTATTAGAGAATTGTCTGACTGCTGTTGTCGTATTGCTGAATTGAACCTAACAACAAGCGATCAGGCCCTCATGAAATATGTGGTGGTTATGTGATCCGGCGCATGCACTTATTTAGACAAAGAGATCTAAATTTTGCGATATTGTTGTACGTCTTGTTTTTGTGACGTTTTTATCGGGTTATTTGAATTTAAAATTGTTTATTTTCAGCTGGTTGAAATAAAGGCGAGCAAATGGGCCACCACCCCGGCTGGGTAAAGAGAGGTCTAGCAGTGATCTACAAATCGGTGGCGGATCGATTGCGTATCCGGGTCAACGGGGCGGATTGCCGGGTGGGGGATGTCCTGCCGAGCGAGAAAACCCTGGCGAGTCAGTTCGGGGTATCGCGGATGACGGTGCGCAAGGCGGTGGACATGCTGATCGAGTGGGGGCTGGTGGAGCGGCGCCACGGCAGCGGCACCTACGTGACCAAGAAGGACGTGCAGCACGAGACCAAGGGGCTGAGCGGTTTCACCGAGTTGATGCGTGAACAGGGCCGCACCCTGACCAGCGAGGTGCTGGAGTTTCGCACCATGCCGGCCCCGCCCGCCATCGCCAGCCAGCTCAGGATCAAGGTGAACGAGCCGGTCTACTTCTCCAACCGGGTGCGCTCGGTGGACGGCCGGGCCCTGCTGGTGGAGGAGAGCTACATGCCGGTGCGGCTGTTTCGCACCCTCTCGGTGGCCCATCTGGAGGGATCCAAGTTCGCCTACATCGAGAACGAGTGCCAGCTCCCCATCGCCGGCAACTACGAGAGCTTCAGCGCCGTGCTGGCCGACCGGCGCATGGCCGAGCTGTTGCATATCGAGCAGGGGGCGCCCATCCTGCGGCTCACCTCGCTCTCCTACGGTGAGAACGGCGAGTTTCTCAACTACTCCATCATGTTCCGCAATGCCAACGACTATCACGTCGACTACCACCTGCGCCGTTTTCGTTAATCCGCTCGCCAGCCCGCGTGCCAAGATGCATGGCCTCTCGCAAATCAGGAAATGGCTCTCTATCTGGTGAATATTCAATCCGTTTGATCTACCTCGCATTTTGTCTGTTAATCGTTTGATCAATATCAACAAACAAACGAGTTCTGATGGACTCCCACCTTATTCGTTCCATCCTGTAAGTTGGATATGATTGTCAAGGATGGTGTCTTATGTTCCCCCCTAGCAAGTTGGGTCACCAGATCACGCTGCTGGCAATCAGCGGCATCGTATTGCTCGCCGTGGTGCTGCTTACCTTCAACCTGTTTGAAAACCGTCAGCGGGCCATGACAGCCGAACAGGACACACTACAAACAGAGTTGCAAAATATAGAATCGGTGATCCGCAATGCCAGCCATGAAACCGTGCTGGCGGCAACCCTGATTGCGCAGCGACCGGATGCCGCCAAGGCGGTGGCAGACCAGGATTGGCAGACTCTCGCCAGCCTGTTCGACCCGCTCTGGCCCGCCCTCAAGGCGCAGGGGATCCAGCAGTTTCACTTCCACGTTCCCCCTGCCATCTCCCTTTATCGGGTGCATAAACCCGCGAACCATGGCGATGACCTCTCTACCACTCGGTTGGCGGTGGTCGAGGTGAACCGCAATCATCAGCCGGTCGGCGGGCTGGAGACCGGTCAGGGTGGCACCGGGATCCGCGGCGTGGTACCGGTCACCTTCAACGGTCAGCCGGTCGGTTCGGTGGAGTTTGGCCGAGCCCTCGATACCTCGTTGTTTGCTGACCTGCTGGGCAAGGACAGTCGGCTGGCCATCTATTTGTTTGAACAGGGCAAACCTGTGATGCTGACCGGCACCTCCCTGCTCGGCGAGTCGGCGGGCTGGTATCAGGGGGTACTGGAGGGCGAGAACCGCTTCACCACCATCAAGCAGCAGGGAAGCGATTTTCTGGTGATGGCGGCGCCGCTGCGCGACTTTTCCGGCAAGGCGGTCGGGGTGATCGAGCTGGCGCGGGATCACAGTGAGGTCGTGTCCGCGCTGGCGCGCCAGAGCTGGCAGATGGTGATGATCGCGCTGCTTGGCACCGCCCTGATTGCGGTGGCGCTGGTGTGGCTGCTGGGACGTCTTAACCGCCCGCTGCTGGAGAGCGTCAAGGCGCTGGAGGCGCTGGCCAATGGTTCCGGCGATCTCGGCAGCAAGTTGCCGGTGACGGGGCCGGAGGAGATCCGCCGTCTTGGGTCGGCGTTTAATGCCTTCGTCGGCAAGATCCGCGACACCATCAGTCAGCTTACTGCCACCTTGGGTGAATTAGCTGGCGAGAGTGAGCGGTTGTCGCGCAGTGCGGCGGGCAACCTTGGCAGCATGACACGCCAGCAAGAGCAGACCACCCAGCTCGCCACCGCCATGACCGAGATGACCAGCACGGTACATGAAGTGGCCAACAACACGGCGCAAGCTGCCGAAGCGGCCAACGAGGCGGACAATCAGGCGGTTACCGGCGATGAGGTGGTGCAGCAGAGCGTCAACATGATCGAACAGCTGGCCGAGGAGATCGCCAGCGCGGGCAACACGGTAAAAGAGGTCGCCAGGGCCAGCGAGCAGATTGGCTCGGTGCTGGCAGTAATTCAGTCCATCGCCGAGCAGACCAACCTGCTGGCCCTCAACGCAGCCATCGAGGCGGCTCGGGCCGGTGAACAGGGGCGCGGTTTTGCGGTGGTTGCTGACGAGGTACGCTCACTGGCGGGCCGCACCCAGCACTCTACTGCCGAGATCCGCAGTACCATCGAGCAGTTGCAACGGGCTGTCGGCACTACGGTGACCATGATCGAACACAGTGTCTCGCGGGCGGGGGAATCGGTAGAGCGGGCAAATCAGGCGGGGGAGGCCCTCAGCCGGATCAAGGGGGCGGTCAACAGCATTCGCGACATGAACACCCAGATCGCCGCCGCCTCGGAGGAGCAATCCTCAGTGAGCGACGAGATCACCCGCAATATCGTCAGCGTCCACGAGATCTCCCAGTCCACCACGCTGGTTGCGCGGGATACCGCCCAGATTGCGACCCATGTGGCGACCTTGGTGGACAAGCTGGGGGATCTGGCCGGGCAGTTCCAGGATGGTTCCAACGTGCGGATGGTGCTGATCCGCGCCCGTGCCGCTCACATGGGCTGGAAGACCCGGGTACGTGCCTATCTGGATGGGCAGGAGGGGCTGTCTCGCAGTGAGGCTGTCAGTGACAAGGAGTGCCGCCTCGGCCGCTGGTACTTCAGCGAGGGGGCATCCTGCTGCAGTGCGCATCCTGCCTTCAAGGCGATCGCGACTCCCCACGCCAGACTGCATCAGGTGATCCAGCAGATCATCGAGTTGAAAAACCAGCACAAGCAAGACGAGGCGGAGGCTCTCTATCGAGAGATCGAACAAAACTCCGGGCTGGTGGTGGGCTATATCGATCAGCTGTTGCAGGAGATGACCAAACCGGCGCACTAGGTGTGGCGTGGATAGCCAAAGGGCTGACAGCGATGTCAGCCCTTTTTCATCTTACCGTGCAAAAAGCCGTCACTCCTTAAGCTCCGATACAAGGGGACTATTCGATAATGCCCGCCGCCAGAGCAAGCTGCCGATGGACATGGCGAGCGATGGCCGTACCAGCGAGCAGGATCTGGTGATCGCAGCGATCGGCCTGCGGCCGAATCTGGCCCTAGCCCGCAGGGCCGGGCTGGAGGTGGATCGCGGCATCCTGGTCGATGATAGGCTGCAGACCAGCGATCCCCACATCTTCGCGCTGGGGGATTGCGTGCAGTGGCAGGGTCAGCTTGCAACCCATAGTGCTGGGGGCCAATGCGCTGGCACGTACCCTGCTCGGCACGCCGACCCCGCTGACCCTGCCGCCCATGCTGGTGAAGGTAAAGACGCCGCGCTACCCGCTGCAACTGGCCGGCCGCACCAAGGGCGAGGATCTCGCCTGGCAGTGCCGCTGGAACAGCCACGGCATGGTGGCCGAGGCGCGCGATGACGCCGGCGAGCTGTGCGGTTTCGTGGTGGGGGCGACCAGATGAGCGCCGCTTTCCCGCTGTTGCGTCAGCTGCCCCGTTAACCCCTTTCATTGCACCGGCCGGGTCGACCCGGCCACTCGAGGAGAACCGATATGGCCATGCAACTGATTCCGTCTCACTGGGTAGTGCGCCGCTCCACCCCCTTCTTCACCCGCCAGAATGTGCCCCAGGCCCTGCTCACCCACCACAACACCGCGGCCGGGGTGTTCGGCCAGCTCTGCGTGATGGAGGGCACCGTCACCTATCACGGCTTTGCCAATCCGGGCCGGGGAGTTTGCCACCAGCCCGCCCCAGCACTGGCACAGGGTCGAGCTGTCGGAGGATGCCCGCTTCAACATCCACTTCTGGGCCGAGCAGGCCGAATCCGACCAGCCGCTGTTCAACAGCCGCAGGCATAAGGTGCAACCATGGGGGCATTGGGCGCAAATGTCCCCCTCTGCCCATGCAGATCAAAATAATCAATTCAGATGTCCGTTATCCTTGCCGCCAGTGGTGGATGAGGCAGTGAGGGAAACATGAGCGTGATCGAAGCCGTGACCATGGCCGCCGGCCTGGCCTATCTGGTGCTGCTGGCGTGGCAGGCGCGATCGGGCTGGCAGTGGCGTCTTGCCCTCGGCCTGCTGCTCATGCTCTGGTTGCTGGCGGCAGACAACCTGCTCTGGCTCGGCGTCGGGCTGGTGGCTGGCGCGCTTGCCCTCTGGCACCAACGGCGGCCGCTGCCCGCCCTCGAGGCGCTCGACAGCCAGTGGCTGCGGGCACGCACGCGCCAGCTGCTGCTGCTCTGCTGGGGGCTGGTGACGCTGCAGTACGGCCTGCATGTCTGGCAGCTGGGGCAGGGGATGAACCCCTGGCTGGTGCGTCCTGACGTGGTGGACGGCTTCCTGCCCATTGCCGGCGGGCTCGGGCTGCGGGCCTGGCTCGGGCAGGGGCTGGTGGATCCGCACCATCCGGCGGCCACCGTCACCGTGCTGGTGCTCTCGCTGTCGGCCCTGCTGCTGGGGCGGGCGTTCTGCGCCTGGTTCTGCCCGCTCGGGCTGGTGGGTGAATGGCTGCACGGCCTGCGCAGCCGATGGCTGGCGGGGGAGTGGACGCCGCCGCGCTGGCTCGATGTCGTGTTGCGTGGCCAGAAGTTTCTGGTGCTCGCCTTTCTGCTGTTTATCGTGCTGATCGCGGTGCCAAGCGCCGCCCTGCCCGGCTACTTCACCAGCCCCTACCATCAGGCGGCGGACATGAAGATGGGGGCCTTCTTCTTCAGCCTGACCCTGATCTCGGCTCTGTGCCTTGGCTGGGTGCTGCTGCTCACCGCCACCTTCCGGCAAGGGTTCTGCCGCTACCTCTGTCCCTATGGCGCCTGGCTGGCCCTGCTCGGCCTGCTGACCCCATTGCGCATTCGCCGTGACCCGGCCCGTTGCCTGCGCAGCGCGGGCCACGACTGCGACAAGTGCAGCCGGGCCTGCCCGTCGCGCATCCAGGTACACCAGCTCATCGCGGTACGCAGTCTCGAGTGCACCAGCTGTCTGAGCTGCGTGGCCGCCTGCCCCAAGCGGGCCGATGCGCTGCACTTGGGCACGCAGGGGCACCGGCTCGCGCCTCGCCAGCTGCTGGGGCTGCTCTGCCTGTTGCTGCTGGTGCTGCCGCTGCTCGCTTACGGCCTGCTGGGGATCTGGGTCAGCCAGACGCCGCTGGCGGATCGCGCCCAGCTGCTGCAACTGCTGCCGCAACTGACCCATTGAGTCACAAGAAGCCAGTTGCAGGGTGTCTGTTGAGGGCCCGTTGGGCAGCCTGAACATGCACCCGCATTTGATACCTGAGGGGTAGCAGGGTAAAGTCCCTTCCCCGACATGCGGCCCTGCTGCCGTGTCGGGCCGGCAGCCCGCCTTGAGCGCACCTTGCTTCCCTTGCGAAGCAGCCAGCGCCGGGCGCCGGCACCTAGATGAGCGCGATCTACCATGACAACCGGCGTAGCAAATGCAACGGTCCGCGGTCGCGATCAGATCCACAATCGTCTTTGGAGAAGTAAATGGGACAGAAACCATCGTTGGTGGGCGGGGCATGCATCATTGCCGGCGTCTGTGTAGGGGCCGGCATGCTGGGCTTGCCGAGTGCGGGGGCGGGCGCCTGGACCATCTGGTCGGTGCTGGCCATTACCCTGACCATGATCGTGATGACGCTCTCCGGCTGGATGCTGCTGGAGTCCTATCAGGGCTATCCGCTGCGTGTGTCGTTCGATACCGTTACCCGCGAACTGCTGGGGGAGAAGCTCAACGCCATCAACAACCTCACCGTCTATTTCGTTGGTGGCATCCTGCTCTACGCCTACATCACCTCGGCCGGCCTCATCATTGACGGCATGACCGGCATCGGCAGCCAGTTGGGCTCAATCCTGTTTACCCTGGGCTTCTCTGGCCTGGTGTGGCACTCCACCCGGGCGGTGGATCGCATCTCAGTGGTGCTGGTCATCGCCATGGGGCTGAGCTTCGTGTTCGGCATCTCTGGGCTGTCGCTCAACATCAAGCCGACCCTGCTGTTCGATACCCTGAGCGAGCATGCCAGCTATGCCCCCTATGCGCTGGCCATGCTGCCGGTGGCACTCACCTCGTTTGGCTATCACCACTCGGTGTCGTCCATGCGCGCCTACTACGGTGAGGAGCGCCGCGCCCGTTACGCCATCCTCGGCGGCACCGCCATCGCGCTGCTGTTCTACCTCATCTGGCTGGTGAGCGTGTTCGGCAACCTGCCGCGCAGCGAGTTCGGCCCTGTGGTGGCCCAGGGTGGCAACGTCGACGTGCTGCTCAAGGCACTGGCCTCGGTGATCGAATCCGATGCGGTCGCCAACGCTCTCAACCTTTTCTCCATGGCCGCCATCCTCTCCTCCTTCATCGGGGTGGGACTGGGGGTGTTCGACTATCTGGCGGATCTGTTCAAGTTCGACAACGGCCGAGGCGGCCGCGCCAAGTCGTGGGCGGCCACCTTCCTGCCGCCGCTGCTGCTCTCCCTGCTGTTCCCGTTCGGCTTCCTGATGGCCATCGGCTATGCGGGCGCCGTGGCTACCCTGTGGACCTGCATCATCCCGGCCCTGCTGGCCTGGAAGGTGCGCGCCGGCAAGGGCAAGCAAGGGGATAAACAGGATGGCTTACGGGTGCCGGGCGGCATGCCGATGATCGCCGGCGTCTTCCTGTTCGGGGTGCTGACTGCGGCATTCCACCTGCTCAACATGGCGGGCATGCTGCCCGTCTACACCGGCTGACCACCTCGGTCTGCCCCGGCAGACTGCGACAAAAAACGGCGCCTGATGGCGCCGTTTTGCGTTCCAAATAGTGATACAGGCAGACAGGTTGGTGTCGTTCGGGCTCGCCAGTGGGATGGTGTGCACTATAGTTTGGTTCTCTTTGGAGCAAAAATAGGAGCTGGCTATGGCATGGACTATCGATGATTCGCAACCCCGCATCCTCTACAACAAGGACAAGCACGTGGCCGTGACGGCGTCGGCCATGAGCAAGTACCACGAGTGGCGCCGGGAGATAGTGCGGGGTACCGATCCCAAGAACGCAGCCGACAAGGTGGGCGACATGCACTACGAGCAGTTGAGCGGCAAGAATAAAGGGATCTACACGATCCGCCTCAGCCAGGAGCACAGGGTCGCTTTTACCATCAACAGCACCCTGCAGCAGGTGAAGGTGATCAGCATTGGTGGCCACTTCCCACCGAGCTGAGTGGTCTGACTGAGTCTAAAAAGGCGCCTTATGGCGCCTTTTTTATTGGCTTGCAACCGCAGCCCCGTTGGACTGGGGGTAGTGTGGTCAGCAGCCGGTTATACGGCCCTGCTGCGGGCGAGTCAGATCGCGCCAATCTCGCTGGCGGCGTGTACCAGCTGCTCCAGCTGATGATGGATTTGGCCGCGATCGAGCTGTTGCAGTGGCTGACGGCTCCAGAGTACTGGGGTCAGGTTATCCGGATCGAATGCCAAAATCGGTTTGCAGGGGTCCTGGCTGAACAGGTTCTGTGCTGCGGCTTGTGCGCTGGTGGCGGCTTCCAGGCGGGTAAACATCAGCAGGTAGTTGGCCGGGTGTTCGGTCAGGTGATAGGTTTGCTCGCCGATCTGCAGGCTGGTGACGCTCTCTTCCTGCGCTGGTATGGGGAGAGAGAGGGAAAGAAACAGCTGGTGGAGGGCGGCGTGATAGAGAGAGTTCATCGAGGGCTCCAAATTGGTGATGGTGCAATTAGAGCATCTCACCGCTGACGACACTGTTAATGGTGGCTCTGTTTTTTTAGCTTTCCGGTCAGTTGGATGGCGTGTCGCACTCAGTGCAAAAATCCCGACCAATCGCGATAGTCCGCCCCCATTGCCTCTCCTAGACTGAGCGCGAAACATCACGAGAAGATAAACACCATGCAGATTCAAACACATAATGGCGGCCTGCAGGCCGTCGCCCAGCACAGTGATGCTGCGGCCGGGGTTGGCAAGTTCGGCCAGCTGGATGCTCGTCAGGTTGCCACCAGTCAGGATGCCCTTCAGCTGGGCAGCCGCAGTGAACCGCAAAAAGGAGAGGGTCTGCTGTCCCGTTTGGGAGCCCAGTTGGCCCGTCCGTTTGTGGCATTGAAAGAGTGGATCGGCAATCTGCTGGGGGCTCGCCCCGCAGCGCCCGCCCGCTCCGCACCGCCGGCAGACAACCTCTCCCTGGCCGACCAAAAGCGTCTGCTGCTGCAAAAGGCGCTGCCTTTTACCCTGGGTGGCCTCGATAAGGCGAGCGAGCTCAATAACATAGATGCACAGCAGTTGGGGCGGGAACATGCCCGGCTGGCGACCGGCAATGGCGCCCTGCGCTCGCTGGCAACCTCACTGAACGGGATCAAGGATGGCTCCATGCGGCAGGAGAACCAAACCTTGGCGGCCGGGTTGCTTGAACGTCCCATCGTCGGTATCCCGCTCCAGCAGTGGGGCACGGTGGGCGGCAAGGTAACTGAGTTGATCGCCAGTGCCACCCCGGAGCAGTTACAAGAGGCGATGAGCCAGCTGCACGCCGTGATGGCGGAAGTGGCCGACTTGCAGAGTGCAGTCAAAGCCGAGGTCGCCGGCGAACCGCTGCCGGCCACCACCAATGCCGAGGTTGTGGCGGCTCCACATGGGGAGGCCAAGCCTGCCGCTCGCGAAACCGTCACCATGGCACGCCAGACCGAGGCCACCGGTTACAAGCTGGCGCTGGAGCTCATCAGCTACCAGGCCAGCTACCTGCTGCGGGATCAGGCTTCGACCGAGGTTACCCTGAGCAGTGATGACCTCAATGCCTTGCACCAGCACATTGCCGATGGCTCCATCAATGGCTCCCATATGACCAAGCTGCAAACCCGGGGTGACCTGCAGATCCTGCGTACATTGGCACTCTCTCTTGCGGGCGGCAGCGATGCCAATGGTGCTTCTCTGGGCAATGCGCTCGACAGTCTCGCCTCGGCGCGTCCCAATCAGCGGTTGGTGCTGGGCGGCCTGATGCAGTTTGCCGGTCAGACCGATCAGGCATGGGCAGACCAGACCGCCGGCAAGCCGGAGGATCGCCTCGATGCGGGGGCAAGACTGCGCTTTGATACCGGCCACATGAAGGCGGAACTGGCTCGTCTTGACGACAGTGCGGCGCGGCAGGTGCTACTACAGCTGGAGGGGGATTTTGGTGATCGAGCCAAGGCCGTCTGCGACTTCGCGGTGGCGCAGGTCTCTACCTTTGCCGACAGCGAGAGCAGCCAGGAAGCCGTATTGGTCTCCCGCCTGACCCGCATGGGCAATCTGGTGGGCAGCCTGACCGACGAGCTGAAGGTGCGCCTCCAGTTGCCAGAGTCTGCACGCGGTGAGCCGACCATGATCGACTCCATCAGCCAGCTGACCCCGTTGGAGCTGGCGGCACTGGCCCATATCGGTGTCGAGGCCGATTATCTCGAGTAATTGGCTCCCTACAAGGAAACTGCATGTAATAACGGACACCTCTGGGTGTCCGTTATTACATGGTGAGTAGCCCGGTTGCGGGGCTACTGCCGGTAGCGGGCGGCGGTGATGAACTGGCCGAAGGTTTCGCACCAGATGATCACGCTGTCGTAGTCGGCCGGGTTCACATCGGCAGGGAGGGGGACGATAAAGTTGTCGAAGGTCTTCACCGGCCCGATTTTCACCATCTTCTCCTTCAGGCGGGCAAAGTCGGCCTCGGTCTCGACGAAGGTGGGTGACAGGTAGAGCTGGTAGTCGGGCCCAGGTGCCAGCTTGCCCATCAGGCTGATGGTATCGGGCCCTATGCTGACCTGCCCCTCACCCCAGTGCAGCCGGTCGCTGTCTTGCAGATCCCGGCGAAAGGTGCCGTGAAAGCTGGCCTGAGCCTGCCGGGCGGCAACCTGTTCGTTGGTGGGGGCGGCTGGGGCTATCAGGATCGGCAGGGCATAGATGCCGGCCGCAAAGCCGGCGGCGCCCACCAGCAGATGGCTGGCCAGCAGCAGGGCCAGGGTTTTGCGTTGCATGGCTGTCTCGGTCGTTGATTAATTGATGGCACCACCCTACCAGCAGGCCGCCGTCATGCCCACCCCGGAATGGGGGCATGACGGTGGTTGTACGGGCAACGTGTGGGCGGGGTTTACTGGATGCTGACCGCCAGGGTGTGGGGCACTTGCTCGCCACGGCGGGCGGAGGCACGCATCTGATAGACCTGGATCAGGTACTTGCCGGAGGCGGGCAGGGCGCCTTGCCACTGACCATCGCCATCGTTGCTGCCCAGCGCCTCGGCCTGACCGGGTTGGGCGCCGGGGGCGAAGACATTGAAGTTGGCGTTGCTGCTGCCGCCGATCTTGACCGTCATGGTCTGGCCAGCCTTGGCCACCAAGGTGTAATGGATGGTGTCATAGCCGGTGAAGTTGCCCTTGAGCTGGGCGCTGTGTGCCCCCTTGGCAAACTGCACCGGAACCGTGGTGACCTTGTCGGCGGCCTGCGCACCGGCGGCCATGGTGATGGCCAGCAGGGCGGCCTGGATTGCTCGTTTCATCGTTGCACCTCGTGAAGAGGCCCTGTCACCCTGGCAGAGCCGCCTCGACAAGATATGCCCAAATCGGCGGGTTGCCTATCCGGCTCAGAGATATCGTCCCGGCCGAGTTGGCATGAACAGGTGAGATAGGTGGCGACGCTGCTTCGCATGTTGCAGCGCAAGGCAAGCGACGGTCGTGCGGGTTGTTAAAGCCGGGCGCAGCTGCCTGGCCCGGCTTGGTGTTCACTCCCTTTATCACACGAATCAGTGCGCGGGCAGGATTAGGGGTTGAAGCTGCGGGTAATCTTCAACTGATGAATCCCACCGGAGCATTGGGAGTCATTGCCCCAGGCACTGACCGGCAGGCCGCGATCCAGCGCCAGCAGGGCCATCTCGAACATGCCTCTGCCGGGGTAATCATTCAGGTTTTTGAAGACATGGAAGCTCGTGCTGCCCTGCTCATAATTCTTTTCCCATGAAATCACCACCGCATTGCCGGCGTCGGGGCCGCCACTGGCCGATTTGATATAGCCGGCATGCACATCGGTCAACATGACCCGATCAAGACACTGCACGTCGACCCGGTAAGTGGCCAAGGCACTGGTAGATAACATCAGGGTGGACAAGGCGGCCAACATAACGAACTTCTGTTTCATTATCATTCTACACATCTCCATTTGTGTGTTTTGGGTGAATGGCGGAAATTAAAATGGGGAGGTGGAAAAGGCCATGCCTATTTAATTCTGATAAGTCTGATATTGATTTTATATATTGCTTTGCAAGTGCATTGTTTGGGCGCCCTATTTTTACTTGAAAATAAGGCATTGATTTTCAAAGGTTTGTTTTTGAATTCGGATGTCACTATTTTTCATCATCACGGTGATATGAAAGATGGTTGGATATATAAAATAACGCCATTTTAATGCCGCGTTGTTTATTTTTAGGTATGTCTTGGCATAAAAAACAGCTTCATTGATGAGGCACAACAAGAAGAAATGGGGGGTACAAAATATCTTTTGTGGTTATTGCTATCCATCAGCCAGCCTGCATATGAATTTGGATGATCGGTAGAGAGGCAGGCTTATATTCGCGCGTATTCGATGATGGCTGTCGAGCAACAGAAGCCACTGGCGGGCATATCCCGTGCAGCCCTGAACAAGATGCTGTGGGCGCGATGACAATCCGATACCCTATGGCTCGGATTCTTCTCTTATCACGGGAATGGGACATGCTGATCATCTTCAGTGGTTTGCCGGGCAGCGGAAAAAGCACCATAGCGCGAGCCCTGGCCCGGCGGCTGGGGGCCGTCTACCTGCGCATTGATACCATAGAGCAGGCCATTCGTGCCGCTGAACTGACGGGTGAAGAGATGGGGCCGGCCGGTTATTTCGTCGCCTATGGGCTGGCTCGAGAGAACCTGGCACTTGGCTCGATCGTCATCACGGATTCCGTTAACCCCATCCAGCTCACCCGCGATGCCTACCACGACATCGCCCGCTCGGTCGGGGTGCCCTGTCTCGATGTCGAAGTGGTCTGCTCCAACCCAAGTCTGCACCGCGAGCGGGTCGAAAACCGGACGGTGGATATCGAGGGGCTGGCATTGCCGGATTGGCTGGCGGTGATCACACGCGATTATGAACCCTGGGAGAGTGAGCGTCTGGTGCTGGATAGCGCCACCCTGTCGGTCACCCAGAGCGTGGAAAAGATTGTCGCTGCGTTGGCAAAGGAATCGTAGGTTCGATTAGCGTAGCGTAATCGGACGAATGAAAGGCTTTGATTGCATTTGTTGCCGTCAAACAGGGGGGGCAGTCGGAGGGGGGAATTCTGCTGGCCCGTTATGGTGGGAGAATCCATTGACGCGAACGTCCGATTACGCCTGACGGCTAATCGAACCTACGGGCAGAGTTGAAGGTGGTATTATATGATAGGCTCAACGGTATAACATATGTAAGATAAAAACGTAAAATTTCATTTTTGGGAAATTATATATGGAACAGCTCTTTTATTTAGGGAAACGATTTGAGCGTCAGTTGTACTCGAGTGTTTTTGTTATTGTGGTATGTATATTTTTTTACTATCTATGTCTTGCTATTAACACGGATAAAAACCAGCGAGATTACAAAGCATTAATATCGTTGAATGACTTTATTATAGAGAACAAAGAATACATACAACGAGCGAAAGAAATCCAGTCTACTTACTCTGATTACTTGATGAGAAAGGATAGTAATAAAGATACTGATTTTAATAAAACCAAAGATGATAAAAAAGAAATAGAGTTGAGGAAAAAACTAGGGCTAAAACCATTGGTCAAAAAACCTCCTCGACCAGAAGCACCTGGCCTTGAACTAAGTTATGTAAACACCGTTCGCGGCAAGCTAGCTTTACCTCAAAAAGGGGATCTAGATTCTGCAGCTGAGGGTATATACAGGTCTATGTATATAGGTATTATTATTGATTTATTTTACGTTGATAGTGCATTAAGTGATAAATATATGGAGTTGTTCAGGACCAAAGAAGTAGAGGAAATATTGAAGGCTATAAACCAAGACTTGTTATCCTATGACAATAGAAGCTTAAAAATAGTTGGTGTTGATACACCATTACAACTACCTTTTTCAGTTGGTGATGTTAAATCAAAAGTGTCTTTATATAGCATCCATAACATCATGATGATTTCTATGCCAATATTCCTACTTATATGGTTCGGCTCATTGAGTATGACTCGCACTAGAGAACTATTCTTTTTGAGAAAAACCAAGTCACTTATGTCAACATATCCTCATATTCTCAACTTGTTCTGCTTTGTGGACATGATGGCGATAGATAAGAAAAATAGGAAATTGATTGACATGGCACTACTTGGTAGTGAAAAAGAAATTAATAGCATTGAGAGCTCCGCAATAATTATTTCTATAATGAGAGTTCTTATGTCATTAGCTATATTTTTATTTATGATGACCCCATTTTATTACGGAGCGCTACTTTTCGTAATGTCATCACCGGCTTTTATTCAAATTTTTTTGCTTATGTGCTTTTTCATTAACTTAATACAAGCCATAGCTTTTGTTTATAATGAATTTGGTTTTTATAAAAATATTTTCATTCATAAATCTGGAGAGGTTTGAATTTCTATGAAGATGATTTTCATTGGATTATGCTATTTGTTATCAACCATGGCTATTTCTGCGGACAGCGAATTTAGTGTATATGGCTATTATAACTGTAAATCATGGGCTGAGTCATATAGTGATAAAGATGTCCAAGATTTTAACGTGTACACTGGAAGTTGGCTTGCTGGGTTTGTTAGTGCCTATAATTACTCTACAGGTAGAGATAATTTCCGGGGGGTTAATATTAGTATTATATCCGAATATATCGCGCAATATTGTATATCAAATCCTGATAAGGAAGTTGTGGATGGTTTGAATGAGATAAAGAAGAAGTTAAAAAATTAAGATACAGATTGGATTATATGGGCATTGATTTACTCGTTAGTAAAAACGACCCCACTTGGGGCCGTTTTCATTCAGACCAACAACATCACTGCAGCAGGGAGATATCCGCGACTTGCAGGAACAGGTTGCGCAGGTTGTTCAGCAGTGCCAGACGGTTGGCCTTGAGGGCTTCGTCGTCGGCCATCACCATCACCTCGTTGAAGAAGGTGTCGACCGGCTCGCGCAGGGCGGCCAGACGGGTGAGGGCTGCCTGATAGTCACCGGCGGCGAACAGCGGGGCCAGTTCGGCTTGCAGTTCGGCAACCTGGGTGGCCAGCGCCTTCTCGGCGGCATCGACCAGCAGTTCCGGTTTGACGGCAGTCGGCAACTCGCCTTCGACCTTGGCCAGAATATTGCTCACGCGCTTGTTGGCGGCAGCCAGAGCCAGTGCGGCATCCAGAGAGCGGAAGTGGCTGACGGCCTTGACGCGACGATCGAAGTCGAGCGGACGGGTCGGGCGGCGGGCCAGTACGGCCAGCACCACGTCGGCACCGATGCCTTCGTCCTGATAGGCGGCGCGAAAGCGCCCCAGCATGAAGTCGACCACGTCGGTAACGACGGTCTTGTTGGTCAGCTTGTCGCCGTAGACGCGTACCGCTTCTTCAACCAGTTCAACCAGATCCAGATCCAGTTGCTTCTCGGTCATGATGCGCAGGGCACCGATGGCGGCGCGACGCAGAGCGAACGGGTCTTTATCACCCTTCGGCAGCATGCCGATGCCGAAGATACCGGCCAGGGTGTCGAACTTGTCGGCCAGCGCGACGGCGCAGGCAACCAGACCGGACGGCAGGGCATCGCCGGCAAAGCGCGGCATGTACTGCTCGTTGAGGGCCACGGCCACTGCTTCATCTTCGCCATCGTGACGGGCGTAGTGCATCCCCATGACACCCTGGGTGTCGGTGAACTCGCCGACCATGTTGGTCATCAGGTCACACTTGGAGAGCAGACCGGCACGCTTGGCCTGAGCCACATCGGCGCCGATACGCTCGGCGATAAAGCCGGCAACGGTCTCGATACGCTCGACCTTGGCCTTGACGGTGCCCAGCTGTTGCTGGAACAGCACGGTTTCAAGGCGCGGCAGGCGGGAGGCCAGAGTCTGCTTGAGGTCGGTCTTGAAGAAGAACTCGGCGTCGGAGAGACGGGGGCGAACCACCTTCTCGTTGCCGCTGATGATCTGGCTCGGGTCTTTGGACTCGATGTTGGTGACGAAGATGAACTTCGGCAGCAGCTTGCCGTTCTTGTCGTAGACCGGGAAGTACTTCTGGTCACCCTTCATGGTGTGCACCAGCGCTTCAGCCGGCACGGCCAGGAACTTCTCTTCGAAGTTGGCGGTCAGCACCACAGGCCATTCGACCAGGGCGGTCACTTCTTCCAGCAGGGCGTCGTCCAGATCGGCCACGCCACCGAAGGCGGCTGCGGCCGCTTCGGCGTCAGCCTTGATCTTGGCCTTGCGCGCCATGAAGTCGGCAATCACCATGCCGCGCTCCTGCAGGATCTGCGGGTACTGGCTGGCGTTGTCGATGGTGAATTCGCTCTCGCCCATAAAGCGGTGACCGCGGATGGTGCGGGCGGAGTCGATACCCAGAATGTGGGCGGGAACCAGCTCGCCATCCAGCAGCAGGGTCACGGTGAAGACCGGACGCACGAACTGGATGGTCTTGTCGCCCCAGCGCATCATCTTCGGGATCGGCAGTTTGGCCAGGGCAGAGGCAACCAGTTCGCCCAGCAGATCGACGGCCGGACGGCCTTCGACCTTGGCGGTGTGAACCAGCCACTCGCCCTTGTCGGTGACCAGACGCTCGGCCTGCTCAACGGTGATGCCGTTGCCACGGGCCCAGCCTTCGGCAGCCTTGGTCGGCTTGCCTTCGGCATCGAACGCCTGCGCCACGGCCGGGCCGCGCTTTTCGACGCTCTTGCTCGGCTGTTCGCCGGCCAGCTCGCTCACTTTCAGCGCCAGACGGCGCGGTGAGGCAAACCACTCGACGTCGCCGAAGGCCAGATCGGCCTTGGTCAGTTCGGCTTTGAAGTTGTCGGCAAAGGCTTCGGCCAGGGAGCGCAGGGCTTTGGGCGGCAGCTCAGCAGTACCGATCTCTACCAGAAATGTATGTTGTGCCATGTCCGTTCCTTAACCTTGCTTGTTCTCACTGCGCTGACACATAGGGAAGCCCAGCGCTTCGCGGGAGGCGTAGTATGCCTCTGCCACGGCCTTGGTCAGGGTGCGAATGCGCAAGATGTAGCGCTGACGCTCGGTGACCGAGATGGCCTTGCGGGCATCCAGCAGGTTGAAGGAGTGAGCGGCTTTGAGGATGCGCTCGTAGGCAGGCAGCGGCAGCGGTTTTTCCAGTGCCAGCAGATTCTGGGCTTCCTTCTCGTACTGCTCGAAGCAGTGGAACAGGAACTCCACATCGGCGTGTTCGAAGTTGTAGGTGGATTGCTCCACTTCGTTCTGGTGGAACACGTCGCCGTAGGTGGTCTTGCCCAGCGGGCCGTCAGACCAGACCAGATCGTAGACGCTGTCGACGCCCTGAATGTACATGGCCAGACGCTCGAGACCGTAGGTGATCTCGCCGGTGACCGGCTTGCACTCGAGGCCGCCGACTTGCTGGAAGTAGGTGAACTGGGTCACTTCCATGCCGTTCAGCCACACTTCCCAACCCAGACCCCAGGCACCCAGAGTCGGGTTTTCCCAGTTGTCTTCCACGAAGCGGATGTCGTGGATCTCGGGATCCATGCCCAGCTCTTTCAGGGAGCCCAGATAGAGTTCCTGAATGTTGTCGGGGGAGGGCTTGATGATCACCTGGAACTGGTAGTAGTGCTGCAGGCGGTTCGGGTTTTCACCGTAGCGGCCGTCAGTCGGACGGCGGGACGGTTGCACGTAGGCGCAGGCGATGGGCTCGGGGCCCAGGGCGCGCAGGCAGGTCATGGGGTGAGAAGTACCGGCACCCACTTCCATATCCAGCGGCTGAATGATGGTACAGCCCTGGCGGGACCAATAGTCCTGCAGCTGCAGGATCAGGCCCTGAAAGGTTTTGACATCGAATTTTTGCATAATTTTTTTCGCGCGAAATGAAATCAGAGCAAGATTTGCTGAATGTGAACCGAAGGAGTATACCGTCTGGCATGGTCGGATAATAGGCGAAATTACAGCGGATTAATGTGATGGTGCTGCGCCGGGCCTGGGCGGGAGGGGTTGTGGGCACTCCCGCGCCCGGGTTGCCATCGACCCCGGGGATTGGATGAAATGACAGGAGAGAGGGAATGGAGTTGCGTTGCGCCTGGGTGACCAAGGACCCGGAATACATTGAATACCATGACAAACAGTGGGGAAGGCCGGTGTATGACGCCCGCGAGCTGTTTGCCAAGCTCTGCCTCGACGGCCAGCAGGCGGGGCTGTCGTGGATCACCATCTTGAAGCGCACCGAGAGTTACCATCGCGCCTATGCCGACTTTGATCCGGTGCGCATCGTGCAGTTCGACGAGCAGGATGTGGAACGGCTGATGCAGGACACCGGCATCATCCGCAACCGGCTCAAGGTGCAGTCGATCATCAAAAACGCCCGCGCCTATCTGGCGCTGGAGGCCGAAGGCGTCGACTTTGTCGATTATCTGTGGGGCTTCGTGGGCGGCGCCCCCATCGTCAACCAGCGGCAGGGCAACGGCGACATTCCGGCGACCTCAGCGGAGTCGGATGCCATGTCGAAAGCGCTCAAGAAGCGCGGCTTCACCTTCGTCGGCAGCACCATCTGCTACGCCTTTATGCAGGCGGTGGGGATGGTGAACGATCATCTGGTGACCTGCCCCTGCCACGCCGAGTGCCAACAGGGGCCTGCGCGCCAATAAACCGGGTGCAAGGTAAAAGAGAAGGGAGGCTGATGCCTCCCTTCTGCATGTCGGCATGGCGTCAGCCATGGGGCCGTCAGGCGATCCCGGCCTGACGGAGCGTGCCTGAATACTGTTTGTCGACCTTGGAGATGTGGTTGAGCAGCCAATTCTTGAGAAACACCAGCAGCTCCATGTTGAACTCCTCGTCGTCCGTGCCGTTGCGCTGCATCAGGGTGTCGAGCTCCGCCAGCAGCCGGGCGTGTTCCTGCTTGTGGCGGCGCAGCTCGGGGTAGCCCGCCTGCTCCATCACGCGCTCCTCGTCGGCGAAGTGCTGGGTGGCGAGCTTGAGCAGCTCGTCGAGCCGTTGTTTGCGTAGCTGGGCCGGGCTCTTGTCGAGCACCGCCTGGTAGAGCCGGTTCATCGCCTCGAACAAGCCCAGATGCTGGCTGTCCATGCTGGGCACCTGCACCATGAAAGCCTCGTTCCAGTGCAGCAGCTCCTGATCCTGGCTGGCTGAGCCAGCCTTGCTGACGTCGAACTGATCGCTGATGAGGCCGATCTCCTCGTTGGCCTGGTTCATGTCCCGGGTGTGGCTGCGGCTCTGGCGCGCCAGCTCCAGGCATTCGCGGGCGATGCTGGCGACCTCCATCACATTGCGGTTGGTCTCTTCGGTGACCTGTGCCTGCTGGCCGGCGGCGGTGGCGATGTGGCCGTTCATGTCGTTGACCCGGGTGATGGCTTCGACGATGGCGGTCAGGGTCTCGCCGGTGCCCGCCGCCTGGCTGACCGCCTGTTCGCTCACGTTGCGGGTGGTGTGCATGGTGGTCACCGCGTGGCGGGTGTTGTGCTGCAGCGCCTCGATACGCTGCTGGATGTCGACGGTGGCGGCCTGAGTGCGGGTCGCCAGCTGGCGCACCTCGTCGGCCACCACCGCGAAGCCGCGGCCCTGTTCACCGGCCCGGGCTGCCTCGATGGCGGCGTTGAGCGCCAGCAGGTTGGTCTGTTCCGAGATGGTGCGGATCACCTGCAGGATGTTGCCGATCTGGGTGCTCTCCTGATCCAGCTGGGTCACTTCCCCGGCGGATTGCTCGATGTGGTCGGCCACCTGCCGGATCAGGGAGATGGTCTGGCTCACCTGCCGCTGGCCGTCGTGGGCCTGCTGCTGGGTGAGCAGGGTATCCTGGCTGGCCTGCTCGGTGTTGTGCTCGATGTTGTGGACGGTGGCGGTCATCTCGTTGATGGCGGTCGCCAGCATGTCGGTGTTCTGCTGAGCCTGCTGCATGCTGCTGAGGGTGCTGCCGGAGTGCGACATGAGCAGGGCCATCTTGTCGTGGGTCTTGCGCGAAACCTGCTGCACCGTACCGATCAGGCTGTCGATATTACCGAGGAAGCGGTTGAACACCTCCGCCAGATAGGCGAACTCGTCCTTGCCCTGGCCGTGCAGCCGGAAGGTGAGGTTGTGGCTGTGGTTGGCCAGCTCGACCAGCTGGCCCATCAGGTGCTGCAGCGGGCCGACGGTCTTGAAGTAGATGAGCAGCAGCATCAACAGGATGATGGCCAGGCTGACGGCCAGCTGCAGCATGTCCTGATGCTGCAGGGTCTCGCTCTGGCTGCGGATCTCCTGCTCTCGCTGCTGGAACTGTTGTTGCTGCTGTTCCAGTACCGCTTCGACCTGGCTGGCGATGTTGTCGGTAAGGGCGTCAAACCCTTCGGTCGGCTGCTTCATTAGCTGGTTGCCGGCCTCGCGCCCCTCCTTGAGATAGATGTCCACCATCCGCTTGCCGATCTCCAGCTGGCGGGTCAGCAACGGGGTGAGCAGCGCCTTCAGCTGCGGCAGCCGCTCCAGCAACTGGCGGGCCGCCTGGGCGTGCTGTTCGGCCTCGCCGATGGAGTCCATCTCGCCGGAGACGGCGGCATCGGTCAGGAACTGCTGGACCTGGGTGGTGTGATAACGCAGCTCCTGTAGGGCGATCTGCTCGTTGGCGCTGACGATGAGCTGGTTGGGCAGCTCGCCGAGGCGGGCGGTCAGGCTGCTGCGCCAGAGCCCGCCCAGCGCCATGGTGATCAGAATGATAAGGCTGGCACTGAGCAGCAGGTGCCGGATCGAGACGTTGCGAAGCAGTGCAGACATGAGAGACCTCTGAGCACTATTGATGGTGTATTCAATAGTAGTCAATGGAGACGTATTTGGTCCGTTGAACAAGGAGATAGGTCACTGTTGCGCTCTTGATCCGGCTACCGGTTCAGGCGGCATCCAGCCGGCCTGCAGATACTGGGGGGTGGGCAGAGAGGAGCGTAATGTTGATAACGTCACACCTTGGCACACCTCTGGGGTAGAATGCGCCCTCTTTGGATTTGAGTCGGTTTTTTTAGAGGTTTTTCATGCATTTCAAGACACTTGTTCCCGCAGTTGCCCTGCTCGTAGCCCTGACCGGCTGTACCACCAACCCCTATACTGGCGAATCCCAGACCTCCAAGGGTGCCTGGGGCGCGCTGGCTGGCGCGGCCACTGGCGCCGCCGTGGGCGCGCTCTCTTCCAGCAAGGGTGACCGCAAGAAAGGGATCCTGACCGGCGTGGCCGCCGGCGCTGCTCTGGGCGGTGGTATCGGCTACTACATGGACGTACAGGAAGCCAAGCTGCGCGAGAAGCTGCAAGGCACCGGCGTCAGCGTGACCCGCAACGGTGACCAGCTGATCCTCAACATGCCGAACAACGTCACCTTCGACAGCTCCAGCGCCCAGCTGAAAGCAGCCGGTGCCAACACCCTGTCTGGCGTGGCCATGGTGGTGGCCGAGTTCGACAAGACTCGCCTGAACGTGGTCGGTCACACCGACAGCACAGGTTCCCGCGAGCTGAACATGAAGCTCTCCGCCCAGCGCGCCGATGCCGTCGCCGCCCAGTTGATCGGCCAGGGTGTGACCGGCAGCCGTATCTCCACCAGCGGCGTGGGCCCGGATCAGCCGGTAGCCACCAACAGCACCGCTGAAGGCAAGGCCCAGAACCGTCGGGTGACCATCACCCTGACCCCGATCGCCTAAGCGGTCCGGTTCGCAGCCATGAAAAAGGCCCCGCCAGCGATGGCGGGGCCTTTCGTTATTAGGCGTTGCGGGCTTTAGACGGCTGCAGTCAGCTGCACTTCCACCTTGTAGCCTTCGTGAGCGAGGCGGGCCTGCACGCAGGCACGGACCGGCGCTGTGCCCGCCGGGATCCAGGCATCCCACTGCTCGTTGAAGGCCGCGATGTCCGCTATGTCCTTGAGGTAGATGTTAGCCATCAGGATCTTGTCGACGCCGGAGCCGTTGGCTTCCAGCAGGCGCTGCAGGCTTTCCAGCACTTCACGGGTCTGCTGATGAATATCGGCGGTGTCGGTGGCGGGCACTTCCACCACATAGAGGGTGCCGTTGTGAATGACCACATCAGACCAACGCTGGGTGGTGCCGATTCGGGTAATGGCTGGCATGGATTGCTCCGGTGTTGGGGCTCACTGACCCTTGCGGATCAGATAGCGGTAAGGGGCCTGCTCTGTCTCGCTGGCGACCAGGGTGTGATCCATGAAGCGGCAGAAACTGGGGATGTCGCGGGTGGTTGAGGGGTCGTCGGCACTGACCAGCAGGGTCTCCCCGTCAGCCATCAGCCGCACTTTTTTACGAACCATCATCACTGGCTCGGGGCAACGAAGCCCGATTGCGTCCAACTCGTGAGTTGCGTCGCAGAATAAAGCACTCATCAATAATCAACCTTCAACCAAATCAGCTGCCAATAATACTCACGGCGAAAAAATAATCAAACCACTCCGGCAACTGGCAGCATATGTAACCAAAGTGTTATCTGGGCCTACCCACTCACCGCCGTATGAGTAATATAAAAATTGAACCATATTCAACAAGGAGGTGTGAATATGCAGGTCTCCTACGGCAGATTACAAGCCTACGCAGGCATGGGGTTCTTGTCTTTCGCCATGATAGTGATGGGCAGCCCGATCGGTAATACCGGCACCTGGTTCGGTTCCATGGTGATGATCGGACTGGGGCTCTGGATCGAGCTCAGCGATTACTACGACGAGGATGAGGACGAAAACGATCAATCCTGACCCCAGTACTTTCACAATGACAAAGGCGGATATCTCATCCGCCTTTGTCGTTTCTGGTCTCCGCGAAAAGCGTCAGCGGGTCGAGCGCATGGCCCGCTCCAGATGCAGCGCAGTCTGCTGCGGGTTGGCTCTGGGGTCGTTGAAGAAGTTGCTCAGCACATCCATGATCGCCTGGCGCATGTTGGTCGGGGTTGCCATCCCCTCCGCCATGCTGGGCAGTAGGTTGCCTTCCCGCTCCGCCAGCAGAAAATCCTGATAGGAGCGGATGGCGCAGCGGTCGAACTTGCTCATGTCCGGCTTGGTCAGCGCCGGGATCGAACCCTTCACCCGGTTGAACTCCTGCTGGAAGCGCGGCGTCATCAGCAACTGGGCCAGCTCGCCCTGGGCCTGCAGTTGGGCGGGATCCCGCTGCTTGAACATGGCGATGGAGTCGAGGTTGTAGCTGAACAGGCTGGCACTGCCGGGGCTCGGCAGGCACTCGATATCCTCGCCGGGCCGGTAATTGCCGGCGCTCAGCTCGCCCTTCACCCAGTCCCCCATGATCTGCATGGCGGCGCCGCCGCTCTCCAGCAGGTTGGTGGCCTGGTGCCACTTCAGGCCGGCGTATTTTTCCGGCACATAGCCGCGCAGCTGCTGAAAGCGGGTCAGTACCCGCACCATGTCGGGGCCGGTCAGGGTGGCGCTGTCCTGTTCCACGAAGGCTTTGCGGTAGAACGCCTTGCCCCCTTCGCCGAGTGCCACCGTTTCGAACAGTACCGCCAGCTGCCAGGGCTCGTTGCCGATGGCGAGCGGGGTGATCCCTTGCTGCTTGAGCCGATCGGCCACGGTGACGAACTGGGCCCAGCTGGTGGGCGGCGTCAGCTTGTTGCGCTCGAAGATCTTGCGGTTGAGCCACAGCCAGTTGACCCGATGGATCCCGGTCGGCACCGCCATCAGGGCACCGTTCTGGCTGAGAGTCTCCCGCACCATGGGCGGCAACTGGGGATACCAGCCGAGGTGTTCGGCCATGGGGGTGAGATCGCGCAGGAAACCGAGCCCGGCCCACTCCCGCAACTCGAACCCCTTGAGGTGGGCCGCCTCCGGCGGATTGGCCGCCAGTGCCCGGCTTTTCAGCACCGTCATGGCGCTCTTGCCGCCGCCGCCCTGCACCGCGAAGTCGTTCCACTGGTTGCCCTGCTCGGTCCACTCGGACTTGAGCACTTCCACCGCCCTGGCCTCGCCGCCGGAGGTCCACCAGTGCAGCACCTCCACCTGGGAGGCGCCTACAGGCAGGGAGAGCAGGGCGATGACAGAAAAAGACAACCACTTCATAAGGTTACTGCCTTGGTAGGGAGAGGGTGGCCTGCAGGCCGCCCTGCGGACGATTTTCCAGCACCAGATCGCCGCCGTGGGCGTGGGCTATGTTGCGGGCAATGCCCAGACCCAGACCGGTACCGGCCAGATCCGTGCTGAGCCGATAGTAGGGTTCGAAGATGCGTTCGAACTGATCCTCCGGCAGGCCGGGCCCCTCGTCCATGATGAACAGGATCAGCATCTCCTCGTCGTCCATGATGATGATGCGCACCCGTTGGCCGTACTTGATGCCGTTGTCCACCAGGTTGCCGATGCAACGCTTGAGGGCCAGCGGCTTGCCACGGTAGGGCTGCTTGCAGTGGCCTTCGATGGTCAGCCGCTCGTCGTGCAGGTTCATGGCTTCCGCCATCTGCTCCAGCATGGCGTCGATGTCGAGCTGCTCGATGTTCTCGTGGATGTCGGTGTCTTTCACCGTTTGCAATGCCCCCTTCACCATCAGCTCCAGCTCGTCCAGGTCCTTGTTGAACTTGGCGATCTGCTGCTCGTCGTCGAGCAGTTCGACCCGCAGTCGCAGCCGGGTGATGGGGGTCTTGAGGTCGTGGGAAATCGAGCTGAACAGCCGCTCTCTATCGTCGATGTAGCGGCGAATGCGGTGCTGCATGATGTTGAAGGCGCGGGTGGCCGCCACGATCTCGGAGGCCCCCTCCTCTTTCAGGGAGGGCTGGTCGATGTCCTTGCCGAGGTTGACCGCCGCCTTGGCCAGCCGGCGCAGCGGCCGGGTCTGCCAGCGCACCAGCAGGAAGGTGAAGAAGCAGAGAAACACCGTCATCAGGGCGATGAAGCGCACCTGGTTGCTGGGCATGACGGTGTCATCCAGCGTCATGTAGGGGGCCGGCAGCAGGGCCGCCAGATAGAGCCACTCGCCCGGCTCTATCTCGATCTGGGTCACCAGCACAGGGGGATTGATCGGCTCCAGCGACAGGGTGTAGCGGGCCCAGGAGGAGGGCAGATCCGCCAGCAGGGTGTCGTTGTTGAAGACGTGCAGCTCTTCGGGCCGTGAGAAGTCCACCTTGATCGCCATGGCGTCGGAGAGCTTGCGGGTCAGCACCCCCTGCACCTCCTTGAGCACCAGCGTCTTGCGCTCGCTGTCGGGGATGGCGCTGATGTGGATCTCCTCTTCGTTCAGCGACACGAAGAAGCGGCTGCCGCCCATGTTGCGCAGCTGGTCCAGCGCGATGTGGCGGTACTGCAGCGGCAGGGATTTGAAGAAGTTGACGGTGGAGGCGGCCGACAGCGCCAGGTTGCGGGTGGTGCTGAGCATGCCTTCCAGCTCCCGCTTCTGGATCTGCTGCATCCAGATGCCGGTGAGGATGGTCTGGGAGAGCAGGATCGCCAGCAGCAACAGCAGCAGCATCCGCGACAGCAGGGAACGGGGCACCAGCGCCCGCCAGAACCACCTGGTATTCATGGGATCTCTCGCCTTGTGTCGATCAGCATGCCGTTGCTACCTTGCTGGCTCTCATGGGATCTCGTGCACCTCGGCGATCAGCATGTAGCCACTGCCGCGAATGGTCTTGATGATGCGCGGGCTCTTGCCGTTGTCACCCAGCTTCTGGCGCAAGCGGCTGATCTGCACGTCGATGCCGCGCTCCATCGGCAGGCTCTCGCGACCGCGGGTGGCGTCCGAGATGGTATCCCGGTCCAGCACCACGCCGGGCTGCTGCAGGAACATGCCGAGCAGCAGGGCATCGCTGCCGGAGAGATCCAGCAGGCTACCGTCTTCGTGGGTCAGCTGGTGGCTCAGGGTATCCAGGGTCCACTCGGCGAAGCGCAGCCGACGGCTCGGTTCTTTCTCTTTCTCCGGCTGGCGGAATTCGGCGCGGCGCAGCAGCGCCTTGATGCGGGCCTGCAGCTCGCGCGGGCTGAACGGCTTGGCGATGTAGTCATCGGCACCGAGCTCGAGGCCGATCACCCGGTCCGCTTCGTCGGAGGCGGCGGTCAGCATGATGATGGGCACCTGGGAGTCGCGACGGATCTGCTGGCAGAGGGTAAAACCGTCGTCGCCCGGCATCATGATATCGAGAATGATGAGGTCCGGGTTGTGCTGGGCGAGCTGCTTGCGCATCTCGTTGCCCTCCGCTGCGGTCAATACCTCGAAGCCGGCCCTGGTCAGGTATTCGTTGAGCAGCTCGCGGATCTCTTGGTCGTCGTCGACGATCAGCAGTTGTTTGCTCGTTGACATATGTATGTGCATCCACCCATTTTTTTGTGCAGATTGAACCTGTCAGGGGCGCAAAAAGCAAGCAAGCCCCCCATCTAATGTGAGGTTATGGGCAATATCCTCCCATATCCTGCCGTGCAAATAAAAAAGGCCGACCCAAACGGGCCGGCCAATACGCAGATTCCGACGGCAGAAGTGCACCCCGTGTGGCGCACTCCACAGACTCGATAACGGGCCGGGCAGACCGACCCCAAAACCGCTGACAGGAGCCCGCTTCGCCGGGAAGCAGGAGCGGGCTCCTGTCTTGTCAATACAGCCCCGACCGGCGAACCGGCCAGGGCGCTACTTACACTCGTTCGAACACGGTGGCGATGCCCTGACCCAGGCCGATGCACATGGTGGCAACCCCCAGGGTGGCGTCCTTCTCTTCCATCAGGTTGAGCAGGGTGGTGGAGATGCGGGCGCCGGAGCAGCCGAGCGGGTGACCCAGGGCGATGGCGCCGCCGTTCAGGTTTACCTTCTCATCCACCACGTCTTGCAGACCCAGATCCTTCACGCAAGGCAGGGACTGGGCGGCAAACGCCTCGTTCAGCTCGAACAGGTCGATGTCACCGATGGTCAGGCCGGCCCGCTTGAGCGCCTTCTGGGTGGCCGGTACCGGGCCGTAACCCATGATGGCGGCATCGCAGCCGGCGATGGCCATGGCACGCACCCGGGCACGCGGGGTGAGGCCGAGGGCCTTGGCGCGGTCCGCACTCATCACCAGCATGGCGGCGGCGCCATCGGACAGCGCCGAAGAGGTGCCGGCGGTGACGGTACCGTTGACCGGGTCGAACACCGGGCGCAGCTGGCTCAGGGTTTCAACCGTGGTCTCCGGGCGGATCACCTCGTCGTAGTCGTAGAAGAAGCGGGCGCCGCTGGCGTCATGGCCTTCCAGCCCGACGATCTCCTTGGCAAAACGTCCTTCCACGGTTGCCGCGTGGGCACGGCGATGGGAGCGGGCGGCAAACTCGTCCTGCTGCTGACGGCTGATGCCGTGCAGCTTGCCGAGCATCTCGGCGGTCAGCCCCATCATGCCGGAGGCTTTCGCCACCGACTTGGCCATGCCGGGGTGGAAGTCCACCCCGTGGCTCATCGGCACGTGACCCATGTGCTCGACGCCGCCGATGATGAAGATATCCCCATCACCTACCTGAATGGCACGGGAGGCATCGTGCAGCGCCTGCATACTCGAGCCGCACAGGCGGTTGACGGTGACCGCCCCCACCTGCTTCGGAATGCCGGCCAGCAAGGCGGCGTTGCGGGCGATGTTGAAGCCCTGCTCCAGGGTCTGCTGCACGCAGCCCCAGTAGATATCCTCGATCTCGTTCGGGTCGAGGTTGGGGTTGCGCAGCAGGATGGATTTCATCAGGTGCGCGGACAAGTCTTCTGCACGCACGTTGCGGAAGGCGCCGCCCTTGGACCGGCCCATCGGGGTCCGGATACAGTCGACAATGACTACGTCTTTCATGAATGGATCTCCTTTCCGCAATCAGTAGAAGGTTTTGCCCTGGGCGGCCATCTCACGCAGCTTGTCGCTGACGCGGTAGAGCGGGCCCAAGTCGGCATACTGGTCGGCCATGGCCACGTAGCGATCCAGACCGATAGTGTCCAGATAGCGGAACACGCCACCGCGGAAGGGAGGGAAGCCCAGACCGTAGACCAGCGCGATGTCGGCTTCGGCTGGCGTGGCGACTATGCCCTCTTCCAGACAGAGCACCACCTCGTTGATCATCGGGATCATCATGCGAGCGATGATGGCGTCCTTGTCGAAATCCTGTTTCGGCTTGGCGATGGGGGCCAGCAGCTCGTAGCTGGCTGTGTCGGCCACCTTCTTCGGCTTGCCCTTCTTGTCCTGCTCGTAGGCGTAGAAGCCCTTGCCGTTCTTCTGACCGAAGCGATTCACTTCGTACATCACGTCGATGGCAGTGCGGCCTTCCTTGCTCATGCGTGCCGGGAAGCCCTGCGCCATCACGTCACCGGCGTGGTGGCCGGTGTCGATGCCGACCACGTCCAGCAGGTAGGCGGGGCCCATCGGCCAGCCGAACTCTTTCTCCATTACCTTGTCGACGGCTGCGAAGTCGGCGCCATCGGCGACCAGCTTGTTGAAGCCGAAGAAGTAGGGGAACAGCACGCGGTTGACGAAGAAGCCTGGGCAGTCGTTGACCACCACCGGGGACTTGCCCATGGCGGCAGCGTAGGCCACCACGCGGTTGATGGTTTCATCGGAGGTCTGCTCGCCGCGGATGATCTCCACCAGTGGCATGCGGTGCACCGGGTTGAAGAAGTGCATGCCGCAGAAGTTTTGCGGGCGCTTCAGCCCCTTGGCCAGCAGGGAGATGGGAATGGTGGAGGTGTTGCTGGCGAGCACGGCGTCTTCGCCGATGATCCCTTCCACTTCGCCCAGCACGGCGGCCTTCACTTTCGGGTTCTCGACCACGGCTTCGACCACCACATCCACATGCTTGACGTTGTCATAGCTGAGGGTCGGCGTGATGGCGGAGAGCACCTGGCCCATCTTGATGCCGTCGATGCGGCCCTTTTCGAGCTGGCCGTTGAGCAGCTTGGTGGCTTCACCCATGCCAAGTGCCAGCGCCTTCTCGTTGATGTCTTTCATCACCGCCGGAATGCCCTTGCTGGCAGACTGGTAGGCGATGCCGCCCCCCATGATGCCGGCACCCAGTACGGCGGCGTGGCCAGTGGCCTTGTTCGCCTGTTTGGCGGCCTTCTTGGCCAGCGCCTTGATGTGCTGATCGTTGAGGAAGATACCGACCAGCGCCTTGGCGACATCGGTCTTGGCCAGCTTGATGAAGCCTTGCGCCTCGACGGCCAGCGCCTCGTCACGGCTCATGCCGGCAGCGGCTTCGACGGTTTTCACCGCCGTCATCGGCGCCGGATAATGTTTGCCCGCCACGGCGGCAACCATGCCGGCGGCGGTGGTGAAGCTCATCATGGCTTCCAGTTTGGAGAGGCGCAGCGGGGCTTTCTTGTCGGCACGACGGCTCTGCCAGTCCAGCTTGCCTTTGATCGCGTCCTTGATCATCTGCAGCGCAGCGCTCTGCAGTGCCTCTGGCGCGACCACGGCGTCGATGGCACCCACCTTGAGGGCGTCATCGGCACGGTAATCCTTACCGGTGGTGATCCACTCAAGCGCGTTGTCGGCGCCGATCACTCGCGGCAGACGGACGGTGCCGCCAAAGCCCGGCATGATGCCGAGTTTGGTCTCGGGCAGGCCAATCTTGGCTGTGGTGTCGGCCAGCCGGAAGTCGGTGGAGAGAATGGTCTCGCAGCCGCCGCCCAGGGCGTGGCCCTTGATGGCGGAGAGGGTCGGAACCGGCAGGTCTTCGATGGCGTTGAAGATGTCGTTGGCCTTTTTCAACCAGCCGAGCAGATCAGCCTGCGGCAGATCGAACAGTTCCAGGAATTCGGTAATGTCGGCGCCGACGATGAAGGCGTCTTTGCCGGAGGTGAGGATCAGACCTTTTAGTTCACGTTCTTGTTGTAATGCGGCGATCGCTTCGCTCAGGGAGAGCAGGGTGGCGCGATCCAGCTTGTTGACTGAACCCGGAGCATCGAACCTCAGCTCGGCAATGCCGTCTTCGAGGTAGCTGACCGTCAGGGTTTCGCCTTGGTAGATCATGAGAGTGTCTCCTTGTTCCCACATGGTGGGGGGTGGTGCTCCTTTATCCCCAGCAGGGGGCGAGGCTCACTATTGATCCAAAATAAGACAATTTCAACACCTATTTAAAACATTCGTTTAACAGATCTCGAGTAAAAGCTCGCCTCAGATTAACAACCAAAATAAAGGCGTCTGATGACGCCTTTATTAACCTTGTGTGGCCTCAGCTGGCCAGCTCGGGCCGGTCGCGATACTGGCTCAGCACCTCGGGATCGGCGAGGGCGTGGGTGTTGTTGACGGGCCGGTTGTGCACTACTTCCCGCACCGCCAGCTCCACTATTTTGCCGGATTTGGTGCGCGGAATGGCGTCCACCTGCAGGATGCGGGCCGGCACGTGACGGGCGGTGCAGTGCAGGCGCACCTGCTGGCGGATGCGCTCACGCAGCGTTTCGTCCAGCATGAGGCCTGGCTTGAGCTTGACGAACAGCACCACCCGCTCGTCCTGTTGCCACTGCTGGCCGATGACGATGCTCTCTTCTACTTCCTCCAGCTGCTCGACGTAGCGGTAAATCTCGCTGGTGCCGATGCGCACGCCGCCCGGGTTGAGGGTAGCGTCGGAGCGACCGTAGAACAGGATGCCGCCGGTCGGGGTCAGCTCGATCCAGTCGCCATGGCACCAGATGTTGTCGAACCGTTCAAAATAGGCGGCGTGGTACTTGTCGCCGCTGGCGTCTCCCCAGAAGCCGATGGGCTGGGCCGGGAAGGGCTTGGTACAGACCAGCTCGCCTTTTTCCCCCTGCACCGGCTGGCCTGCTTCGTTGAATACCTGTACCGCGAGGCCGAGGCCGCGTCCCTGGCTCTCGCCGCGGTAGATGGGGCTGATGGGGTTGCCGATGACGAAGCATGAGCAGATGTCGGTGCCACCGGAGATGGAGCTGAGCTGCACATCCCGCTTGATCTGCTGATAGACGTAGTCGAACCCCTCCGGCGACAGCACGGAGCCGGTGCTGCAGATAAGCCGCAACTGCGGCAGCTGGTGGGTCTTGATCGGGGCATAACCCTGCTTGTGCAGCGCATCCAGGTATTTGGCCGAGGTGCCGAACAGGGCGACCTCTTCGTCGCGGGCGAGATCCCACAACACGTTGCCGTCCGGGTAGAAGGGGGAGCCGTCGTAGAGCACCAGGGTAGCGCCGGAGGCGAGGGCGCTCACCAGCCAGTTCCACATCATCCAGCCGCAGGTGGTGAAGTAGAAGATGCGTTCCCCCGGCTTGATGTCGCAGTGTAGCTGGTGCTCTTTCAGATGTTGCAGCAGGGTGCCGCCGATGCCGTGCACGATGCACTTGGGCTTGCCGGTGGTGCCGGACGAATAGAGGATGTAGAGCGGGTCATTGAAGGCCATGGGCTCGAACTGCAGGCTGGCATCCGGCTGACCGGCCAGGATCTGGCACCAGTCGTGGCCAAGCTGCAGGGGGTGGCCCAGCAGGGGGATCATGACTGTCTGCTCTATGCTGTCAATCTGGCTGACAACCCCTGCCACTTTGTCCTGAATGTCGATGGCCTTGCCGTTGTAGCGATAGCCATCCACCGCAAACAACACACGCGGCCGGGTCTGGCCGAAGCGCTCCACCACGCTGGCTTCGCCGAAATCGGGGCTGGTGGAGGTCCAGATCGCCCCCAGGCTGGTGGTCGCCAGCATGGCCACCACGGTTTGCGGGATATTGGGCAGGTAGGCCGCCACCACATCGCCCCGGCCGATTCCCTGGCCACGCAGCCACTGGGCCAGCCTGGCGACCTGATCCGCCAGCTCGCGCCAGCTCAAGAGCTGGCTGGGGCTCCCTTCGATGCGGGAGATGATGGCCGGCGTGTCATCCTGGCGGCGCAGCAGGTTTTCGGCGAAGTTGAGCCGGCTGTCCGGGAACCAGCGGGTGCGCTGCATCTCCTGGCGGTTCTCTGCCACTATGTTGCCGAGCTCGCCCTTGACGCCGCAGTGCTGCCACACCAGCGGCCAGAAACGGGTTGTCTTCTCCACCGACCACTGGTAGAGCTGGGCGTAGCTGTGCAGCTGCAGGCCGTGGAAGCGGTTGACCTCGGCCATGAAGTGCTGGAGGTTGGATTGCTGAATCCGCTCCTGATCCGGTTGCCACAGGCAAAGGTTGTGCATGAGTAGTCCCTGACTGCATGTATCTACCGGCAGTGTATTGAATTGTTTTTTATTTGTTAATGGTTGGTTTTTGTTTCATAACAAAAGCCTTGTAACGTATGCGTTACCTCACGAAGCGATTGCTTGACGGTTCGAGCCTTGATTCGCTTGATGTTATGCTGAAACCACATTTCTCCCGGAGCAGGACGCCATGAGCAGCTACAGCCAACTTTTTGCCCAGCACCTCGACACCTTGCAGCAGCGCACCCGCGACATACTGCAACAGCAGGGACTGAGCGGTCTGGCCATCCACTCCGGCCAGACCCACCGCATCTTCCTCGATGATCAGGATTACCCCTTCAAGGTGAACCCCCAGTTCAAGGCCTGGTTGCCGGTGCTGGACAATCCTCACTGCTGGTTGCTGGTGGACGGCGTGAACAAACCGGTGCTGCTGTTCTACCGGCCGGTGGATTTCTGGCACAAGGTAGCGGAGCTGCCCAACACCTTCTGGGTCGACTTCTTCGACATCCGCTTCCTGACTCGACCGGAGCAGGTTGCTGATCACCTGCCGGCCAACAAGCAGGAGTGGGCCTATCTGGGCGGCCACCTGGAGGTGGCCGAGCTGCTGGGGCTGGGCCAGCCCAATCCGGAGGCGGTGCTCAACTATCTGCATTATCATCGCGCCTACAAGACGGCCTATGAGCTGGAATGCCTGCGCGATGCCAACCGCATCGGGGTACGCGGCCACATTGCGGCCAAGGACTCCTTCATGGCGGGGGCGAGCGAGTTCGAGATCAACCTGGCCTACATGAAGGCGGTCGGGCAGGGGGCCAATGAGGCGCCCTACGGCAATATCGTCGCCATCAACCGTAATGCGGCCATCCTGCACTACACCCACCTCTCCGCCCAGCGGGTGCCCGATGCGGAGCGCTACTCCTTCCTCATCGACGCCGGTGTGGATGTGCACGGCTATGCCTCCGACATAACCCGGACCTGGGCCTGGCGCCGCGGTGAGTTTGCCGATCTGATTGCGGCGCTGGATGCCCAGCAGCAGGAGGTCATCGAGGAGATCAAGCCGGGTCGCCGTTACAGCGAGCTGCATCTGCAGATGCACCACCGACTGGCGCGCCTGCTGCAAGCCACCGAGCTGGTAGACATGTCGGTGGACGAGATGATCCATACCGGGGTGACCAATGTCTTCTTCCCCCACGGTCTCGGCCACTTCCTCGGCCTGCAGGTACACGATGCCGGCGGCTTCATGCAGGATGAGCGCGGTACCCACCTGTCTGCCCCCGAACAGTTCCCCTATCTGCGCTGCACCCGGGTGATGGAAGTGGGCCAGGTGTTCACCATCGAGCCGGGTCTCTACTTCATCGACAGCCTGCTGGAGCCGCTGCGCCTCGGTGAACAGGGCAAGCGGGTCAACTGGAACAAGGTCGAGGCGCTGCGCCCCTATGGCGGCATCCGCATCGAAGACAACGTGGTGCTGCACGCCAACGGGGTGGAAAACCTGACCAGACAAGCAGGGCTCTGATGGCGGCAGATTATTCCATACCGGCTGCACCGCTGGAGGTGAGTGAAGAGATCAAGAAGAGCCGCTTCACCACTTATATTGCCCACACGCCGACCGTAGAGGCTGCCAAAGCCTGGATCGGCGAGATAAAACAGCAACATCCCGGGGCCCGGCATCACTGCTGGGCCTTTGTTGCCGGTGCCCCGCAGGACAGTCAGGTGTACGGTTTCAGCGATGACGGCGAGCCCTCGGGTACCGCTGGCAAGCCCATGCTGGCCCAGCTGATGGGGGCCGGTCTCGGGGAGATCGCCGCCGTGGTGGTGCGCTATTACGGTGGGGTACTGCTGGGCACCGGCGGCCTGGTCAAGGCCTATGGCGGTGGCGTGGGCGCCGCCCTCAAGCAGCTCGAAACCCGTATCAAGCGCCAGCAGACAGCCTCCCTCATCCAGTGCGACTATACCGATATGGGAGCGGTAGAAGCGCTAATCCAGGCGCATCAGGGCCAGTTGCTGGCAGCCGACTACGGCGCCAGCGTCACCCTGCAGGTGGCGTGGGAATCCGCTGTTTGGAGCAGAATCGCACAGGAATTGACCGACCGAACCCAGGGTCGGGTATCCCTTCGTCCCTTAGATGGCTAGAATCCATCGCTCTTTTAGTCTGAAGAGGGAGCCGGAATGCAGATTCTGAGCATCATTCGTATCGTTGGCCTGCTGGTCGCGCTGTTCAGTTCGACCATGTTGCTGCCCGCGCTGGTCGCCTTTGGCTATCGTGATGGCGGTGGTGCCGAGTTCGTCAACTCCTTCTTCATCGCCCTGCTGCTCGGTGCCGCGCTCTGGTTTCCCAACCGCCATCAGAAGAAAGATCTCAGATCCAAGGAAGGCTTCCTCATCGTCGTGCTGTTCTGGGTGGTGCTGGGCAGCGTGGGGGCCTTGCCGTTCCTGCTGGGAGAGGTGCCCGGCATGACGGTATCTGAGGCCTTCTTTGAGTCTTTTTCCGGCCTGACCACCACGGGGGCGACCGTGCTCACAGGGCTGGATAACCTGCCCAAGGCGTTTCTGTTCTATCGCCAGCTGCTGCAGTGGCTGGGGGGCATGGGGATCATAGTGCTGGCGGTGGCCATACTGCCGCTTCTCGGCATTGGGGGCATGCAGCTCTATCGCGCCGAAATTCCGGGGCCGGTCAAGGACAACAAGGTCACCCCGCGCATCGCCGAGACGGCCAAGGCGCTTTGGTTCATCTATCTGTTGCTCACCTCCCTCTGTGCCCTGGCGTATTGGATGGCGGGCATGACCCTGTTCGATGCCATCTGCCACTCTTTCTCCACCCTGTCGGTGGGCGGCTTCTCGACCCACGACGCCAGCATCGGCTTTTTCAACAGCCCGGCCATCAACCTGATCACTGTGGTGTTTCTGCTGCTGGCGAGCGTCAACTTTGCCCTGCACTTCATGGTGTTCGCCCACAAGCCGGTACGGCTGAGCAACTATCTGCGCGACTCTGAGTTAAAGGTATTTCTGAGCATCCAGTGCGTGTTGGTGCTGATCTGCTTCGTTTCCCTGTTGTTTCACGGTCATTACGCCACCTGGCAGGAGGCGCTCAACCACGGTCTGTTTCAGGCGGTGTCGCTGGGCACGACCACCGGCTACAGCACGACCAGCTATGCGGAGTGGCCCTCCTTTCTACCAATGCTGCTGATGTTCTCCGCCTTCATCGGCTGCTGCGCCGGCAGTACCGGAGGCGGCATCAAGGTGATGCGCTTCATGATCCTGTTCCTGCAGGGGATGCGCGAACTGAAGCGGCTGGTGCACCCGCGCGCCATCTATACCCTCAAGCTGGGTCGTCGTGCCGTGCCTGAGCGGATCGTGGAGGCGGTGTGGGGCTACTTTGCCACCTACATCATTCTGTTCTTCATCTTTATGCTGTTGCTGTTGATGACCGGCTTGAACGAGGTGACCGCCTTCTCCGCCGTGGCGGCTGCGTTTACCAACGTGGGGCCTGGGCTGGGCGAGGTGTCGGCTAACTTCGGCAAGATCTCGGCAACGGCACAATGGATACTGGTCGTCGCCATGCTGTTTGGCCGATTGGAAATCTTCACTCTTCTGGTACTGTTTACCCCTGCATTCTGGCGTAGTTGAGGTTGGTATGGACAAGATTCTGGTGCTTTATTCTTCCCGTGACGGGCAAACACGAAAGATCGTCGATGCCATGCTGGCAGAGATCGAGGGTTGCGAGGTGGTGATGCAGGATCTGCACAGCCTGCCGAAGTGCAACCTCAGCAAATTCAAGAAGGTGCTGATCGGTGCCTCCATTCGTTATGGCAATTTCCATCCCAGCCTGTTCAGCTTTATTCACGCTCATCACGAACAGCTGGAAGTGGCCAACGCTGCCTTCTTCTGCGTCAACCTGACGGCTCGCAAGCCGGAGAAGCAGACCCCGCAAACCAACGCCTATATGAAGAAGTTTCTACGCCTCTCCCCCTGGAAGCCGAAAACCCTGGGGGTGTTTGCCGGTGCATTGCAGTACTCCCGCTATAACTGGTGGCAGACCCGCATTATCCAGCTGATCATGAAGATCACCGGTGGCAGTACGGATACCAGCAAGGACCTCGAGTTTACCGATTGGGAAAAAGTGCGTGGCTTTGCCCAGGAATTCTGGTCAAAAAGATAGCAACCCATCGTCCTGAATGGCCTGAGCCCCGCGGTTGCGGGGCTTTTTGTTGGATAAATAGGCGTTTGAACTGTTGGAAGCCAAAAAATGCCATTTTTTGCAAAAAGCCCTTGTCATCGCGGCGCGGCTCCCTATAATGCGCCCCTACCAGCACGGCAGAACACGCCAACCTGATGAGCCAGCTTCCTTGCGAAGTGGGCGCCGAAAGAAAAGCGAAAACAATCGCTTGACTTTCGAAGTGAGAGGCGTAATATGCGCCTCCTCAACGCGACAAGCGTGA